>NZ_JBVUAC010000004.1:0-269495 GCF_055791005.1 Leucobacter holotrichiae
GATACCGTTCTCGAGCTCAGCGCCTGACCCCATCACCACGAAGGACCAACCGTTACACCACCACCCGGGACTTGACCCACGGGGAGCTCGATATGCGTACCCCGATCGAGGTCGAGCAGGCCTACTATGCTGAGGCCGAGGAACTTCTGTCACCGACAGGTTGACAGGAAAACCGGTCGGAACTCAAACCAGGCCAATTCATATAGCTCCAGGTGAGGCCCCAGTGGAAAAGTTCTGGTCTAAACCTGGAATTTGACACCGGACGCCCTTCCAGGGCCCTTAAAACGTATGGGCCCTGAGATTTCATGATTGGGCCCACGAAGGGTGTTTCACGAAATGTGAGGCCCCGAGTTCACGAAATACAGAAGCGGGTCGGATTTCTACGGAGATCCGGCCCGCTTCGTCGTCTGCGGCGGTGCTGCGGGGTTCGGGGGCTGCGGGTTCCCGGTTCCGGGAAGCGGCGGGATCCCGGCTCGGGATCGCCCTCTCCGTGCACCTCACCACGGCGCACCTCCGCGCACCGATCGGCGCTGCAGCACCTCTTTCCGCGCTATCGGGGTGCTTGAAGCTCGATCGGTGCATCAGGTCGATAGGCCGACCTCCCCGAACGGTCTACGGTGGGAGGTGCGCCATGAAATCTACTGACCGGGGGATCGAAGCAGATGCGTACCACTGCCGTTTCACGTGCGAAGGCTCGGACCGCCGCGATCGCGGTTCCCGCTCTCCTGCTGCTGGGCATCGGGTTGACCGCCTGCGGTGATGCGCCGGGAGCAGAGCCGACACCGACTGCGAAGCCGACGGAACAGGCAGAGCAGGCAGCCGCCGCCACGGAGGTCATCGAGCTCGCCCCGTTCACCGAGGACGGAGAGCTCGCCGAGGGCTGGAGCCTCGACGAGTCGGCGCTCACCGGCGGTGGATCCGTCTCCGCAGAGTTCTGCGATACCTCCGAGCACGGCGCGGGTGAGAACACGGTCTCCTGCGGACCGACCGCCGACGCGACCTCCGCCTGCTGGCTCACCGAGCGTTCGACACAGATCGCCTGCCTGGACGAAGCCGCACCGGAGGAGCAGACGCTCCGGCTGATCCCGTTGAGCGGCCCGGCGCCGACCGGGACCGCGGCGGCCGAGGAGCCGATCCCGCTGTGGCTCGAACTCGAAGACGGGTCGGTGTTCGTCTCGGTGAACGGCGGTGCGTTCTCACCCCCGGAGGGCTACCTGGTGGCGTACACGCGCGTGTCCGGCCCCGGGGACGATTTCGAGGAGGTCGTCGTGCCCGACGACGACTCCGCACCCGTGATTGACAAGAGCGAGGATCAGTGGAGCGTCACCGTCGGCGTCGACGGCGAAGAGGGCGTGGAGACCCGCCAGGTGGAGCGCGCCTGGCTGCTCGCCGGCCGCACCGCCCCTGAGCCGGACGCGAGCGGCGTCGAGATCGTGAACGGCGACTGGTGCGATGCGCCGCAGAGCCAGAACGGCGACGGCTGCCTCACCATCGCGCTGCCGAACTACACGATCCACGCCACCGGGCAGACCTGGCCCTTCGTGCACGTCACCGACCCGAATCCTGACGGCACGATCGGTCTCGACGTGGAGGGGGCACCGTTCGGGATCTACTACCCGGCCGGGGTCCCGATCCCCGCCGAGATGCTGATGGGCACCGCCGACATGCCCGACCAGGAGCGCATCTACAGCGGCCAGAGCGGCACGATGCTGATCCGCGGCTGAACCCGTCGGAACGGCCGGTGATGACCATGAGGGGCTCACCTTGCGCGGTATCGGGCCGCTCCCGTGGCGGTTCTCCGCTCCATCCCAGCTGTTCACCGAGATCCACCGGAGGCTCGCCCCGTGACGAAGTGTTCCGGGCGATCGGTCCTGCTCATCCCGGTTCCGAAGCCGCGGATCGTCTGCCTAAGCTGGCGGGGTAGGAGCCGGGGAGAGGGGTGCGCCGATGAGTCAGGATCAGCTTTCGCTGTTCGAGGCGGACGACTCTGCGCGTCCGCTCGCGGATCGGCTGCGGCCGGGCACCTTGGATGAGGTCGTCGGGCAGGAGCACCTGCTCGGCGAGGAGGGGCCGATCGGGCGTATGGTCGCCGAGCAGCGGCTCGTATCGATGATCCTGTGGGGGCCGCCCGGGTGCGGGAAGACCACGATCGCCAGACTCCTCGCCGAGCGCACGAACCTCGTCTTCGAGTCCGTGTCTGCGACGTTCTCCGGCGTTGCCGACCTGCGCAAGGTGTTCGGCGCGGCCCAGAAGCGACGCGAGATCGGGCAGGGCACGCTGCTGTTCGTCGACGAGATCCACCGCTTCAACCGCGCTCAGCAGGATTCATTCCTGCCGTATGTCGAGGACGGCACGATCGTGCTGGTCGGGGCGACGACCGAGAACCCGAGCTTCGAACTCAACGGGGCGCTGCTCTCACGCTGCCAGGTGTTCGTGCTCAGGCGGCTCGACGATGACGCTCTCGGCACGCTCATCGATCGGGCGGAGCGCGCGATAGGGCGGCCTCTGCCGCTCGAGGCGGAAGCACGGCACGCGCTGATGGCGATGGCCGACGGTGACGGACGTTACTTGCTCAACCTCGTCGAGCAGTTGCAGACGGTGCACGAAACGCTCGACGTAGCGGGCCTCGCTCGGCTGGTGCAGCAGCGCGCCCCGCTCTACGACAAGTCGCAGGAGGGGCACTACAATCTCATCTCGGCGCTGCACAAGTCGATGCGGGGCTCGGATCCCGATGCCGCTCTGTACTGGCTGGCGCGCATGCTCGATGGCGGCGAGGATCCCCTTTACATCGTCCGTCGCCTTGTCAGGTTCGCGAACGAGGACATCGCCATCGCGGATCCCCAGGCCGTGCACCAGGCGCTCGCTGCGTGGGACGTGTATGAGCGTCTCGGTTCGCCCGAAGGGGAGCTCGCGATCGCGCAAGCCGTCGTCTATCTCGCGACCGCACCGAAGTCGATCAGCGTGTACCGGGGCTTCAACGCGGCGCGGAAGCTCGCGAAGCGGACCGGATCCCTCATGCCCCCGCCGCACATCTTGAACGCTCCCACGAAGCTCATGAAGAACCTCGGCTACGGGAAGGGCTACCAGTACGATCCCGACACCGAGGACGGCTTCTCCGGCGCCGATTACTTCCCCGAAAGCATGGAGCGCGAATGCCTCTACCGCCCGACGGGCAACGGCTACGAGCAGTGGGTCGGCGAGCAGGTCGCCGAGTGGGATCGGCTGCGGAGACGGAAGCGGGATCGGCGCGCAGGCGCCGAGGGCGGAGAATGACGAACCCGAGCTCCGTCGATCAGGGCACGGGCGCGAGCGGCGCCACCCGCTCGGTGTGCACGTCGTTGATGTGCCTTCGCAGCGTCTCGGCGAACCGCGCGGGGTCGGCGGCCTGCAGGGCATCGACGAGTTCCCGGTGCTCATCGAGGATGAGCTGGCACTGCTCGAGCAGCTTCGGGCCCAGCTTGAACAGCATGTAGCGCTGTCGGTCGGCGAGCCGGTCGCTGAGTTCGAGCAGCACCTGGTTGCCGCAGACCTCCACGAACGAGCGGTGGAACGCCGTGGTCAGGTCGACGAAGCCGCGCACGTCTCGCGCCTCGAGCGCGGTCTGCTGCTCGGTGATCTGCTGGGCGAGCTTCTCGGCGAGGGCCTCGATCTGGGAGCTGTCCGCCCGCTGCACCGCGGCTGATTCCAGGATGTAGCGGGTGTCGGAGAGGTCAGAGATGGCGCGATCGCTGAGCCCCTTCACGAGAGCGCCGCGCTTCGGGTAGATCGTGATCCACTGCTCGTCCTGAAGCCTGACCAGCGCCGAGCGGATGGGAGTGCGGCTCATCGAGAGCTCCGCGGCGAGGCCGGACTCGCCGAGCATCTCCCCGGTCTCGTAGCGCCCCTCGATGATTCCGTCGCGGATGTGCTCGTAGGCGCGGATGGCGGCGGATCCCTGTTCTTGCATCATGCTGCGGGCACCTCGTTCGGTCGGGGCGGGCGTGGGTACAACTAGTATCCATGTTGGATCGGCTAAAGATTGCTGAGCGATTGCCCATCAACTGTGGGATTCCGCTTGTATCCTAGATGGATGGCTGCTCCATCCTCCTCGACTGTCTCCCTGCAGAAGTACCGTCGCTTGAGGGTCGCCACCCTTCTGCTCCTGGCGGTGTCCGTGTTCCTGGGCATCGCTCTGTTCGCCCAGTCGACCGAGCAGGGCCCGGGGGCGTCGGGCGCGCCCGCCGAGACCTCGGCGCCGTCAGCGGAGCAGAGCGGGCCGGACGAGGCGAGCTACGTGCGCGCCGATCCTGAGGATCCGATGGCGCTCGGCGACCCGGATGCGCCGGTCGTGCTCAGCGAGTGGACGGATATGCGCTGCCCCTTCTGCGCCGTGTTCAATCGGGATACGCTGCCGGCGATCGTCGAGGAGTACGTCGACTCCGGGAAGGTGCGCATCGAGATCAACGACGTCGCCTACTTCGGCGACGAGTCGGCCGATGCCGCGATCGCCGCCCGCGCCGCCGGCAACCAGGGCGGGTACGCCGAGTATCTGGAGGTGCTCTACGCGGCCGCACCGGAGGAGGGCCACCCGGACATGCCGCGTGAGAAGCTGATCGGCTTCGCGAAGACGGCGGGGATCGCGGATCTCGCGCAGTTCGAGAGGGATCTCGACGATCCCGAGCTGCGGCGGGCCGTCGAGGCGAGCACGGCGCAGGCGCAGCAGCTGGGGGTCAGCGGAGTGCCGTTCTTCGTCGCCGATGGGCAGGCCTTGTCAGGAGCACAGCCGGTCGAGGCCTTCCGCGAGTTCCTCGACGGGGCGCTCGCCGACGCGCAGAAGTAGCGAGACCTCGTGAACATCGGTCTGCTCGGTGCGCTGCTCGGCGGCGTGCTCACGCTGCTGAGTCCCTGCTCGGTGATGCTGCTGCCGGCGTTCTTCTCGTACGCGTTCACCACGCCTCGGCAGGTCGTCTCACGTACCGGCGTCTTCTATCTCGGCCTCATCACAACGCTGGTGCCGCTCGGCATGCTCGCGGGCACCCTCGGCGCGTTCATCAACGCGCACCGCTTCGTGTTCGTCACGGTCGCCTCGATCGTGGTGATCGTGCTCGGCGCGATCATGCTGCTGAACCTGCCGTTCCTCCGCCTGCGCGGTGCTTCCGGGCTCGACGGCACCTCCGGATTGTCGGTGTACGCGCTCGGCACGGTCTACGGGCTCGCCGGCGTCTGCGCGGGGCCGCTGCTCGGCGCCGTGCTCACCTACGCGGCGATGGGCGGTAACGCGGTCTACGGCGGCCTCGTGCTGCTGGTCTTCGCCGCGGGGATGGCGCTGCCACTGCTGATCCTCGCGCTGCTCTGGGGCAGGATCCCGGCGGTGAAGAAGCTGGTGCGGCCGCGGGAGATCAGGATCGGGCCGTGGCGCAACACCTGGACGGGGGTGATCGGCGGTGCGCTGACCATCGCGATCGGCGTCTTCCTGCTGGTCACCAGAGGCACGACCTCGCTCGGCGGGGTGCTCGGCGCCACCGACCAGGCGCGACTCGAGGCATCGGTGCTCGGGGCGACGGGGAGTGTCTCGGACCTGTGGGTGCTGCTCGGGGCTGTGGTCGTCAGCGGGGCGGCATTGATACTCGTCCGCTTCGGCAAGCGGCGCGCGTAGCGATCGGCGCGGGATCCGGTTCAATGGATATATGCCCGTATCTCTCGTCCTGCTCGCGGATACCCACCTGCCGAAGCGCGCGAAGGCGTTGCCCGACCCCGTGTGGGATGCGGTCGAGGCAGCCGACGTCGTCATCCATGCGGGCGACTGGGTGGACGAGGCGACCCTCGACGCGCTCGAGCAGCGCTCGCGCCGACTGATCGCCGTCTTCGGCAACAATGACGGTCCTGGGCTGCGGGCGCGACTGCCCGAGATCGCGACCGCGGAGATCGAGGGGATCCGCCTCGCCGTCGTGCACGAGACCGGTGCCGCGCAGGGGCGCGAGAAGCGCATGGATGAGCGGTTCGCGGAGTTCGACGTGCTCGTGTTCGGGCACAGCCACATCCCGTGGGACACGACGACGCCGAGCGGGCTGCGGCTGCTCAACCCGGGCTCCCCGACTGATCGGCGCCGGCAGCCGGTCTGCACCTTCATGACCGCCATTGCGGATGCGGGAGCGCTCCGAGACGTCGAACTCGTGCCGGTCGTGCGCACCTGAGGGCCGTATCAGACGGGTTTGCGCGAGTTATCCACAGATTCTCGGAATCCGTCTCCCGGCCCCGCCGCCCTGCCTACACTGAGTGCATCGCATCGCATCGCATCGCATCCGATCGCATCGCGCCGATCGCCGAGAGGGGTTCCATCGTGGTCGCAGTCATCACCACCATCGTCAGCGCTGCCACGCTGCTCGGAGCGCTCGCGGCGGGGTTCGGGTGGATGATCACGCACTTCGACCGGCGACTCGATCGGGTGGAGACGGGGCTCGGGGATCGGATCGATCGAATGGGTGAGCGACTGTCGTCGCGGCTTGACCGGGTGGGTAAGCGCGTCGGCGGTGTTGCAGGTGAGGTGACCGATCTGAAGGTCGCCGTCGCCCGCTTGGAGGGCCCCTCGCGGCCGCCTCTGCAACTGACGCGCTAGCCGCATCCCTGAAGAGGCTCGCGGGGGCGATACAGGATTCGTACCTCGAGCGGTTCGCGCACTGCCACGGCTGCGGCCCCGCCAATCCGCACGGCATGCGGTTCAGGAGCTATCTCGAGGGCGATGAGGCCATGCTCAGGTTCACACCTCCGCCGGAGTACAGTGCCCAGGCATGTCTACGGCGGGCTGCTCGTCTCGTTGCTGGATTGCCACGGGGCGGCGGCGGCCTCCGGCTTCGCGCATCGCGCGCGGAGGCGCGAAGTGGGCGACGGGGGCGAACCGCTGCGCTTCGTCACGGGCACTCTCACGGTGGTGTACCGGCGGCCGACGCCGATGGGCGTCGAACTGCCCGCTCTGGGCCAGCATCAGAACTCCGGTGATTCGCACGAGGCCGGTAAGCATCAGCCTTCAGCCCCCGTTTCCCGTGAATCGCCGGAGTCATGACAACGAACCTCATGCAGGGCCACACCGGTGGGAATCACGTGTGGGTTCGTGTGTTCCTGTCGGTCCCGCCGATGTAGACCTCTCGCACCGTTGTAGACCTCTCGCACCGTGCGAGAGGTCTACAACGGTGCCGAAGGTCTACAGTGGCGCAGACTTACAGCGACGAGCGGGATCTGATGGCAGCGCAGCCGGCCGCTCGGCATCCGGAACCGAGCCTGCTCCTGTGCTTCTCAATGAGTTCTTATGCTTCGAAGCGGCGGATGATAAACAGGATCAGCGGGACGAGTACGACCATCGCGAGGATCGAGAGCGTCGCGAAGCTGCTGACCGCGAGCAGCGGACCGGCCGCGAAGGCAGCGACCGCGCCGCACAGGTTCGCGAGCGCGTCCACACCACCCTGCGACGAGGCTCGTACCTCCGCCGAGACGGTCGACGCGAACAGGGCGGATCCGGCGACGTTGACGAACGACCACCCGATCCCGAGCAGGATCAGCGAGGCGATGATCCAGCCGGTCTCGTCGGCCCAGACGGCGCCGAATACCAGCGACAGCAGGAAGACCCCGATGCCGGCCCAGATCGAGAAGCGGTGCCCATAGCGGTCGGTGATCCAGCCGACGACGGGGGCGAGTGCGTACATGCCGAGGATGTGCAGGCTGATCGTGATGCCGACGAGGTTCACCGTGCCGCCCTGATGCACCATGTGCACGGGTGTCATCGTCATGATCGAGACCATGACGATCTGCGCGGTGAGGATCGCGATGACGGCGATCCGCGCCGGCCGGTTCGTGCGGATCTCTGCGAAGATCGGCGCGAAACGGCCGCCCTTGCGCTTCGCGACAGGGCCTTGAGCGTCGCCGTTCGCCTCGTTGAACAGGAGCAGGGGATCGGGGCGCAGGATCAGGAATACGACGAGCCCGGCGAGAGCGAGGCAAATACCCGCGATGAGGAAGGCGCTCGCGTACACGGTCAGTCCGGTCGCATCCCCGATGATGGCGCCCGGCGCTCCCAGATTCGGGCCCAGCACGGATCCGATGGTGCCCACCCAGACGATGAGGGCGAGAGATCGGGCCTTGCGCCTCGGCTCGGCGAGATCGGTGGCGGCGAAGCGCGATTGCAGGCTGACGGCTGATCCCGAGCCGATGAGCAGCAGGCCGATGAACAGGGGCACCACCAGATCCCACTGCGCCGCGGGGACGAGGACCACCGCGCCCGCGGCGGCGATCCACCAGCCGGTGGCGAGCGCGAATCGGCGGCCTCTGCGCGCGGCCAGGTTGCCGAGCGGCAGGCCGAGCAGGGCGGCGCCGAGGGTGCTCGCGGTGCGGGCGAGGCCGGCCCAGGCCTCGTTCTGCGTGACCTCACCCGCCAGCAGCACGCCGATCGAGGGGGCCACGCCGACGCCGACCGTGCCGACGATCTGGGAGATCACGAGCACGATCATCGTGCGCCGCTGCACGCGGGCGAGGCGGGCGTCGTGGTCGGTGGCCCGAGGGGGAGTGGCGGTGGAGGGTTCCATGAGTGCTTTCTCTGCGCCGGTGCAGCGCATGTGGAATCGAACGTCATCAAGGGGCGAGAAGCCGCGAGACCCATCTAGGATACAAGAAGAATCCCAGGGGAGAAGAGCGCTGAATGCCGTGCGCGACGCGGTGCCGCCCCCGCCCGCTCAGCGGGGCTTCGGCACCAGCATCTCTGTCAGCTGCGGGTCGTCGTCGCCCCAGGGCGCGATCCCCAGGCGTCGGGCCGCTTCCGGGGGAGCGCCGTGCAGGGCCTCGTATGCGGCGAGCGACTCGGGGCTGTCGTGCGTCACTCGGAGATACTTGCCCGACCAGCCGTCGAGCTCGCCGCGGTGGATCGCGAGCACCAGCTCGGTCGTGCGCTCGACCGGGGTGAACTCGGTGCGGTTCGCGTGCAGCTGCATCGACGTGCTCATCGCGGTCTTCACCGTGCCGGGCGAAACCGCGAAGCTGCGGAGACCGAGTGCGAAGCCGGCCTCGTGCAGGTGGCCGACGTTGCGGATCATGGCGGCCTTGCTCGAGGTGTAGGCCGAGGCCTTCGCCCAGTCCCGGGCGCCGGCGCCGGAGACCAGTTCGACCACCCGGCCTCCGCCCTGCTCGAGCATCAGAGGGATGGTCGCCCGGGAAACATGGAACGAGCCGATGAGGTTCGTCTCGATCACCTCTCGCCACTCGTGCGCGTCGGCCTGCCACAGCGGCACCTCGGTGTCGATGCGCCCGGCGTTGTTCACGAGCAGGCTGATCGGTGCGTTCAGCTCGGCGGTCAGCTCCGCGACCGCCGCCTGCACGGCCGCATCATCGGTCACGTCGACCGAGCGATGCGCCGCGCGGCCTCCTGCCTCGACGATCTCATCCGCGACCCGTGCGAGGCCCTCACCGCCTCGGGCGATCAACCCGACCGCGACGCCGCTCGCAGCGAGTGTTCGCGCGATCGCCTCGCCGATTCCACGGGACGCACCGGTGATGATTGCCGCAGTCGTTCGGGTCATGCTGCCAGCCTAGCGACGGTGCTGGTGGGGTGAGGAGTGCCCGGATGCTGATGTCCGCGCGGTGTCGACGGTGTCGCCGACCCCGCACGGAACCGGCTGAATCGGGATAGTGTTCTCTCACGGTCTGTCTCCACATGCCTCGCCCGTGGCGGGGAATGCCCGAGAGCGGCCGCCTGACGAGCGCGATCCTGCCAGGAGGTGCGATGCCTGAGCGGCACGAGCGTCGGCGACGCCGGCACCGCATTCGTGCCGCGCTCGCCGCAGCGATGTGCGCGCTCGTGTTGCTCACCGGGTGCATGACGGGCGACGGCGTTGCGAGCGCGTTCAGGCAGGAGTTCTCGGCCGATCCTGCGATCGAGAGCCTCGACCTCTCCAGCGCCGACAACATGCCGTTCACCGGTGGCGTCGGCGGCACGGTGATCCTGCGCGACGGGGCGAGCGACGAGCAAGTGCGCGACGTCTCAGGGCGCATCGTCGAGTTCGCCGCAGGAGAGGCCGACCGCCGCGGGGAGGCGCGGGTCCGTATCGATATCGAGGTCGGTGAATGGCGGATCCCGGTGCTCACCGAGACTGAGACGAACGAGGCGGTCCTCGATCTCGCGCTCGCGCAGCGAGCCGATGCCGCATCGGTCTCGGGGGACATCGGATCGCAGGATCACCGCAGTGACGTCACCCACGTCGCGCTGCACGCGGTGGACGCGCCGAGCGCCTTCGCCCTCTTCGGGGAGACCGCGGGCCGCTTCTCGGAGAGGGGGCTGGAGCCCGCCATCACGGTCGCAGCCGAGTCGGCGTCGGAGGGGTCGGTGGAACTGTCGGGTCGGCCGGGTCCGTGGCTGGAGCGGGCGCAACACGCGTACGACGGGCTGCGAGCGGAGGTCGCTCTGACGTCGTTCCGCGCGGAGCAGGACGCGTTCACCGTCACGGTCGGCAGCGAGCGGGACGCCCCGGAGGCGGCATCGATCGCGCGCGCTGCGCTCGGGGTGCCGGGCATCGAGGTGTTTGTGGAAAGCAACATCGTCACGCTCTTCCCGGGTGCGACCGGCGACACCGTCAGGTCGATCCTCGCCGACATGGGCGACGAGCGCATGGAGACCATCGATACCGTGTGGACCGACGACCGCACGGCGGCCTTCCACCTGAAATCGGTGGTCGATGCCGAGGAACTCGCGGGGGTGCTGGCCGAGGATCCGCGCGCCGCGATGCTCGAGACGATCACAGTGTCGAGCGGTCGGCCCGATGAGCCGACGCTCGAACTGGAGGAGACGCCCTCGCGCCTGGCCGACTCGATGCGTCCGATGGCGGATCTGCTCGCCCGGGACGGAGTGGAGGCCGTGCGCCGGTCAGCCGGATACTCGATCGAACTCGTGGTGGCCGACGATGTCGCCGATGACGATCTCGGGGCGTACGCGCCGGGTGTGAAGGATCTCGCGGAGCCCGGTGAACGGCTCTGCGTCGAACAGGGCGATGGTGCCTTCTGTCTGGTCGCAGCGCCGAGGATCGACGCTGACGACGCCGGGCCTCGAGCCGCGAAGCAGGGAAGGGCCTTCATCGAGAGCTGGAACAGCGCCCCCTGAGCGCGGCGGAGCGACGAGACGTGTGAGAACTCGTGCGCGCCACTGCGTGGCGAGGGGGAGGCGGCCCGGATCGGCGTTGCGGGACGGCCCCGCCCCGGGGCCCCGCGAACGCCGATCCGGTCGGCCGAATCGCTCAACCGGTTTGCTCAGAGGATCCGCTCAGCCGCGAATGCTCGCTCAGCAGCCGTGCGAGCATTCGCGGCTGCTCACCGCTCGGCTCCTTCGACCCCGGCCGCGGCGCGCTTCCGCTTCCAAGCCATGAACGCGAGCAGTCCCCCGGCTGCGCCGAGAAGCGACGCCGCGGTACCGGCGAGGGGCAGCAGCCCCTCTCCGCCGGTCATCGCGAGCGGAGTCTCGTGCTGTTCCCGCTGCTTCGAGCCCTCCTTCGGAGCATCCTCCTGCGAAGTCTCCCTCGGTTGTTCCGCGGCGGGCTCAGGGGTCGGCGCGGTCTTCTCGGTCACCTCACCGGGAACTGGATCGATCCCCGGTACTTGCAGGGTGGCGATGTTGTGCACCTCGCCGGCCTTCTCATCGGCCTCGGTGATGATGTGCTCGAAGTCGCCGATGCATGAGACCTGTTCTCCTGCCGGAAGCGGTTCGGCGAGGCACTCCTGCCCCTCGAGTCCGAGGAGCTCGTCGGCGAGCATGATGGACTCCTCGGTCGTGTTGCCGGTGTTCTTCGCGGTGATGCCGTAGACGATCGTGTCGCCGGCGTTGCCGCGCGCGCCGTCCTGGTTGGTGTCCTGCACCTCGGCGACGGTCTTGATCGTCTCGAGGCCGGGCTTCACCACCGGCACCGAGGCGTCGGCAGCGCACACCGAGCCCGTCGTGTCGCCGGCGAAGCAGGTGTTCACGCCCGTGTTGGTGGCCTCGTTCCTCAGGAGCTCCGCGCTCTTCTCCGTGACCCTCACCTCCACCGTGCGGGTGGAGGTCTCGCCGCCGGCGAGGTCGACCGCGGGCCACACGATCCGGCGTCCGTCCGCCCGTGCCAGGTCGGAGACCGACACCACCTCCACGCCGTCGGGCAGAATGTCGGTCGTCACGACGCCGATCGCCGCCCGCGAGGCCTCCTCATTCGTCGTCACGATCTCATAGCTGGCCGTGTCGCCGGCCATGAGGCGTGACGTGTCCGAGGTCACCTCCTTGGTGATGCTCGTACGCGCGGGGCGGAGCACTCCGTCGGCGGCCCCGTCGAGCTTCGCCGACCGGATCGTCGACCGATACACGCTGTCGCGATTCGCATCGGTGTTCTCGGGGAGGTTGTTGAAGGTGTCCACGGGCGTATCGCCCATCGCTTCCACCTTGTGGGCGAAGTGATACTGAGCAGACGGCTTGCCCACGACGTAGCCGGCGGAGAGACGAACGCCGACGGCGCCCTCGGGCACTTGCACCCCGGCAGGGAGCGTGAGCACGACGCGCTTGCTGCTCACCCGCTTCGCGACCGCGGTGCCGGTCACGCCCGGGGCAGCGGTGCTCATGAGGAGGCCTGCGGAGTCGATGAAGCGGTAGCTCCACCGATAGTCGGCGTTCACCACGGCATCGCGCTCACGCGATTCGACCGTGAACTTCACGGTCCCCGGGTCGAGCGGTCCCTTGGCCCTGCCCTGCGGGGAATACTGCACCATCGCGGTCACGCTGATCTCATTGCCCGAGGCGATTCCGGTGCTCAGCAGCATCCCGGTCGCGTTGGGGAGCTGCTGCTGCATCGTGTGCGAGCTTCCCGGGCCGAGCAGCTGCCCGTTCGGGGCGATGAGGTTCAGCACCTGCGAGTTTACGGCTTCGAAGAGGTGTTCGCCGCGCACGGTCACGGTGAACGTGCCCGTCACGTCCTGCAGACGGTCCACACCGTCCGCGAGCGAGACCGTCAAGCGCGAGGCGGTCGCCGACGCGGTGGCGATCAGCGTGCCGTCTGGTGTGCGGATCTCGAGATCCTTGAAGCTGCGGAACGCGAACCCGTTGTCGAGGCCGAGCTCGATCGTCTCTCCCGCTCTTGCGGCCGCCGGAACCCTCAGCGCGCCGCCGACGATGATGACGCCCTCGGTGACGTGCAGTTCGCCGTCCGGGGTGAGGTTCTGCTCGGATGCGGTGATATCGGTGAAGATCCGCGCGAAATCTCTCACTACGGGTGCCGCTTCGGGTGCCGCTTCGGGTGTCGCTGCGGGTGCGGATTCGAGCGCTGGTTCGGGCACCGCTGAGGGCGCCGTGGGAGGGGCGGTAATCGATGGGTGGGGCGCTGCCGGAGCGTCCGCGACGGCGTGCGCGGTCGTGGGGGCGAGCCACATGACCGCGAGCACTGAGAGCGTGCCCGCAGCGGCCTGCCGCCCGAACGCTCTGCGTTTCATCTGCTGGTCGAAGGTATTCATGAAGAGGGTCATCCCTTGGTCGTTGATCGGCCCGGCGATCGCCGGTCACCCCATCCTGAGGGGGTGGAAGACCCGAGAATCGGCGAAACAGTAGATCAGTGGATAAGTCGCGCGGGTGCATGAAAAGCCCGTGATTGTGAGCGAAGTTCGAGGAGACAAGCCCTCCACCGCGTCCGCAACATCGAGTCGGCCTGAAAATGTCGAGACGGCCCACGATTCGCGTGAATTGCAGGCTGCCTCGACAGGAAGGGGCCGTCTCGGCGGGAAGGGGCGGCCTCGGCAGGAAGGGGCTGCCTCGGCGGGAAGGGGCTGCCTCGCCAGAAAGGGACTGTCTCGACCGCGACCGGCGCCCCTACCGCCCCCCGCAACCGGCGCCCCTACCGCGGAGACA
The DNA here is from genome assembly GCF_055791005.1 of Leucobacter holotrichiae. Taxonomy (NCBI): domain Bacteria; kingdom Bacillati; phylum Actinomycetota; class Actinomycetes; order Micrococcales; family Microbacteriaceae; genus Leucobacter; species Leucobacter holotrichiae. The sequence continues at coordinate 13,868 of NZ_JBVUAC010000004.1, forward strand.
GCCACCGGCGTACGGTGGAGGTATGGTCGCGAAGCCGAGATCGGGACTCGCCGCCGTGATCCTCGGGGCCTCACTGGCCCTCGGGATCCCGCTGGTGCTGATGGGCTGCGCCGCTCCCGCTGAGGGGCCGACCGAGGATCCCGCCCCCACAGGCTCCATCGAGTCGACGGAACCGTCTGAGAGCACGCCGCCGAAGACGACAGCACCGCAGCCCGACCCCACCGAGCCCCCGGTCGCGATCCCGGGCTGCGAGGACCTGGCCCCCCTCGAGACGGTCCGCGAGCAGTTTCCGGGCGCGCCCGATATCGAGACGTTCCACGACTCGCAGGAGATCCAGGACAAGGCGAGGGAGCTCGCCTTCGGTCCCGCTGCCATCGCAGCGCTCGACGGGGCCGAGCAGATGCGGCACTGCGCATGGGGCATCCCCGCGAGCGACGGCATCAGCCGACTGTACGTCGCCGAGCTGACCGCCGACGCGCGCGATGCCCTGATCGCGGAGCTCGACAGCTCGGTGTTCGTGCGGTCGGAGGAGGAGGGCTGGATCCGCTACTCCGACTTCTCCGAGGGAGGGGTCGCCCCGATGCACCGCAGCTACTTCTTCAAGGATCGCATCTGGATCGCCGAGATATCGAGTGCTCCCGAGCCCACGCTCGCTCGCGAGGCGCTACGGCACTTCTGACGGAGCCTCTCCCGCGGCGCCTCTCCTGCAGCCCACCCTCCGGCCGTACCTCCGCTCAGCGCAGGATCGCGCTCGCCGCAGCCCTCGCCACCACGGTGTCGCGGGCCGCGATGACCGCCGACGCGGCCTCGCGGCACTGCTCGAGGGTCACCGTCCTCAGCTGCGCGGCGACAGCGGGGATCGCACGCGCCGACATCGACAGGCTCGTCGCGCCGGCGCCGACGAGCACGGCCGCGAGCAGAGGGTCGGCCGCTGCCTCGCCGCACACGCCCACGCCGCCGCCGACCGCGGCCCCCGCGGCTCCGGCCCGCGCAATGAGCTCGATCACAGCCGGCTGCCACGGGTCGCCCAGCGCTGCGAGCGAGCCCAGCAGCCGGTCCGCGGCCATCGTGTACTGGGTGAGATCATTGGTGCCGAGGCTCACGAAGTCGATCACCTCGAAGAGGCGGTCGGCGAGCAGCGCGGCCGAGGGGGTCTCGATCATCACGCCGACGCGCTCGAGGCCTCGGGCGCGCGCCCGCTCGGCGAAGTCCTCCGCTTCCGCGACGGTGGCCACCATGGGCGCCATCACCGCGACCTCGGCTCGCTCCTGCTCGGCGGCGGCAGCGATCGCTTCGAGCTGGCGATCGAGCAGCTCGGGCACGACCCACGAGGTGCGCAGGCCCCGTACTCCGAGCGCGGGGTTCTCCTCCTCGCCGGTCGGCACGAACGCGAGCGGTTTGTCGGAGCCGGCATCGAGCGTGCGCACCACGACCCGCTTGCCGGGGAAGGCCGCGAACACGCCGCGGTAGGCCGCGATCTGCTCATCCACGCTCGGCTCCTCGGTGCGGCCCAGGAAGCAGAACTCGGTGCGGAAGAGGCCCACGCCCTCCGCGTTCGCCCGGGCGCCCTCCTCGGCGTCGGCGGCCTTGCCGACGTTCGCGAGCAGGGGCACGCGGTGGCCGTCGGAGGTGCGGCCCTCCCCGTCGAACGGAGCGATCTCGGCGCGCTCGGCAAGGGAGGCGGTGAGCTCGGGCGAGGGATCCCACACGAGTTCTCCCGTCGAACCGTCGACGAGCAGGGTGTCGCCCTGCGGGTCGCTCCAGGCGTCGCGGGCCGCGACGACGGCGGGGATGCCGTGCCCGCGCGCGAGGATCGCGGTGTGCGAGGTGGGGCCACCCTCCTCGGTGACGAGCGCGAGGCAGAGCTCGGGATCGAGCACCGCCGTGTCCGCGGGGGCGAGATCGTGGGCGACGAGCACGTAGGGATCGTCGGTGTCGGGGAGTCCCGGCTGCTGCTGGCCGGTGAGCGCGGCCACGATGCGGGCGCGCACGTCGGAGATGTCGGCGGCGCGCTCGGCCGTGCGCCCCCCGGCGGCGCGGAGGGCCTCGGCGGCGGCGCTGAAGGCGTCCCAGACGGCTCGTGCGGCCGGGGATCCGGATCGGATCCGCTCGCGGGCCGCCTCCCTGAGATCCTCGTCCGTGGCGATCGCGGCCCCCGCCTCGAGGATCGCGCGCCCCTCCTCGCCCGCGCGCTCGGCGCGCTTCCGCAGTGCGGCTGCGACGGCGTCGGCGGACTCCGCGACTCGCGCGGCTTCGTGCTGCCGGTCCGCGGCGGCGGTCGCCGGGCCCTCGGGCGGCTCGGCCACCGGACCGGGCATGAGCACCACGCGCCCCGCGACGCGGCCGGCGCTCACGCCGATCGGCGCTCCGCCGGGGGCTGTCCCGCCTGCGGTGCGGTGTGCAGCGCGGCCGTCGGTGCGGCCTGCAGGGCGCGGGGGAGCGGCAGTGGCGGGGGCATCGGAGGCGGCGGGAGGTGCGGGATCGGGCGTTGCCGCATCGACTGATCCGGGATCGCCTGTTCCGGCACCACCAGGGGCGGGATCCGTCGGCTCGCCGAACCCGTCGGCGAAGAGGGCGGTGAGCTCGTCGAGCAGCGCCCGCGCGTCGGCGCCCTCGGCGGTGAGCCGCAGGGTCTCGCCCTGGCTGACGCCGAGCGCGAGAAGCGCGGTAGGCCCGCTCACGCGCACCGGATCCGATCCCGGTCGGGCGACCCGCAGCAGCGCGTCGCGGCCCGCGAGTGCACCGATCACGAGCGCCGCGGGGCGCGCGTGCAGGCCGTCGCGGTTCAGCACCTCGACCTCCGCCTCGACCCTCTTCTCCTCGGCGCCTGCGAGGGTCCCCGTTGCGCCCCCGCTATCGGCCGGGGCGTGTCCGGAACCCGGATCCGCGTCCTCCTCGACCAGGTGCGAGCTCTTCGCCGCGAGCGCGCCCCGTGCCTCGGCCTCGACGGCATCGAGCGACGCCCCCGAGGCCGCGGTCACGACCGCCGCCAGCAGCCCTTCCACGATCGGCGCGCTCGTGAGGCGCACGGGGGCCTCACCGACGTCGGCGAACTCGAGCGCCATCTCGGCGCTGAGCACGGCCGATCCGAGGTCCATGAGCACGAGCACGCCCCCGCCCTCGGCAGCGGCCTCGCCGATCGCCTCGGCCACGCGCATCGCATCGGTGCCGGTGCCGCCGTCGGCGGTGCCGGCCGCGAGCACGACCCGCGGAGGATCCGACGGGGTCATCTCGAGCGCCAGCGCGACCGCTGCCTCCGCGAGCGGCGCGCTGTGCGAGACGACGACGATTCCGACGCGATTCGTCATGCTGGACCTCCGATGGGTGTTCCGATGGTGGCCGAGATACGGATCTCGCACGCGGATAACTGCGACGGCCTGCGAAATTCGTATCTCGGAGATGGATGACGCGCGGGCAACCCGGCGCGGGGTGGAAGCGCGGGCAAGCCGGCGCGGGATGGAAGCGCGGGCAACGAGGCGCGGGTGACGGCGAGGTGGCGAGGCAGGTACCGCAGATCGCCGACGGGCCGCTCAGGCCGCCGCGGCCAGAGCCTCGAAGAGCAGCGCGGTCGACGCGCTGCCCGGGTCGATGTGCCCTGCCGACCGGTCGCCGAGGTAGCTCGCCCTGCCCTTGCGCGCGACGAGCGGCTCGGTGGCGTCGCGTCCCTCGGCGGCCGCCGCGCTCGCCGCCTTCAGCGCGTCTGCGAGCGATCCGGATCCCGCCGCCGCGTCGTAGGCGTCGAGCGCGGGGAGCAGGGCGTCGATCATGGTCTTGTCGCCAGGCTCGGCCTTGCCGCGCTGCAGGATTCCCTCGTAGCCCGCCCGCAGCGCCGCGCCCAGGCCCGCGGCGTCCAGCTCCGTGACGGCGCCGGCTTTCGCTCCCATGCGCAGGAAGAAGGTGCCGTAGAGGGGTCCGCTCGCGCCGCCGACCGACGAGACGAGCGTCATGCCCGTCGTCTTGAGCAGGGCGTCGACGGTGGCCGCGGGATCCTGCCCGATCTTCTCGACCACGGCACCCATGCCGCGAGCCATATTGGCGCCGTGATCGGCGTCGCCGATCGCGGAGTCGAGTTCGGTGAGATACTCGCGCTGCTCGGCGGCCCGCTCGGCGAAGCCGGTGAGCCAGCGGGTGAGGGCGTCGATGGTGATGGTGTCGGTCATGATGCCTTTCGGTGGTGCGAGCGGTCGGAGAACGGAGTGTCGGGGCGCGGATCGCGAATGGCGGCCGCGACCTGGATCAGGATCCGGTCCCGTGTCGAGACGCGGCCCGCGGCCGGCTCTACGCCAGCCAGCGCAGCCCGGGCGTGCGCACCGGCGCATCCCAGAGGCGCAGGATCTCGTCGTCGGCCGAGAGCAGCGTGACCGAGCAGCCGGCCATGTCGAGAGAGGTGATGTAGTCGCCCACGAGGGTGCGGGCCACGGTCACGCCGGCACGGTCGAGCAGCTCGGCCACCTCGCCGTACATGAGGTGCAGCTCGCTGAGCGGGGTGCCGCCCATGCCGTTGAGCATCACGATGACGGGCTCGCCGGTGAAGTCGCGGTCGGCGAGGATCGGCTCGACCAGCTGCGCCGCGATCTCGGACGCGGGGGCGAGCGGCACGCGCTTGCGCCCGGGCTCGCCGTGGATGCCGACGCCCATCTCGATCTCGTTCTCGGGGAGGTCGAAGGTCGGCTTGCCCGCCGCGGGTACGGTGCAACTGGTGAGCGCCATGCCCATCGACCGCCCCCGCTCGTTGAGTTTCTCGGCGAGAGCGGTGACCGCTGCGAGATCCTGCCCCTCCTCGGCCGCCGCCCCCACGATCTTCTCCATGAGCACGGTCAGCCCTACGCCGCGGCGACCGGCGGTGTACAGCGAATCCTGCACCGCGACGTCGTCGGCGACGATCACCGTCGCGACCTCCACCCCGGTCTCGGCAGCGGCGATCTCCGCGGCCATCTCGAAGTTCATCACGTCGCCCGTGTAGTTCTTCACGATGTGCAGCACTCCCGCGCCGCGGTCCGCGCCCTTCGTCGCCGCGACCACCTGGTCGGGAGTGGGGGAGGTGAACATCTCGCCCGCGCAGGCCGCATCGAGCATGCCGAGGCCCACGAAGCCGCCGTGCAGGGGCTCGTGGCCCGATCCGCCGCCCGAGAGCAGTGCGACCTTGCCCTGCTCCTTCGGCTCGCTGCGATAGATCACGCGGTTCTCGTGGTCGACGGCGAGTTCCGGGTGAGCCCGGTCCAGGCCCCTGAGCGCGTCGGCGAGCACATCCGCCGGATCATTGATGAGCTTCTTCATGACTGCGACCTCCACGTCGGGTTCGAGCTGATCGCGGCGGATGCTGCGAGCGTCCGTGAACGTCTCGCGCGCGGGGTTCCGTCGACACTGCCGATACTCGTGGATACGGCGGGGCCTGTCAATGGCGGGGCCGGCCGGGGCTCCCGACGCGAGCCGGGTGAAATCGGGCGCGAAGCCGCCGGTTCGGCTTCCGCGAGGTGCCGCGACCCGATACAAATGTCGAAGGGCCGTGCGGCCTGACGAGAGGACACGAACATGGCCGGATCCGGCGCTCTGCACATCACCGGGCGCTTCGTGCGCACCGACCTCGCCTGCATCGCGGAGGAGCCGGGAGCCGCGGCCGATCCCGCATCCGCCCCCGAGGCCATGCTCGTCGAGAACGGCCGCATCACGGCGGTCGGATCGCGCGACGAGGTTCCCGCGCCCGTCGGCGCCCGTCGTATCGACCTCGGCGAGGGGTGGGCGGTCCCGGGCCTCATCGAGCCCCATGGTCACCCCTCCGAGGCCGCCCAGCTGCTCGGCGACGGCGTGATCGACATCAGGCCCGTCACGCTCGGCAGCGCCGATGCGGTGTGGAGCAGCATCAGGGCTGCGCTCGCCGCCGGCCCCGCGCGGGTGCTCGCCAACGGCTGGGATCCGCTGCTGCAGCGCGGCCTCACCCCGCCCGATCGTGCAGAACTCGACGCGGTCGCGGGCGACACCCCGCTCGTCATCGTGCACAACTCGCTGCACTCCGCCTACTTCAACACGGCCGCGGCGCGCGAGGCGGGCATCGACCGCGGCACTCCCGACCCGGCGGGTGCTTCGTTCGGTCGCGACGCGGCGGGCGAACTGAGTGGCGTCGCCTACGAGGCCGCTGCGGTGATGAGGATCGCCGGCCCGGTCATGGCCGCCGCCCGGGCGCGGCTTCCGCAGCGCATGGCCGAGCACCTCGCCGACGTGCGTCGGCGAGGCATCACCACCGTCGCAGACCTCACCTGGACCTCCGAGCTCGGCCCGCTCTACGCCGGGCTGCGCGAGGCCGGCAGCCTGCCCGTGCGGGTGCGCGGCTACGAGATGTCGCGCCCCGGTGCGACCGCGACCGCCCCGCTCGAGAACGGCGACGCCTGGGTGCGGCAGACCGGCATCAAGGTGTGGAGCGACGGATCGCCGTGGGTGGGCAACATCGCCACCTCCTTCCCGTACCTCGACAACCCCGTCACCCGCGGCATCGGACTCGAGCCCGGCCACATCGGGCGGGCGAACTACACGACCGAGCAGCTCATCGAGATCGGATCGCAGTACGCGGGCGACGGGTGGCAGCTCGCGTGCCACTCGCACGGCGATGTCGCCATCGACAGTACGCTCGACGCCTACGAGGAACTGATCCGTCGGCTCGAACTGCGCGACCACCGCTTCCGCGTGGAGCACTGCGGGCTCATGACCCCGGCCCAGTTCCGCCGCGCGGCCTCGCTCGGCGTGACGGTCAGCCTCTTCGTCGACCACATCACCTATTGGGGCGACGTGCTGGTCGACGACCTGTTCGGGGAACGCGGATCGGCCTGGGCCGACGCGGGGGCGGCTTTCGCGGCGGGGCACCGCGCCACCTTCCACAACGACGGCACGGTGACGCCGTACGAGCCGCTGCGCAACATGGCCGTGGCGGAGACCCGCATCTCGCGCACGGGCAGACGCCTCGGCGGGGGCACGGGCGTGACCCGCCTCGACGCCCTGCGCGCCCACACCTCGAACGCCGCCTGGCAGCTGCGCAGCGAGCACGAGATCGGCGCGCTCGCGCCCGGGCTGCGCGCCGACTTCGCGGTGCTCGACGTGGATCCGCGCACGGCCGATCCAGAAGCGCTCGCCGAAGCCCGAGTGCTCGCGACAGCGGTCGACGGCCATCTGGGGTAGCGGCCGTCGGATCGCTAGAGCAGGCCGATCTGCCGCGCCCGTCCCAGCGCGTCGGCGCGGGACGACACCCGCAGCTTGCGGTAGATGCTGCGCGTCTGCGACTTGATCGTGTTCACGGAGACGTGGAGGGCATTCGCGATCTCCTCGTTCGACGCCTGGGTCGCCAATTCGAGGAGCACCAGCGTCTCCCGCTTGGAGAGCTTCTCGAAGGTTTCCGCCTCGGTCTCGAACGGCGTGCCGACGGGCTCGATCCAGATCTCCTCGGGCACGAGTGTGCGCAGCACCCGCAGATCCACCGCGGGCACCCACGAGAGCGGCAGCCGGTTGCGGGTGCGATCGAGGGTGTACAAGGCTTGCTCCACGAGCGTGCCCGCGTACCCGGCCTCGCCGAGCCTGGCGTGCGCCGCAGCGCTCAGCAGCAGGTGCTGAGCCTGATGCGAGGGGAAGAGATCGTGGGTGCGGATCCTGTCGAGCAGCGCGGCGGCCTCCTGCGGCTGCGCCGAGAGCAGCGCGAGTCGAGCCCGCGCGAGCAGGGTGACGGGAGCCTCGCCGCGATGGGTCAGCACGGTGCGGGCGCGCGGCAGATCCCCGGCCGCCATCAGCAGATCGGCGTGCAGCGTGCGCAGCTCCTCGGCCCAGCCCGAGCTCAGTGGGAACGAGCTCAGGGAATCGCGGGTCGCCTCCAGCTCTTCGAGACCCCGCGCGGCCTCGCCGCTGAGCAGCCTCACGACCCCTCGCGTCCAGGTGATCGTGGACCACTGCTCGAACTCCTCGAGCCGCTTCGCGACCGGCTGCAGAGTCTCGAGCGCCGTGCCGCCGTCTCCGCGGTTCAGAGCGGTGAGCGCGCTCGAGAGATGCCATCCGACGGCGTAGAGCGACCCCTCCCAGCACTTCCAAGGTGATGTGCAGACCATCGCGATCTCGCGCTCGGCGCCCACCATGTCGCCGGTGTAGGCGCGGGTGAACGAGAGTATCGAGTGCGTGTGGAACGGGCGGCCGGGGTGCGGATCCCCCTCCATCCCCTGAGCGAGTTCGAGCACGCGTGGGATCCGGTGGGCGAGCAGCGCCGTGATCACCAGCTGCAGGGTGCCGGCGTAGAGCCAGGGCTCGGCCGAGAGGTCCTTCGCCCTCGCGACGAGCCGTACGAATTCCTCGCCGGCGCGTGCGGCCTCGTCGTAGTTGCGGCTCACCCGCATGCCACCGAATCTGGCCAGCGCTGCGAACAGCTCTTCGGCGCTGCCCGCGGGGATCGGCCGTCGTGAGAGTTCGGTGAGGCCGATGCGCAGGAGCTGCCGGATGTGCTGAGTGGGAACGATCGCGCTCTCGCTGAGCGCGATCGAGAGGGCTAGCGGCAGTTCGCCGTTGCGCTGGAGACGCTCGGTGGGAAGCGGGTTCAGCAGCGCGATGAGCTCTGCCGAGCGGAACTGGCTGAGCTCGGAGAAGTAGCGCGCGAAGTGGGGGAAGACCAGGCCGTCCATTTCCCCTTCGATGAGCATCCCGAGCGTCTCGATGGGGTCTGCGAGGTCGCGCAGATGCTCGTAGGCGATGCGGCGCACCTCGGTGACGCGTTCGGCACCCAGCTCCTGCACCGCCCGTTGCCTGAGGGCCGAGATGATGAGGGCGTGCATGAGGAAGACGGGCCGGCCGCGGCGGATCGCGACGCGTCCGAGCCCCCGATCCTCCAGGGCCTCGACTAGCCTCCAACCCTGGTCAGTGGGGTCTAACCGGCGTGCGAGGGGCTCGTCGATCTCGGGGCACAGGGAGATGGCGAGTGCAAGCGCTTCCTTCGCAGGGTCGTCGAAGCGCGGCGTGAAATCGGTGAGCACCGATGCGATGCCGCGCTCGACCTCGTCGAGCTCGGGCCTGCGGGAGCCGTCAGCCGAGAGCCCCTCCATCACCGAGAGCGAGAGCCGCACGGCGAGGGAGTGGCCGCGGGTCATGCGCTCGAGCACCGTGAGTTCGCCCTTCGTGGCCGGATACGGCAGGGCGGAGGCGAGCTGCGCGAGTTCGTCGCTCGTGAACGCGAGCTCTGCGGAATCGATGACGGTGGTGTCGATGGCGGTCGAGGTCAGCGGCGCCTCGAACCGTGTGCGGTGTCTGGTCGAGGCGATGATGCGCAGCGGTGACGCGATGCGCATGAGGGAGACGAGCTGATCCTGCAGCGCATCCTCGGCCAGGTGGAGATCATCGAGCACGAGCACCACCTGGGATTCGGTGCGCAGCACCGTCGAGGCCAGTACGGCGGGAGCGTCATCGGGGGAGATGAAGCCGCTGAGGTAGCCGTCGAAGATGCGCTGAAACACCTCCGGGGCCGCGGCTCTGAGTGCTGCGAAGGTGCGCAGCCAGAAGCCGCGGGCGTCGATGATGCCCTCGTCGAGCGTCACCCAGGCGACCGCGGTATCGCGGTGCTCTCGAGCCCATCGCGCGATGAGCGCCGTCTTGCCCGCGCCTCCCTCGGCGTGCACCACCACGACGCGGCCGCCGTTCTCGATCTGCGAGAGCAGTCGCTCCCGTCGCAGTTGACCCGGGACATCGACCGGTACTGCAGCATCGGGTCGGGGGTCGCCAAGCACAGCGTGATTCCCTTTCGCGCCAGGGTATCTGAGGCGAAGCGCCCCCGCGCTTCGACCTCTGGACACCGCTCACTTCCTGTCGGCTCCCCCGATAGACAGCTTAACCCGAATGTTACATCAGTGTTTTATCGTCGGGTCCCGCGGAAAGACGCGGCGGAGATGAGCGCTCCAGCCCGGCTCTGGAGCCGCCTAGAGACCCTGTGATCCGCTCGATACATCGGGGCAGTACACTCGGATCGAGTTCGAACGCCGGGCACCCCTCGGCCATCCGTCATTTGGAGGAATCGATGAAGATTCGCTATGCAGTTCCCGCCATCGCCGCGGCTGCTCTGCTCACGCTCACGGGCTGCGTCAACAACGCCGAGTCTGAGGGCGGTGGTCAAGGCGGGGGAAGTACCTCGGCCCCGGCAGACATCGCCCCCGACCAGGCGGCCGTCGATCTGCTGCCCGACGAGCTCAAGGACTCGGGCGTGTTGCGCATCGGCACCGACGCCGAGTACCCGCCGAACGAGTACAAGGACGCCGACGGCAACCCCACCGGATGGGGCGTCGAGCTCGCGGAGGCCGTCTCGGCCAAGCTCGGCCTCGATCCCGAGTGGGAGATCCTCGGCTTCGACAGCATCATCCCGCGTATCCAGGAGGGGGCCCTCGACATGGGCTCGTCGTCCTTCACCGACACCCTCGAGCGTCAGAAGTCCGTCGACTTCGTCAACTTCCTGAACGCGGGCACGCAGTGGGCGGCGCCCGTCGGGTCGGACGTGAACCCCGATGACGCCTGCGGGTTGACGATCGCGGTGCAGGCCACGACCGTGCAGGACACCGAGGAGCTGCCGGCGAAGTCGAAGGCCTGCACGGACGCGGGCAAGGACGCGATCGAGATCCTGCGCTTCGACGGCCAGCCCGAGGCGACGCAGGCCGTGGTCGACGGCCGCGCCGACGCCTTCTCGGCCGACCTGCCGGTGACCGGCGACGCGGTGGCCAAGCTCTCGGATCAGCTCGAGACCGTCGGCGACGTCTTCGACGCGGCGCCATACGGCTTCGCGACGCAGAAGGACAGCGACACCACGAAGGCCGTGCAGGCCGCGCTGCAGTCGCTCATCGACGACGGCACGTACCTCGAGATCCTGACCGACGCGGGCATCGAAGCGGGCGCGCTGACCGAGGCCACGATCAACGCCGGCTCCGCCTGATCCTCGTCATGAACATGCAGAATTCCGACGGTTCCGTCTCCGGGGGGACCCGCGTGACGGAACCCGAGCAGATCCAGGCGATACGCCTGAGGCACCCGTGGCGCAGCGTGTTCGCGGTGGTGCTCGTGCTGATCGCTGCGCTGTTCCTGTACGACACCGCGTTCAACCGACCCGTCTACAACTGGGCCGAGGTCGGCAAGTACCTCTTCGACGAGCGCATCGTCATCGGTGCCGGGTACACGCTGCAGCTCACCGTCTACTCGATGATCATCGCCATCGTGCTCGGTGTCGCGATGGCGGTCATGCGCCAGTCGCCGAATCCCGTCGTGAGGTCCGTCGCGTGGGTGTACCTGTGGCTGTTCCGCGGCACCCCGGTGTACGTGCAGCTCACGTTCTGGGGTCTCATGCCGGTCATCTACAAGACGATCGAGCTCGGGATCCCCTTCACCGAGGCCGTCACCTCGTTCACGACGAAGGATCTGCTGAACTACTTCACGCTGGCAGTGATCGGCCTCGCGCTCAACGAGGCGGCGTACATGGCCGAGATCGTACGCGCCGGGCTGCTCTCGGTCGACAAGGGGCAGGACGAGGCCGCGACCGCACTCGGGCTCGGCTGGTGGCACACCATGAGCCGTGTGGTGCTGCCGCAAGCGATGCGCGTGATCATCCCGCCGACCGGCAACGAGGTCATCTCGATGCTGAAGACCACCTCGCTCGTCACGGCCGTGCCCTTCACGCTCGACCTGTACGGCCGCGCCAAGGACATCTCGGCCGTGACCTACCAGCCGGTGCCCATGCTCATCGTGGCGTCCATCTGGTACCTCGCGGTGACGTCGATCCTGATGGTGGGCCAGTACTACCTCGAGCGGCACTTCGCGAAGGGTGTCGCCCAGCGACCCGACGTGATGAAGCCGACGGTCGAGACCGCGGCGATCGGCGTCGTGGGTGAGACCGGAGGCCGGGACGGCGCCGACGCGAAACCCACGTACCCGAGTGCGGGCGGCGGCGAGAACATCGTGCCTCCGCACAATCGTCCAGGAGGTGGCGCATGAGCGCGCACGCGACCGGTACGCCCATGGTGAAGGCGGAGGCCGTCTCGAAGTCGTACGGCTCGAACCTCGTGCTGAAGTCCATCTCCCTGGAGGTGCAGCGCGGCGAGGTACTGTGCCTCGTGGGGCCGTCGGGATCGGGCAAGTCGACGTTCCTCAGGTGCATCAATCACCTCGAGACCGTCAACGCGGGCCGGCTCTCGGTCGACGGCGAACTCGTCGGGTACCGCCAGAAGGGCGACAAGCTCTACGAGATGCACCCGCGCGAGGCCGCGGAGCAGCGCCGCGACATCGGCATGGTGTTCCAGCGCTTCAACCTCTTCCCGCACCTGACCGCGCTCGAGAACGTGATGCTGGCGCCGACCCTGCTGAAGAAGGGCGGCAAGACCGCGCTCAAGGCACGAGCGATGGAGCTGCTGGCCCGCGTGGGTCTCGCCGAGAGACACGATTACTACCCGGCGCACCTATCGGGCGGCCAGCAGCAGCGGGTAGCGATCGCTCGCGCGCTGGCCATGGAGCCGAAGCTGATGCTCTTCGACGAGCCGACCTCGGCGCTCGACCCCGAGCTCGTGGGTGAGGTGCTCGACGTGATGAAGGGGCTCGCCGAGAGCGGGATGACCATGATCGTGGTGACCCACGAGATGGGCTTCGCCCGCGAGGTCGCCGACCAGCTCGTCTTCATGGACGGCGGCGTGGTCGTGGAGTCGGGCGATCCCGTCGAGGTGCTCAGCAACCCGCAGCGGGAGCGCACGAAGGCGTTCCTCTCGAAGGTGCTGTAGGGGGACGCCGCCCTTCGTCGGCCCTTCGCGCGCAGATCTGCCGTCGAGCACACGGATTCCGGCGTTTCCATGTGTTCGACGGCAGATCTGTGCGCCGGGGTGAGGCGTGCTCGGGCGCTGCTGGCACCCAGTGCTGGCTCACGCGTGCGCTGCTGGCGCCCCAGAGCTGGGGAGCTGCAGCGCATTCAGTGCGCTTTTGGCCAACTCCTGATGCGCCCGGCGCTAATCCTCGCGGCCTCTCCCGCACCAGACTCTCTTCCAAGGATGTCGTCCCGGACGAGGGGCAGAGGAGGAGAGGAGTGCCATGCCGGAAATCGGAACAGATCGGAATCGAGCGACCGTGTTCACGGATACGCAGGTCGTCACGATGGATCCGAGCGACTCGGTGCACGAGTCGCTCGTGATGCGCGACGGGCGAGTGGTGGCCACAGGCTCCGAGGATGAGATGCGCAGCCTCGCGGGCTCCGACGCGGAGCGGGTCTCCCTCGACGGACGCACCATCATGCCGGGCATCGTCGACACCCACCCGCACCTGCTGAGCTGGGCGGCGTTCAAGCACTCGGTCGTCGACCTGTTCGACTGCCGTGACTGGAATGACATCGTGGAGCGGATCCGCGAGGCTGCGGCGAAGACGCCGAAGGGGGAGTGGATCCGGTGCTCGCCCATCGGCGAGCCCCACTACTTCCTGCGCCGCTCATGGCGGGACCTCTCCGAGGGTGAACTGCCGACGCGAGAGATCCTCGACTCCGCAGCTCCGGATCACCCGGTGTGGATCCAGGCGTGGGCCCCGGTGAACCCGAACACGACGGTGTTCAACACCCGCGGGCTCTGGAACATCCAGGTCTCCCGCAACACCCCCGACCAGGTGGGGCGGGTGTTCATCGAGAAGGACGCAGCCGGAGAACCGACGGGCCGTTTCTCAGGTGCCGTGAACAACTACTACAACAATGAGCCCTGGTGGGACTCCGTACTCGCTCGGATTGCCTTGATCACAGGCGAGGATTTCGTGGAGGGCGTCATCGAGGGCATGCGAGCAGCCAACTCCTTCGGGGTGACCAGCATCTTCGAGGGGCACATGATGGACTTCGGCACGATCGACGTGTACCGGATGCACCGGGCTGCGGGATCCCTCACCCTCCGCGTGCTGTGCACCCCCGACGGCGAACCGCACGGTCTCGCAGACTCGGTTGCGCTGAGCGAGGACGAACTGCTCGAGCGGCTTGCCAAGCTCTACGACCTGCAGGAGCTCACCGACGACTACTTCAGAGTGGAGGGCCTCCTTGCGACCCGCGGCGGTCCACTCGGCCCTGGGCCGCAGATCTTCGATCGCAACTACCGGAACGCCTACGGCGCATGGACGAACGGTCTCGAGTGGCTGCCCGAATGGAAGGGCCAGCTGATGATCGACTTCGCGGCCGAACGCAAGATGCGTCTCAACGTGATCTCGGTGGCGGATCGCGAGCACGACACGACGCTGCGCCAGATCCTCGAGGCCGAGAAGAAATACGGATCCACCGCAGATCAGAACTATATTCTGCAGCATGCCTACACGCTCAGTGAGGAGCACGGTCGCAGATTCCGGGATCAGGGCTTCGACATCACCACTTCGATGTCCTTCTCCTACTTCAAACAGCAGACCTACTGGGAGCGCATGGGGTCGAAGGTGCTGCGCGACCTGATTCCGCTGCGCCGAGAGATCGACCTCGGCTTCGACGTGGCGTGCGGATCAGACTGGGGGCCCGAGAACATCTGGGAGCACATGGCTTTCGGTGAGACCCACGAGGGCGTCTTCGGCACCTCCAACGCGGGGCCGGCTCAGAACATCTCGCGGCTCGAATCGATCGCCACCTGGACGCGCAACGGCGCCAAGGTGATGCGGTGGAAGGGAATCGGATCGCTGCAGGCGGGCTCTCATGCGGATCTCATCGTGGTGGATCGGGATCCCTTGACCTGCAGCAACGAACAGCTCAAGGAGACGCAGGTCGACCTCACGCTTCTCGGCGGGCGTACGGTGCACAGCAATGGCACTGTGTCTGCGGGGTGAGGCGCCGCAGGCTCGCCTCAGCCGGTGGGACTCCGAGCTCTATCGCCCCTGGCGGGCCCGCGCCCGCCACTGTGAGGGGCTCTCACCGAAGGCTCGACGGAATGAACGGGAGAAAGCCGCCTGGTCGGTGAGGCCCCACGAGCTCGCGATGACGCCGATACCGCGGTGTTCCTGAGCCGGGTCCCCCAGGTCTTCCCGTACGCGAGAAAGACGGCGCTCGCGAACCCACGCGGCCATCGAGGCGCCGTAGTGCTGAAAGATCGCCTGCGCGTAGCGCAGGGACACGTGGTTCGAGCGGGCCACGGACGCGGGAGTCAGCTCGGGGTCGCCGAGGTTCTCCGAGATGTGATCGGTGAGGCGGCGGAACAGTGCCAGTGAAGGCTGGTCCTGCTGGGGAACGGTCGCGTCGATCTCTGCGATGAGCCGGGTCGAGACCACCTCGACGAGGTTTCGCATGGCTCGGTGCCCGAATGGGCCGCGCAGGGCCTCCTCATCGTGGGCCAGTGCCTCGACGAACCCGGTGAGGCACTGGCCGAAGGGGCCATCGGCGCGGATCGGCGAAGCGGCGAGGCGCTGCATCGACCGGGGCGGGGCGTCGATGAGCGCCTGGGGCAGGATCAGCATGTACACCTCGAAGTCGCCCGGATGCAGCCAGGAGTAAGGGGTGCCGGAGCGGGCGATGGTGAGGTCGCCGGGGCTGAGCACGGCGTGCGAATCACCCTGCTGGAACTCGCTGCGCCCGGCGAGCTGGAAGACCATGACGTAGTTCGGTTCGGCAGTGTGCCTGATGTGCTCCGCGGTGCGCTTGACCGCGTGCTTGCGGGTCGACGCCCTGATGCGGTGCGTACTGACCCGGTCGAGAACGGTGCGCGAGAGGCTGGCCGTGAACGACCGGTCGGCGGTCGGCATGCCGATGTGGTGAAACTCGGGCTTCGAACCCCAGATGAGGTTCTGCCAGGACCGGATGTCTTCGGCGGTGCCGTTGATCTCGTCGAATAGCAGCTCGGGCACAGTGTCACCTCCGTGTGAAGCAGACCCGCTGATCCGGCAATCCTAGAGGGAAGCGCAATGGAAGGTTTGGCCTGGAGCGCACGGATCTGCCGTCAAGCACACGGATTCCGGCGTATCCATGTGCTCGACGGCAGATCTGTGTACCGGGGCACGCGAAAGATCGAGTGAGCGCTCCGGAGGCCCGGAGGCCTTACGAGTTGACGCCGAGATCCCGTTTGATCTTGGTGGTCGATACACCCTCGGTGCGGTCGAGGTAGACGACCTCGCAGTAGGGGCGCAGGATCTCGAAGCGCTCGTCGCCCTCCCAGTCGCCGCCCATCACGACCGCATCGATCTCGTACTTCTGCACGTCGCGGATCTTCTGGTCCCACGACTCCTCGGGAATGACGAGGTCGACGTAGCGCACGGCCTCGAGCATGTTCTTGCGGGTCTCGAAGTCGTGGTAGGTCTTCTTGCCCTTGCCCGCGTTGAACTCCTCGGTCGAGGCCGCCACCACGAGGTAGTCGCCGAGATCGCGCGCCCGCTTGAGGAGTCGGATGTGCCCCCAGTGCAGGAGGTCGAAGGTGCCGTAGGTCAGGATACGCTTCATTTTTCTATCCTAAGCCGCATCGCCCGCGTACCCTGGAGGAAAGGGCGGCTCGCCGGGCGGCCCGGAGACGAGGGAGGTCACGATGCAGAACGACAAGGATCGACGCGTTCCGGATCACGAGTCGGATCCCGCCCGCAACGATGAGCTCGGCCACGAGTGGACCGACGAGGGCGGCGCCTCGCACCTCGGCCCGGCCACCCACATCGAGTCGGGGCACGCGCACTCAGACGAAGAGGAGTGACGGCCTCTGCCGGCGCCCCGCGGCGACGAGGTGTCCCGCGCCTGTGCGCACGATGTGACCTCGCCTGAGCCGGGCATCGGCGGCGGCCCGCGGCCTTCGCGCCCTGCGAGGCCGGCCGCGGTTTATCCGCGCGCCGACGCCCTCGACGCCGTCACGCCGAACCCGAGTTCGCACGCGGCCGCCAGCATGAGCAGCGCGAGGATCGCCGACCACTCGAGGCCCGCCTGCGAGAGCAGGCCGAGCAGCAGGGGGCCGGCGGCGGCGAAGGCGTAGCCGATGCCCTGGCTGACGGCCGAGAAACTCGCGGTCTGCGCGGCACTCGGGGCCGTGAACACGATGAGCGCGATCCCGAGCCCGAATGCCGCGCTCTGCGCGATCCCGAGCACCGCGACCATCACCGGCGCGAGCGGGAGCGGCCCGAACGCGAGCCCGGCGAGGCCGATCGCCGAGAGGATCGCGACCCCGGTGATCAGTCCGGTGCGCAGGCGCGGGCGCGAGGCAAGCGTCGGCGCGAGGAGCGAAGCCGGGAGGCCGGCCACGCTCAGGCCGACGGCGAGGATCAGGATCCCGGCGGCGACCCCCTGGCGACGGTCAGGGGCGGTGCGGCGGTCGGCCGAAGCGGGCTGTTCGAGTCGTCGAGTCATCGGCAAGCGACCGGGCGGCCGTCACGGAGGACTCGCAGGGGTGCGGGCCGATCCGCGACGAGTTGCGCCACGCTCTCGGCTGCGAACTCGAGGCGGGTGCCGCTCTCCCGGGTCCACTCGGCGATCTCGGGCAGCCCCAGCATCTCCCCGCCGTCGATCGACGCGATGCGGAAAGCCCGCTCGAGCTCGGCATCGGTCAGCGCTCCGGTGCGGTAGGCGAGCAGGTGCGCTCGGTCGACCATGCTCCCGGTGCCGAAGGGGCTCCAGGCGTCGCGCACCCCGTCGGACCCGGCGACGACGCGCACCCCGTGCTGCTCCAGCAGGTCGAGGTCGGGCACCGGATCGGGGCCGAGAGCGCAGGTCGCGATCCAGATGCCCGCCTCTGCGACGAGATTGAGCGTCTCCTGGAGGGAGGGGAGCGTCGTATCGCACAGGGCGAAGGCGTGTCCGATGGTGACGCGGCCCTGCCTGCCGCCCGCGAGAGTGCGGCGGGCGATCTCGCGGATCTGCGCCAGCCCGTCCTCGCCGCCGTCGTGCAGGTGGATGTCGAGGTCGCGCCCCGCACGATCCGCGAGACCGAAGACGGCGTCGAGGTGACCGTGGAGGTCTCCCTCGATCCCGCCGGGATCGATCCCGCCCACGAGATCCGCCCCCGAATCGAGCGCGGCGGCCATCGCCTCGAGCGTGCCCGGATTCGTGAGGAGACCGAACTGCGGGAACGCCACGATCTGCACGGTCAGGTCGGGCAGCCGCTCGGCGGCGGCCCGCACCCCCTCGACATTCCCCGTGCCGAGCTCCGACGACACGTCGACGTGCGCGCGCATAGCGAGCGTGCCCTGCTCGAGCGCGCGCGAGAGCAGCGCGTGGGCGCGGTCCTCGACGCTCGTCTCGTACCCTGCCTGCGTCGCGCGATCGTTCTCGATCAGCGCGGAGAGCGTCGCGGCCGGTCGCCGCGAGATCCACGGGAGACCCCAGGAGCTCTTGTCGGGGTGGATGTGCCCGTCGACGAACCCGGGGGTGCGCAGCACCGGCGAGGAGGGTGTTTCGGGCATGGAGGAGCCTTTCGTCGAGCTGAACAGTACCGCTAATGGAGGGCCGTTGGCGACTGCCGACGGGCGACGCGACGCTCTGCGGGCCGCTCATTCGCGGGGTGCGGCCGCCCTCCGTTCTCGTCCGGTCCTTCGGGCTAGCTTGGTGCAGCATCTCTCTGGCGGAGGGCGCTCAACTGCGCCCAGGCGATGAGCAGGGAGCGGTGGTCGCCATCGGGGATACCGAGCCGCTCTCGCACCTTGCGGATGCGGTAGCGGACCGTCTGCTCGTGTACCTGGAGACGGGCGGCGGCCCGGGAGAAGCTGCACGCCTCTTCCAGCCAGCACTGAAGGGTCTCCACGAGAGGAGAGATCGCGGAGTCGGACTCGAGCAGCTGGCGCACCGCCGGCAGGATCAGCCTGTTGTCGAGCTCGAGCTGCGAGAGGCAGGCGGTGAAGAAGAGCTGCGGGCGCAGCCGGGGCACTGTCCCGATGCGCTCGCCGGCGGCAGCGGCGAGCGAGGCGAGGCGCCGGGCCTCGTCGTTGGCGTCGGGCAGACCAGTGGCCAACGGGTGGGGGTCGCTGAGACCGATGGTGAGATTGTCGCGCGTCGTCTCATCGACCTCGGAGATCGCCGAGATCACCCACTCCCGCACGGTTTCAACCTGAGCAGTGGGGCAGAGCGCGGTGATCTCACCGCCGTCGGAGATCAGCACGAGATCGGGCACGTAGGTCGCCAGATACCGGCCGAGCGCGGTCCGGGCCTCCGCGGCGTGCACCGATGAACTCTGCGTATGCGCCACCGCACAATAGAGCAGTACGCCCTCGCTCGTGCCTGTGGGATCCACGGTCTCCCGGTCCCCGGGCTGTGCGGCACCGGTGAGCATCCTCCTGACAGCGGACTCGCGTCGCGCGCCCTCGCGCATGCTCGACTGCCACTCACCGAGCATCGCGTCGGCGGCGAGATTCGCGGCCTGCAGCAGTACTTGCTCCTGCTCCGACGACAGCGGATGGCGATCGGGGTCCTCACCGTTAGGATCGAGCACCCAGATTGTTCCGAGCGGGATCGCTCCGGCGCGGATCGCGATGGCCGCGCGGGGGAGGAAAGACCGGTAGCGTTCGAAGCGGACGATCCCGTCGGCGGCCAGAACCTCCCTGTAGCGGCGCTCATTGACGGGTGCATCCCCCGCGCGACGGAAGAGGATGCCGGTGGTGCGCAACTCATCGATGGCTTGATCGAGCACCGAAGAGTGGGCCAGGATATCCCGTTGGTGGTTCTCGATCGCGACCGAGCCGCCGAAGGCTCGGGCGACCGTGTTGGCGATCGCGAACAGCTTGTCTCCAGTCGAAGGCGCGAGAGCGAGGGAGCGAGCGTTCTCTCCCAGCAGTCTCGTGATCAGGGAATCGAACTCGCGCCAGTTCACCTCCGGTGCGAGGACGACGGCGATGAGACCTGCCTCGCGCACGAGGTGCTCGAACAGAGCAGAGGCCGAACCCTCCCGAGGCACCTCGACGCCACTCTTAAAGGCGACTCCGACACATCCTTTCTGGGCTGCGGCTCGCAGGGCTCGGAGCAGTTCCTCGGGGCGCATGGCATCAGCGGAGACGATGCTCAGCAGGGTTCCCTCCCCGCCGGCCTCGCCGCTGCGGGCGTCGTAGATCTCGAGCGCCTGGATGAGGGGATCGTCGGTGCCGGCGGGCGCGTCGACCTGCACGAGGTCGCTTCCGAGGTGCTGCTCGAGGGCGCTGAGCCGCACTCCGAAGCGCGGTTGCCATGCCGCATCCCGGGAGGGGGTGCCGCCACCCCCAGGCGAGCGGACCTTGGAATCTGATAATCGCATGATCAAAATTTATCGGATCCGACAAAATATAGCGATGATTCGCCTCATAGCCTGGTGAGCGTTCCCAGTTCCCGTTCGACGACGAAGACGTGGAGGTCGCCGCGATGACGCCGCACACCCTGCCAGCGCACCTTGCACGGGTGCTCCCGATCCACAGCTCCGTCGGGCGGGACGGCGAGCTCGTCGTCGGAGGCTGCTCGGTCCCGGAGCTGGCCCGAGAGTTCGGCACACCCCTCTACGCGATCGACGAGCAGGGGCTGCGCGATATGATGCGCCGGTACCAGGAAGGGCTGTCGAGCCGGTGGGCGCGTTCCCGCGTCTGCTTCGCCTCGAAGTCCCTGCCCTGCGTCGCGGCCTACGCCGTCGCCCAGCAGGAGGGCCTGCTCGTCGACGTGGTGGGCGAGGGAGAGCTGCGGCTAGCGCTCGCGGCAGGCGTCGAACCCGGCCGTCTCGTGCTGCACGGCAACGCCAAGAGTCGTGCAGAGCTTCAGCTCGCCAAGAACGTCGGCGTGGGACTCGTCGTAGTGGACAATCTCACCGACGTCGAAGTGCTGAGCGAGCTCGAGGGCGGGGTTCAGGACGTGCTGATCCGAGTGCTGCCCGAAATCGATGCGAACACCCACCCGTCGATCGCCACAGGAGGCCGGGGATCGAAGTTCGGCCTCACCGTCGTGCAGACGCGGGACATGGTCGAGTGGTTGCAGGATCACCCTCGCATCCGCTTGCGGGGCGTGCACGTGCATATCGGCTCGCAGATCCTCGAGACGGAACCATTCGCCGAGGCGCTGAAGATCATCGCGGATCTCGGAGACTTCGATATCTACAACGTCGGGGGTGGTCTCGGCGTGAACTACTCCGAGGAGGACGATGCTCCGACGGTCGAGGAGTATCTGGACGCTATCGTCGCTGCCGCACGCGAGGCGCTTCCCGCAACGGCCGAGCTGCTCATCGAACCGGGAAGATCTCTGGTCGCGCGCAGCGGCGTGACCCTCTACGGTGTGCGCAACGTGAAGCACTCCAACAGCACGTTCGTCGCAGTCGACGGTGGTATGTCGGATCAGATGAATATCGCGCTCACCGATGAGCGATTCACGGCGGTGATCGCGGAACGGGCGGCCGAAGCCCCCGATACGATCGCTCAGGTGGTCGGACGCCAGTGCGAGTCGGGCGACCTGCTCGTCGATCGCGCGCCGCTACCGGCGCCATGTCGCGGAGACACCGTCGCGATCGCGGGCACCGGTGCCTACGGCTTCACCTTCGTGAACAACTACAACGGAGCCCTGCACCCCCCGATGGTGTTCTGCCTGAAAGGGAACGCCAGCCTGGTGGTGCGCGGCCAGAGCTACGAAGAACTGATCGCGGCCCACGAGCCTGCTCTCGAATGGAGGAGACTGCGGAGCAGCACGAGCGATTCCGGAAAAGGGGACTTGAGAAACCCTCGCCACAGCACCCTCGAGTAACTCACGGCGAGACATGGATGTCTCGCGTAACGAAAGGAACGAAAACATGAGAATGACACGGATCACTCGCGCTCTGACTATTCTGGCCGCTGGGGCTCTCGTCCTCACGGCGTGCAGCGGTGACGGGGGCGACGCCACCTCAAGCGATACCACCGGGGCGGACGGGGCTGAGGTCGTACCGGGCGGCCTGCCGCTCACCGCGACTGCGCAGTTCGACGTCGACACGGATGAGGCGGCTGCAGAACTGTTGCCTGACGACGTGATCGATCGCGGGGCGATCCGCATCGCCATGGGTGTGCCGTACCCGCCATTCGTCGAATACAACGACAACGACGAACTCGTCGGGGTTGATGTGGATATGGCGATCGCGCTCAGCCAGGCGCTCGACATCGACGTCGAGGTCAATCATCAGCCGTTCGAATCGGTGATCCCGTCGTTGCAGTCCGATCGCCACGATCTGATCATGATGGGCATGAACGACTCCAAGGAGCGTCAGCAGACCTTGAACTTCATCGAGGAGATCAGGGCGGGCTTCGCCATCGTCGTGGCCAAGGGCAACCCCGAGGGCATCAACACCCTCACCGATCTCTGCGGCCACAGCGCTTCGACGCAGAAGTCGACGCTGCAAGCCGAGCTGCTGCAGGAGCTGTCGGAGCAGTGCATCGCAGACGGCAAGGGCGGTATCGATGTGCAGGCGCTGCCCGTGGCGCAGGACTCGCAGACGGCACTGCGCGCGGGGCGCGCGCAGGCCTACATCGTGGATGCGCCGGTCGCCGCCTTCACCGCCGCGACAGCGGGTGATGGCGAGCACTTCGAGATGATCGAGGATCCGCAGAACCCGCAGGGTTTCAATCCTGTCTACAGCGGATTCGGCCTGCTGAAGGAGCGGACCGAACTCACGGACGCGCTGCAGGCGGCGATGCAGAGTCTCATGGACGAGGGGGTCTATCAGACCATCCTCGATGAGCACGGCCTGGGCTCGCTCGCGCTCGACGAGGCGCTCGTGAACGCGGCCGATGAGTAAGAAGACGAGTAAGGAAAGCACATGGCACCCCCTGCACCGAGCAGAGAGTTCGACAACGCGGTACGGCCGCTGCGGCGCCCCGGACGGTGGATCGGTGCCGCGTTCCTCATAGTCCTGCTGGTGGCGTTCGTGCAGGCGATCGCCACCAACAAGAACATCGATTTTCCCACCATCGGCGAGTTCCTCTTCAATCCCAGGATCCTGTCGGGCGTGCAGCTCACCCTCGTGATCACTGTGATCTCGATGACGTGCGCCGCGCTGCTCGCCGTCATCATCGCCGCGATGCGCATGTCGGGCAATCCGGTGCTCGTGGCGTTCGCGGCGGTCTACGTCTGGGCCTTCCGAGGAACCCCGCTCCTCGTGCAGATCGTGATCTGGGGATACTTCGGCCTGATCTTCGACAAGATCACGATCGGCATTCCCTTCACCGACATCGTCTTCTTCCAGGCCGATACGAATACGCTCATCACCGCACTGGTCGCCGGCATCATCGCGCTCACGCTCAATGAGGCGGCCTATTCGTCGGAGATCGTGAGATCGGGCATGCTCTCGGTCGATGAGGGGCAGAGAGAGGCCGCGGCGTCACTGGGCATGAGCCCCGCCTACTGTTTCCTGAAGATCCTGCTGCCCCAGGCGATGCGCGTGATCATCCCGCCGATGGGCAATCAGCTCATCTCGATGATCAAGAATACGTCGCTGCTCTCGCTGATCGCGGTGCTCGAGCTCTACACGCAGGCGACGCAGATCTCGGCCCAGAATCTGCGTCAGGTCGAGCTGCTCATCGTCGTGAGCATCTGGTATCTCGCGATCGTCTCCCTCCTGTCGGTTCCGCAGCACTATCTCGAGCGGCACTTCGGTCGGGGGAGTACGAAGAACCAGCCGCAGACTCTCCTGCAGAAAGCGCGCGAGTACACCGGGAGCATTCAGGTGCAGCGCGAGCACAAGCGCAAGCGAAAGGCCCAGAACCATGTCTGATCCGCTGTTTCCGCCCGGCCCCGCCGATGCGACGGAAGTCGGAGCCCCGCGCTCGACGAGCGCGCTCGACGACACCGCGCTCGTGCAGCTGCGCGGCGTGCGCAAACGCTTCGGCAACCTCGAAGTGTTGAAGGGCATCGACATGGATGTGCGGCACGGGGAGGTGACGTGTCTTCTCGGTCCCTCGGGGTCCGGCAAGTCGACGCTGTTGCGCTGCATCAACCACCTCGAGACCATCAACGGCGGCCGCATCATCGTCGACGGCGACCTCGTCGGGTATCGGGAGCGGCACGGCGAACTGCACGAGCTGCACCCGCGTGACGTCGCGAAGCAGCGTCGGAAGATCGGTATGGTGTTTCAGAGGTTCAACCTGTTCCCGCACAAGACCGCTCTCGAGAACATCATGGAGGCTCCGATCGGTGTGGCGAGGCGGCCACGCAGCGAGGTACGCTCCGAGGCGCTCGCCCTGCTCGACCAGGTCGGCTTGCAGGAGTGGGCGAATCACTACCCGGCCCAGCTGTCGGGCGGGCAGCAGCAGCGCGTAGCGATCGCGCGAGCGCTCGCGATGAAGCCCAAGATCATGCTGTTCGACGAGCCGACCTCCGCGCTCGACCCCGAGCTCGTCGGTGACGTACTTGCCGTGATGCGGGATCTCGCCCGCAACGGCACCACCATGGTGGTCGTCACCCACGAGATCGGGTTCGCGCGGAGCGCTGCGGACACCGTGGTGTTCATGGACGAGGGTGTCGTGGAGGAGTCCGGCTCGCCCGAGCAAGTGTTCGACGACCCGCGTAGCGGGAGAACGCAAGCCTTCTTGAGGAGCGTGCTGTAGGGGAGCGGGTGGCGAGGGCGCCGTATGCTGAGGGCATGAGCGAGTACCGGCACGTGGTGCGCAAGTGGGTCAAGCCCGAGGATCTCAACCAGCACGGAGCGCTGTTCGGCGGGCGCCTGCTGCAGTGGCTCGACGAGGAGGCCGCGATCGTCGCCGTGACGCAGCTCGGCACCATCGACGTCGTGACCCGCCACATGTCGGCCATCGACTTCTCTGCCCGGGCCGACCGCGGCGACCTGCTCGAGCTCGAGTACCGCGTCGAGGCCTTCGGGCGCACGTCGATCACGCTGAGCTGCCGGGTCGAGAACGCGGTGACCGGCCAGGAGGTGCTGACGCTGGATCGCATCGTGTTTGTCGCGGTCGATGCCGACGGGAGCGCGGTCGCCCATGGACGCACCGAGACGACCGAGGGCACGGAACGGTTGCGGGAGCCGACCGTCGTGTGACGCGCGAAAAGGAGGAGCGATGTCTCGTGTGCTGATCGCGTGCGACAAGTTCAAGGGTTCCGCGACTGCTGCTGAGGTGGCCTCCGCACTCGGGCGGGGCATTCTTTCGGAGCAGCCCGAGGCGGTCGTCGACGAGTTGCCGGTGGCGGACGGGGGAGACGGGACGGTCGACGCTGCGCTCGCCTCTTCAACTTTCGAGGAGCGCCGTTGCGCGGTGACCGGTCCGTACGGTGAGGGCCGTGAGGCTCGTTTCGCCTTCGATTCCGAGGCGCGCACCGCGGTGATCGAAACGGCAGAGGCCTGCGGGTTACGACTGGTCGATCCCGAGGCGCTGCGCTCCCGTTCCCTCGATGCCGTCTCTGCGACGAGCGCGGGTGTCGGTGAGCTGATCGTTGCTGCGCTCGACTCGGGAGCCCGCCGCATCGTGCTCGGCCTGGGCGGCAGCGCCACCTCCGACGGCGGTTCGGGCATGCTGGCAGCGCTCGGCGCGCGCATCCGCGATGCCACTGGTGCCCCGGTGGGGCCGGGCGGATCCGGTGCCGCACTCGCCGCGAGCATCGACACCGCGGCACTCGATCCGCGCCTGCGCGACACCGAGATCCTCATCGCCTCAGACGTCACCAACCCGCTGTGCGGCCCCGACGGTGCCGCGGGCGTCTACGGCCCGCAGAAGGGTGTGCCGCCCGCGCGCATCGTCGAGCTCGACGCCGGTCTCGCACGCTTCGGAGCGCTCGTCGAGCGCTCGCTCGACACCGCTCCCGGTGCCTGGACCGAGCACCCCGGGGCCGGCGCGGCGGGCGGGCTCGGGTTCGCGGCGCTCGCGGTGCTCGGCGGCAAGATGCGCCCCGGCATCGACCTCGTGCTCGACCTGCTGCACTTCGACAGGGCCGTTGCCGGCGCGGATCTCGTCATCACAGGAGAGGGGCGCCTCGACACGCAGACCCTCAGCGGCAAGGCTCCGGCAGGCGTCGCCGCCCGCGCGCAGGGCACCCCCGTGGTGATCGTGTGCGGATCCAGCGCCCTCCCGCGCGAGCGGGCGCTCGCGGCGGGCTTCCGCGAAGTGTTCGAGCTGGTCGGGATCGAGCCCGACGTCGATCGATGCATACAGGCCCCTGTGACCGTGCTCGAGCGCGTCGGACGCATGATCGGCGCGCGTCTTCCCGAGCTCGTTTCTCCGGGCGGCTGACCTCAGGGGCCACCGCTCATCCGGCCGGCGCCAGATCGTAGGTGATCCAGGGTGTTTGCTGCGCGAGCCGGTCGTAGAGACTGCGCGCGGTCGTGTTGCTCTCGTGGGTGATCCAGCGCACCACGGAGACTCCCTCGTCGCGCGCGATCTCGGCCAGGCGATGCAGGATCGCGGATCCGGCTCCCGTGCCCCGCGCCTCGGGTGCGGTGAAGAGATCATCGAGGTAGATGCCCTGCTCGCCGATGACGGGTCGCGCGAAGCTGCGGAAGTGCCCGATCCCGACCACCCTGCCGTGGACCTCGGCGACGAGCCCGCGAGTGCCGTGGGCCGGGTCCATGAGCCAGCCCCACACGGTGTCGATCACCGCCGGATCGTGATCCTTCTCGTAGAAGTCGCGGTACCCGCGGAAGAGCACGGCCCACGCCTCTCGATCGCCCTCGGCGACCGGACGCACGACCACCGCGTGGCCGTCCCCGCTCACGACAGCTTCTCCACCTCGACGAAGACCACGTCGCTCTCGGCACCGCGGTTCTCGATGCGGTGCTCCGCCCCCGACGGGCGCGTGTAGCTGCGGCCCGCGACCAGCTCGGCGACGATCTCGCTGCCGTCGGCGTTCGTGACGTGCATCGTATCGGTCACGAGCGGCACCACCACGTACTCGTACTCGTGCCTGTGCATCGGGATCGCCCCGCCCGGTTCGATGGTCCACTTCGTGACGCGGAAGTGCTCGTTCTCGAGCTGTACTTCGCTGTGCGATCCGCTGCTCATGATCCTCCTCGATGCGTGACGGGCCCGGTCGGCGCCTTCCCTCCCAGCATAGGCCGGGTGGGCTCTTCCCGGTCCCGTCGTGGAGTTCGAATCCGGCGCGCGGGAACGGGGGCCTTCAGCGGGCGGGGGCTTCGGGGATTCGGCCCCCTTGCAGCTCGGCCCGGCGGCCGATGATCTCGGGGTACAGCGCGAGGATGAGATTCGCCAGCGCGAATGGCGACCCCAGCGACTCGCCGATCGCCTCCTCGAGGCGCCCGATGCGGTAGCGCACGGTGTTGGGGTGCAGGAAGAGCGCCTCTGCTGTGTCGGCGACGTTCTGGCCGGCCGCGAGATAGGTGGTGAGGGTGTCGCGCAGCTGTTGCGAGCCGAGCGATGCGAGGGTGCGGTCGATCCGTTCCTGAAGCTGCCGCGGATCGACGTGCGAGAGCAGCCAGGTGGAGAGGTCGATGCGATCGATCAGCACGGGGCCGAGCTCCTGCGGGATCTCGGCCGCCGCCGCCCACTGCCGCGCGATGCCGAGCGCCGTCTCCGCCTCGCGGACGCACTCGGGGAGGTTCGAGAGGGATGACGACGGCGCCGAGGAGCCGGTGAGGAACTGGTGCGAGACGGCGGCGAGCCACTTCTCGCTGGCCGTCGAGGCGGGCAGGATCGCGGCGACGGTGGCGGGCGCGTCCATGTCGACGCGGCGCAGCATGATGAGCAGCGGCAGATCGTCGGAGCGCGCTCGGGAGAGCAGCTGGTCGATGTGCGTCTCCGACGCGGAGGACTCGTCGAGCGGGGCGAGCTCGATGGCTCGCACGCTCGCGTAGGTCGGGAAGCGGAACTGGGCGAGTCGGCTCCAGAAGCGGTGCTCGCGCGCCGGCAGGACCCCGTCGTGGAGTGCTGCGATGAGCTGCTCGTTGTCGCGGCGGTCCCGCTGGGTGGCGCCGTACCGGATGCCGTGCACAGCCCCGAGCAGGCGCTCCGAGGTGTCGAGCAGCAGCTCTCCGATCTGATCCAGGGTCTCGGGCCCGCGGCTGGCGATCGCGATCACGTGCACGCCGTCGCGCAGAGCGACCCGTCGCGTTCGCACGTGCCAGCGGCCGATCTCGATGCTGAGCTCGCGCTGGTTGGTGGCGGACACCTCGTTCCAGATGAGCTGCACGGGGGCCTCGCCCGTGCTCGCGACCACGGAGCCCTCGAAGTCGTAGATGATCGCGGTGCCGTGGCAGAGCGTGCTCATGCGGGAGGCGAGCGAGCGCACGGGGTCGGTCGAGGAGACGGCGGAGAGCAGGGCGTGGGTGAGGTCGAGGGTGGTGCGGAGGCGGTGGAGCTCGGTGTCGGCGTGCGAATCGGGGTGCATGCGGATCATCCCTCTCTTCGGCGGGTGCGCTCGTGCTGACCGCACTGATCCGGTCGATCCCGCTCGCTCATTGTGCGAAGGGGAGGTTTGCGGCGTGCGGAAACGACAATTTTTGTGAATTTTACAATGGACACGCTGCAAACCTTCGCATTCTCCAGTGACCCTCGACGAGATGCGCACGAAGGTTGAGGCATCCGGAAGTCAACGATGAATCCAGGAGGACTCATGAGCAGTATTCGCGTCGCGGTAGACGTGGGAGGCACATTCACCGACGTCTGCATCTTCGATGACGACACCCAGCGGATGCGGGTGACGAAGGTGCCATCGACACCGGCGGATCCCATGATCGCGGTGATGAACGGCGTGGATCGGGGCGAGATCGATCTGAACGAGGTCGCGCTCTTCTCGCACGGCACCACGGTTGCCACCAACGCACTCATCACACGGAACTTTCCCGCCGCCGCCCTCGTCACCACGCGCGGCTTCCGCGACGTGCTCGAGATCCGCGACGGCACCAAGGACGACCTCTGGGACGCCTACAACGACGTCTCCGAGCCCTACATCCGCCGCCGTGACCGCTTCGAGGTGAGCGAGCGCATCGACTACCACGGCAACACGATCACCCCTCTCGACGAGGCGGAGGCCCGTCGGCTGGCCGAGCTGCTGCAGCGCCGCGGCGTGAAGACGATCGCGGTCTGCTTCCTCAACTCCTACGCGAACGCCGCGCACGAGACCCGTATGCGCGAGATCCTCGAGGAGGTCATCCCCGACGCCACGGTCTCGACCTCGGCCGAGGTGCTGCCCGAGATCTTCGAATACCCGCGGTTCAACACCGCCGTCGCCAATGCCGTGCTGGCCCCGCTCGTGTCGGGTTACG
Source organism: Leucobacter holotrichiae (assembly GCF_055791005.1). NCBI lineage: Bacteria > Bacillati > Actinomycetota > Actinomycetes > Micrococcales > Microbacteriaceae > Leucobacter > Leucobacter holotrichiae. Next base: position 42,934 of record NZ_JBVUAC010000004.1, read on the forward strand.
TGAACCGCCTCGCGGGCCGGCTGCGCGACGGCGGCTACCGCGGTGACCTACTGCTGCTCCACTCGGGCGGCGGATCGATGACGCCGCGGCTCGTCGAGAAGTTCCCGGTCCGGCTCGCCGCATCCGGGATCGCGGCAGGCGCCATCTCCGCCAAGCACATCGCCCAGCAGTGCGGCTACGACAACGCGGTGAGCCTCGACATGGGCGGCACCTCCACCGACATCGCCCTCGTCGCCGACGGCGAACTGCGCGTCTCGCAGGAGTGGCAGGTCGAGTACGGTCACCCCATCATCTTCCCCTCCATCGAGGTGCTCACCATCGGCGCCGGCGGCGGATCCCTCGCCCACATCGACATCGCCGGCTCGCTGCGCAACGGCCCGCAGTCGGCGGGGGCGGACCCCGGGCCGGCCTGCTACGGCACCGGGGGAGACCAGCCCACCAACACCGACGCGAACGTCGTGCTTGGCAGGCTCGGCACATCGCTCGCCGGCGGCGTGAAAGAGCTCGACCGTTCGCTCTCCGAGGAGGCGATCCGCCGCGTCATCGCCGAGCCCCTCGGCATGGGGGTCGAGGAGGCCGCTCAGGCCATCGTCTCGGTCGCGAACGCCAACATGGCCGACGCCGTGCGTCTCGTCTCGATCCGCCGCGGCTACGACCCGCGCGACTTCGCACTGCTGGCCTTCGGCGGTGCCGGCGCTCTGCACGGTGCCGACGTCGCGCGCGAGCTCGGGATCCCGACCGTCGTGGTACCGCCGAACCCCGGGGTCACCTCGGCCATGGGCTGCCTGCTCGTCGACATCCAGCACGACTTCGCGCAGATGTACACCGGCCTCGCATCCGGTGCCGACGAGGACGGCATCGAGCAGGCGTTCATCACCCTCGAGACCGAGGCCACCGCCCGCCTGCGTCACGAGGGCGTCGCGGAGGAGAACGCGGTCCTGCAGCGTAAGATCTCGATGCGCTACCAGGGGCAGTGGCGCTCGCTCCAGGTGCCCATGGGGTCCGGCCCCGGCGCGCTCGAGCAGGCGGTCCGAACCTTCCACGAGCAGTACGAGCGCGAGTTCGCGTTCCGTCAGGACGACGCCCCCGTCGAGGTGTACCAACTGCATCTCGGGGCCGTCGGCAAGATCCCGAAGCCCTCGTTCCGCCCGGCGGATCCCGTGCCGCAGGCGCCCGGGGAGCCCGCCGAGCGCCGCCGCGTCTACTTCGGCGTCACCGGCTGGCTCGACACCCCGGTCTACGACCGCGACGCGCTCGCCGCAGGCACAGCCTTCGAAGGCCCCGCGATCATCAACCAGCTCGACTCGACCACGGTCGTGCCCCCATACACTCGCGCCGAGATCGACGAGTGGCTCAACATCCGTATCCACCTGGAGGAGATCCACTGATGAGTGACACCACCGCGCTCGCCCCGGCAATCGGGCGGCAGACCGAACTCGACCCGGTGACGTTCGAGGTGCTCAAGAACGCCTTCGCCACCAGCGTCGACCTCATGAGCGAGCAGATCCTGCGGACCTGCTACTCCTTCGTCATCTACTCCCGGGACTTCTCGTCGGCGCTGTGCGACGCCAGCGGCAACACCGTCATGCAGGGCTCCGGCGACATCGCGGTGCACGTCGGCACGCTCCACTTCCAGGCCAAGGCCGTCATCGAGGAGTTCGGCGACGATATCCACCCCGGTGACGTCTTCGCCATCAACGACCCGTACCGGGGCGGCACCCACTTCAACGATGTCTCGTTCGTGCGACCCGTCTTCTCCGAGGGGCGCATCATCGCCTTCGCGCAGAACAAGGGGCACTGGGCCGACATCGGCGGCAAGGTGCCCGGCTCGTTCGACGTCTCGGCGTCCGAGCACTTCGGCGAGGGGCTGCGCATCACCCCGATCCGGGTCTGGTCGAAGGGTGTCTTCCTGCACGACGTGGCTCAGCTGCTCGTCGCGAACACCCGGGCGCCGGAGCAGGCGCTCGGCGACCTGCACGCCCAGTCCGAGGCGACGGCTGTCTGTGAGCGCGAGGTGCTGCGGCTCGTGGACCGATACGGCACCGCGACCGTGGAGCTGGCGATGCAGGAGACGCAGGACTACGTCGAGCGCACGGTGCGCCGCCGTCTCGCCGATCTGCCGCAGGGCACCTGGGAGACGGTCGACTACCTCGACCTCGACCCCGGCAAACCCGAGGGCCTCGTGCCCGTCAAGATCCGCATGACGCTCGACGGCGAGGGCATCCACTACAACCTCGTGGGCAGCGCGGACGTGGTCGACACGTTCCTCAATTCGGGCTATGGCACGACGTTCTCGGCCATCTACGCGGGCACCAAGACCTTCTTCCCCGACGTGCCGCTCAACTCCGGCTTCTACGCCGCGGTGACGGCCGACATCGGCCCCGAGGGCACGGTGGTGAACGCCGGCTGGCCGTATGCCGTGACGGGCTTCTGCTCGGGACCGTACGAGAAGCTCATGAACGGCATCTTCGAGATCTGGTCGCAGCTCATGCCCGAGCGGGCCATGGCCTGCGCCTTCAATCTCGAGTACCTGCTCGTCGGTGGTCGCGACGCTCGCAGCGAGAGCAAGCCGTACTTCATGTGGTACGACTGGATGGCCGGCGGCTGGGGCGGCCGCTCGTCGAAGGACGGCTCCAGCGCGACCGCGCCCGTGTTCGGCGTCGGCCTCGCGGTGCAGGCGTGCGAGGGGCAGGAGCGGCTCACTCCCGTGCTCACCACCATGCACCGGATCGGCACCGACTCGGGAGGGCCGGGCCGCTTCCGCGGCGGCTGCGGTGTGGAGAAGGGCGGCACGCTCACCGATGCCGACGCCTCGGTGATGAGCTACTGCTGCGATCGCGCCCGCTCGATCACCTGGGGGATCGAGGGTGGTCTGCCCTCGATCCCGCATGGCGTGTGGCTCAACCGCGGCACCGAGAACGAGCGCTTCCTCGGGTCGATCTTCTCCTCGGTCCCGGTGCAGCCGGGTGACACCTTCTACCGGCCCTCGGCGGGCGGCGGCGGCTTCGGCGACCCGCTCGAGCGGACGCCGGAGGAGGTGCTCGAGGACGTCATCGACGATTACGTCTCGGTCGAGCGGGCGGCCGAGGACTACGGCGTGGTCATCGTGCCGATCGATCCCGAGCTCGACCGCTACGAGATCGACCGCGAGGCCACGCTCACCAAGCGTGCCTGGATCCGGCAGAACCGCTCGGCCTGGCTCGAATCCGATCCGCACGAGGTCGCCGAGCGCTACCGCGCGGGCGAACTCGACCTGCTCGACGTGATCCGACGGCACGGCGTCATCCTCGACTGGGGGACCGGTGAGCTGTTCGAGGAGACGACGCGACAGCACCGCGAGCAGATGATCCGCCGTTCCGCGGAGCGCTGGAGCTGATTTCGCGGAGGTTCTCCGGGTGATCGCCCGGACGCCGGGGCGAGGTGGGCCTCGCCCCGGCCCCGCCGGCCCGCACGGGGCGGAGCTGGTCCGACCGGTGCTGACGACGATGCGGTCCGGCTGAGCAGGTTTATGCATACGACAGAGAAGTCGCTGCTTTTTCCGGCTCTTGCACAGTACTGATCAGCGGCATCCTGACAAAAAATGAGATGTCGGCGCGCTCGACCGCCGCACCGACCCGGCTTCGCAACGGTTCAGGCCGAGGCGGATTCTCCCCTTTCCGCTGTCGTACCCGGGCTCGCGCCTCCGCGCGAGTCCGACCGATCGGCAGCCCACCCGAGATACCAATGGAGGTATGATCGTGACCCTCAATCTGACCGGGAGCAACGACGACGTCGAAGCGACCGACGCCCTCGCGCGAGCAGGCGACGATGAAGACCAGATGAGCCGCGGATCGCTCGCGATGGCCTGGTACGGCGTCGCCAGCGCATTCTTCTTCGTCTACATCGGCGCGGCCATGGCCGCGGCCTACGGCACCGTGAACGCCATCATCGGCATCGTGCTGACCATCCTCTGCTACGGCGCCATCAACGCCGTGCTGTCGCGCTACGCCATCAACAACCGCACCACGGTGGCGCAGTTCTCGCGCACCATCCTCGGAACCGCCGGCTCCTCGATCGCGACGATCATCTTCGCGCTCGTCGCGATCTACTACGCCGTCTTCGAGGGGTCGATCGTGGCCTACGCCTTCATGGCCGCCTTCGGCGGTGAGATGTGGATGTGGAGCCTGATCGTCGTCGTCTACTCGACGCCCCTCATCATCGGCGGCGTCCGCCGCTTCCTCGACAAGCTGAACGGCTGGTTGATGCCGCTCTACTTCTTCGGGCTCGTCGCCGCGGTCATCTGGGCCGGCGCCGTCTACGGGTTCGGAGACGCCTGGCTCACCCACGCCCCCGAGGTGCCGCTGCCGTTCGCGCAGGGAGGACCCGGGTGGCTCGCGACCTTCGCCGGCTACATGGGCGTGTGGATCATGATGATGTTCACCATGGACTACGCCGCGCTGGGCAAGCGCAAGGACGTGAAGTTCCACCAGCGCTTCACCTTCGGTCCGCTGTTCTACGTGCTCGCCTACGGCTTCTCGGCCTTCGTCGGCATCTTCCTCACCTTCACCATCCCCGGCCTCGAGGTCTCCGAGACCGGTATCGCCGGGGGCATGGTGTCGCTCATGGGCATCCTCGGCCTCATCGTGATCATCGCCTCGCAGACCCGCATCAACACGGCGAACTACTATCTCGGCGCCGCGAACCTCAAGGCCTTCGGCGAGCGGGTGCTGCGGCTCCGCCTGCCGAACATCGTGTGGGTGATCGTGTCATCGCTGATCATCTTCCTGCTGATGCTGCTGCCCATCGTGCAGTACCTGCTGCTCGCGCTCGCCTGGCAGGGCGTGCTCGTGACGGCCTGGGTGGCGATCGCCCTGACGCACGTGCTCCTCGACCGCGGGCGCAACCAGGAGCACTCGGCGATCGACGACAAGCACTACCGCGCTTTCAACAGCAACGGTCTGATCGCCTGGACGATCGCGACCGTCATCGGCCTCGTCATGCTGCAGCTCGGGTCGATCGCCCCCGGGCTCGCGGGCGTCGGCTCCACCTGGGGTCCGATCCTCACCGCGGTGTCCGCCGGAGTGATCTACGCCGTCTTCTGGAAGACGCACCCGACCAGCCGCACCGGCCTCATCAGAGTGGTCGCCCAGCGGTAGCGTATTCACTCGCGATGACCAGTCGGCCCGGGCTCGCTTCGGCGAGCCCGGGCCGCGGTCGCGCGGGAGGGGGGATCGTGCGGATCAGTAGGGTTCGAGCTCGACGAGGCGCAGAGCCATGAGGCAGGTGGCCTTGCCGTCGAGTGTGTCGAGGGAGATGCCCAGGATCTGCTCCATCCGGCGCAGCCGGTAGCCGAGCGAGTTGCGATGGATGAACAGCTCCTCGCATGTGCGGGAGGGCTGCGCGTCGTTGCGCAGCCAAGCGCGCAGCGTGGGCAGCAGCTCGGTGCTGCGCTGCTCGTCGTGCTCGATGAGCGGCGCCAGGAATCGGTGGGCGGATTCGCGGGCCCCGCGTCCCGCCGCGGCCGCGACCACGGCGCTCAGCCCGAGGGTCGGCGCGACGACCGGTTTCTCGGCGTGCCGCACGAGGTCGAGGGCGTGCACCAGAGAGATGCGGAGTTCATCGATGGTGTGCGCGGGATCACGGAACACGAGCGGCAGATCCGATCGCACGTCGAGCAGATGCGCCCTGGCCTCGGTGATCCCGTCCCGGGGGAACTGCATGAGCGCGATGAGCCGATCGTCGATCTCGGCCACCCGCACGTCGTGGAAGGCGTCGTGCAGAGCGAGGCGGAGCTGCCAGGTCGCGGCGGCGTGCTCGCCGCCGAGGTCCGCGACGAGGAGCGCCGTGTCGGCGCCGCGGCTGAGCCCGAGTTCATGGAACGCTCCGGCGACGTCGTTGCGGGTCGCCTCCGACCATGACACGCAGCGGTTGACAAAGCGCAGCATATCCCGCTGGCTGCTCGCGTCGACGGTGATCGAGCGGTTGAGCTGCATGGCGAGGATCGAGGTGACCGGCGCGAGCAGCGGTTCGAACTCGCTCGAGGGGCGGAGGAGGCGCACCGCGAGCTGGCATGGATCGCGCAGCCCCATCGGCAGGGCGAGATTGAAGACGTCGGGCTGCGCGTTGCGGGAGGGACCGACGCGCCAGGTCGCGGTGGCCGGATACTGCGCGATGATCGAGCCGAAGGCGTCGTAGACGGCGACCGGCAGCTCGAGCACGGAGTGGATCGCGGCGAGCAGTGTCGAGATCTCGGCGCCCTGGCCCGCGAGCCTGGCGCACTCGTCGGCGAGGCGCCACCCCCGATCGGTGAGGGCGATGCGCTCAGCCTGCAGCATGTACTCGACGTGCTGGTTGATCTTGAACAGCGGCACTGTGGTCGGCACCTCGAGCAGGGGCACGTCGTGGCGCGCGCACGCCTCGATGAGCCCCTTCGGCAGCTCGCGATGGGCGACGCCCACCGCGAAGGCGAGCGCCGAGACCGGCACGCGGGTGAGGCGTTCCACGTACCCGTCCCAGATGCTCGGTTCGGTGAAGTTCATGCCGATGCCCGACGTGAGCACGAGCACGTTCGGCTCGAGATAGGGAGTGGGATCGAGATGCTCCGCGGGAGCGCACCGGGCGATCTCGCGGCCGAGGCGCTTCATGCTCGACGGAGTCTCGAGCCGCAGTTGGAGCGACTGCTCCGCGAGGAGGTCGGTGACGCGCATGCGAGGCCTTTCGCGTATGCACAAATCTGGTGAGAAGCTTCTTGCATTTGCATAATAACGCTCGTGTGCCGCTCCGCGTAGCTTTGTGGCCATGACAGCACAACGTAGTGATGCGATCTCAGTCAACTCCGATATGGGCGAGGCTTTCGGCCTCCACACGTTCGGCAACGACCCAGAGCTGATGAAGCTCATCGACGTGGCGAATGTGGCCTGCGGCTTCCACTCCGGAGATCCGGGCGCCATGGAGACCACCGTCGCACTCGCCCATGAGCGCGGCGTGCGCGTCGGCGCGCACCCGGGGCTGCCCGATCTGGTGGGCTTCGGCCGCCGTGAGATGAAGCTGACCCAGCAGGAAGTCGAGGACCTCGTCCGCTACCAGGTCGGCGCTCTCAGCGGCTTCCTCAAGAAGTACGACCTGCCCCTCAACCACATCAAGCCGCACGGCTCCCTCTACGGCATGCTCGCCCGAGACGAGGAACTGATGCTCGGCGCCGTGCAGGTGGCTCGGGACTACGGTGTGCCGGTCTTCGGCATCGCCGGTTCCGCCCACCAGCGCGTCGCGGAGCGGGAGGGCGTGGATTTCGTCGGTGAGCTCTACGTCGATCTCGACTACAACTCCGAGGGCGGCCTCATCATCCTGCGTCAGCCGCACGCGACCGATCCCGCCAAGGCGGCCGAGAAGGCCCGCCGCGCCCTCGACGACGGCGTCATGGTCGCGGTCGATGGAACCGAGCTGCCCATCGAGTTCGGCAGTATCTGCGTGCACTCCGACACCCCCAACGCCGTCGAGGTCACCGCCGCGGTGCGCGCGGTCGTCGACCGCTGAGCGATCCACATCTCCACATCCCCTCAACCCCTATCTCGAGAGCGAACAACACACATGAGCACACAGGTCATCGCACCGATTCCCGGCATCTTCTATCGCCGCCCCGCGCCCGACAAGGCGCCATTCGTCGAGGTCGGAGACACCGTCGAGGTCGGGCAGACCATCGGAGTCATCGAGATCATGAAGCAGTTCACCGAGGTGCGCTCCGAGGTCGCCGGGGCCATCCAGTCGTTCGAGGTCGACGACAACGGGATGGTCGGCCCCGGAGACGTCATAGCCACGATCGAATAGCCCCTCCGGGATTACCAGGACGCAAAGGAGCGCCATAGTGAAGAAACTGCTGATCGCCAATCGAGGCGAAATCGCGGTGCGCGTCATTCGCGCCGCCCGCGAGATGGGCATCGCCACCGTGGCGGTGGTGAGCGAGGCCGACCGAGGTTCGAACGCGGAGCGCCTCGCCGACGAGTCGGTGGTCATCGGCCCCGCACCGGCCGGCCTGAGCTATCTCAATCACGACGCCGTGCTCGCCGCGGCGGCCGAGACGGGAGCCGACGCGATACACCCCGGCTACGGCTTCCTCTCGGAGAACGCCGACTTCGCCCGCAAGGTCATCGACGCGGGCCTCACCTGGGTGGGCCCCGACCCCGACACCATCGTGCTGATGGGCGACAAGTCGCGCGCTCGTCAGGCCGCGATCGAGGCGGGCGTCCCCGTGCTCGCGGGCTCTGAGGGAGTGCTCGACGTCTCCGGCGACATCGAGGCCATCGCCGACGGCATCGGCTACCCGCTCGTGGTGAAGGCCTCGGCCGGCGGCGGCGGACGCGGCATCCGCCGCATCAACTCGCGCGAGGAGGTGCGCGGCACCGTCGAGGTCGCGCAGGCCGAGGCGCAGGCGGCGTTCAACTCGAACGAGGTCTACTTCGAGCGCTTCGTCACACGCGCCCGTCACGTCGAGGTGCAGGTCTTCGGCGACGGCGAGACCTGGGTGCACCTGGGAGATCGCGACTGCTCGATGCAGCGCCGCCAGCAGAAGGTCATCGAGGAGGCGCCCGCACCGGGCCTGCCCGACGAGCTGCGGCAGCGGATGCGTGACACCTCGGTCGAGCTCGCGCGCCAGTCGAACTACACCGGCGCCGGCACCGTCGAGTTCTTGTACGACCCGGATCGCCAGGAGATCGCCTTCATCGAGATGAACACGCGTCTGCAGGTCGAGCACCCGATCAGCGAGGCCATCACCGGAATCGACCTCGTGCGGGAGCAGCTGCGCGTCGCCTCGGGTGAGAAGCTCGGCTACACGCAGCAGGACATCGAGTTCGACGGCCACGCCTTCGAGTTCCGCATCAACGCGGAAGACCCCGACAACAGCTTCATGCCGAGCCCCGGGCGTATCGAAACCCTCGAGCTCTCGGGCGGGCCCGGCGTGCGGGCGGACTTCGGCTTCTCGACCGGCCAGACCGTTATGCCCTTCTACGACTCGCTGCTCGGCAAGCTCATCGTGTGGGACACGGATCGCGAGCGGGCGCTCGCCCGCGCCGCGCGAGCGCTCGAGGAGGTCGAGATCGCGGGAATCAAGAGCACCGTGCCGCTCATGCGGCGCCTCGTCGCACTCGAGGACTTCTCGGCGGCGCAGCATTACACCACCTATATCGAGTCAGTCCCCGGCCTGTTGGGAGAATCAGCATGACCCTGCCCGACCACGCACGCTACACCTGGGGCGGTGACGAGTTTCTGCTCGTCGAGATCGCTCCGGACATGTCGCTCGAGGCGAACTTCGTCTCGAACTCGATCGCGATGGACCTCGAGCAGCGCGCGCTGCCCGGCATCGTCGACATCTGCCCGGCGAACGCCTCGCTGCTGATCCGCTTCGATCCCGACGAACTCGCGCACACCGAACTCGAACGGACGGTGCGCGAGCTCGAAGCCGAGGTGCGCAAGGCCTCCGGCGGCCTGCTCGAGACCCGCATCGTCGAGGTGCCCGTATGGTACGACGATCCCTACACCCGCGAGACCGGGCAGCGCTTCCGCGAGGGCTACCACCAGGACCCGAGCGGCACGGACCTCGACTACGCGGCGGCGGTGAACGGCCTCGCCGACGCGCAGGAGTTCATCCGCCGCCACCACGAGCGGCCCTGGCTGGTCTCGATGGTGGGCTTCGTGGCGGGCCTCCCGTTCCTCTTCCAGCTCGCGCCGCAGGAGGAGCAACTGGAGGTGCCGAAGTACCTGAGTCCCCGTACCGACACCCCGCCCCTCACCGTCGGCATCGGCGGCTGCTTCACCGCGCACTACTCGGTGCGCGGCGCCGGGGGCTACCAGATGCTCGGCATCGCCCCCGCCCCGATCTACGACCCCGAGCAGAAGCTCGCCGATTTCGCCGACTTCTCGGTGCTGTTCAAGACGGGCGACATCGTGAAGTACCGTCCCATCGACGAGGCCGAGTACCGCGAGATCCAGGCGCAGGTCGAGGCCGGCACCTACCGCTACAAACAGGCTCCCGTTACCTTCTCGCTCTCCGAGGCCCTCGCCGATCTCGAAGGCCACAACCGCTCACTTCTGGAGGCTCTCGATGTCGCTTGAGATCATCACCCCCGGCCTCGCGACCACGGTGCAGGATCGCGGGCGCTTCGGCTACTATCGATTCGGCTTCCCCCAGGGCGGCTCGATGGACCAGTACTCCGCCGCGCTCGCCAACCGCCTCGTCGGAAACACGCGGGACGATGCCGTGCTGGAGTGCACCTACCTCGGGCCCAAGCTCAGCACCGATGCGCCCGCCGTGGTCGCGGTGACGGGCGCGCCCGTCGACGTGCTGATCAACGGCGAGCCCGCCGAGCAGAACGCCCGCCTCGAACTGCGGGCCGGCGACGAGCTCTCCTTCGGAGTCATCCGCGGCGGCACCAAGTTCTTCATCTCCGTCGCGGGAGGGATCGACGTGCCCGTGGCGCTCGGCTCGCGTTCGACGTACCCGATCGGCAGGATCGGCGGGGTGGAGGGCCGCGCGCTCGCCGCCGGCGACACGCTGCCGGTGGGCACCGCGCACGAGGAGACGCTGCCCCGCCTCGACCGCGTGCCCGACGACCTGCTGCCGAGCTACGAGAAGGAGATGGAGGTGCGCGTCATGATGGGCCTCTACGATCACAAGCTCACCGAGCAGGGGCTGCGCAACCTCACAGAGGCGGAGTGGACCCTGACGCCGGTCGCAGACCGCATGGGCCTGCGGTTCGACGGCCCCGGCGTCGCCTGGAAGGACGAGCCCCAGCCGTTCGGCGCCGGTCAGGATCCGTCGAACATCACTGACGCAGGGTACCCCGTGGGCTCGATCCAGATCCCCGGCGGCACGCAGCCGATCGTGCTCCACTACGACGCTGTCTCCGGGGGCGGTTACGCGCAGGCCTGCACGGTCATCAGCGCGGACATGGATCTCTTCGCCCGCATGTCGCCGGGCACGAAGGTGCGCTTCGTGCCGGTCTCGATGGAGGAGGCGCTCGAGGCCCGCGCGGAGCGCCGTGCCCGCCTTGATCGCGTCTGGTCGTAGGAAGGAACCCCATGCCACTCGTCACCGTCAAGATGTTCGAGCACCGTCTGCAGCAGGACCCGCAGCTCGCCGAACGCCTCGCCCTCGCGATCGACGAAGTCGTCGCGCAGCACTGCACCGGCGCCGACGGGAAGCGGCCCGATACCTGGGTCACCGTCGAGGGCGTGCCGCGTGAGCAGTGGACGTTCAACGGCGAGACCCGCTGAGTCGAGACCGTCGCCCCGGGATGCGTCGTCTTCGGGATGTTCGGGGTGTTGCCGGCGGGCGGAGAAGGGTGTGAAGAGCTCAGCATAGGTGGCAGCTTCGCCGCGGGCGCGGCTAGTGTGGGCGGATGAGCGATCGATCGATGGGCGGGCTGCCGACGCGCATTCTCATCGCGGAGTTCGACTCCGTCGCTCAAGCCGCACGTTACGCCGAGAACGGGGCGGAGGCGGCCACCGCCGATCTCACGGGGATGCTGCGCATCGGCCGGCTCGTCGCCGAGACCGTGCTCGTGACCGATGCGATGCTGCTCGACGGCGAGTACTTCATGAGGCTCGGCCCCGAGGGTGTGCTGCGCGAGCTGGGCGCCGGTGACGGGAGGTTCCCGCTCACCGTCACCGGGCCCGCTGAGACGCTCGCGGCCGGGCTGGAGTTCCGCAGGCGCAACGCCGGCTTCGCGTGGTCCCTCATCGGCGTGAACCGCGGCGAGGCGGTGCCGTCCGCGGTCGAGGCCCGCTGGGAGGACTGGCTGGGGTTCGTGGATCGCGGGCTCATCCGATACGAGCAGCAGCCCCCGGGATTCACCATGCCCGCGTTCGGGGAGCTGCCGCCGCTCTCCGCGGGCGGCGAGGCGGCGCAGACCGGGCAGACGGCACCGGCGGCACGGCCTGGGCAGCCTGGGTCGGCACAGGCTGCGGGGCTCGCCTCCTCGCTACGCAACGTCGTGAGGCGCAGCGAGGCGTTCGAGATCATCGAGAAGGCCGGCTTGCATCCCCGGGATCAGGATCGCCTGCGCGCGTGGTGGAACGCGAGGTATCTCCGGGCGATCGCCGACCAGGCGGGGGCCGACTGGTTGAGCTTCGAGGCCGCCGGCCCGCTGCAGCATTCCGTCCGCAGGAGCGATCGGCGGATCCGCCTCCCCAGGCGCTTGCTCGAGTGGGCCCGGGAGGCCAACCCCGCGAGCATCGCCCTCGCCTGGGACACCACGTCGAAGCAGCGCGAGCGATTGCGCCGCAGGTCGAGCTGGGCGTCGATGCGGGATCTCGCATACCAGGCGACGCAGATCGCGTCGGCGCGCACCCGCAGAGGGGTGCTGCGCGATTCCGTGCTGCGGCTCCTCGTGGCGGCGGTCGCGGTCGTGCTCGCGGTGCCGGGGTTCGAGGCGGTCGCGCTCGAGAACCCGCTCACCTGGATCGTGTTCGCCGGCGTCATCGTGACGACCGTGCCCTTCGACTCGCTGCTCGCGCTCGCGGGCCTGCTCGTGCCCGATCCGCGGGCGGAGCTCATCCTGCATCGGAGAGGAATGGCGTCATGAACGATGGAGCCGAGTTCGCACCCGTCTACGAGGCCGGGGAGGGGCTGCCGGTGCGCTTGGAGGCCGCCCCCCGCGAGGACCCCAGCGGACGACCGTATCTGCACCACCGCCTGGTGGTCGCCGATGGCCGACCGGGCGCCGTGGTCGTCGCGGTGCGATCGAGGGAGCACGAGGGCACGCTCGAGGTGCTGCTCGTGCGCAGTCGACGCCACGCCGTGGGGCAGGAGCTGTGGGAGCTGCCTCGCGGGTCGGGGGAGCCCGAGGACGCGGTGGATCGGGATCGCCCCGCCGATCCTGATCCGGTTCGCGGTTCGGATCCGGATCCTCATCGCGCCGCCGATCCTGCCGCCGATCCCGCGTCCGGTCCCGTCGACGCCGCGGGTCTCCGCGCCGGCCTGCGCGCCGGCCTCCGCGAGCTCGCCGAGGAGACAGGATTCACCGCTGCCCGCTCCGAGCTGCTGGGCAGCTACGTGGTCGACTCCACGGTGTTCCCGCAGCGGGTCTGCGCCGTGCTGTGCGAGATCGACGCCTCGCGAGAACCGGGCGACGTCGACGGCGAAGTCGAGGAGTCGCGCTGGTTCAGCCGCGACGAGGTCGTCGGGATGATCCGCTCGGGAGCGATCGCCGACGCGCACTCGCTGTCGGCCCTCCTGCTGTGGATCCTCCCCGGCATCCCTCCCCGGTCCTGACCCGGCCGGTCGCCATCCCGGAATCGGGGCCCCTGCGGCACCTTCAGGGCTCCGGAGACGCGGCAAGCGCCCCCGATTTCACCTCGAAGCGACGCGAAATGCGCCATGATGAGGGTGTGTGCCTCATCATGGCGCCCGACTGACTGTAAGGAGTTCCCATGACTTCGCCCGAAACCAAGCTGCTCCACCGCGCCGGCGACGGCGTCCGCACCGCTTTCGGCGTGGGCGGGCTCATCGCGATCGTGCTCGGCCTGCTCATCATCTTCTTCCCCGGCAAGACCGGCGCCGTCGCCATGCAGATCATCGCAGCGGTGATGGCCGCCTATGCGCTGGTGGTCGGTGTGGTCTACATCGGGTCCTCGATCTTCAGCCGAGCACTCGGGGGCTGGGCGCGCACCGGCCACATCCTGCTCGGCGTGCTGTACGTCATCGGCGGCATCGTGATGATGGTGAACCTGGGCGCCGCTGCCGCGGTGCTCGCCGTCTTCCTCTCGGTCACCGTCGGGGTGCTGTGGCTGCTCGAGGGCGTCATGGCGTTCACCGTGGTGGGGCAGAGCGGTAACAAGGCCTGGACCGTCATCTACGGCATCATCAGTGTGCTCGCCGGCCTCACGCTCGTGTTCTCGCCGCTGCTCGGTGCGGTCACGCTGTGGCTGCTGCTCGGCATCTCCATGCTGGCGATGGGCATCGTGCAGGTGGTGCGCGCGTTCAAGATCGGCTCCGCGGCGTAGGGGCTGGCGGTCGCAGCGCGCAGGCAGCTGTGGATGGCAGCTGCGTTCCCGCGTGTCAGCGCATCTGCTCGAGCTGAGCGGCGGTGACCGGGTCATCGCCGCTCGCCAGCGCGACGTACTTGCGGAGCACGACGAGCGATGCGCCCGCCTTGTCGAACTCGGCGGCTACGAATCGGTCGGTGCTGATGAGCGCGAGCGCCTCTCGCGCCGGCATGATGGCGCCCTTGATCTCGCTCCGGCGTTCCGCCGGGGCGACCGCGCGCAGCTCGGCCATCGAGGTGAAGAGCGGCAGCACCAGCTGGCCCTTGGTCGAGCGGATGGTGCGCACCCGCGGGCCCTTCTTCTTCGATGAGGTGCCCGTCACGTCGGCCACGAGATAGCCCTCGCGCAACGAGTTCAGGAACGCCGCGAGGTGCTCGTAATCAGGCTGCTCCTGCAGCGCCCGCAGCGCGGCGCGCACGGCCTCGTTCGCGTAGTCGGGGTGCACCTCGTCAGGGATCAGAGCCTCCGCCGCTTCCGCCGTACCGTTTGCGCTTGGATCTGCGTCGGCGTCCGGTGCGGGCTGCTGCGGGTTCTCGGCCATGCCTCTACCCTATCGGCGGCTTTTGCCGCCCCTTCACTCCTCGCCGACGCCCCGAGCCGCGAGCGCCTCGCCCGTCGACTGCGCGTGCGCGACGGTCCGCAGCGCGAAGGGCACGAGCAGCGCGCGCACGCTGCGCTCGAGACCCCGGGCCTGGGCCGCCGCGCGGGTCTCCCGAGCGATGCCGAGGATGTTCGGGATCGCGGTGATGACGAGCGAGACCGCGAGTGCGACGCGATCCGGGTCCACCCGCAGCGGGCGGAGCGGTTCGAGCGCCCGAGCGACGGTGTCGAGCATGTCGGCGACGGCCGTGCTCGCGGTCACGGCGCTCGCGGCGAGGATCAGGGCGAGCAGATCGCCCACCACCTCGAACCCGCGCGGCCAGCCGTGCAGCAGCCAGTCGGGTGAGCGCAGCACGGTCGTGAAGGGCTCCGAGGTCGCGGTCGAGACCTCGTTCACCGTCGCGAAGAGGAACAGCGGGATCGCGATGAACGCGAAACCCCGGGCGACGCGCCACAGGTGCCGCCCGCGCAGACCCGAGAGGACGGCGAGCGCGACGGCGATCCCGAGCCACACCGCGGTGATCGGCACGCCGCGCGTCCACGTCACCGCGACCGCGAAGCAGACGAGTCCCACCAGCTTCGCCCCCGAGGGCAGCCGGTGCAGCGGCCCGCGCCGGGGCAGGTAGGCGCCGAGCGGCGACCAGCCGCTCATGCGACGCTCGCCCGGTAGTGCGCGACGGCTTCGGCCGGGGCGCCGTCGAAGACGACGCGTCCGCCGGAAACGACGAGCGTGCGGTCGGCGCGCTGCGCGAGGTCGAGGTCGTGGGTGACGACCACCACCTGCTGCGGCAGCGACATGAGCAGCTCGCCGATGAGGCGGCTGTTGCGCAGGTCGAGCAGGGTCGTGGGCTCGTCGGCGACGAGGATCGCCGGGTCGGTCGCCAGTACCGCTGCGATCGCGAGCAGCTGCTTCTGACCCCCGGACAGGGTGTGCACGCTGCGCTCGGCGAGGTGCGCGATCCCGAACCGTTCGAGCACGGCGAGTGCCGCGGCTGTGCGCTCGCGTTTGGCGCGGTGAGTGCGGCGCAGCGAGAGCGCCACGTCTTCGATGGCCGTGGGCATGATGAGTTGCGCCGAGGGGTCGGTGAAGACGAACCCGACCGCGCGTCGCACGGCGGGGCCGTCGTGTCGGGTGTCGAGCGGGTGTGCTGCGGCATCGGCGCCCGGGGAGCCGGCGCCCGCGGAGCCGTCGCCCGGGGAGCTTGAGACGCCGGAGACGCCGTACCCCGGCGCGATCAGCACCTCGCCCGAGGTGGGCTCGACCAGCCCGTTGAGCAGCCGGGCGAGGGTCGACTTGCCGGATCCGTTGCCTCCGACGATCGAGATGCGCCGTTCTCGCAGCACGAGCGAGGTCGGCTGCAGGATGGTCGTCTCACCCTCGGACGTGGGCGCGGTAACGGCGGCGCTGCGGAGTTCGATCACTCGGAAGATCCTATGGGGGTCGGAGCGGCAGCCGAAGGGGCGGGGCCCGGCTCAGCGTCGCACGGGCAGCAGCGCGGGGAAGGCGCGGTGCACCGCGGTCGCCACGATTGCGGCGAGTAGGGCCTTGACGAGGTCGAGCGGTAGAAACGCCACGTCGACGATCGCGGCCTGGCCGATGGACATGCCGCCGCGCCAGGCGAGCCCCGCGATACCGAGTGCGTGATTGACCGCAACCCCGACGACGGTCGCGAGGAGGAGCGCCAGCGTGGTCCCTAGAGCGCCCCTGCGCGGGATCCGTGCCGCGATGAGGCCCGCCGCCGCGGCGGCGAACGGGAAGGAGACGAGATAGCCCATGGTCGGGCCCGCGAACGGGGCGAGCCCCGCGCTGCCTCCCGCGAACACCGGGAGGCCGATCGCCCCGACCGCGAGGTAGAGCAGCGCCGCGAAGAAGCCGCGCCGCGCGCCGAGCACCGCGCCGGTCAGCACGATCGCGAAGGTCTGCAGCGTGAAGGGCACAGGGCCGAGCGAGATCGCGGGCAGGATCGCGCACACGGCGATGAGGGCCGCGAAGGTGGCGATGAGGGCGAGGTCGGTCGCGGGGTTACGACGCTGCCTCGAATGCGCGCGGGGGTCGGTCGGGGTCGGTGCTGCGGGGGTCGCGGCGGCCGCGGGGGCCGAGTCTGTCGGGGCTGCCGAAGCGGTCGTGCCCGTTGCGCCGGCAGCATTCGTCGGGGATGCGGCCGCAGCGGAGTCGGCGGGGGAGCGGTCGGTCATGATGTCTCCGTGAGGTCGAAGTAGTGGTGGCGATGCAGGCGGCAGCCCGGGTTGAACGGGGCGGAGCATGAGGGGCAGGCCTCGGCCCGCAAGTAGTCGTCGATGCGCATCGCGGTGCGGCAGACCCCGCAGAGCACGGCATGGCGGTTGCCGTCGGCGGTGCTCCAGCGCTCGGTCGGGTGCCCCGCGGTTTCCTCGTGGCACGCGAAGCAGGGGTAGAACTCCTCGCAGCACTTGAACTGCAGCGCGACGACGTCGAGCGGGCCGTGATAGTGCGCGCACCGGGTCTCGGCATCGACCACGCGACCGAGCACCCGGGGTGCCGATGTGCGCGTGGGCGTGGTCATGCGTGTCTCCCTGGTCGAGGCGGTCGGTGATTCTCGGTTACCTGAACAGTGTTCTGGTGAACGGTGTTCAGGTTAGCGCTAGACTGGCCCGATGCGCAACACCCTCGCCGACGTGGTCGCCGCCGGGATGCGCGTGCTCGACGCCCAGGGGCTCGAGGGCTGCTCGATGCGCCGCGTCGCCGCCGAGCTCGGCGTGCAGCCGAGCGCGCTCTACCACCACGTGCCCGACAAGCAGACGCTGCTCGCGCTCATGGCCGACGAGATCGTCGCGCCGGTGTCGCGGGGGCAGGCTGTCGCGCAGGTCAGCGCTGTTGCGTCGGCCGAGACCGTCGGGCGAGTCGAGGTCACTGCACCGGTCGAGGCGGGAGGCATCGTCGACGGCGCCGCCGGCGCTCCTGCCGGTGGGACCGGCGCGGATCCGCGGTCCTTCTGCGTCGCCCTGCGCGAGGCCATGCTCGCCGTGCGCGACGGGGCCGACGTCGTGGCGACGGCGGCGGCCTTCAGGCTCGGAGCCTCGGGGATCGAGCGCAGGCTCGGCGCCCTCGTCGGGGCCGATGGCGCGCGCACGCTGCTGCTCTACACCTTCGGGCACGCGCAGTCGACGCAGACCCACCGGCAGGCCGCGGCGTTCGGGGCGCTGGTCGATCCCGCCGCGCTGCCCGGGAGGGGTGTGGAAGAGGCGTCGGATCCCGACCTGGACCTGGACGCCTCGTTCGGCCGAGGTCTCGACATCATCCTGCGGGGCTTGGACACCCCTCGCTGAACTGCGATCGCAGGCAACCGGCATGCAGCGCTTACCGGGTATATGGCGTCGAGAGGCGGATTTCGCATGCAGGATCCGCGATTCTCGTGCGAAACCCGCCACTCGAGCGGGGGTGCGGCTGGGGCGGGGAGCTGGGCGGGCCCACGCGGCGCAGCGACGGGTGCGTTAGAACAGCGTGTTCTTGTCCTCCATGCCGCGCATCGCGTCGTAGTCGAGCACGAGGCAGCGGATCCCGCGGTCCTCGGCGAGCGTGCGTGCCTGCGGCTTGATCTCCTGCGCCGCGAAGACGCCGTGCACCGGGGCGAGCTTCGGGTCGCGGTTCATGAGTTCGAGGTAGCGGGTGAGCTGCTCGACGCCATCGATGCCGCCGCGCCGCTTGATCTCGATCGCCACCGATGCACCCGACGCGTCGCGGGCGAGGATGTCGACCGGGCCGATCGCGGTCATGTACTCGCGACGCACGAGCGTGTGGCCCTCGCCGACGAGCTCGATCTGGTCGGCGAGCAGTTCCTGCAGGTGCGCCTCGACGCCGTCCTTGATGAGCCCCGGATCGACGCCGAGGTCGTGCGACGAGTCGTGGAACACCTCGAACACCGACACGACGAGCTTGTCGGCGGTCTTCTTGTGGGTGACCTGCCAGGCCTCGACGATGCCGGCCTCGCGCTGATCCTCGTCGAGTTCGAGCGTGGCGAGCGTGCAGGGCGGGCTCATCCAGTTGAGCGGCTTGTACGAGCCGCCGTCGCTGTGCACGAGGATCGAGCCGTCGTTCTTGAGCATGAGCACTCGCTTGGCCCGGGGCAGGTGGGCCGAGAGCCGCCCTGCATAGTCGATGGAGCAGTCTGCAACAACGATTCGCACTCGCGGTAGTTTAGCCGCTCCGTCGGGGAGCGGGGTTGGGCATCTCGGGCGAACGCGGATCAGCGGCGCGACCGCGCGGCCGACGCAGCGAACAACACGTACACCGCGAACGGCAGCAGCGCCCAGAACGCGACGAGCAGCCCGATGTGCTCGCCGAGGAAGCCGAACGCCATCGGCCCCACGAGCATCGACCCGTACCCGAGCGCCGACACCGCGGCCACGTCTCGAGCCGCGGTCTCGGCGCGGTCGGCTGCCGCCGAGATCGCGATCGGCCAGCCGAGACTGGTGCCGACACCCCAGGCGAGCACGCCGATGACGGCCCCCGCGGTGCCGGGCACGAGGATCGTCATCGCGATTCCCGCCGCCGCGATCACGGCCGACACGCGCAGCACGCCGACCCGCCCGAAGCGGGTGATGAGCCACGACCCGGCGATCCGCACCGCCATGACCGCGGCGAAGAACACGCTCAGCATCGTGGAGCCCAGCTGGTTGCTGAACTCCCTGCCGTCGACGAGGGCGAGCGGCAGCCAGTCGCTCGGAGTGCCCTCGAAGAGGCCGAACGAGAGCGTGATCAGGCCGATGAGGAAGATGCGCGGGTCGCGCCACGGGCTGTAGGGGCGGGCGGATCCGGGGGTCTTCGATGACGACTCGCGCGGGGCGCCGTCGCCGGACCACTGGATCGGGATGGATCCGGTCACGGGGGTGAACGCCGGCTGCTGCCCGGCGGCGGACTCGATGATCGGGATCGAGCCCGTGACGGGATACCGCTCCTCGCGCTCAGGGGGACGCTGTGCCGCGGAGGCGGATCCCGAGTCGCCGGTGCCCGCGCCGGCGCCCTCGGCCGTGGCCCGCGCCGTCGCCTCGTCGCGAGGCAGATAGCGCAGCAGAGAGAGCAGCACCGCGGCGCTCACGATCATTACCGCGGCGAAGTGCATGGGCACGGGCACGCCGAGCGCCTCGGCGAGCCCGCCGATGCCGGTCGCGGCGACCGCGCCCAGGCTGTAGCCCGCGTGCATGAGCGGCATGCGGGGCCGCCCGAACGCCGCCTCCGCATTGGCGCCGCTGACGTTCATGGCGACATCGCAGATGCTGAACGCGAAGCCGTACGCGAAGAGCACCGCGAGCCCCACCGGGATCGCGCCGCTCAGGATGATCGCGGCGGCACTCGGCAGCAGGATCGTGGTCGCAACGGTTCCGCAGAGGAGCGTGCGACGCGGCCCGAAGCGCTGCACCGTCCGCCCCGACAGCATGAGCCCGGCTAGGCTGCCGACGGCGAGGCACAGGCCGTAGATGCTCATCTCGACGGCGGAGGCGCCGAGGTGATCGCGCACGGCCGGCAGGCGGCTCAGCCAGGTGCCGAAGCCCAGGCCCACCACGAGGAAGACGATGGGGATCGTACGCACCCAGCGCACCACCGCGGCCCGTTCGAAGGGCACCGAAGCTGTCACCCCTCGAGTCTATGAGGCGCACCGAAGCAGGCGCGACCCCCGCGCGAGGCGGGTTCGGGGCGGATCAGGCTCCGAGGCGCACCCAGCGGTCGCCGCGCGCCCTGATCCCGAGCGTCGCCGCCCGCGCCAGCATGAACACGAGCGTGAATCCGGCCGTGAGTGCGACGAGCGCGGCCGTGCCGCTCGGCACGAGCGTCGTGAGCAGCCACAGCGCGGGCAGGTACACGGCGAGGTTCACGAGGCTCGTCCACGCGAGGTAGCGCGCGTCGCCCGCGCCCATGAGCACACCGTCGAGTACGAAGACGAAGCCGCCGAGGGGCAGCGAGATCCCGAGGACCAGCAGAGCGGGGGGCAGGATCGCGAGCACCTGCTCATCGCTCGTGAAGATGCGCCCCACGACGGGGCTCGTGACGGCGAGCAGTACCCCGATCACCGCGCCGCACGCCACACCCCAGAAGAGGGTGCGCCGCACGACGAGCCGAGCGCGCGCGGCGTCGCGCGCTCCCAGAGCGTCGCCGATGAGCGCCTGCGCCGCGATGGCGAGCGCGTCGAGGGCGAACGCCGCCGTGGAGAAGATCGTGAACACCACCTGGTAGCCGGCCGTGGCGGTCGTGCCGTGGCTGGTCGCTGCGAAGACCGTGACGAGCAGCGCGGCCCGCAGCCCGACGGTGCGGATGAAGAGCCAGCCACCGCTGCGACCCGCGTGGGCGAGGCCGTCGCGATGCGGCAGGAATCCCGCCCCCGCGCGGCGAGCGTGCCGGGTGATGACGGCCACGTAGACCGCGACCATGCCCCACTGCGCCACCACCGTTCCCCAGGCGCTGCCCGCGATGCCGAAGCCGAGACCGTAGATGAACCACCAGTTGAGCAGCGCGTTCGCGGCGAAGCCGACGGTGGCGACCGCGAGAGGCGTCTTCGTGTCTTGCAGTCCGCGCAGCAGGCCGCTCGCGGCGAAGACGACGAGCATGGCCGGGATGCCGAGGCACGAGATCGTGAGGTAGGCGAGGGCCTGCTGGGCGGTGTCGTGTTCCACGTGGAACAGTGCGACGAGGGGGTCGCTCGCGAGCCACAGCACCGCGCCCACCGCGATCCCGATGCCGAGTGCGAGCCACAGACCGTCGATGCCCGCCTGCACCGCGCCGCGCAGGTCGCCGGCCCCGCGTCGCCGCGCCACCAGAGGTGTCGTGGAGTAGGCGAGGAAGATCATGAGGCCGACCGCGGTCTGCAGGATCGCCGCGGCGACCGCGAGGCCCGCCAGGGGAGCGGCACCGAGGTGCCCGATGAGGGCGGAGTCGACCACGATGAAGAGCGGCTCCGCGATGAGGGCGCCGAGCGCGGGCACGGCGAGGTGCGCGATGCTGCGATCGATGAGCCTGCTGCTTTCGCTCATCGTTCCAAGGTATCGGTTCGGGCGGGCTCAGGCTTGGCTTGCTGCCCTTGCACGGCCCGCCCCTCGCGCTCCCGCCCCTCGCGCACCGATCTACCGTAGAGCACCCCGTTTTCGCCGATTCGGGGTGCTCGAAGGTGGAATGGTGGCGAAGGGCCTGCGCTCCAGGATCGCGGGCGCGATTCTCAGAAGAGGTTTGCGAGCATTATTGCCCCGAGAATGCCTGCTTTGAGCACTTGTCAGTAATTCTGAAGCCATATATGTCTGTCATCTGCCCTAAACTGCAACTATGGACCTGTCGATGTTCGGGAACTCGATGCCGGGATCGTTGGTGCCGATCTACGGGACGGATCCGCAGCTCGGCGAGTGGCGGCACTCCGCCTTCCTGCCCGAGCCGCTCGGCGTCGAGACGCCGAGCCTGTCACCCGAAACGTATCTGGTGGTCATGAATGCACGGGCAGCTCTGGGAGCGCTCGATGCGACAGCGCGCCAGCTTCCGAATCCGACGCTCTTCCGCGTGCCGGCGCTTCGACGTGAAGCTCAGAGCACCTCGGCGTTGGAAGGCACCTATGCTCCGCTGGCCGAGGTGCTCACCGCGGATGAAGACGCCCCGTCGACACCGGAGCTTCTCGAAGTGCTGAACTATGTCTCGATGGCGAACCACGGGTTCTCGAAGATCGCCGCGGGCCAGTCGATCTCCGTGACTCTGCTGGGCGAACTGCACGGCCTGTTGATGCGCGGCACTCCGCTTCAGGAGGGCTCAGGCCGGGTGCGCGAGCGGCAAGTGGTAGTCGGCCGCCGCGCCGGCGCCGATCCCTTCGGGTTTCCCGTGCATGCGGCGCGGTTCGTCCCGCCTCCGCCGTCTCTGGAGCTGGAGATGCGCGTGCGCGACCTGACCGACTGGATGCGGGAGGATCGCACCGACAGGATCGACCCAGTGGTAGCGGCGGCCATGGCGCACTATCAGTTCGAGACCCTCCATCCGTTCCACGACGGCAACGGGAGGATCGGGCGATATCTCGTGGTGCTGCACCTCCAAGCCCAGGGGGTGCTGAGCGAGCCGACCCTCACGGTCTCTCCCTGGTTCGAAGCACGACGCCCCGACTATTACGACCGTCTGCTGGCGGTGAGCACCGCGGGTGATTGGGACGGCTTCGTGCGCTTCTTCGCGCAGGGGATACGGGTTGCAGCCGACACCACGAGGATGCAGATGCTCGCCCTGGTGCGGGTGCAGGAGCGGCTCGATCGGCAGCTCCAAGACTCGGCATTGCGGGCGAGAAGCGCGCATGCTCTCATCGAGTACGCAGTGGCCAATCCCTCGTTCACGGTGCGCAGGGCCGCCGAAGGGATCGATCTGTCGTACAGCCGGACGAACACGCTCATCGGCCAGCTCGTCGATCTCGGAGTGCTCAGGATGCTCCCTTCGGAAAGCGGGTACCAGCGGCGCTTCTACGCGCCCAGCGTGCTGAACGTGCTGATCCAGAGCGAGGCGGCGTAGTCACTCCGCCCCCGACCCTCGCGCACCGATCTACCGTAGAGCACCCCGTTTTCGCCGATTCGGGGTGCTCGAAGGTGGAATGGTGGCGCAGGGCCTGCGTTCCAGGATCGCGGGCGCGACACACTCTAGGCTGGTCCCATGACCAATGCTGCGCACACCTCCGGTATCGACCTCGCCGAACTCGATCCTGCGGTGAGGCCGCAGGACGACCTTTTCCGCCACGTCAACGGCCAATGGATCGAGCGCACCGAGATCCCGTCGGATAAGGCGCGCTACGGTTCGTTCGCGGTGCTCGCCGAGAACGCGGAGGAGGCGGTGCGCGACATCATCACGACCACCGAGGCTCCCGCGCCGGGGTTGATCGAGGGCAGCGCGGATCGCGAGGCCGACAAGGTCGCCGCGCTCTACGCGAGCTTCATGGACACCGAGCGTGCGGATCGCCTCGGCGCGGCCCCCATCGAGGGCGACATCGCCCGCGCCCGAGCGGTGGCCTCGATCCCCGAGCTGATCGCCCTCGTCGCCGAGCTCGAGCGGCAGGGCGTCGGCGGCTTCTACAGCATGTTCGTCGACAACGACCCCGGCGATCCCTCGCGCTACATCGTCTTCGTGATGCAGGGCGGTCTCGGCCTGCCCGACGAGTCGTACTACCGCGAGGACCAGTTCGCCGAGATCCGCGACCAGTACCGCACCCACATCGCCCGCATGCTCGAGCTCGCGGAGGTCGCCGAGGGCGCGGAGGCCGAGCGGTTCGCCGGGCTCGCGTACGACCTCGAGCGCCGCATCGCCGCGTCTCACTGGGACAAGGTCGCGAGCCGCGACATCCAGAAGCTCTACAATCTGCGCACCCTCGAGGGCCTGCAGGAGATCACCCCGCGGCTCGACTGGAACGCCTACCTCGCCGCGATGGGGGCGTCGGAGGCGGCGTTCGCCGAGGTCGTGGCGGCACAGCCGGAGGCGCTCGCGGGGCTCGCCGAGCTGCTGGTCGAGGATGAGCTCGAGGCGTGGCGGGCCTGGTTGCTGTGGTCGATCGTGCGAGGATCGGCGGCCCTGCTCTCGCAGCAGATCTCGCGGGCGAACTTCGACTTCTACGGCACCGCGCTCACGGGCGCGCCCGAGCAGCGCGAGCGCTGGCGCCGCGGCGTCTCGTTCGTGGAGGGCGCGATGGGCGAGGCCGTAGGGCGCCTCTATGTCGAGCAGCACTTCGACGAGAACTCGAAGGCGGCCATGGATGAGCTGGTGGGGCACCTCATCGAGGCCTACCGCGAGTCCATCGAGAAGCTCGAGTGGATGGGCCCCGAGACCCGTCGGCGCGCCCTCGACAAGCTCGACCGGTTCACCCCCAAGATCGGGTACCCGGTGAAGTGGCGCGACTACTCCGCGCTCGCCGTCGACGCGGGCGACCTGCTCGGCAACTCGCGCCGCGTGGCCGAGTTCGAGTTCGCGCGCGAGCTGGGCAAGGTCGGCAAGCCCATCGACCGCGACGAGTGGTTCATGACGCCGCAGACGGTCAACGCCTACTACAACCCCGGCTTCAACGAGATCGTGTTTCCCGCCGCCATCCTGCAGCCGCCGTTCTTCGACGCGTCGTGGGATGCGGCGACCAACTTCGGCGCGATCGGCGCGGTGATCGGGCACGAGATCGGTCACGGATTCGACGACCAGGGCTCGCGCTACGACGGCGACGGGCGGCTGACCGACTGGTGGACGGAGGCGGATCGCACGGCGTTCGAGCAGCTGACGGGCGCGCTCATCGGCCAGTACAACGGGCTCTCGCCCGAGGGCGCCGACGGCCAGACGGTCAACGGCGAGCTGACGATCGGCGAGAACATCGGCGACCTGTCGGGTCTCGAGATCGCCTGGAAGGCGTACCTGCGTTCGCTCGACGGCGCCGAGCCGCCCGTCGTCGACGGGCTGACGGGAGCCGAGCGCTTCTTTCTGGCCTGGGCGCAGGCCTGGCGGCAGAAGTCGCGGCCCGAGGAGACGGTGCGCCTGCTCACCATCGACCCCCACTCGCCCAACGAGTTCCGCTGCAACCAGATCGTGCGCAATCTCGCCCCGTTCCACGAGGCCTTCGGCACGCAGCCGGGTGACGGGCTCTGGCTCGATCCCGAGCAGCGCGTCTCGATCTGGTAGCGGCGGCGCAGCCGATCCCGCTCCCGCGCGCCCGAAGTTGACGGGCGCGCGGGAGCGGAGGAGACTCTGAGCACGCGCGGGCGCAACGGTGCGTCCGGGCATCGATCCCTCGACACAGGGTGGTGTTGATATATGGCAGACACGGTCACGGGCACGGTCCCCGCCCCTCCGGTCACGCGGGTGATCATGATCGCCGCGGCGGCCGCGATGGGTGGATTCCTCTTCGGCTTCGACACGGCGGTGATCAACGGGGCGGTCGGCGCCGTCGGCGAGTGGAGCGGCGCGGGATCCGTGCTGCTGGGCTTCTCGGTCGCGAGCGCACTGATCGCCTGCGCCATCGGAGCCTGGTTCGCGGGGCCGATCGCGGCCCGGTTCGGCCGCATCAGGGTGATGCAGGTCGCAGCGGTCATCTTCTTCCTGTCGGCGCTCGGCAGCGGGCTCGCCTGGGAGATCTGGTCGCTCACGGCCTTCCGCTTCATCGGCGGGTTCGGAGTGGGCGCCGCGAGCGTCATCGCCCCCGCCTACATCGCCGAGGTGTCGCCCGCGAGGGTGCGCGGGCGTCTGGGCTCGCTCCAGCAGCTCGCGATCGTGATCGGTATCTTCGTCTCGCTGCTCAGCAACTACGCGCTGGCTCAGGCGGCCGGCGGCGCGGGCGAGGTTCTCTGGTTCGGGCTCGAGGCCTGGCGATGGATGTTCATGGCGGAGTGCCTGCCCGCCGTCGTGTACGGCGTACTGGCATATCTGATCCCGGAGTCCCCGCGGTTCCTGGTGAGCAAGGGGCGGGAGGAGGAGGCCGAGCGGATCCTCGGGCACTACGTCGGCGGCACGCCGACCGAGACGATCCGCGCGATCCGGTCGACTCTGGACTTCGAGGCGACGCAGTCGATCTCGGTGATCCGCGGGCCGCGTTTCGGTCTCGCACCGATCGTGTGGATCGGGATCGTGCTCTGCGCCCTGCAGCAGCTGGTCGGCATCAATGTGATCTTCTACTACTCGACGATGCTGTGGCAGGCGGTGGGCTTCGACGAATCCGACGCGCTGCTGACGGGGGTGATCACCGCGGTCGTCAACATCGCGACCACGGTGATCGCGATCCTGCTCGTCGACCGGATCGGCCGCAAACCGCTGCTCATGATCGGCTCGATCGGCATGGCGCTCACGCTCGGCACGATGGCGTTCATCTTCGGCACCGCGCCGACCGAGACGGTCGGCGGTGCGGTGCAGCCGATCCTCTCCGATACGGCCGGGGTGGTCGCGGTGCTGGCCGCGAACCTCTACGTGGTGTTCTTCGGCATGAGCTGGGGGCCGGTCGTGTGGGTACTGCTCGGCGAGATGTTCAACAACCGCATCCGCGCCTACGCGATCTCGGTGGCGGCGGCCGCTCAGTGGATCGCGAACTTCGTCGTATCGCTCACCTTCCCGTCGCTCGCGCAGGCCGGGCTCGGCGTGGCTTACGGCCTGTATGCGACGATGGCAGTGCTCTCCCTCTTCTTCTTGTGGAAGTTCATCAGGGAGACCCGCGGTCGCGAACTGGAGGCGATGGAGTGAGCACAGCATTCGGATTGGACATCGGCGGCACCGGCATCAAGGGAGGCATCGTCGATCTCGGCACCGGCGAGTTGCTGAGCGAGCGGGTGCGCTTCGATACCCCGCAGCCCGCGACCGTCGTGGGCGTGCTCGACACCGCAGCCGCCGTCGTCGCCGCGACCGGCTGGGAGGGGCCGGTCGGCTGCGCCTTCCCCGGCATCGTGAAGGGCGGCGTCGTCGGCTCCGCGGCGAACATCGACGACGAGTGGTTGGGCGAGAACCTGGAATCACGGCTGGCTGAGCGCCTCGGTGCTCCGGCGCGATCGCTCAACGACGCCGACGCCGCGGGGCTCGCCGAGATGCGGCTGGGCGCGGGGCGAGGTCGGGCCGGCGTCGTGATGATGCTGACGCTGGGGACCGGGATCGGATCCGCGCTCTTCATCGACGGCCGTCTCGTGCCGAACACCGAGCTCGGGCACCTGGAGCTCGACGGGCCGAACGTCGAGTCGCGTACCTCGGCCGCCGCCCGTAAGCGTGAGGGGCTCAGCTACGAGGAGTGGGGCGCGCGTCTGCAGCGCTACTTCTCGCATGTCGAGGCGCTGTTCTCGCCGGACCTCTTCATCGTGGGCGGCGGGATCAGCCGGAAGGCCGATCGGTTCCTGCCGTTGATCTCGGTGCGCGCGCCGGTGATCCCGGCGCACTTCCGTCAGAACTCCGGGATCGTGGGTGCCGCGCTGCACAGCGTCGAATAGGCGTCGGGCGCGATTCGGGTCGGTCGGGCCTTCCCGCCGGCGCAGACCTCCGCCGCGGGCGTAGACCTCCATTGCCGTGAGGTCTGCGTCCGTGCCGGAGGTCCGCACCGGACTCCGGGATCGGGAGGGTACGGGTTACTGTCCGGCTCCCTGACCGGTGTAGAAGCCGTAGGTCGCGTCTGCGCCGCGCGCCGCGACCTCGGGATCCGCACCGGCTGCGACGTGCGCCGCACCCCAGCCGTCGGCGGCCGCGCGGTAGAAGGAGCGGCCCTCATCGGTGAACGCCCAGGCCTCTGCCTCGGAGGGCGACAGGGAGCCCTCCACGGAGCCGAGGTGCAGCGAGAGACCCAGCAGGCCGCCGTCCCAGCCCACGCCCGTGGCGCCGGGGCCGAAAGTGTCCCACATCTCCGCCGGCACGTCGGCGGTCTTCGCGACGTGCTCGAGCTCGAAGCGGGTGCGCTCGGCCCCCTGCTCGCTCAGGCGCACCGTGACCCACGTGACGCCGCCGCCGAACTCCCACGTGATGCGGTACTCGGCGCGGCCGTCGTGCGGAGGCGTGCACTCCAGCACCTCGCCGCCAGCGTTGCCCTGCAGCTGATAGCGCCCGCCGACGCGCAGGTCGCCGGTGATCGGCATGAACCAGCGGGCGATCCGCTCCGGGCTGGTCGCGGCGTCCCATACGTCGGCGATGCCGGCGGGGTACTCCTGGGCGAGGGCCTGCACGCGTGCGGGTTCGCCGTCGATCTCTTCGTCGCGGAGAGTGCGGGTGACCGCCTCGATCTGCGTATGTACATCGACCATGTTCATTCCTTACTGTCGCTGTTGCCGTTATCGCTGTCTTCGCTGCTGTCGTCGCGCGAGGGGTCTGCGGTGCGTGCAGCGGCGTCGCCGCGCGGGGGAGGGCTCGCGGCGGCTCGCTCGGACGCGAGCCGCCGCTCCCGCTTGCCGCGCGCGAGCTCGGTGCCGAGCGCGGCGAACGGGCCCCGCCAGAAGCGTTCGAACGGCGTCAGCCACTCGCCCGCCTGCTGCAGCCCCTGCGGATCGACCGCGTAGAGGCGGCGGGTGCCCTCTGCGCGCACGGAGGCGAAGCCGTGCTCCCGCAGCACGCGGAGGTGCTGCGATACGGCGGGCTGGCTGATCCCGAACTCACGCGAGATGACCGCCGCGATGCCGCCCGCACTCGCCTCACCGTCGGCGATGAGTTCGAGGATTCTCCGTCGGACGGGGTCGCCGAGAATGTCGAGCGCGTGCATACCCCCATTCTTCACCCTGGGCTTATATAAGTCAAACCTGAAATTTAAACTCGCTTCCGGCCGCCGTGAGCCGCCTACCGCTCCATCGGATCGAGGGGGGAGTGCGGCGCGGCAATCGTGTGCGGAGTGCGGTGGCGGAGCGGGGGAAACGCGCGTTGCGGAGCGCGGCGCGAGCGGCGGGAAACGCGGGCGTCGAGGCGGCGGGGCGCGGGAAACGCGCGCGGGTCAGGCGTGCTCGGCGCAGGCGGCGTCGGGGTGCGTCGCGCAGGCGACGAAGCGGGCGCGGCAGCTCGGATCCGCGCAGTTCGCCAGGCGGTGCGTCGGGGCCTCGCAGACGGTGCAGCGGCCCAGCACTGCCGCTCCGGGAGCGAAATCCAGCGACTCGCGCCCGTCGAAGACGGCGAGCGACCCCTCCCAGAGGCCGCCGTTGCCGAAGGCTTCGCCGTAGCGCACGATGCCGCCGTCGACCTGGTAGACCTCCTCGAAACCGCGCTCCCGCATCGCGGCCGAGAGGATCTCGCAGCGGATGCCTCCCGTGCAGTAGGTCACGACCGGTCGGTCCTTGATGTCGTCGTAGGCGCCGCTCTCGATCTGCGCGATGAAGTCGTGGGTCGTATCGACCTCGGGCACGATCGCGCCCTTGAATCGGCCGATCTGGGCTTCCCAGGCGTTGCGCCCGTCGAAGAACACGACATCATCGCCCCGCTCGGCCACCAGCTCGTTCACGGCCTCCGGCGAGAGGTGCGTGCCGCCGCCCACCACGCCGTCATCGTCGACGCGCAACTCGTCGGGGATCCCGAAGGCCACCAGCTCGTCGCGCACCTTCACGCTCAACTTCGGGAAATCGGCGATGCGACGCCACGGGGCCGCGCGATCGACGCCGTGGAGCGTCTCGGGGCGCTCGGGCACGAAGCCGGTTCCGTCGCTCCACTTGGCCTCGAGGCGGGCGAACGGGCCGTACTCGCGGGTGCGGCGGAGGTAGCGCTTGCACGCGTCGAGCTCTCCGCCCACGGTGCCGTTGATGCCGTGCTTCGAGATGATGATCCGGCCCCTCAGTCCCAGCGACTCGCAGAGCTCGCGCTGCCACAGTCGAACGGCGTCGGGGTCGGCCACCGGCGCGAAGACGTAGTACAGCAGGATCTTGGGCTCGCTCACCCATCCATGTTAGAGGTCGCGGGTCCACCTTTATGATGAGACCATGTCAGACGCCGCCGCACAGACTCCGCTCTCCCGCATCCCGGGCAGTCGTCCCGCTGCCACCCCGACCGATCACGCTCGCATGCACTCGGTCTCCGACGAGACCCGCGGCATCGTGGACCTCGTGCTCGATTATTCCCGACGTCGTATATTGGCAACGGACACGCCGCTCGATCACGCCTCGTCGCCCGCTGAGCTGCGGCGGCTCGCCGGCACCACGATCAGCGAGGAGGGGCTCGGCAGCAGCCGCGCGCTCTCCGTCTTCGAGCATATCCTCGCTCCGGCATGCATCACGACGGATCATCCCCAGTACCTCTCGTTCATCCCCTCGGCCCCTTCGAAGGCGGCGATCGCCTTCGATCTCGTGGTCTCGGCGAGCGCGCTCTACGGCGGCTCGTGGATGGAGGGCTCGGGCGCCGTGTACGCCGAGAACGAGGTGCTGCGCTGGCTCGCCTCGGAGTTCGGGCTGCCCGAGGGGGCGGGCGGCGTCTTCGTGCAGGGCGGCACGATCGGCAACCTCTCCGCGCTCGTGACCGCGCGCGACCACGCCCGCCGCACGCGGGAGGCGGCAGACCTCGCCCGCCGGCCCGAGGGTGGGTGGGCCGTGGTGTGCAGCGCCGAAGCGCACTCGTCGGTGAAGTCGGCCGCCGAGATCATGGACGTCGACGTCATCGCGGTGCCGGGAGGCGACACGGGATCGCTGTCGGCCGACGCGGTGCGCGCCGCGCTCGAGGAGCACGGCGAACGGGTGTTCGCGGTGGTGGCGACCGGCGGCTCGACCAACTTCGGCATCGTCGACGACATCGCGGGTGTTGCGGCGCTCAAGGACGAGTTCGATTTCTGGTTGCACATCGACGGCGCCTACGGGCTCACCGCGATGCTCTCCCCGCTGGGGCGCCCGCACTTCGTCGGCGTGGAGCGCGCCGACTCGGTGATCGTCGACCCGCACAAGTGGCTGTTCGCGCCCTACGACGTGTGCGCGCTCATCTATCGGGATCCCGAGCTGGGGCGCCTGGCTCACACGCAGCACGCGGAGTACCTCGACGTGCTCACCGAGCGCGCCGCCTACGACCCCTCCGACTACGCGATCCAGCTCACTCGGCGCCCGCGCGGCCTGCCGCTGTGGTTCTCGCTGGCCACCTACGGGGCGGCAACGTACCGCGACGCCGTGACGCACTCGCTGACGCTCGCCCGCGAGATCGCCGACGAGATCAAGCGGCGGCCCGGCTTCTCCCTGGTGCGGGAACCGCAGCTCTCCGTCGTGGTGTTCGAGCGCGACGGCTGGGAGAAGGCCGATTATGAGCGATGGTCGGATGCGCTGCTCGAGGATCAGCAGGCATTCGTCGTGCCGAGCTCGCACGCGGGCCGCACCAACGCCCGCTTCGCGATCGTGAACCCGCTCACCACCTTCGAGCAGCTCTCGGCGATCCTCGACACGATGGAGTAGTCCGGGCTCCTCGGGCTTTCTGGCTTCGCGGGTTTCTCCTCCTTCTCGGGCCCGGGCTTCTCCGGCGAGCTTCAGGGAGGAGATCCTGATCGGAGCGGGCCGATCCGTGCAGATCCACCCGCTTGGATCACGATCTCCTCATCGGGGCCCGGGCATTCTTTCCCCAAGTGGCTTGACCTTGACGTAACGTCAACCTCTAGCGTGAGTTTCGAGCCGGGAGAGTCCCGGCCGATACCCCGGAGGCGAAGCATGGAGTACTCGATCCAGCAGATCGCCCGAGCAGCGGGCACGACCTCGCGCACCCTGCGTCACTACGACAGCATCGGGCTCGTGAGGCCGAGTCGCATCGGCGGCAACGGCTACCGGTACTACGACGACCGCGCGCTCGTGCGGTTGCAGCGAGTGCTGCTGCTGCGCGGGCTCGGCCTCGGGCTCGACGCCATCGGCGAGGTGCTCGCGGCCCAGGACGCCCAGGCGAGGGGCGGGGAGCACCCCGCTGTCGCCGAGGCACGCATCCTCGACACGCACCTCGAGCTTCTGAGAAGCGAGCGGAATCGGATCGAGGCGCAGATCGGCTCGGTCGAGCGCACCATCGCGGCGCTCCGCCGCGCGGGCGATCCGAGCGCGACGCCTTCCGGGAGCGAACGAGAAGAGGAGGACCTCATGTCCGAGAACATGTTCGACGGTTTCGACCACACGCAGTACCGCGAGGAGGTGGAGCAGCGCTGGGGCGCCGACGCGTACGCGCGGAGCGACGCCTGGTGGCGCGGTCTCGGTGAGCAGGGGCGGGCCGAGTGGCAGGCGCGGATGGAGCGGCTGAGCCGCGACTGGACCGAGGCGGCGCGCAGCGGCGCGGATCCCGAGTCCGCAGAAGCGCAGGATCTCGCCCGCCGCCACGTCGAGTGGCTGCGGGGGATCCCCGGAACGC
Organism: Leucobacter holotrichiae; assembly: GCF_055791005.1. Classification (NCBI taxonomy): domain Bacteria; kingdom Bacillati; phylum Actinomycetota; class Actinomycetes; order Micrococcales; family Microbacteriaceae; genus Leucobacter; species Leucobacter holotrichiae. The sequence continues at coordinate 75,287 of NZ_JBVUAC010000004.1, forward strand.
CGGCGACCGTGCCCGGCGGAGACCTCGCCGGCTACGTGCTCAATCTGGGTGAGATGTACGTCGCCGACGAGCGCTTCGCCGCGAACTACGGCGGGTTCGAGGGCGCCGGCTTCGTGCGGGATGCGCTGCGCATCTACGTGGAGCGCGAGCTGTAGGGCTCCGGCTACGCCCCATCGACAAGCTCATGGGACGGGGCGCTCCCTGAGCCCTTCGAAGGGAACGAGCCCGTCGAAGGGAACGGGCCCGCTTACGCCCCGGCGTGGCTGACTCGCGCGTCTTCCGCCGCGCGCACGTCGTCGATGCGCTGCTGCTGCTCGGGGGTGCGCACGAGCGGGGGGACGACCTCGTGCTGGTCGTTGACGATGACCACGTCGTGGTCGACGTGATCGACCATGGCGTGCACGGTGTCGATGAAGTCACGGCGGCGGATCGCGTCGAGCACGCGGGCGTGGTCGCGCTCCATCTCGACGCCGGTGGCCACGTTGGCGAGTCGCCCGCGGTGCTCGGGCGTGCGCAGCTGGTCGTTGATGCCGGCGTAGAGCGAGGCCAGCAGTCGGTTCTTGGCGGAGTCGAAGATGAGGCGGTGGAACTTGCTGTCGAACGCCGAGTTCTCCGAGCCGTCGGCCAGGCCGAGCACGGGGCAGCGGGTGCAGCCCACCTCTTCGGCGGCGGCCTGCTCGAGCGCGGCGAGATCCTCGTCCGTGCGGTGCAGTGCGGCCTGCTGCGCGGCCTCGATCTCGAGCGCGCGTCGGTAGCTGAGGATCTCCTCGAGCGTGAAGTCGTTGAGGAACTCGTTGAGCAGGGTGCTGGTCGGCGTGGAGGAGCGCACGAAGGTGCCCCGGCCGGGCAGCGTCTCGAGCATGCCCATGCTGGCGAGCGAGCGCACGGCTTCGCGCACGGTCGAGCGGCCCACGCCCGTCTGCTCGGAGAGCTCGGGTTCGATCGGGATCCGGCTGCCGACCGGCCATTCGCCCGTGGTGATCTTGCGGCGCAGGTAGGCGAGGGTCGCACGGGCTCGTTCAGAACCTGTGGTGCTTGCCATGCTTCGCCTCGCTTCGCTGCTGTGGATCCGGGGTTCCGCCAAGTATATCGGCGTCGCCGGAGCGGAGCCGGGGCTGCACGACGGTCCCGGCAGCTCTAGGCTGAGCTGAGAAGCCGGGTGAGCGCTGCGGTTCCCTCGCGGCGAGGCGGGCGCCCGGCCACTACCCAGGAAGGCTGAAGCGATGACGCAGAAGAATCCGAGTCGAGGCATGATCGATCCGTACGCGGGGATGCGCGAGGTGCCGGGCTTCACGCTGGTGAGCTCCGACATCCAAGACGGCGAGCCGCTGCCCGCCGAGCTGTACGTGGAGCAGGCTGGAGGATCGAACCGGTCGCCGCAGCTCAGCTGGTCGGGGTTCCCGGCCGAGACGAAGAGCTTCGCGGTGACCTGCTTCGATCCCGACGCTCCGACCGGCTCGGGGTTCTGGCACTGGGCGGTCGCCAATATCCCGGCGACCGTGACCGAGCTGCCGGCGGGAGCGGGCTCGCTCGGCAGTGCTCTGCTGCCCAAGGGTGCGCTCACGATGCCCAACGAGAAGCGGGATCCCGCGTTCACGGGCGCCGCCCCGCCGGAAGGCACCGGAGTGCACCACTACTGGTTCGTGGTGCACGCGCTCGACGTCGATCACATCGACGTCGACCCGCAGGCCACGCCGGCGGTGATGGGCTTCATGATGCGCGACGCCGTCATCGCCCGGGCGATCATCGTCGCCACCGGGGAGTACGGCCAAGCCGCGTAGCGCGGGATCCCGAGGTCCTTGCGCGGATCCTGCGACTCCGCGACGCGGTGGCGTCGCCGTGGAATACCCGCGAACGCTTCGCGTCCGCTTCGAAGCATTCCATGCACGCAGGACGACGGGGAAGCCCCCGCGGACGGCCCCCTGAAACACGCTCGTTCCGCTTGGCAAGTCGGGGTTCATCTGCAACACTGGCACAGTCGGCTGCGACGCCGACTGCTTCGATTTCACAACGGATCGTCCGGCACGTACCTGCCGGTGAAACGAGAGGAAAACTCAATGGCGAGAGTCGTGTACGACGACGTGACCCTGCAGTACCCGGGCACCGAGCGCCCCGCGGTCACGAATCTGAATCTGGACATCGAGGACGGTGAGTTCCTGGTCCTCGTCGGCCCCTCCGGCTGCGGCAAGTCGACTGCGCTGCGCATGCTCGCGGGCCTCGAGGAGGTGACCGAGGGGCGGATCCTCATCGATGAGCAGGATGTGACGGAGGTCTCTCCGAAAGACCGCGACATCGCGATGGTGTTCCAGAACTACGCCCTGTACCCGCACATGTCGGTGGCCGAGAACATGGGCTTCGCGCTGAAGATCGCGGGCGTGCCCAAGGAGGAGCGGCGCAAGCGCGTCGAGGAGGTCGCCCAGCAGCTCGACCTGACCGAGTACCTCGACCGCAAGCCCAAGGCGCTCTCGGGCGGCCAGCGGCAGCGCGTTGCGATGGGGCGCGCGATCGTGCGGGCACCGAAGGTGTTCCTCATGGACGAGCCGCTGTCGAACCTCGATGCGAAGCTGCGCGTGCAGACGCGATCCCGCATCGCCACGTTGCAGCGCAGGCTCGGCGTCACCACTGTCTACGTGACCCACGATCAGACCGAGGCGCTCACGATGGGGGATCGCATCGCCGTCATGAAGCTCGGCGTGCTGCAGCAGGTGGGCTCGCCGCGCGAGCTGCTCGACCACCCCGTGAACACCTTCGTGGCGGGGTTCATCGGCAGTCCGGCCATGAACCTGTTCACCGCGGAGCTGAACGAGCAGGGCCTCGTGCTCGGCACCTCGGTGCTGCCGGTGGCCGACGATGTGCGAGCGGCGATCGGCGGCGGCCGGGTGACCGTGGGGGTGCGGCCGGAGGATCTCATCGTGGGCGGACCGGACGAGCCGGGCATTGCGGTGAAGACCGCGCTGATCGAGGAGCTCGGGGCCGACGGGTACCTCTTCGGCGAGGCGGAGATCGCAGGTGAGAGCGTGACGCTGGTCGTGCGCGTGGACGGTCGGGATCACGCCGAACCGGGCGACCTGATCACGATCGCGCCCCACCCCGATCGTGTGCACCTCTTCGAGTTCGAGAGCGGCCAGCGGATCGGGACGCTGAGCGCACGCCGCCTGGCGGCGTAGCGCCGGGCGGGTCAGGCGAGGTACGGCGCGTACTGCTCGGCGAGCCAGCCCGGGACGGGGAGGACTCGCTGCGGGAACCCGCCGAGGTGCAGGCAGGTGCGGGTCGCGGATCGCGTCGCTGCTCCGAGGGCGTCGGCGATCCCGGCGCCCTCGAGGTGCGCCGCGACGAATGCCGCGATGAAGCTGTCGCCCGCTCCGCAGGTGTCGACCGGCGTGATGCGCTCGGCCCGGGTGTCGAAGAACTCGCCGGAGTGCAGCGCGAGGCTGCCATCGGCGCCGCGCATCACGACGCCGACGGCGGCACCCGCCGCGACGAGTGCGCCGGCGGCCGCGCGGGCCTCGGCCGCATCGCCGTCGCACGAGGTGAACGCGATCTCGACGCCGGCGAGCGAACCCTGGTCTCCGTTCGGTCGGCCCAGCAGGTCGACGCTCACGCGACGTCCGGCCTCGACGAGCCGCTGCGGGATCGCCGCCTGCGGCGCGGTCCCGGTCACGTGGCACCAGGCCGATCCCGTCGTCGCCGCCACGAGGCCGGGCGGATCCCAGGAGGGACCCACGCCGAGATCCTCGTGCAAGAACTCTCGATCCCGATCCCGCAATCGGATCAGCGTGACGCCGGTGCGCCCGGGCAGCGGCGTGATCTCCTCGGGGCGCAGCCCGGCTTCGACCGCGGCTCCCCGCACGATCTCCGCGGCGGCATCGGTGCCGACGGCGCCGAGATAGCGCGCGCCACGGCCCGCCGCCCGCCACTGGGCGGCGACGTTGAGCGCGCTGCCGCCCACTGTGACGCGGTCCTGCTCGACGTACACATCGAGGCAGTTATCGCCGATCGCGATGAGGGGAGAGGATGTGCTCATGGGGTGCTCCGAGGTTCGGGATCCACCAGTCCAGTCTAGAAGTCGCCCTTCTTGTAGTAGCGGCGCGTGGTGAGGTCGTGGTCGCGCGCTCGCTCGAGGTGCGAGCTGAGGCGTTCGAGCACCGCCGCGAACACGATCGGCGACACGAGGGCGCGCACGCGGGGCGTGAGGCCGGCGAGCTCGAACTCGGCGGCGTCGAGCACGCGCAGCTTGCGGGTGACGGTGGTCGCGAAGCGCTCGACGCGGTCGGTCAGCGGCCGCTGCTCGTCCTCGCCCTTGAACAGGAAGACGCTCGTATCCTCCTCGAGCAGCTCGAGGGTGCCGTGGAAGAAATCCGAGGCGTGCACGGGGCGCGTCCAGATCCACTGCATCTCCTCGAGAATGCACATGCCGTAGTAGGCGGCCTCGTACCAGGAGCCGCCCGCCGAGGTCATGATGTGGTGCTGCTCGTCCTTGATCTCGTCGGCGAGGGCCTCGGCGCGCGGTTCGAACTGCTGCTTGGCCGCGACGAGCAGCTCGGGCAGGGTCCGCAGCTGCGATACCACCTCGTCGTAGTCGTCGATCTCGTCGCGCACGTCCATGATGGCGAGCGCGAGCAGCAGCGACTGCAGGTAGAAGTTCTCGCTCGAGGTGGGATCGGCGCAGTCGTTCGCGAAGTTGACGTCGGCGAGCCTCGCGATGGGAGTGTCGGCCTTGGCGGTGAGGCTGAGGATCGTGGCGCCCCGCTGCTTCGCGAACTCGATCGCGGTGATCGCCTCCTTGGTGGTGCCCGACACGGACGGGAAGACGGCGATCGACCCGGGGCCGAGGTGCGCACTTCCGCTGTTCACGATCTCGGCGCTCATCTCGATGTGCACGGGGAAGGTCGAGCGGGTCTGCAGCAGGCGGGCAGCGGGCAGCATCAGGAAGTTCACGCCGCCCGCGCCCATGAAGAAGACGTTCTTCGCGCCGTCGTCGAGCAGCTTGCCGACGGCCTTGCGGATGGGGGCTGCGAGCGCCACGGCGCCGCCCTGCACGGAGAGGTAGTGGGTGGGATCGAAGTTCAGCATCGTTGCTCCTGTCCGTCATTGGATCATGTTGTCGGACAAGAATAACAGTTGTCCGGTCATTTGGGGAAGCTGCTATGGTCGCCGATGAGGCGTGGGTTTTCGAAGACCGTCCTGAGGGGGCTTGATGAAGAGTGGCGCGGACGTGATGGGCGGATCCGGCAGCGCGGTGGATCGCGTGTACGACCGTGTGCTGCAGCTCATCCAGCAGCTCGGCCTGCGCGCCGGCGACCGGCTGCACACCGAGGCGGAGTTGTCGGACCTCTTCGGCGTCTCCCGCTCGACAGTGCGGGAAGCGCTGCGGAGGCTCGAGCAGGAGGGGGTTCTCCTCGCGGTGCAGGGGCAGGGCCGCTTCATCTCCGCAGTGGCCTCGCTGAGCCCCGAGCGCCCCATGAGCAAGTACGAGAGCATCACCGAGATGCTGACCGCGCGCGGGTACGCGGTGACCAGCGCGGTGCTCGACGTGGCTGAGGGCACGGCCAGCGCAGCCGAGGCGGCAGCACTGGAGGTGGAGGAGGGGGATCCCGTGATCCGCCTCCTCAGGATCCGCTTCGGTGATGACCGTCCCCTCGTGGTGAGCGAGAACACCGTTCCCCGCGATCTGCTCCCCGGCCCCCTCGAGTACCGCGACTGGGGCGGATCGCTTACCGCTGCGCTCGCCGCGCACGGTCATCACGTGCGCTCCTCGCTCGCGACCATCTCCGCGACCTCGCTGCCCGAGGAGTGGGCCGAGCGGCATCGGCTCCAGGGTCTGGGCCCGTGGCTGCTGGTGACCGAGGTCGGGCTCACGAAGGAGGGCCGCCGGGTGCTCTACGCCCGCGATTACCATCGCGGCGACGAGATCTCCTTCAGTGTGCTGCGTCAGCGGTAGCGTGAGCGGACTGCTCGATCAGGGTCCGCGCTCAGTGAGCACGCTTGACGAGCCGCATCGGTGAGCCGGTTCGTCATAGTTCCGGTGATTCGCGGGAGAGCGGGCGTTAGAGGATGATACTCGCCGGGCTCGTGCGAATCGCCGGAGTTTCAGCGGGGCGGGGCAGGCATTGCTCAGCGCGGGGCCGCTACCGACGCTCGCTCGACCAGGCGCGCGGGCAGTTCGAGCTGCGTGTATTCGCCGTGCCCACTGCTCTCGCTGTCTTCGCCGTCGGCGTCCTCGCCGTCGATGCGCCTCAGCAGCAGCTCCGCGGCCCGGCGCCCGAGCTCGAGCATGGGCTGCTCGACCATTGTCAGCGGCGGTTCCATCACCGCGGCCCATGAGCTGTCGTCGAAGCCGATCACAGACGCCCGCGACGGGATGGGCACCCCGCCGTCGCGCAGGGCGTGCAGTGTGCCCGTGAGCGCGTCGGTCTCGGTGCAGAAGAACGCGCTGGGCGGGGTGTCGAGCGCGAGCATGCGGGTGACCTCGTCGTACGCGTGCGACTCGGTCTTCTCACCCACCGAGACCAGCTCGGGGTCAAGGGGTAGCCCCGAATCGTCGAGGGCGTCGAGATAGCCCATGAGGCGCTCGCCGTCGCTCCAGAGATTGCGCGCGGCCGCGTCCACCAGGTCGCGACGGAACCTGGGACGCTCGACCATGGGCGGGCCCCAGACGAAGCCGATGCGTGTGTGCCCGGCCGCGACCAGCTGCTCGGTGGCGGCGCGTGCTGCCGCGCGGTTGTCGATGACCACGGCGTCGAGCTCGACTCCCGGGATCAACCGGTCGAGCAGCACGAGCGGGATGCCCTGGTCGCGCGCCAACTGCAGATGCGCGGTCGAAGCGGCGTCGCAGGCGGCGGAGGAGAGGATGATGCCGTCGACCCGCTTGTCGACCAGCACGTTGACTGCCGCGATCTCGTCCTCGAGATGCTCGTAGGTGCTGATGACGAGCGCGTCGAAGCCCCGGGCGCTCGCGACCTCGGATACGCCGCGCACCACGCCGCCGAAGAACGGGTTGGAGATATCGGCCACGACCACCCCGAGGGTGTGGCTGATGCCGGTGGAGACGCTGCGCGCCAGCTGGTTGGCCCGGTAGCCCAGTCCCTCAGCGGCGGCGAGCACGCGGAGACGCGCCTCGGTGCTGACGTAGCCGTACCCCCCGAGTGTTCTCGCTGCGGTTGCGCGGCCGACGCCTGCGGCTGCCGCGACCTCGGAGATCGTGGGGGAGGACGATCGCGCTTTGCCCAATGCTTCCTCCTCGGTGGAGTACCCAGTCTAGGAGGTCGCGCCGGTGGGGGTGCGGCCCGCCTCTTCCGCGCTATCGGGCGCGGCCGCAGCGACGGGCGTCTTCCGGCCGTGGTCGAACGCGGCCTCGACCAGGCACTGATCCCGCGACGCCTCGGCTCCGGCGCGGAGCGCGAGGCGCAGCTCCTCAGCGGTGGGCTGGCGATCCCTCGACCAGCCGGCGTCGAGCAGGTGCACGATGAATCCCGCCAGGAACGCGTCGCCGCAGCCCATGGTGTCGACCATGGTCGCCGGATCCTCGAGGAGTAGGGCGCTGCCCGTGACGACCCGCGTTCCGTCGGCCACGATCGCCCCGTCGGTACCACGCGTCGCGAGGGCGAGCGACGCGCCGTGCACGACGAGGGATTCGAGGATCGCGTGGGTCTCGGGCTCGCTCTGCTCGGAGCATGAGATCAGCGCGAGGTCGATGTGGGGGGCGACCCGGGCGAAGTACTCCTCGGTGCGGTACTCGGGCTCGGAGGAGAAGTCGAAGCTGACGAGCGGGCCCAGCCGCGCCAGGCGGGGCAGCTCGGGGAGGATGCCGGAGTAGACGCTCGTGTGCACGAGGTCGAACTCTGCGGCGTACTCCAGTCGGCCGTCGTCGAGGTCGATGGGCTCGCGCACGGTGACTCCGCCGCCGTTCCAGCCCAGGAAGGTGCGGTCGCCGTCGACCACGTGCAACCGCGAGACGCCCGACTCGCCCTCGCGCGCGAGTGAGCGGTGCAGATCGACCCCCTCCTCCGCGATCGAATTGCGCAGGAACTCGCCCTCCGCGTCGTCTCCGAAGACCCCCAGGTAACCCGATTCCGCACCCAGCCGGCGGGCGTAGACGGCGACGTTCACCGCGTTGCCGCCCGGGTAGTCGATGCCGCGATCGACGAAGCGGTCGATGATGTTGTCGCCCAGACCGAGAATCTTCACGGAGTCACCTCTTCATTGTGGATCGACGCGCGGCTCGCCGGAGCCGACGGGAAGGGGCGGATCGGTCGATCCGCCCCGCTCGGTGTTCCGATGGCGGCGTCCGCGGGCCCGTGCGCGCACGGCGCCGGGGCCCGCGAGCCGGCGCGGAACGCCGGTCAGTTGGATCAGTAATCCATCACGCGGTAGTAGCGACGCAGATCGAGGGAGTGGTCGCGCACCCGCTCGAGGTGCTTGCTCACGCGCCCCATGACGGCGTCGAGCACGATCGGGGCGATGAGCGCCCGGTTCTCGGGGCTGAACCCTTTGAGTTCGTAGTTGCGCGTATCGAACACGTTCACGTCCTTCGAGATGCGCTTCGCGAACGCCTCGGCGCGGTCGGTGAGGGGGCGGGTCTCGTCTTCGCCCTGGAAGATGATGACCGACGTATCCTCCTCGAGCAGCTCGAGCGAGCCGTGGAAGAACTCGGCGGAGTTGACGCGGGTGGTGCGCAACCACTGCATCTCTTCGAGGATGCACATCGAGTAGAGGTAGGTGAAGCCCCAGAGCGGACCGCCGCCGATGAGGAAGTGGTAGTCGGTGTCCTTGTGAGCCTCCGCGAAGGCGGAGGCCTGCTCCTCCGCGGCCTTCGCCGCGTCGATCACGGCGTCGGGCAGAGCCGTCAGCTCGTCCGCGAGCGACTCGTATCCGGGGAATTCGCCGCGCATGTTCATGATTCGGCCGACGAGCAGCAGCAGCTGCGGGTCGAAGGGCCACGTCTTGGGAGCCGAGCTGAGCGTGTGGTCGACCTTCTGCGCGATGGGCGACTCGGGTACGCCGGTGAAGGAGACCGTGGTGGCGCCCTGCGACTTCACGTAGTCGATGGCGAGCAGCACGTCTTCGGTGGTGCCCGAGACGGACATGAACACGGCGAGCGTGCTCTCGCCGAGCCAGGCGTCGCCCGACTCGATGAGCTCGCGCGAGATGACCGCGCGAATGGGGAGCTTCGAGAAGCGCCTGGCGAGATACTCGTAGGGCCACGCCTGCGCGTAGGTGCCGCCCGAGCCCACGAGCAGTACGTTGTCGATTCCGCGCTCGAGCAACTGGTCGACCAGCTCCTCGATCTGCGGGCGCAGTGCGACTGCGCTGGAGAGTTGTTCGCGAATCTGGGTTTCGTCGAAGCCGAGCATCGTTGATCCTTTCGTGCCGAGATCCTGCCCGATCTGGTACCGGTATCAGGTTCGAATATCGTGGCACAGCTGGCGGGGCGCGTCAATGTCGACTACGCACGCGCCCCTCGAGGGTGCCCATTCTGCTTCGAAGTTGCGCTAAATACCGCCATATTCGGTCACAAGTGGGTGATATTCCAGATTGCCGCTTGCGCAGCGCGCCCGCATGGGTGACAATTCAATGCAAGTCGGTGGTACCGGTATCAGATCCGAGATGCCGGGCCGCCCGCTCGACGCCGCATTTCACGACCGGTCGCCCGGCCGTGCTGAAGCGGCGCTCTCAACGAGGAGGGGCATACACATGCAACGGAAGAAGACCACTCTGGCGGTACTGGCGGTCGGAGCCGCCCTCATGCTGAGCGCGTGCGCGGGCGGGGGCAACAGCGGCGCGGAGGCAGACGTGACTGCCGAACCCGAGTTCTCCGGCAAGCTCAGCATTCTCACGAAGTTCGCCGGTGAACCGCTCGGCCCCTACTTCGAGGACCTCGCTGCGGCCTATCAGGAAGAGCACCCCGACGTCGAATTCGAACTGATCCAGGAGACGGATCAGTCGGTCAAGGACAAGACGAAGACCCTGACGGCGTCGGGCGCGCTCCCCGACATCTACTTCACCTGGACCGGCACCTGGGCTCAGAACTTCGTCGACGGCGGCCTGGCCGCCGACCTCAGCGAAGTCATCGCGCCGGGCACCGAGTGGGGCGATACCTTCGGCGAAGCCTCGCTCGACGCCTTCAAGTACGACGGCAAGTACTACGGCATCCCGCTCTACAACAACGGCAAGTTCATGGGGTACAACAAAGACGCCTTCGCCGCGGCCGGCATCGAAGTGCCCACCACCTTCGAGGGGCTCATCGACAGCTGCGGCCCGCTGCGCGACGCCGGTTACGAGCCCATCGCCTTCGGCAACAAGGACGGCTGGCCGGGTCTGCACTACCTGCAGCAGCTGTTCGCCTACAACGTGCCGAGCGGCACCCTCAACGCCGACTTCGATCCCGAGACCGCCAAGTGGGACGACCCGGGCTACGTGAAGTCGCTCGAGGAATTCGAGCAGCTCGTGACCGAGTGCACCGACTCCGGCAAGGGCACCAACGGCGTGCTCTACACGACCGCGCAGGAGGCGCTTGCCGGCGGCCGCGCGGCGATGTACTACCAGGAGATCCTCGAGTTCGACCAGCTCACCTCCGGCGACACCCTCACCCCTGAGAACTTCGGCATCTTCAAGCTGCCGGTGCCCGAGGGGGCGAATGGCGATCCCGACGCGATCGAGGGCTCGCCCGAGGGCTACCTCATCAACAACAAGTCGCCCCGCGCCGCGCTCGCCGTCGACTTCATGAAGTTCGTCACCAACCCCGAGAACGCGAAGACGCTCTCCTCGCCGCCCTACGGCCAGCCGAGCACCGTGATCGATGCGGTCACCGAGGAGACCTCGAGTGCCGCCGTCTACGACGGCATCACCCAGGTCAACGAGGCGTCCCAGATCGTGGTCTGGCTCGACACGGTGACGGTTCCCGAGGTCGCCGACGCGTGGCTCGCGGGCGGCGAGGCGCTGATCAGCGGCGACTCCTCGCCCGAGCAGATCCTCGAGAGCGTCCAGAAGGCGAACGAGAGCGCTCGCTGACCACGCGCCGCGGGGCCGGAGCGCGAAGTCCGCGCCACGGCCGCGCAGCGCACGTCGACGCAGTACCGAGGGAAGCAACATGCACTCACGCCTCACCAGCGCCAGGGGACTCCTCTGGCTCGCCCCGGCGATCCTGATCCTGATCGGATTCGTCTACGTTCCGCTGATCCAGAACTTCGGCTTCGCGGCCTCCGAGTGGGATATCTACTCGGGCACGAACGAGTTCGTCGGTGCGAAGAACTTCGAGCGCCTGCTCGACGATCCGGTCTTCTGGCGATCGCTCGGCAACAACCTGCTCTACGCGCTCGTATCGATCGTATTCCAGGTCGGTGTGGCGCTCGTGATCGCGGCCCTCGTCGAGAGCGTGCGCAGCAGGCGCACCCGCAACGCGCTGCGCACCATCTACTTCATCCCGTCGGCCATCTCTATCACCGTTTCCGGTCTGCTGTTCTACTTCATCTACGAGCCGAACATCGGCATGCTCAACAGCTTCCTCGACTCCATCGGCCTGCACGCCCTCGCGCAGCCCTGGCTCGGTCAGGAGAGCACGGCGATGATGGGCATCATCGCGATGAGCCAGTGGCAGGGCTTCGGGTACTCGGCGCTGCTCTTCACGGTGGCGATCCAGCGCATCCCCTCCGAGCTCTACGAAGCGGCGCAGCTCGACGGCATCGGAGGCGTGCGCCGCTTCTTCACCATCACGGTGCCGCTGGTGCGCGAGATGTCGGGTCTGATGATGATCGTGACCATCTCGGGTGCGTTCCAGGTCTTCAACGAGGTCATGGTGATGACCACGGGAGGCCCCAACAACTCCACGCAGGTGCTCGGCACCTGGCTGTACCGCAACGGTTTCGTGCGCAACGACTTCGGCTACGCGGCGGCGATCGCCGTGGTCATCTTCGTGCTGTCGCTCGCGATCGGCCTGCTGCAGCTGTGGTACACGAGGAAGCGGAGGGTCGAGGTATGAGTACTGAAACCGCAGTGCTGCTGGCGGTGCCGCCCGGGCGGTCGCGCATCGGCAAGCTGGGATTCCTGGGGATCATCGGGCGGATCCTGGTCTGGTCGTTGCTCATCGGGCTCGTCGTGATCGTGCTCTACCCCCTGCTCTGGATGGTGTTCAACGGTTTCAAGACGAACACCGAGCTGTTCGGCAACCCGTTCGCCATGCCGCAGCAGTGGAGCTGGGAGAACTACGTCAAGGCGTGGAACCGGGGCGTGAGCAACTACCTGATGACGAGCGTGCTCGTCACGATCACCTCGACCATCACCACCGTGTTCGTGAGCGCGTGGGCGGCGTACGGTCTCACCCGCGTGCGCATTCCCTTCAACGGCGTCTGGACGGGGATCGTCCTCGGCGGCCTCATGCTCGCCCCGACCGTCGCGCTCGTGCCGCTGGTGAAGATGTTCCAGGCGATGGGGCTCTACAACACGTTCTGGGCGCTCATGATCCTCTACACCGCGTTCAGAATCCCCTTCACCACCTTCCTCATCCGCTCGTACATGGTCGACCTGCCGAGCGAGGTGGACGAGGCCGCGCAGATCGACGGTGCGAGCCGGTGGACGACGTTCTGGCGGATCATCCTGCCCATGTGCCGGCCGATCCTCGTCTCCACGGTGCTGCTGCACGTGCTGTTCGCGTGGAACGAGTACCTCTTCGCGATGGTCTTCACGAGCGGCACCGGGGTGCAGCCGCTGCCCGTCGGCCTCACGAGCCTGATGAGCAAGCACGGCACCGACTATCCGGTGGTGTTCGCCGGCATGGTCATCGCGGCGGTGCCCGTGATCGTGCTGTTCCTGGCCTGCCAGCGGTACTTCGTCAAGGGCCTCGCCGACGGCGTGGGCAAGTAAGGGGCGCGTGATGCTCTCACTCGCGCAGATCAGCGGATCCAACTTCTCCTACCAGCACCGGACGCTCGCCGAGTGCTTCGACGACCTCGCCGAGCTCGGCCGCACGGGCGTGGAGCTGTGGGGGATCGCTCCGCAGCTTCACGTGCCGTGGCTGAGCGATGCCGAGGCGCGGGCGGTGCGGAGGGAGGCTGCGGCGCGGGGCCTCGAGATCGTCTGCTTCACACCCGAGCAGGTGATGTACCCCGTGAACATCGCCTCGCCCGACAGCCGACTGCGCGCCGAGAGCATCGCGATGTTCCGGCGGGCCGCGGAGCTCGCGGTGGAGTTCGGGGCTCCGAAGCTCTTCCTCACGCCGGGCCGCGGGTTCGAGAGCGAGCCTGAGGCGGTGGCCTGGCGGCGGTCGGTCGACGCGCTGGGTGAGATCGTGGAGTACGCGGATCGGCTGGGCCTCGAGTGCCTGCTCGAGCCGCTGCAGCGCGTGGAGTCGAATCTCGTCAACACGGCCGCCGACGCGGCGCGTGCGCTCGACGACGTCGGGGCGCGGAACCTCGGCGTGGCGCTCGACACGGTCGCCATGGCGGTGGCGGGCGACGACGTCGACGGCTACTTCGAGCTGCTCGGCGAGCGCGTGCGCCACGTGCACCTCATCGATGGCGCCCCGGCGGGGCACCTCGCCTGGGGCGACGGGGAGCTGCCGCTCGAGACGATCCTCTCGGCGCTGGCTCGGCACGGGTACGAGGGGTGGATGACGGTCGAGCTGTTCGGCGACGGATCCTACGCGTTCGACCCCCGGCCCGCGCTCGAGCGCTCGCTCGGAGCGGTCGAGCGGGCGCTGGCGGTCTGAGGGCGGGCGGGCGCCGCGCTCGCCCGCCTCGCCGCCGCGCTCGGCTGCTCGGCCCCGCCGCCGAGATGACGCGTGCGGCCCCTCCCGCAGTGGGAAGGGGCTGCACGCGTCATATCGACGGGGTGTTCGTCGGATCAGTGCCCGAAGGTGCCCGTAAGCCGGGCCCGGCCGAGCGTGTGCCCGAACATCTGGAATCCGAGGAATGCGGGTGACGCGAGGTCATCGAGTTCGAGCTTCTCGACGTCGAGGGCGTGCACGACGAACATGTAGCGGTGGTCGCCGTGCCCGGGGGGCGGGGCGGCGCCGACGAACCCTCGCACGCCGCCGTCGTTGCGCAGCAGCGACGCGGCCTCGGGGAGCCCGGAGCGATCCTCGACGGTGATCGCGCCCTCTGCGAGCTCCGTGACGGAGAGCGGGATGTTGTAGGCGGCCAAGTGCCAGAAGCCGCTGGCCGTGGGGGCGTCGGGATCGAAGCAGGTCAGTGCGAAGCTCTTGGTGCCCTCGGGGAACCCCGACCAGCTCAGCTGGGGCGAGGCGTCTCCGCCGCCCGTGCCCACCATGCCCGACACCTGGGGCAGCGGCAGGCGCTCCCCGTCGGCGAAGCTGGTGGAGTCGAGTGCGAACGAGGGCACTTCGGGGAGTGCCGCATAGGGATCGTGTGTCACGGTGTTCCTTTCTGTGGTGGTGTGCGAGGGATCGGCTCTCAGGCCGCCCACCCGCCGTCGACCGTCACTACCGAGCCTGTCATATACGAACTGGCGTCGCTCAGCAGGAACGAGGCGACGGAGGCGATCTCCTCCGACGTGCCGGGGCGGCCGGCGGGGATCTCGGTTCTCATGCGGGCCGCGTGGGCGTTGTCGGCCCATCCGGCTTCCGTCATGGGGGTGAGGATCGAGCCCGGAGCGATGGCGTTCACGCGCACGCCCGCCGGGGCCAGCTCGCGCGCGGCGGAGCGGGTGAGCACGTTGATGGCGGCCTTGGAGGCGTTGTAGGCGAGCTGGTGCTCGGGGAGGCGCTCGACCACGGCCGATGAGAGGGTCACGACCGAGAGCGGCGCGGGCTCGCCGCCCGGCTGCCGTGGTCGGCGGGCGGCCCAGCGCAGCGCGAGGAAGGTGCCGGTGGCATTCGTATCGAGCACGCGCCGGAACGATTCCACTCCGGTGTCGGCGAGCGGACTGCGCTCGCGGATACCCGCGGCGTGCACCAGCCCGGTGACCCCGTCGTGTGCGAGTCCCTCCCAGGCGACCTCATCGGTGACGTCGAACGGGAGTATTCCCGGCGCCGCGCTGCGGCTCAGGCGGATCACGCGGGCTCCCTCGGAGGCGAGGCGATCAGCGATCGCGAGGCCGATCCCCGATCCGGCGCCGGTGACGATGACGGTCTGCGGCGCGTCAGACATGCTGGGCCTCCTGCTCGGAGGGGGCGGCCCGGCGCGTCGAGGTCTCGCGGGCGGCGACGGCGACGATCGCGTAGATCACGAGAGAGACGGCGACGGCGAGCACGATGGGTGGCAGGCCTGGGACGGTCACGAGGCCTGTGAGGCCCAGGAGCCCGGTGAGAGCGCCGCCGACCATCGAGGTGAGAGAGGCCCAGCGCCCTCCGAAGCGGGTGAAGAGCCCGAAGATGAAGGAGACGAACACGCCGGAGCCGTACATCGTGAAGGCCATGGTGAGCACCTGGATGATGCCGGGCACCAGCAGTGAGAATCCGAGTGCGAGCAGTCCAAGCGCCACGGTGAGGATGCGGGACCAGCGCAGCTGCCGCTTCGGGTCGTCGCGCACGCTCTTGATGCGGAGCAGGAAGTCGTTGGAGATGTTGCTGACCGCTGCGAGGAGCAGTGCGTCGGCGGTCGAGACCACGGCCGAGATGATCGCGGCGACCAGGATGCCCGCCGCCCACACGGGCAGCACGTTGCTGATGAGGGCCGGCATCACCCCGACGGTGGGATCGAGATCGGGGAAGAGCACGCGCGCGGCCATGCCGGCGAGGGCCGGTACGACGGCGAAGAGCGCCGTGAGCGCCCCCGCGATGCCGGCGCCCGCGGCTGCGGAGCGGGCCGATTTCGCCGAGAAGACCCGCTGCATCACGTCCTGTCCGACGAGCTTGTGGACGACGACGGGGAGCGCGGCTCCGAGGAAGAACGACCAGCCCTGATTCAGCGGGTTGAACGGCTGTGAGACACCCGCGGTCGCGAAGGTCTCGGCGATCGTCGTGAAGCCGCCCGCTGCGCCGACGGCGATGACCGTCACGATGACGAGTCCCGCCACGATGACGACGAACTGGATCGCGTCGGTGATGGCGACGCCCCACATGCCCGAGAGGACGGTGAAGGCGATGATCAGCACGATGCCCACGATCGCGCCCCAGGTGTGGGTGAGGCCGAGCGCGGTGAGCGACGAGGCGGCGGCGCCGACCTGCCCGGCGAGGATGCCGGTGAGCGCCAGGATCGAGAGGGCGGAGGCGAGCAGGCGGACCGGGCGGCTCGTGAAGCGGTGCTCGAGGAACTCGGGAACGGTGACGAAGGATCCTGCTCGAACCCGCTTCGCCACGAAGAGCGCGAGGAATACGAGGCCGACGAAGATGCCGACGGCGAACGATATGGCCGCGAAGCCCACCGAGTAGGCGTCCTGGCTGGTGCCGAGCACGAAGGCGCCGCCGAAGTTCGTGGCGAGGAGCATGATCGCGATGAGGCCCGCGCCCATCTTGCGGCCGGCGAGCAGGTAGTCGGTGTCGTCCTTGACCCGCTTCCGAAGCCAGGCCGCGATGAGGAACATCACCACCAGGTAGGCGATGATCATCAGGGTAATGCCGAGATTCATGCTGTCTCCTAAACGTCCATCGAACGCCTCTCTGCGTTCAATACGCACACCAAGTTACATATCTGCTTATCAAAATGCAAGCATAGGCGGCTTCTGTTTGAAATTTCGGAAAGCGTGAGGTGGCTATGCCATTAGAATGTCGGTGTATGGGGTCCGGGTGCGGATCGAAGCAGTGGGGAGCAATCGTGGGACGTGAGGCGAGTCAGGTGATCGACGACCTGGACCGGCGGGTGCTCCGTGCGCTCCGGGACGATCCGCGCGCCACGCTCGGGGAGATGGCCGAGGCCGTCGGCGTCTCGCGCACGACCTTCAAGGCCCGGCTCGATCGGCTCTGGGACAGCGGGATCATCATCGGGCATGAGACGCAGCTCGACCTCGCCTCGATGGGCTTCGAAGTGCAGGCCTGGGTGCAGCTCAACGTGCAGCAGGGCGAGATCGATCTGATCCGGGACCATCTCGCTCGCATGCCCCAGGTGATCGAGGCGTTCGCCACCACCGGGAGTGCGGACGTGCAGTGCCGCGTCGTCGCGCGCAGCACGCAGCACCTGCAGGAGGTGCTGCTCGCCATCTCCGAGTGCCCGGCCGTGACCCGCACCAAGAGCTCGGTGATCCTCTCGAGCCTGGTGAGCCACCGGAAGGTGCAGGCGCTCGACCTGCTCGACCTCTGAAGACCTCCTACTCCACCGCGGCCTGCACGAGGGGCAGTGTGCGCCCCTCGAAGTGGGTGCCGAGCGCGAGCCGGGAGGACACCCGCGCGACCCCTGGCGTGTGCGAGATGAGGTCGAGCACGCGCTGCAGATCCTGAGTGGAGCGGGCGACCACCGAGGTGGTCATGTCGGTATCGCCCGTGGCCGTGTGCAGATCGAGCAGTTCGGGGATCCTCGCCAGCCCCTCGGCCACCTTCTGGTGCCCCACCGACTGATGGATGAGCAGCGAGCAGAACGCGCGGATCGGATACCCGAGGGCTGCCGGATCGATGTGCGGCGCCATCGAGGAGATCACGCCGGAGCGGCGCAGCCGGTCGAGGCGGCCCTGCGCGGTGGCTCGTGCGACCCCGAGCCGGCGGGCGCACTCGACCACCGAGATACCCGCCTCCTCGCTGATGAGGGTGATGAGTCGTGCGTCGAGCTGGTCGATGGGCATGCATCCTCCTTGATGTGGGCAATATGTATAACGGATTCGGGATCCTGCTATACGTAATGAGCATACTGCCGACGGAATCCACTGCCGTTTGACCGCTCCCGGAAGGCTCTCTAGAGTGGCGCGGGTCAACTGCCCCACGAAGAGAGAGCGTCGAAGATGACCTTCCAGTACCAGGCGAGTACCGACCACCGTTTCCGTCCCGGGCTCGAGCGCATCGCCGCCTACCGGGCGGGCAAGCCAGCGCCTGCCGGACCGGGCGGCCGCAGTATCAAGCTCTCGTCGAACGAGAACCCCTACCCCCCGCTGACGTCGGTGACCGAGCACCTCGCCGAGGCGCTCCCCGCATCGCTCGCCCGCTATCCGAGCATCGCGGCACCCGAGATCACGTCGGCGCTGGCCGAGCGCTTCGAGGTCGAATCCGACAACATCGTGCTCGGCGCGGGTTCGGTCGAGGTCGCCGCGCAGCTGATCCACGCGTTGGCCGGGCCGGGCGACGAGGTCGTGTTCGCCTGGCGGTCGTTCGAGGCCTATCCGATCCTCACGCGGGTGGCGGGTGCGGTGCCGGTGGAGGTGCCGCTCGACGCCGACGCACGGCACGACCTCCCCGCCATGGCCGCGGCCGTCACCGAGCGCACGGGCATCGTCTTCGTCTGCAACCCGAACAACCCGACGGGCACGGTGGTCAGCCGGGCCGAACTCGAGGCATTCTTGGCGGCGGTGCCAGAGCGGGTGCTCGTGGTGATCGACGAGGCGTATGTGCATTTCGACCGGGATCCCGAATCTCCCAGCGGCATCGAGTTCTTCCGTCGCTACCCGAACGTGGCCGTGCTGCACACGTTCTCGAAGGCTTACGGACTCGCGGGTCTGCGCATCGGCTACGCCATCGCCCGCCCGGAGGTCGCGGAGGCGCTGCGCAAGGTCGCGCTGCCGTTCGGGGTCTCGCGCCTGGCGCAGGAGGCGGCGGTGCTGTCCCTCGCCGCCGAGGCCGAGCTCGACGAGCGCATCGACGACCTGGTGCGCGAGCGGGCGCGGCTGTTCGAGGGACTGGGTGCGGCGGGACTCGAGCCGGTGCCGTCGCAGGCGAACTTCGTGTGGCTGCCGGCGGGGGAGGAGAGCGTGCGGATCGCCGAGGCGCTCGAACGGCAGGGCGTCTCCGTCCGCTGCTTCCCGGGCGAAGGGGTGCGCGTGACCGTGGGCCTGCCCGAGGAGAACGACGCCGTGCTCGGCGCACTCTCGCCCCTGAATTAGTCAATATGTATAGCTGATCGCTGATTCTGCTGCCTCAAGTGTCCTATCTGTCTAGAGAGGAGTTGGCAGCTTGTAGTTCGGATTCCGGCTGAATTAGCATCACATGCAACAGCGACGGTGCTGTGCTCCAGCACCGTGTTGTCAGCTTTCGCCCGGTGCAATCCCGCCCGGGTGCTCCACCAGTTTCACTCGAGTTGAGGAACACCATGGCAATCATCCGAAACCGTCGCCTCGCGATCGCCGTCGCGGGCGTCGCCACCGCGGCCCTCGCACTGAGCGCGTGCTCGAGCACCGGCGATGAAGCCGGCGGCAACGAAGGAGGCGGCGAGAAGCTCACCGTCGGCATCAGCCAGTTCGTGCAGGCCCCGCCGCTCGACGCCGCCGTCGAGGGCTTCAAGCAGGCCTTCGCAGACGCCGGCTACGTCGAGGGTGAGTCCGTCGAGTTCAAGGAGCAGAACGCGAACGGCGAGGTGCCGACCGCTACGACCATCGCGCAGACGTTCGCCGGGGATGAGCTCGATCTCGTGCTGGCCGTCGCCACGCCATCGGCCCAGGCGGCCATGCAGAACATCGCCGACGTGCCGGTCGTGTTCACCGCCGTCACCGACCCTGTCGTCGCCGACATCGTCGAATCCGAGGATGAACCCGGCAGCAACGTGACAGGCACGAGCGACATGAACCCCGTCGCCGAGCAGATCGCGCTCATCAAGGAGATCGACCCCGACGCGAAGAAGATCGGCACGGTCTACAGCTCGGGCGAGGTGAACTCGGAGGTGCAGGTGAAGCTGGCCCGCGAGGCGGCGAAGGACGAGGGCCTGGAACTCGTCGAGCAGACCGTCACCAACGCGGGCGAGCTCAAGCAGGCCACCGAGGCGCTCGGCGACGTCGACGCCATCTACACGCCCAGCGACAACCTGGTGGTCTCGGGCCTCGGCTCGATCGTGTCGGTCGCCGAGGAGCGGGGCATCCTGGTGGTCGGCGCCGACGCGCAGCACGTCGAGGGCGGCGCGGTCGCCACGCTCGGCATCGACTACGAGAAGCTCGGCCACCAGACGGGCGAGATGGCCGTTCGCATCCTGCAGGACGGCGAGGACCCCGCGACGATGCCCGTCGAGACGCAGAGCGAGTTCGAGCTCACCATCAATCCCGCGGCAGCCGAACGACTGGGCTACGAGCTTCCGCAGGAGCTCGTCGACCGCGCCGTGAACGTCGTAGAGTGATCCCATGATCGGTGCGATTGAACTCGGACTCCTGTACGGGGTCATGGCCCTCGGCGTGTACCTCACGTTCCGCGTGCTGAACTTCCCCGACCTCACCGTCGACGGCAGCCTCACCACCGGTGCCGCGGTCGCCGCGGCACTCATTACGGCAGGGCAGAACCCCGTCGTGGCGACCCTCGCGGGTACGGCGGCCGGTGTGGTCGCGGGTGTCATCACGGGCCTGCTGCACACGAAGGGCAAGATCGACGGTCTGCTCGCGGGCATCCTGACGATGATCGCGCTGTGGTCGATCAACCTGCGCATCATGGGGAAGGCGAATACTCCGCTCTTGCGGGAGGACACGCTGATGACGCCGCTGCGCGACGCCGGCTGGATCGGCAAGACGTGGATCGCCGTGGCGATCTTCGCGGTGCTGGTGTTCGTGCTGAAGCTCGTGGTCGACTGGTTCCTATCGACCGACCTGGGCCTCGCGATCCAGGCGACCGGCAACAACGAGCAGATGATCCGCAGCTTCGGCGTCAACACCGACGGCATGAAGATCCTGACGCTCGCGATCTCGAACGGCCTCGTCGCGCTCGCCGGCGCGCTCGTCGCCCAGTACCAGGGATTCGCCGACATCAGCATGGGCATCGGCGTGATTCTGATCGGCCTCGCCTCGGTCATCCTGGGGCAAGCGGTGCTCGGCCAGCGCAACATCTTTCTGGCCAGCCTCGCGGTGCTCGTCGGCTCGATCCTCTATCGCCTCATCATCTTCTTCGCGCTGTCGGTCGGTCTCAACCCGAATGACATGCGCGCTATTACTGCGATCCTCGTGGTGCTCGCGCTGCTGCTGCCGCGTTGGGGGTTCTTGACGAAGGTGCCGTCGCTCAGGGATCGCGGTAATCGCAGACCGGGGGCGAAGGATCCGGATCCGGCGCCCGAGCCGGTGGCGTCCGCGACGACCGGGGTGACCGTGTCCGAGGCGGGGAGGTAGAACGCCATGCTGAATATCGATTGCATTTCGAAGACGTTCTTCGCGGGCACGATCAACGAGCGCAAGGCGCTGGTCGATCTGAGTCTGACTCTGGACGAGGGCGACTTCGTGACCATCATCGGTTCGAATGGTGCCGGCAAGTCGACGCTGCTGAACACGGTCGCGGGTCGCTACACGGTCGACACGGGGTCGTTGACCGTGGACGGCAAGCCGGTGACGAAGCTCAAGGAGTATCAGCGGGCTCGGTATGTGGGGCGTGTGTTCCAGGATCCGATGGCGGGCACCGCCCCGGATCTCACGATCGAGCAGAACCTGTCGCTCGCGCTGCAGCGGGGTAAAGCGCGGGGGCTCGGTCTGGGGGTGACGAAGGCGCGTAAGGAGCGCTTCGTGGAGGAGCTGAAGTCGCTCGAGCTCGGTCTCGAGAACCGGCTCACGGCGAAGGTGGGTCTGCTCTCGGGCGGGCAGCGTCAGGCGCTGTCGTTGCTGATGGCGGGTTTCACGCAGCCGCGGATCCTGCTGCTCGACGAGCACACGGCGGCGCTCGATCCGCAGCGGGCGGCGCTGGTGACCGATCTCACGGAGCGGATCGTGGCCCAGGGCGGGCTGACCACGTTGATGGTGACGCACAACATGGAGCAGGCGCTGAAGCTGGGCAACCGGCTGATCATGATGCACGAGGGCCGGATCGTGTTCCAGGCGACCGAGGCCGAGAAGCGGGAGCTGACGGTGCCGCTGCTGCTCGCGGAGTTCGCGAAGATCAAGGGCGCCAGCTTCGACGACCGCGCACTGCTCGCCTGACGGGGTCTCTGGGGAGGGGCGGATCCGGGCCGTGAACGCGACCGTGATCCTCCCCTCCCCAGACAACGTGTCGATCACGAAACCGCGCGAGGTTTGCGCGAATGGGGGCGGCGCGGTCTACGATGCTGGAATCGGCGTTCTTCCGCGCCGATCTCTCAGATCGCCGCGGCGCTGTCCCGGCGGGTAGACCTGCGAAGGATCGATACACATGCGTCAGACCTCGTTCCGCCGTGCGCTCGCCGCAGCGAGCCTCACCGCCGTCGCCGCGCTCACGCTCGGCGCCTGCTCCGGCTCGTCCGCGCCCTCCGACACCACGGGAGGTGGTGAGGGCGAGCTCGAGAAGGTGAACATCGGGATCAGCCAGCTGCTGCAGCACCCCGCGCTCGATGCGGCCACCGAAGGCTTCAAGCAGGCCTTCATCGACGCGGGATACGTCGAGGGCGAGACGGTCGAGTTCGACCTGCAGAACGCCAACGGCGAGCAGGTCACCGCCGTGTCGATCGCGCAGGGCTTCGCCTCCTCGGACGCCGACCTCGTGCTCGCGGTCGCCACCCCCGCCGCGCAGGCTGCGGCTCAGGCCATCGTCGACAAGCCCGTGCTCTTCACCGCGGTCACCGACGCGGTGACCGCCGACCTCGTCGACTCGAACGCGAAGCCCGGCGGCAACGTCACCGGCACCAGCGACGCCGTGCCGAGCGATGCTCTGCAGTCGCAGTTCGAGCTCCTCAAGGAGCTCGCCCCCGACGCCGCCAAGGTGGGTATCGTCTACTCCTCGGGCGAGGTCAACTCCGAGGTGCAGGTCGAGGCCGCTGAGAAGGTCGCCGCCGGTCTCGACCTCGAGATCGTGACGAAGACCGTCACCACCGCGAGCGACATCCCGCAGGCGACCGATGCTCTCGGCGACGTCGACGCCATCTACGTGCCCACCGACAACCTGGTGGTGGGCGGCATCTCGTCGCTCGTGCAGGTCGCCGAGGAGAAGCAGATCCCCGTGATCGGCGCCGAATCCGGCACCGTCGAGGGCGGCGCGATCGCCACGCTCGGCATCGACTACGTCGCGCTCGGGCGCCAGACGGGCGAGATGGCGCTCCGCATCCTGCAGAAGGGTGAGGACCCCGCAGAGATGCCCGTCGAGTTCGCGACCGAACTGGCGTACGTCGTCAACCCGGGCGCCGCGGAGCGCATGGGCGTCGAGATCCCGCAGGAGATCCTCGACCAGGCGGAGACCGTCGGGGAGTAACCGCGCTCGCGCTGGCGGGTGTTTGCGCGCCCGTCGCCGACGTGGGCGCCTGCGCCCGTCGCCGTCCGCCCGTGCGTGCATCCGCCGACCCGCCGCTGCAGACCTCTCGCACCGTTGTAGATCTCTCGCACGGTGCCGGAGGTCTGCAACGGTGCGAGAGGTCTACAGCGGCGCCGAAGGTCTGCAACGGTGCTTCGGCGATCACCGCGTGCGCTCCCGACGTTTGTCAGAGGTGCCCCATACAGTGGGCACATGGCAGCAGATTCTTTCGAAGTCGAGGCCGCGTGGCAGGTGGTGGCCGACGGGGCCGAGGCGCGCGTCGATGAGTGGATCGGCGCGCTGCTCGAGCGCGGTGTCGAGCATCAGCGCGGCTTCCTGCGCGAGATGCGGCGTGAGCCCGAGAGCTTCGAGTTCACACGACGGCTGCTCGAACTGCTCGCGAGCACGGAAGACGTGTTCGCTTCGGCTGCGGCGTTGCGCGAAGTCGCGCAGGAGGTGCCGCAGTCGCTGCCCGCGCGGGATCGCCTGGCCGTGCGCGCCGGGGGAGCGACTTCGCTCGGGTTCCCCTGGGCGATTCTGCCGATGGCGAGGAAGCGCTTGCGCGACCGTGTGGCCGACCTGGTGCTCGCGGCGAAGCTCCCGGTCGGCGGCGCTTCATCCGGGCCGGCACGCCTGAGCCGCCTGACGGAAGCGGTACGACGCCTCGGGGAGGCGGGTGTGACGGCGGTCGTCACGCCGCTCGGGGAGGCGGTGCACGGGCCGGCCGGCGTCGAGGCCGAGGTCGCGAGGCTCGTCGCGCTCTGCGCCGTGCCGACGGTCGGGCACCTCGTGATCGATCCGGCGCGCCTCGCGCCCGGCGGCTCCGACTGGACGGCCGAAGACGACGTGTGCCGGGTCGTGCGGTCTCTTCGCCCCGTGCTCGATGCGGCGGCGGAGCACGGCACCACCGTGCACCTCGAGCCGCGAAGCGTGCGCTGGGCCCGGGTGCTGCCCGAGATCGTGGTGCGAGCCTTCGCGGATGCGGCCCTCGATCCCGTGCGGGTCGGCGTGAGGATCATGGCCGAGCTGCCTGAGTCGCGCGAGCACTACGACCGTCTCAGCAGGTGGGCTCAGCAGCGGGCCGCCGACGGCGGAGCCGCCGTCGAGGCCGTGATCGGTGTGGCGGGGGTGGCGAGCGCCGAGCGCATCGCGTCGATCGAGAGCGGGCTCGCGGTGCCCGTGCTCGAGGATCGCGAGGAGGTGACCGCTCAGCTGCTGCGCCTCATCGAACTCGCACTGCACCCGGCCAGGGCGGCCGTGCTGCGTCCCGTCGTCGCGACGGAGGATCTGTTTGTGCTGAGCGGCACCATCGAGCTGGCTGAGCGCCTGGGGTCCGCCGGGTTGTTCTCGCTGCAGCTTCGCAGCGGGTTCGCTCCGGGGCTCGCGGAGGTGCTCTCCGCCGGGGGCGCGGAGGTGCGGATGTCGCTCCCCGTGGTCGCGCCTCGCGAGTTCGCCGGGGCCGTCGACATGCTGGTCGGGTTCGCCGCGGAGGCGGCCGATCCCGAGTCCGTCATCGCCCGTTTCGACGCGCTTCTGGACGAGGGGCGCGGGGCGGCCGACGCGGATCCCGAGGCTTCTCCGGATCCCGCGCCCTCCCCGGATCCCGACTCTGCCCCTGAGATGAGCCCCGACCGCGTCTCAGAACCCGCGTCCGGAGAGGCGCTTCCGGTGAGAGCCGTGGAGCGGGCTGCGTTCCGGGCGGCCTCTGCACGGGCGGCCGATCCCGCGCCCGCCTCCCACCGCACCCAGCTGCGTGCCCGAGAGTGGGATCCGAGCGAGCGCGACAGCGCGCTGTTCTACCGCGCGCCCGACGAGCCCGCCCGGTTCGACACGGGCGGCCTGACGGCTGCGGTGCTCGGCCTCACGCGCGGTTCGACGGGGGAGGTGCGCCTCGAATCGCTCACGCCGCCCCGCCCGATCCCGGTCGTCTCGGAGTCGGGCTTCGCAGGTGAGCCGGCCACCGACGCCAGCCTTTCCGCCAACCGCGACTGGGTGCGCGAGCTGCTCGTCCGCGCTGCCGCCGACGTGCGCGAGGGTGCACGGGGGTGCCAGCGCGCGGATGCCGCGGGTTCTGCGGAGGCGGACACGGGATCGGGCGGCGCTGCCGCGACCTCCGGCGCTGCCGCCTCCTCAGAGCCTGCTGCGTCCGCTGTACCTGGGGCACCCGCTGAAGCGGTCGAGCGGGCCGCCGGGCAGACCTGGAGCGGCCAGCCGGCCCGCACGCGGGCGTCGAGGCTGCGTCGCGCAGCGCTGGCCGTCGTCGCGGCGCGAGATCGGCTGCTGCAGTCGCTCGCGGTCGACACCGGTGCCCCGGCGGGGGAGCTCGACACCGAGGTGAGCGACATCGTCGACGCCGCGCGCTACTACGGGCAGCTCACCGAGGGGCTCGCCGCCGTGCGGGGCGCGACGTTCGTCTCGGAGGGAATGGCACTGGTCGTCGCTGACGCGCGCACGCCGTTCGCGACGCAGGCCGAGGCCGTGCTCGCGGCACTCGGGGCCGGCAGCAGCGTGCTGTGGATGGTGCCGCAGCGTTTCAGACGCTCGGCCTCCGTGCTGCTCGAGGAGTGGGAGATCGGCGGCATCACGCCGGGCTCGGTGAGGATAGTGCCCGCGCCCGAGCAGGGCGGGGTGCTGGATTTCGCGGTGAGCTCTGAGATCGACCGAGCGATCGTGCTCGGCGACCGCGCTGCGGCCCGCGAGATCGCGAGGCGGCGGCCCGAACTGCAGATCGAGGGCCGCTTCCACGCGCGGGGCAGCGTGCTCGTGGCCCCGTCGGCCGACCTCGACGGGGCAGTCGAAGACCTGGTGGCCTCGGCGTTCTACGCGGCCGGCGCTCATCCTCGCGCGGCGAGCATTGCGATCCTGCTGGGCAGTGTGGCTCGATCGCGCAGATTCCGCGACGGCCTTGCAGACGCGGTGCGCGCGCTGCGGGTCGGCGACACGGCGCAGCCTCGGGGCGCCGACTCCCTCAGCTTCGACGTGGGCCCGCTGGTAGAGCCGCCGGGAGAAGGGGCTCTGCGGGCGCTGACCGAGCTGGAGCGGGGCGAGGAATGGCTCGTGCAGCCCCGGCAGCTCGACGACGAGGGGCTGCTGTGGAGCCCCGGTGTGCGGCTCGGAGTCTCGTCCGCTTCCTCGTTCTGGGATGACGCCCATGGGGTGCCCGTGCTCGGGATCGCGCATGCGCACTCGTTCGAGGAGGCTCTGCGATTGCAGAACGCCGGCGGCGGCGCTGTGGCCGGGGTGCAGTCGAACGACGCCGACGAGATTCTGACCTGGCTCGGAGCCGTCGAGGCCGCCTCGCTGGCGATCAACCGACCGACCACCGTGGCGCGCATCGAGCGGCATCCCGGCGGGGTCTGGAACCGTGCGGCCATGGGCCTGCCGGCGCTGAGCGGCGGGCCGAACAGGCTGCTGCCACTCGGCGCCTGGCAGCTGCGGGAGGGAACGCGCAGCGAAACGCTCCACCTGCGCGGGCTCGAACCCGAGGTGCGGCTGCTCATCGAGGCGGCCCAGTCGGTGCTCGCCTACGAGGAGTTCGACGAGGTGCGCCGCGCCGCGCTCGCCGACGCGCTCGCGTGGCGAACGTCGTTCGGCGTGGAGCACGACACGGTCGGCCTCGGTATCGAGCGCAACGTGATTCGGTATCTGCCCGTCACAGCTCAGCTGCGGCTCGCGGAGGGCGGCAGTGTGGCCCTCCTGGTGCGAGTGCTTGCCGCGGCGCTGCTGGTGCGGGCGCCGATCTCGGTCTCCACGGGCGAGGTACTACCGACGGCCGTGACCGCGTTCCTCGAGCGGCAAGGGATTGAGGTATCCCTCGAGCGAGACGACGACTGGGTGGAGAGGCTCGCCGTCTCCGGTCCCGTCGGCGCCGATGGGACGGCTGCGGATCGAGTGCGACTCATCGGAGGCGATGCGGTGCGCGCGGCCGAGTGGATGGGAGGGCTGGATCGCGTCGCGCTGTGGGCGCAACCCGTCACGATGGCGGGACCCGTCGAACTGCTCACGCTGCTGCGCGAGCAGGCGGTCTCGGCGCGGGCTCACCGTCATGGGCTGGCGGTTCCGGTGCCCGGCCTCGACGAGTTGATCGACGAGTAGGGGCGGTGGAACGGGGCTCGGCGTCAGCCGATCCGCATGGGCACGCGGCGTGTGCGAAACGCGGCAGCGTTTCGTAGCCGTGTGAAAGCGCTGTACACGACAGCGAGAGTTGAGTTCGGCGTCAGCCGATCCGCATGGGCACGCGGCGTGTGCGGAACGCGGCAGCGTTTCGTAGCCGTGTGAAAGCGCTGTACACGACAGCGAGAGTTGAGTTCGGCGTCAGCCGATCCGCATGGGCACGCGGCGTGTGCGGAACGCGGCAGCGTTTCGTAGCCGTGTGAAAGCGCTGTACACGACAGCGAGAGTTGAGTTCGGCGTCAGCCGATCCGCATGGGGAGATGGGGGATCCCGTCTTCGAGGAACTCGTCGCCGCACTGCACGAAGCCGAAACCGCCGTACCATTCGGCGAGGTGGGACTGGGCGTGGATGAGGATCGCGCGCCCCGCGCAGGCTTCGATCGCGGCGCGCAGCAACGCGGCGGCGATGCCGCGTCCGCGCCAGTCCGGCGCGGTGACGACGCGGCCGATGCTCATGAGCCCCGCCTCTTGAGCGTGCTCGTCCAGGATGCGCACGGTCGCCGCGACTTCGCCCTCGCCGGTTTCGGCCCACAACTGCTTCGATCCCGGCTCGAGGTCGCGCCCGTCGAGGTCGAGGTAGACGCAGTCCTGCTCGACCACGAAGACCTCCTGCCGCAGGCGTGCGATGCGGTAGAAGGCCGTGGTCGGGATGTCGTCGATGCGATCGGCGGTGTGCAGGGTGAGCTCTTGGGGGATTGCGGGCATGCTCCGATCCTGCCATGCCTCGCCCCTGAACCTGTCGGAGGGCGAACCCCTTCGAGATACGGATCTTGCATCCTCGATCGTGAACCGGCATGCGAGATCCGTATCTCGGCGCCCTCCAGCCTGCGCCGCCGCGCCGATTTCCGTTCGGGCTCATGAGCCGCTAAAGTGGTCTCTTGGTCGTGTTCGCGCGGCTGACGGCGGGTTACCCGAGCGGCCAAAGGGGGCTGACTGTAAATCAGCTGGCACTGCCTACGGGGGTTCGAATCCCTCACCCGCCACCGAGAAAAAGCCCGGTCAGATCGCAGATCTGACCGGGCTTCCGTGTGTGCGACCCTTGTGGGTCGCCTACTTCTCATCGAGATGACGCGTGTTGCCCCTGGGGCCGAGGGCCACGGGCCGCACGCGTCACCTCGGCGCGTTTGCGCGAACGAGGAGCGCCGAAGGCCGAGCGCCGCATGCAGAAGGTCCGGTCGGGAGCGGATCCCGACCGGACCTTCTGACGACTCAGCGCGAGCATGCGCGCGCGTCGAACCGTGAACTCAGTCGCGCAGGTCGTCCTTGATGTCGTTGCGCGCCTTCGTGGCGTCGCGCTCGGCCTCCGCCTTCTTGACCTCGGCTTCGGCCTTCTTCACGTCGGCGTCGGCCTTGACCTCGTCGAGCTTGTCCTTGGCCTTGTCCACGCCGTCCTCGACCGCGCGGCTGACCTTCTTCGCCGCGGCTCCTGCGGTTTCTTTCGCGTCCTCAAGAAATCCCATGACCGGTTCTCCCTTCAGCTAGGTGTACTCGGTCAGTTGGTTCGTGACACGCGGCTGATCGGGGGTTGGCCTCCGCAAGCGGTGTGGGGACGAGTGTAGTTGTAGTGATCGAGCCAGGGCTGTAGAGCGTCGGTGCGGTCTTGGTTCCAGGCGAATGATTGTCGGTAGGCCCATCCTTCTTGGAGCGTCCGGTTGAAGCGCTCGGCCTTGCCGTTCTGCCAGGGCGAGTGCGGCCGCGTCAGGATGTGCTTTGCGCCGAGCGCGGTCAGGGCGGCCTGGAAGTCTCGGGAGAGTCGGTAGTTCATCGCGTTGTCGGTCATGACCTCACGGATGCGGATGCCGTGCGTGCGGAAGAACGCGGCCGCGTCGGAGAGGAAGCTGGCGCAGGTGGCGCCCTTCTCGTCCGGGAGCACGCGTGCATAGGCGAGGCGGGAGTGATCATCGATCGCGACATGCACGAGATCCATGCCCAACTTCTTCGACTTCACACGCCCACGATTGTGATCGATCGCATCGGGGCCGTCCACGCGCCAGCCCCCGCCGTCGGGGATCCGGCCGAGCTTCTTCACATCGATGTGGATGAGATCTCCCGGGGCATCGCGCTCGTAGCGGTGGTTCGTGCGGCGAGATGCCCGGATCCTGACCCCGGTGACCGGGTCGAGCTGGTGCAACGGCGGGAGCCCGGCGCTCGCAATGATTCGTGACACGGTCGTGGGGCCGACGCCGGTTCTCCTGGCGATCTCATCGCGTCCGACCCGTTCGTCTACCCGGATCTGCAGAACGAGCTCCGCGATCTGAACCGCGGTTCTGCCGGGCGAACGGTGGGGTCGCGAGGAGCGATCATGCAAGCCGGAGAAGCCCTGGCGGCGGTAACGGGTGAGCCAGCGATGAGCACACTGCCGGGAGATACCCATTTCCTTCGCAACATGCGCGACCGGGCGTCCTGAGAGCACCCGCCGGATCAGGATGCGTCTGCCCGCGGGAGTGAGTTTGGCGTTACGGTGGGACACGAGAAGGCCTCCTCGATTGAGTGACGTTAGACACCACTCATGATGGAGGCCTTCTCCCTATCTGTCAGTCACCAACGTCCCAACCGAGTACAGCTAGGTCTCCACACTTGCGAATGAAGCTGTGCGCGAGATGTGCGCGGCGATCCGGCGTCGACGGGCGACGGAGCCGCAGGCGAAGAAGCGGCGAAACGGGCGGGTACAAGGCCGGAACGCGCTCAGCGCGTCGGTCAGGCCGGAGCGAAACGGTGACGCAGCTCGGCGGCCCGGCGAATGTCGCCCTCGATCGCGGCCTGCTGCTCGGGGTTCATCGAACCGTTCTTCTTGGCGTCATCGAGTTTCTCGAGGCCGGCCTGCACTTCGGCGTCCAATCCGTCCACGACGAGCTTCTGAATGCTTCCGGGAAGCCGCTCAAAATATGAGGTGTCCATAGCTATTACCGTATAACGAAGTGTCGCTGAGCGCTGCAGCAAGATACGTCGGAGGGCTGCGGAACCCGCCCGGACGAGCGCCCGACGCTACACTCGATCGTATGAGTGACCTCGTCGTCTCCCTGTCCTTCGAAGACCCGCTGCGGGAGCACCTGCGTTCTGCGCCGGGCGTCGAGCTGGTGGATTGGGATCTCAAAACTCCCGCTCCGCGTCCATATTTCGACATCGTCGTGCCGCCGTACTGGGGAGGCGCCGAGTGTCTCGCCGCGCTTGCCGACGTCGAGACCCGGCTGGTGCAGTGGCAGTCGATCGGGTACGACGGGGTGCCGCGGTATCTGCCGGCAGGGACTCCGTTCGCGAACGCCGCTTCCGTGCACGAGACCTCCACCGCTGAGCTGGCGGTGACGCTCGCGCTGGCATCGCAGCGGGGCATTCCCGGTTTCGTGCGGTCGGGCGATGCGGCTCGGTGGGATCCGATCGGTCTGCCGAGCCTGGCCGATCGGCGGGTGCTGCTCGTGGGATACGGCGGGGTGTCGAAGGCGGTCGAGGCGCGCCTGTCGGGGTTCGAGGTGCACCTCACGCGTCTGGCCCGCTCGGCGCGTCAGGAGCGCAACCTCGCGGGTGAGACGGTCGAGGTGCACGGCTTCGAGGATCTGCATCGATGCCTCGCGGAGGCCGAGGTGGTGATCCTCGCGGTGCCGTTCACCGCGGAGACGCGCGGATTGATCGATGCGGCGGCACTCGCGGCGATGCCGGACGACGCCCTCCTCGTGAACGTGGCACGCGGGCCGGTGGTCGACACGGATGCGCTCGTGGCTGAACTGCAGCAGGGCCGGCTGCGCGCAGCTCTCGACGTGACCGATCCCGAGCCGCTCCCCGAGGACCATCCGCTGTGGAAGTGCCCCGGCACCCTCATCACTCCCCACGTGGGAGGGGATTCGAGCGCGATGCAGCCCCGTGTCGCGGCTCTGCTGGATCGTCAGATCGCGCATCTGCGGGTGGGGGAGTCTCCGGAGAACCTCGTCGACCTGCATTGAGCGGCACCGTGGGCGGTGACGCCCGGGGCATGCGGATGCTGAGGGCGTAGGATGGACGGATGTGCCGGGCCTTGCCCGCACCTTCCCAAGATCCCCGCTTGCCCCTTGGAGTGAACTAGAACATGGCTGAGCAGTCCCGCCTCGATAAGGTCATCGCCCTCGCCCGCCACCGCGGCTTCGTCTTCCAAGCGGGTGAGATCTACGGCGGTTCGCGCTCCGCATGGGACTACGGCCCCCTCGGCACCGCGCTGAAGGAGAACATCAAGCGCCAGTGGTGGAAGACCATGGTGCAGAAGCGCGATGACGTGGTGGGCATCGACTCGAGCGTCATCCTGCCGAAGCAGGTGTGGGAGGCCTCGGGCCACGTCGAGGTGTTCAGTGATCCTCTCGTCGAGTGCCTGAGCTGCCACAAGCGCCAGCGCGAGGACCACCTCATCGAGGCGTTCGAGGAGAAGAAGGGCCGCGCGCCCGAGGGCGGCCTGGCCGAGATCGTCTGCTCCAACTGCGGCACTCGCGGTCAGTGGACCGAGCCGCGCGCCTTCTCGGGCCTGCTCAAGACCTACCTCGGTCCCGTCGACGACGAGTCGGGTTTGCACTACCTGCGCCCCGAGACCGCTCAGGGCATCTTCGTGAACTTCGCGAACGTGCTGCAGGCCGCGCGCATGAAGCCCCCGTTCGGCATCGGTCAGATCGGCAAGAGCTTCCGCAACGAGATCACGCCGGGTAACTTCATCTTCCGCACCCGCGAGTTCGAGCAGATGGAGATGGAGTTCTTCGTCGAGCCGGGCACCGACGAGGAGTGGCAGGAGTACTGGATGAACGAGCGCATGCGCTGGTACTCCGACCTGGGCATCTCCGCCGACAACCTGCGCTTCTACGAGCACCCGCAGGAGAAGCTGTCTCACTACTCGAAGCGCACCGCGGACATCGAGTACCGCTTCGGTTTCCAGGGCAGTGAGTGGGGTGAGCTCGAGGGCATCGCGAACCGCACTGATTTCGACCTGTCGACGCACTCGAAGCACTCGGGTAAGGACCTCAACTTCTTCGACCAGACGAAGAACGAGCGGTACACGCCTTACGTGATCGAGCCGGCCGCGGGGCTCACCCGCTCGCTCATGGCGTTCCTCGTCGACGCGTACCGCGAGGAGGAGGTTCCGAACGCGAAGGGCGGCACCGATAAGCGCACGCTGCTCGCGCTCGATCCCCGCCTCGCGCCTGTGAAGGCCGCGGTGCTGCCGCTCAGCCGCAATGAGAAGCTGTCGCCGCTCGCGCGCGAGATCGCGGCCGACCTGCGAGACGACTGGAACATCGACTTCGACGATTCGGGTGCGATCGGTCGTCGTTACCGCCGCCAGGATGAGATCGGCACGCCGTTCTGCGTCACCGTCGATTTCGATTCGCTCGACGACAACGCGGTGACGGTGCGCGAGCGCGACACGATGCAGCAGGAGCGCGTCCCGCTCTCCGAGTTGCACGGCTACCTCGCCGCGCGTCTGAGGGGCGCGTGAATCAAAACCGAAGCGAAGCTTCGGTTTATTCACGCGGCGCTGCACACGGCAGCGCTCTTGTGTGACCCGGTGCGCGGCGCTGCACACGGCAGTGCTGGCGTGCGACCCTGGGCGCGCGCTGCCGCTACAGCCCGGCGCGGTAGCGCAGGCGTGCGGCTCTGGGCGCGGCGAGGGCTTCTCGTCGCGGTCGGGAGGCCGGATCACCGGCTCTCCTGAGAATGTCAGAGGTATGGGGAAGGATTCTGTAGCAACAGGATCCTGCCCCGAACTGCGCCCCAGTCCGAGGCGAGAGTAAGGAGACCCCGATGACCGTCCCTGAGCATCCCGAGCAGCAGCCCGCTGCCCCCCAGCCCGCGGCTGCGCCGCAGCAGTGGGCGTGGGCCTCGCCTGCGCCGGTCATGCAGACGGTGGAGACGGAGCCGCTGGAGTATCACCGCCTGCTGCGGGGCGTGGCGAACTACCGGTGGTGGAAGCCGTTGCTGCTCCTGCTGCTTTCGGGGACCTACTTCGGTGTCTTCACAGTGATCCTCGCGTTCGTGTTCGCACCGCTGCTGCTGATGGGCGACCCCGACTACCTGAACGATCTGGCCGCGGGTAACGCCGAGTTGCTGGACACGCAGAGGCCGCTGTCGGTGCTGATGGGCATGCTGTCGATCATCGTGATGCTGCCCTCGGTGATCCTGGCGATGCTTTCGCTGGGCATGCGGCCGGTGGGGCGGATCTGGTCGGTCGCCGGACGGATGCGCTGGGGGATGCTGCTGCGGTTGAGCGGCGCGGCGGTGCTGGCGTTGATCGCGATGACCCTGGTGGGCATGGTTGCGGATCTCGGTCTGCTCGCGCTCACGGATCCCGGGGCGCTGTCCGAGCCGCCGGCCGCTCAGGATCGGGAGTTCAGCGTGAACGCGGCGCTCATCTCGCTCGTGCTCGTCATCGTGCTCGTGCCTCTTCAGGCCGCGACCGAGGAGGTCGTGTTCCGGGGCCTGTTCATGCAGGTACTGGGATCCTGGCTGCGCAGTCCTTGGTTCGGCATCCTGATCCCCTCGCTCGCATTCGCCATGGCGCATATATACGACTTCTGGGGGCTCGCCTCGGTGGGGCTGCTCGGCGTCGTCGCGGCATGGTTGACCTGGCGCACCGGCGGTCTGGAAGCGGCGATCGCCATTCACATCGTCAACAACTTCGTCGGCTTCGGCTTCATGGTCGCAGGTGTGGGTGGTGAGACCGCTCAGACCGCCGACGGCGGGAGCGCGGGCGGCCTCGTCGGTCAGGTCGTCGGGCTCGGCGTGTTCGTCTGGCTGACGCTCAAGATCTTCCGTCGAGGCGGTTACGGTCGCACGCGCATCGATCTGGTGCAGATCGCCGTGCCATCCGCGCCGCAGTCGACGGGTCCGACAATCGAGGAGCAGCAGCGTGATTGATGTCTACGTGATCGGCAAGGGGCTGCCTGAACTGGCCGCCGCACTCGAACTCGCCGAGGTCGGCCTCTCGGTGCGCGTCGGTGACTGGAGCTTGGAGGGCTCCGATCCGACTGTCGCACGAACTCATGAGGAGCGTGTCGGCGGATCCTCCACCGCGTTGCCGGATCCGGAGGGGTCGCTGCGGGAGTTCCTCGCCCACGCCGCCGCTCCCGTTGCAGAGGGCGGCTTGCCGCACGACGAGCTGCGACCCCAGACCGTGTCTCCGAGCCCGGTGCTGCTGCGCAGCGCGAAGGGTGGTTGGGCTCCGCAGCCGACGCCGGCGGCGATGGGGGTTCCCGCGGTGCCGATCTCGTCGCAGGCGATCGCGCTTTTGGGCAGCCGCGCCGCCGCTCGTGCCTATCTCGATCGAGTGAAGCCTGTGCTCACGATCGGCAAAGCCCACTCTTTCGGTGAGTTGGTGCGCCGCCGCCTGGGGTCGACCGTCGTGGAGCGACTGGTCGACCCGTTCGTGCGCGAGCGGTTCGGGGTGGCGACCGACGATGTCGAGGTGGCGGTGGCGGTTCCCGGCCTCAACGAGGCACTGACGAGGGCCGGCTCCCTATCGGGTGCCGTGCTCGCAAACGCCGACCGTGATGTTGCACGTGAAACCGGCGTGGTCCCCGCGGGCGGCTGGTCAGCGGGCCTCGATGAGCTGGGGCGGCGGCTCGGACTGTACAGCGCGGAGACATCGGAGGCTCCCGTGGTCGCGGTGCAGCGCGGCGGTGAGGAGCTCTGGATCGTGGAGGAGGCGGGCGGCGCGACCTTCGAAGCCCGATCCATCATTGCTGGGATCGGAGCCTCGTCGACCCGAGAAGCGCTCTCTACTCTCGAGCCGGCCGCTGCCGCCGCCGCTGCCGCCACTGGCACCGCGGCTGCGGCCGACGCACAGCCGTACTTCCTGCGCGAGCTGCTTCCGCAGCGGTGGCGGATCGAGGCGAATGCGGCTGTCGTGGCCGAGACCGATGCCCCCATCGGGGAGATCGCCGGCGGCGCGGCGCTGTGCGCCGTCGAGTTGGCCGATGGGGCCCACTGGGCCGTGCGGATCGAACCGGCTGGAGACGGAGCCTTCGCGGCTCACCTCAGCGGGCCGGTGTTCGACATGGGTCCTGACCTCGGCGGAGTGCCGAGCGAGGCGCAGCTGACGCGAACCGTTTCCGAGGCCCTCGCGGAGATCGGGCTGCGGCCGGCCGGGGAGATCGGCACGGTTCTGCGTGCGGCGCCGCACGCCTCGATCGACGAGCGAGACGCGGTCGAGGCCCGGTTGGCGACTGCTCGTGAGCATGCACACGGGTGGTTGGTGGTGGGGGAAGCCCTGCACGGCGGTGCAGTCGCGAGCGCGGTGGTTGACGCGAGAACGCAGGCGGTGCGACTGCGTCGGCGACTGGCCGGCATCGCGGATTGATCGTCGAAACGCGCAAATCTTACAGAAATCGGGAGTCCATGACTACCGCGGCATTCGAAACGACATGCATCTCTCCGCGGCAGGTAGGCTAGCTGCAGGCTATTAGAACGCCAACGGCGGGGAGGCAATGATGAAGGGCAAGATCGCATTCGTTCTCGGCGCGGCAGTCGGCTATGTGCTGGGCAGTCGGGCCGGCCGTGAGCGTTATGAGCAGATCAAGAACGGCGCGCAGACGCTCTGGCACACGGCTCCTGTGCAGCGCGGGGTCGGTGCGGTGCGCGACGTCGCGCAGACCCGCGTCGATGATCTCAAGGCGTCGGCCGTCCGGGCGGGCAAGAACGCGATGGCGGCGTTCCTGCACGACGATGGCACTGACAAGAATGCGGACGGCGCCGCACGGAGGGGCGCGTCCTCCCACACGGCCAAGCCCGCGTCGGGCAGCGGCTCGCGGAGCGAGAGCGCGAGTGCCACGACCGCGAAGCAGAGCAGCGGCTCCTCTTCTGCGAATCAGGGGGATTCGAGTGCTGCCTCGAACGCCGGCGGTGACGCATGAGTCGCAGGAAAGACCAAGCCGGCACTTTCGAGCTGCTGACGCGTCTGCCGCAGCAGATCGTCTCGCTCGCGAAGATCGAGTACGAGAACGCCAAGCGTGAGATCGTCTCGAAGGCGAAGAAGGCGGGTATCGGCGCCGGCGCGATCGTCATTGCGCTCTTCTTCCTGTTCTTCATGCTCGAAGCGCTCGTGATCGCGGCGATCGCCGCTCTGGCTCTCGTGTGGCCGTGGTGGCTCGCCGCGCTCGTCGTGGCTGCGGCGCTGCTCGTGCTCGCCGCACTTGCGATCCTCGCGGGCATTGCGCTCATCAAGCGTGGCAACCCCGTCCCCGAGGAAACCCTGGAGCGCGTCGGAGACGATATCTCGGCGATCGGAGAGGTGCGGATCAATGCCGAGACCCCGACATCGCGCCCCTCGGGTTCGCAGATGCCGCGCGTCGGCGAGGAAGGGAACTGGCGATGAACGTGCACGAGAAGCAGCGGGGCGTGGCCGAGGCAGCGCAGGCGCGCGCAGAACTCTACGAGACGCTCGCGCTCCTGAAGGACCGCCTCAACTACGCTCAGCGCGTCGACGACGCCATCGACGATTTCAAACACCGTGCGGCCGAGCAGAAGCAGCGCAACCCGCTCGCCTTCGCGGCCGGCGTGGCCGGCGCCGCCGCCATCGTCGGTCTGGGCGTCTGGACCGTGACCAGTGCCGTGATCAAGCGTTTCCAGTAGCATCTGCGGCTCGGATCGCAGGTCACATTTGAGTTTCGTTCCTCGGGCCGTCGGGCCTCGTTTTGCTTCCTGAGTAAACGCGGAGTAAGAATAGGACAGATGGTTTTCCATCGCCGCCATACTGAGGGTTTATTCGCAACTGATCGTATGGCTTTTGTATTGGTGTCGAGTGAGTGGGGTGTATGTCGGTAGAGGCGAAACCGCTCAGCGGCCTGCGGGTGCTCGTTCCGAGGGGCGGGACCTGGGGAGACCTTGTCTCCAAGGCGCTGCGTGAGCAGGGAGCCCACACGGTGATCGCGCCGCTCGTCGACTTCGCTCACACGCGTGAAGAAGAGAAGCTGGTCCAAGCGCTCAAGACCCTCGAAGAGGGCGGCTTCGACTGGATGACGGCCACCAGCTCAACAGTGGCCGACGTGCTGCAGCACCACAATGCGGTGATCCCCCCGGAGACCAAGATCGCGGTCGTCGGCGAGGCCACCGCCGTCGCCTTCCGTGACGCGGGCTATCACATCACGCGTACGCCCCAGCGCGAGAACAGCACCCACGCGCTGCTCGAGGAGTGGTCGGAGATCGATACCGACGAGGTGCTCCGAGTGCTCACACTTCGCTCCGATGTCGCTATCCCGGTGCTCACCCAGGGGCTCATCGAACGCGGTCACGATGTCACGCAGGTGCTCGCCTTCCGCACGGTCGGGGTGCCGGCCTCGGTGCACATCCGCGAGGACATCGAATCCGGACGCATCAACGCGATACTCGTGGCTTCGGCCAGGATCGCCGAAGAGGTCGCCGCCCAGTTCCCCGAGATTCCGAAGAGCACCATCGTGCCCTGCGTGGGCGTGAACACCATCGAGACCGCAGCGGCCCTCGGCCTGCCGTCGGAGGCGGATGATCCGTCGCATCCGCTCTACGAGAAGAAACGCGCTCTGATCGAAAGCGTCGAGTCGGTGATCGAGCAGAGCGACATGCTCGACTGAACGCCCGGAAGACTGAACGGCGGAGGCGGTTCTCCCATCGGAGAACCGCCTCCGCCGTTGTCATCGGGCGACGGGCCTCAGTCGCGCACGATCACGATCTCCTCGAGATCGAAACGGGTGCGCGGAGCGAGTTCGCGCTCGCGCAGCACCTCGGACAGCTGCTCGGGAGTGCCGATCGCGCCGATCGCGGTGATCGAGACCGGCACCAGGCGCTCGTCGAGGTCGAACGCGGTGCGGATCGCCTCCCGGTCGAAGCCGCCCATCTGGTGCGTGTAGTAGCCGTCGGCGTGCGCCTGCACCGTGAAGTGGGCGACGGCCTGGCCGAGGTCGTACTCGGCCCAGGGGCGGGGCTTGCCCTCGGCATCGGTGGTCTCGGCGATGTTGACGACGAGCGCCGCGGCCTTGACCGCCCATTCGCGGTTGAAGCCGACGAGCGTGCTCTCGATGCGGGCGTAGGTCTCGCTGCCGCGGCGGGCGACGATGAAGCGCCACGGCTGCGTATTGTTCGCGCTCGGCGCCCAGCGAGCCGCCTCGAACACGCTGCGCAGTGCACCCTCGGGGAAGGCGTGCTCGGCATCGAAGGCGCGGGGGCTCCAACGGCCGGCGAGGGCGTCGAGAACGGGGGCGGTGGTCTGGGCGATGCGCGAACTCAAGTGAGGCTCCTTTAGGGGGTGATACGGCGGAGCCTCGGCGAAGACCCCGCATTCCGCCTCACCACAACGCGCGTTCCTCGACCTTTATTCCGTACCGCGAGCCTCTTCGCGTTCTCGGCTGCCGCACCCGACCCGGCGCGGATTCCGCATTGAGGATCGCGGGCGTCACGGCGTCGCGGGGTCGTGGCATCCGGGATCGCCTCAAGAACCGAGCAGCCAGGCGATGAGCGCGATCACGGGCAGCGACGCGAACGTCGTGAGGAACACGGTGTCGCGGGTCGCGGTCTCGGCGCGTCGATAGGTTGCGGCGTAGTTGTAGACGTTCTGCGCGGTCGGCAGCGCGGCGATCGTGGTCGCGACGAACACCTCGTGCGAGTCGAGCCCGAAGGCCGTTGCCAGGAGCCAGGCGACGAGCGGCATGAGCAGCACCTTCAGCCCGCTGGCGGCGAATACCGCTGCCCGGCCGGTGCCCGGCTGCAGTGCTCGCTGCCCGCGCAGCGAGATCCCGAAGCTCAGCAGAACCATCGGGATGGCCGCGGCCCCCAGCATGTCGAGCGGCGCCATGATCAGCTGCGGGATCGACCAGCCCAGGAGCGCCACCACGAGGCCCGCGATCGATCCGATGATGATGGGGTTCGAGATCGCGCGACCCAGGGCGACCAGGAACCCGCGCTGGTTGCCTCGCGTGCTCTCGAGGATGGCGAGGACCGCCGGTGCGAACACCACGAGCTGCACCAGGAGCAGCGGGGCCACGTACGCGGCGTCACCGAGAATGTAGACGGCGACCGGCAGCCCGAGGTTGTTCGAGTTGACGTAGCCCGAGCACGTGGCACCGAGCGTGGTGCTCGCCAGGTCCCGCTTGAACCAGAGGCGCGACGCGGTGACGAAGACGGCGGCCACGATGATCGCGGCCGCGCTCGTCACGAGGATCACGGGTGAGAGCATCACCGACGGATCACTTTGGCTCAGCACCGTGAACAGCAACGCCGGGGTGGCGACGTAGAACGCCACGTTGTTGAGCACGCGCCGCTGATCCCCCTCGACCACGCGGAAGAGAGCGGTCAGATAGCCGGCTCCGATCACCCCGAGGATCAGCGCGAAACCCTGCAGCACCCCCAGCATCTAGTGGCCCCGGAACGCCTCGGCCAGCCACCACGCTCCGCCGTCGGAGGCGATGCGGGCGTCGAGCACGAGCGGTCCCGTCGGACCCGACTCGAGCCACCGTCGCACGGCTTCGAGATCGCCGGGTTCCCGCACCGTCGCGCCCTGCGCCCCGAAACCGCGGGCGATGCTCGCGATGTCGACGTGGGGAAAGGTGACTGCGCCCAGGTCCGGGGCGACGAAGTCCGGGTCGTCGCTCACTCCGAAGTGGTGGACCTCGGCTCCGTATGCGTCGTCGTTGTAGACCACGACGACCAGGGGCAGCTCGAGCCGCACCGCGGTCTCGAGCTCGGCGATACCCATGAGCAGGCCGCCGTCGCCCGTGCCGAGCACCGGCAGCCGGTCGGGCCGCGCGAGCGCAGCGCCGATCGCGGTGGAAAGGCCCAGCCCGATCGACTGGAAGGCCTGCGTGAAGCAGAAGCCGAACTCGTCGGGCACGTCGAGGTAGGCCGACGGGTAGCCCATGAAGTTGCCCGAGTCGACCGAGACGATGCGCTCGGCCGGGAGCAGGCCGTTCAGCTCCCGGCTGAGCACTCGCGGGTCGATGAGGGCGTCGGGAGCGCTGCCCGCGGAGACGCCGAGGTCGGGCGGATCGAGCGGCACATCGCTCCAGCGGCTCTCGGCCGCGATGCGAGCCGCGACCTCGGGGGTGCGGTAGCGGGGTTCGGGATCGCGGCCGAACCGCGTGAGCTCTTCGAGCACCGCGGTGGCGGTGGACGCCGCGTCGCCCAGCACGCCGAGGTCGATCGGACGCTGCGCCCCGAGCGCCGACGCCTCGAGGTCGATCTGCGCGACCCGGGTATCCGGGCCGATCAGGCGCCCGTGTCGCATGGTCCACATGTTGAGCGCGCACCCCACGCCGATGACGAGGTCGGCCCGCGAGATCAGCTCGGCGGAGAGGGGCGACGAGAAGCCGCCCGAGATGCCCAGGTCGAACGGGTCGCCCGCGAACAGCCCCTTCGCCACAGCCGACGTGGCGAGCAGCGCGCCGGCCGCCGAGGCGAGGGCCCGCAGTTCAGGGCCGGCGCCGCGCGCGCCGCGTCCGGCGACGATGACCGGTCGCTCCGAGGTGGAGATCAGACGGGTGAGCGCCGTCACTGCGTCGGCGTCGGCCCGCGGAGGTACGGGTCTCGGCGGCGGGATGAGCGTGTCGACGGCGCGCAGCGCATCGGCGGGCGCCGGCTGCGCCTGCACGTCGAGGGGCAGGTTCAGCACCACGGTGCGCCGTTCGTCGCGCGCCGCGCGGAAGGCCCGCACCACGTCGACGAGTGCGCTCGCCGCGGAGTGCACCCGGTGCGAGTCGGCGAGCACCGAGCGCGCGAGCCCCGGCTGATCCATCGAGAAGTTCGAACCGACCGAGGCCCCCGAGGCCTCGGCCGCCAGTACGATCACAGGGGTGCGGCTTTTCGCGGCCTCGCCGATCCCGGTCGCCGCATTGGTGAGGCCGCAGCCCTGATGCACCGAGACCAGCGCGACCGTGCCCGACATGCGCGCGAACGCGTCGGCCATGGTGGCTGCGCCGCCCTCGTGCCTCGTGGCGGTGAACGGCACACCCGCCTCGCGCAGCGCGTTGGTCACCGCGAAGTTGCCGGAACCGACCACTCCGAAGCAACGCCCCGCGCCCAGTCGCGCGAGTGCCCGGCCGACGAGGTCGGCGACGGTGAGGCGGGAGGATGGGAGATCGGCGCCGGCGGGCTCGGATCCTGCCGCGTCGGATCCTGCAGCGTCGGGTCCTGCCGCGTCGGATCTTGCCGCGTCGGGTGCTGCCGCGTCTGATGCCGCCGCGTCAGGCGCATCCGGCTCCGGTGCTGCGGGCCGCATCAAGCCTCCACGAGGGCGTACACGCGGGCGGGGCTGCCCGTGCCGCCCACGATGGGCAGCGGCGCGACCACGATCGCGGCGCCCTTCGACGGCAGCAGCGACAGGTTCTGCAGCGAGGTGATGCCGTACTTGTCGGCGCCGAGCAGGTGGTAGTGCACGGGGAACGGCGGATCGAGCTCGGCGCCGCGACCCGCGTCGATGCCGACGGTCTCGACGCCGACGCCCGAGATCTCGGGGCGCCCGGCCAGCCACGCGGCGCACTCGGCCGTGAATCCCGGCGTGTGAGAGCCCGTTTCGTCGGCGTTCAGGAACGCCTCCTGCGAATCGGAGAAGCGATCCCACCCCGTGCGCAGCAGCAGCCAGGTGCCGTGTTCGAACGCGCCGTGCTCGGCCTCCCACGCCTCGATGTGGTG
The DNA here is from genome assembly GCF_055791005.1 of Leucobacter holotrichiae. NCBI lineage: Bacteria > Bacillati > Actinomycetota > Actinomycetes > Micrococcales > Microbacteriaceae > Leucobacter > Leucobacter holotrichiae. The sequence goes on from NZ_JBVUAC010000004.1 coordinate 117,236, forward strand.
CACGTCGAGCAGGAAGTCGTTGTCGGCCTGGGCCTCGGCTGAGAAGTCGAGCACGGCGGCGGGCCCGAACAGGCGGGCGGGAGGGATCTCGGAGACGTCGTGCCCGTCGCGGCCGCTGATCCAGTGGATCGGCGCGTCGATGTGGGTGCCGATGTGCTCACCGGTGTGGATGTTCGCGTGCTTCCAGAACGGGCCGGGTTCGTCGTACGCGCTCACCGTCTCAAGCGAGAAGTCGATGAGGTTCGCGAAGGGCTCGGGCAGGCGCAGCGTGGGCGTCGAGGCCTGCAGCTTGTTCGTGAGATCGACCACTCGCAGTGATCCCGAGCCGATGGCGCCGAGCAGTTCTGGAATAAGGGACATGGATCCTCCTCGTCGAGGCACCGTGGTGCGAGTGAGCGGTTGAGCGAGTGCCACTCCAGGCTATCGCGCACCGCCGACATCCAGCGCGGCCGCGGCCTCCTCCGCGACGACGGCCGAGAGTCGGTCGAGCACGGGGGAGCGCAGGTTCCACCTCTGCCAGTAGAGGGGCAGTTCGAACGGGGTCCCCGCCGTCAGCTCGACCAGGCGCCCCTCCGCGAGAGCGTCGGCGCACTGCAGGTGGGGCAGCATGCCCCAGCCCAACCCGAGTTCGACCGCGAGCGCGAACTCGGCCGAGGACGGCACGAAATGGCGCGGCGGATCGATGGCGACCCGGGTGACGCGCTCGATGAAGCGCTGCTGGAACATGTCGCGCCGGTCGAACTCGACGACCGGCGCGGCCTCGAGCGCGGCCGCCGTGACGCCGTGCGGGAAATGCTCGGCGACGAATTCCGGTGACGCCACCGCCCGATACCGGTCGACGCCGATGCGGCTCGACGTGCACCCGGGCACCGCCTCGGCGGTCGCCGTGAGCGCTGCCATGACCTCGCCGCTGCGCAGCCGCTCGGTCGATACGGTCTCGTCGGCGCGCAGCACCTCGAACCTCGCGCCCGTCTCGCGGGCCGCGCGCACCAGTGCGGGGACGAACCAGGTCGCCAGCGAATCGGCGTTGACGACGACCGGGATCAGCGTGCCGCCCGCGGGCCCCGCGCCCAGCTCGACCGCGACGTCGTCGAGCACGCGCGCCACCTGCCGTGCAGCCCGGAGCACGGCGGCTCCCGCCTCCGTCGTCTCGACCGGGCGGGATCGGCGCAGCAGCACCGATCCGACGCGCTGCTCCATCGCGCGTACGCGCTGACTCACGGCGGAGGGTGTGATGTGCAGGCGTCTTGCCGCGCCCTCGAAACTGCCCTCGTCTGCGATGGCCGCGAAGGTCGCGAGATGCTCGACCGGCAGGTCCACGGTGCCCCCTCCCTGCTGCGGCGTCCGACCCGCCGTCACAGCTTCGGATCTCACCGTTCTTTCGGATCCTTCCACGGGGATCCGGCCCGAAATACGGGTGAGCTCCGAAGTACGGGACGACTCGCGGATCCGGATCACCCCACTGTCTGAAGCACTGCTTATGCTCCTTCAGAAACTGTAGCGCTCCTGAAGTGGCGCGTGGAAGCCCCGCGCCCGTAACGTCGACTGCGTGATCCTCTCCCTCCTCGTCGGCGCCGGCAGCGGCCTCTCCCTCATCGTCGCGATCGGCGCCCAGAACGCGTTCGTGCTGCGCCAGGGGATCCGCCGCGAGCACGTGCTGCCGGTCGTGCTCATCTGCGGGCTCACCGACGCGGTGCTCGAGACTCTCGGAGTGGCCGGCATCGGCCTCGTGATCGAGCGGGCGCCGATCCTGCTCGGGATCGTGCGCTGGGGCGGAGTCGTGTTCCTGCTCTGGTACGCGTGGTCGGCGGCGCGCAGGGCTATGCGGCCCGAGGCGCTCGTCGCGGACGACGGAGATGCGGGATCGCGAGCGGGCAGCCTGAGGCGCACGGTCCTCGCCTGTCTCGCGATCACCTACCTCAACCCGCACGTCTACCTCGACACGATGGTGCTCATGGGGTCCATCGGCAACGCGCAGGGCGACCCCGCCCGCTGGTGGTTCGTAGCGGGCGGCGCGCTCGCGAGCATCGTGTGGTTCTTCGTGCTCGGGTACGGGGCGCGGGCGCTCACCCGCTTCTTCGCGACGCCGCGGTCATGGCAGGTGCTCGACTGGATCGTGGCCGTGATCATGCTGGTCATCGCGGCCAGGCTCGTCTTCGGCGGGGTGGGAGTGTAAGGAGCGTCTACGCGTATCCTCGCGCACCGATCGGCGTAGCAGCACCTTATCTCGCGTGAAGAAGGTGCTCGGAGGTCGATCGGTGCGGTTAGGATGCAGGGGAGGCGAGGGGGCGAGGGGTGGGGCGGGAGCGCCGCGATCCGATCCGCCTCCTCAGCCCTCCGCGAGCGCGGCGAGCAGCGCGTCGACGTCCTCGGGGCGCGTGTCGAACGCGCACATGAGCCGGTAGAGCCCCGGCTCCGTGGGCCACGCGCCGAAGGCGAAACCGGACTGCAACCGCTCGGCCGTCTCGGCCGGCAGGGCGGCGAAGACCGCGTTCGACTCGACGGGGTACGCGACCCGCATCCCCGGCGTCGAGCCCGCGGCCGAGAGCTCCTCGATTCCAGCGGCGAGGCGCGCCGCCATCGCGTTCGCGTGGCTCGCCGAGCGCAGCCACAGATCCCCCTCGTAGAGCGCGAGCAGCTGCGCCGAGACGAAGCGCATCTTCGAGGCCAGCTGCAGGTTCATCTTGCGCAGATAGCGGAGGCCCGGGGCGGATCCGGGCCGCAGCACCACGACGGCTTCGGCGCCGATCAGCCCGTTCTTCGTTCCGCCCAGGCTCAGCAGGTCGACGCCCGCGTCGGTCGTCAGCTCGCGCAGCGTGAGCCCCAGGCTCGCCGCCGCGTTGCCGAGCCGCGAACCGTCGAGGTGCAGCAGCATGCCGTGCTCGTGGGCCTGATCGGCGAGCGCCCGGATCTCGTCGGGCGCGTAGCAGGTGCCCAGCTCGGTCGCCTGAGTGATCGAGACCGCTAGCGGCTCGGCCCGGTGCTCATTACCCCAGCCCCACGCTTCGCGCTCCACCAGCTCGGGGGTGAGCTTGCCGTCGGGAGCCTCGACCGGCAGCAGCTTGATCCCGCCCGTCTTCTCGGGGGCGCCCGTCTCGTCGGTGTTGATGTGCGCCGCAGCCGCGCAGATCACCGCGCCCCACCGCGGTAGCGCGGCCTGCAAGGCGAGCACGTTTGCGCCTGTGCCGCTCAGCACCGGGAACGCCTCGGCGTCGTCGCCGAAGAGCCGGCGGGCGAGGTCTTGGAAGCGCGCGGTCCAGGGGTCGCCGCCGTACGCGGGCGCGTGGCCGGCGTTGGCCGACACGATCGCGTCGATCACCTCGGGGTGGGCGCCCGCCCAGTTGTCCGAGGCGAAGGAGATGACGGGGGTGCTGGTATCGGCGGTCACCGCTTCAGCTTATGCCCTGGGGCACTCCTGGTGCCCCCGTACCCAGCCCGCGCTCCGCCCGCACTCCCTGCCCGAGCCCGCCCCTCGCGAGCCGTCCCGTTTTTTGCGAGCCGTCCCATGATTCGCGCACATTCCGGGCCGGCTCGATACGAATGGGCAGTCTCGCGGGGGAGGGCAAGGGGAGGGAGGGGGAGGGGGAGCGGGAGCGGGTCCGCCCGTCGGCATCCACCGATCGGTGGATGCGCCGCCCCGCGAAGATCCCTCCACCGGTCGCTGCCCGAACCCGGCCTCCCGCTCCAGACTGGCAGTATGAATCAGCATCTGAACCGAGAGCGCTCATCCGAGGCGATCAGGGTGCGCGGGCTCGCGAAGCGGTATCGGGAGCAGACCGTGCTCGCGGGCATCGACCTCGACATCGCCGCGGGCGAGACCTACGCTCTGCTGGGACCGAACGGCGCCGGCAAGAGCACCACCATCGAGATCCTCGAGGGGATCAGGCGCCCCGACTCGGGCGAGGTCAGCGTGCTGGGCGAGGAGCCGCTGAGCGCGCCCCGGTCGTGGCGGTCGAGGATCGGCATCGTCGCGCAGAACACGGGCGATCTCGGCCCGTACACGCCCCGCGAGCTCGTCGCGCACTTCGGCGCGCTCTACCCCGCCCCGCGCGGCACCGACGAGGTGCTCGAACTGGTCGGGCTTACAGAGCACGCCGGCAAGCGCGCGACGAAGCTCTCGGGCGGGCAGCAGCGGCGGCTCGATGTGGCGCTCGGGATCGTCGGGCGGCCCGAGCTGCTGTTCCTCGATGAGCCGACCACCGGCTTCGACCCCGAGGCGCGGCGCCGATTCTGGGACATGCTCGCGGGCCTTACGGGCGAGGGCACCGCGATCCTGCTCACCACCCACTACCTCGATGAGGCGGCGCACCTCGCCGACCGCGTCGGGGTGCTGTCGGGAGGGCGGATCGTGGCCGAGGCCCCTCCCGCCGAACTCGGCGGTGCGGGGGCGCGCGTGCCCGAAGTGGTGTGGCGCGACGCGTCCGGGGTCCGGCGCCGGGAGCGCACCGAGGCGCCGGGTCGGCTCGTCGCGCAGCTCTGCGAGGAGGCCGCGGCGGCGGGGTTGCCGGGCTGGGAGCCCGCCGACCTCGAGGTGCGGCGACCGTCGCTCGAGCAGATCTATCTGGGGCTCATCGAGCACTCCCAGCGCGATGCGGGTGAGGAGCCGCCGGGAGATCGGAGCGACCGGCCGCAGCACCCCGGGCATGAGCGCCCGAGCACCCGACCTCAGGGCAAGACCCCAGTGACCACGAACGGAGCGGAACGATGACCATCCCAGCAACCGCCCCCGCCGACGCAGTGTCGCGCGCGATGGGCGATCCGCGATCCCCCCGCCGCTCCGGAGCCCCCGGCGTGCTGCGGGCCGGCCTCGCGTCGATCTCGCTCGAGCTGCGCGCCTATTACCGCGCGCCGGACACCGTCTTCTTCACCTTCCTCTTCCCCATCATGATGCTGGGCATCTTCGGCGTCGCCTTCGAGTCGATGGGGGAGATCGCGCCCGGAGTCACGATGGCCGCGTACTATCTGCCCGGCATGGTCGCGGCCGGTGTGCTGCTCACCGGCGTGCAGAACCTCGCGGTGGACATCGCGCGCGAGAAGGGCGAGGGATGGCTGCGGCGGCTCGGAGGCACACCCATCTCGCCGGTGTCGTACTTCATCGGCAAGGCCGGCATGATCCTGCTCACCTCGCTTGCGCAGCTCGCGCTGCTGCTCGCCTTCGCGGCGCTCGTGCTGGGCGTCGAGCTGCCCTCGGAGCCGGGGCTGTGGCTGCGTTTCGCATGGCTGTTCCTGCTCGGGATCGCGACCATGACGCTGCTCGGGATCGCACTTTCGGCGGTGCCGCGCTCGTCGCGCAGCGCGACCGCCGTGGTGCTGCCCATCGTGCTGCTGCTGCAGTTCATCTCGGGCGTGTACCTGCAGTTCACGATGCTGCCGGAGTGGCTGCAGAACGTCGCATCGGTGTTCCCGCTGAAGTGGCTCGCGCAGGGGATGCGCTCGGTGTTCCTGCCCGAGAGCTTCGCTGCGATGGAGCCCTCGGGGAGCTGGGATCTGGGCCTTGTCGCCCTGCTGCTCGCGGCGTGGCTCGCGGTGGGTCTGGTGCTCAGCCTCCTCACCTTCAAGTGGCAGCGGCGCACGTGAGCCCGGGGCGGTCGGTTCCGGCTCCGCAGGATCTCGCGGCGGCCATGAGTGTCACCGGGGCATGAGTGTCGCAGGGGCATGAGAAGGTGAATCCATGAACACGCAGCGCGAGCAGACGACCGCCGAGAGGCCCGCGGGCTCCGTCGTGCTGTGGTGGGACCTCGGCGTCGCGATGATGCTCGCCGTGCTGGTGCTGATGGTGCAGTTCCTGGTGCACGACCCCTCCCCGCTGTGGGCGGGCGATATGCAGGTGGCGGCGCGCCGGGGCCTGCTGCTGGCGCCGCTCGCCGGGTTCGCCGTTCTGTATTGCGCCGTCGGGCGCACGGCGCTGCGGCGGGCGATGCTCGACGAGGTGGTCGGCGCTCCGGGCACGGTGTTCCGGTGGCTGCTGCTCGTGGCGATCGGCTGGGCGGTCTTCACGGAGCCGATGTTCGCGTTGCTGCAGGCGCTCGCGTATCCGATGGTGTGGACCCTGGTCGCCCGCTACCGCGACGCGGTGCTGTGGAGCGCCGGCGTCGCGGTGACCGTGGGCGCGTCGATGTTCGCGGGGATCGCGGTCGTGAGCCCCGGAGCGGGGCTGCTCAGCGCGATGTTCTCGGGCCCGCTGTCGTTCGTGTTCGCGGTCGTGATGGGCACGTGGATCACGCGGATCTTCGCTCAGGGCGAGCGATACCGCGAGTTGGCGGAGCGCCTGCGCGCTTCGCAGGCGGAGGTCGCCGAGCTGTCGCAGGAGGCGGGTGCGTCGGCTGAGCGAGAGCGGTTGTCGCGCGAGCTGCACGACACGCTGACGCAGACGCTGGCCGGCCTCGTGATGCTGAGCGAGCAGGCGGATCGCGCGCTCGCCGCGGGAGACACAGCTCGGGCGCGGGATCGCCTCGCCCGTGTCGACTCGGCGGCCCGGGAGGCGGTGGGCGAGGCCCGCGCCCTGGTCGCGACCACGCAGCCGCTCGGCGACGGCGGACTCGAGGCTGCGATCTCGCGTGTGGTGGGCCGACTGCGGGCCGACGCCGGCCTCGACGTGGAGTGCGAACTCGAGCCCGTGCAGCTGGATCGAGAGCGGCAGGTCGTGCTGCTGCGCGCGGCGCAGGAGGGGCTGGCGAACGCGCGCAGGCATGCGCATGCGTCGAGGGTTCGGGTGCGTCTCGAGGCGCAGCCGGGAGGCGGCGCACTGCTGTGCGTGGACGACGACGGTGTGGGGCCGCCGGGTGCGGCGGCTTCGGCCGGCGAGGACGGTCTCGCCGAAGCGCAGAGATTCCAGGCGGCCAGAGGTTCGGCGACCGCCGGGTTCGGGCTCAGCGGCCTCGCCGATCGGGTTCGCGGGGTGGGCGGCGCGGTCGCGTTCGGGGAGTCGCCGCTCGGCGGCGCGCGCCTCGAGGTGCGGATCGACGCCGGGGCCGAGGTGCAGCGCGGGGAACAGGGCGCAATCCGGCCCGGGGCGCGGGATGAGGCGCGGCACGGTATGCAGGACGAGGCTCAGCAGAGAGGCGGGGCATCATGATCCGAGTGATGGTGGTCGACGACCACCCCATCGTGCGTGCGGGCATCGTGGGGTTGCTCGATACCGAGCCCGACTTCGAGGTGGTCGCGGAGGCCTCGTCGGGTGAGGAAGCGTTGGAGCTCATAGGCGAGGCCCAGCCCGACGTCGTGCTCATGGACCTGCGCATGCCGGGCATGGGCGGGGTCGAGGCGACCCGGTTGATCGCGGAGCATCGCGGTTCCGCAGCCGGTCGGAGGTCTTCCGATGGCGGCGGGTCGGCGGACGGTCCCGCGGCCTCCGATGGCGATGGATCGGCGGGTGGGCGCGGATGCGCAGCCGGTCGTCCGGTGCGGGTGCTCGTGTTCACGACCTACGAGGACGACGATCAGATTCTCGCGGCGATCGAGGCGGGCGCCGGAGGGTACCTCGTGAAGGCTGCTCCCGCGGAGGAGCTGGCGGCGGGTGTGCGCGCGGTGGCCGCCGGGCAGACGGTGCTCGCCCCCTCGGTCGCGTCGGCTCTGGCGCTCGCCGCCCGCGGGACCGCGCGCGAGCGGGATGGAGGAGAGCCGGACGAGGGAGGGGCGTCCGAGGCCGCCGGCTCGGGCGGCGACGCCTCGCCGCGCCTGACGGCTCGGGAAGCCGAGATCCTCGCGCTCGTGGCCGAAGGCCTGAGCAACCCTGCGATCGCGCAGCGCCTGTTCATCGGGGAGTCGACCGTGAAGACGCACCTGCTGCACGTCTTCGAGAAGCTCGGAGTCTCCGACCGTACCCGCGCGGTGATCCGCGCCATGGAGCTCGGGATGATCTGAGAGTGCCTGTGGATAATTACAGCGATGTAATTCACCCCTGTGGAAAGCTGGGAGGCGCGTGATTCCGCGGTAGAACGGGTCTCGGGGTAGGCCCGCTGCGAATCCGGGTGCCCTGTTCCCCACAGCGCACACCCCTACCTGTGGATAATTACAGCGATGTAGTTCGCTGGGGTTGTTGCAAGGTCGTAATCCTGCCCGCCGCCGACGTAGACCTCTCGCACAGCTGTAGACCTCCCGGACCGCTCGGGAGATCTACAACTGTGCGAGAGGTCTACAGCGGTGAACGGATCCTGCGACTCCTCCGGCGCGCAGGGGGGCGGAGCCGCGGGGCGGCGGGAGTGCGGTTAGGCCTACGCCTCGAGCTGCACCCGGCGCGGTGGGTTCGCTCCGGCGACCGAGACCGCGATCGCCGCCGCGTGGGCGGCGCGGTCCAGCACCTCGGGCAGTGCTGCGATCACGTCGGTGAGGCCGCGCTCGAGCAGGCTCGATGCGAGGCTCGCCATGAACGAGTCCCCGGCGCTGATCGTGTCGACCACCTCGACCGCTCGCGCCGGCACACGCACATTGCCCGCCGAGGACGATGCCAGCGCCCCCTCGCCCCCGAGCGTGATCACGGCGACGCTCGGCCCGAGCCGCCGCACTCGCTCGGCGATCTCCTCGAGGGGGAAGGTCGGGTAGAGCCATTCGGCGTCCTCGTCGCTGAGCTTCACGAGGTCGGCCGTCGCGGCCGCGCGCTCGAATCGGCGCAGCGCCTCGGCGTGACCGCCGAGCAGCGAGGGCCGGATGTTCGGGTCGAGCGTGATAAGGGCGGAACCCGCGAGACTCTCGAGGAGTTCGAGCACCTGCGATCCGCCCGGTTCCAGGAAGAGCGCGATCGATCCCGTGTGCACGAGGGCCACGGGGCCGGGATCGCACGGTTGCAACCGCCAGTCGATGTCGAAGGTGTATTCCGCGCTGCCGTCGGCCGAGATCCGGGCGCGCGCCGTCGAGGTGGGACCGTCGCCCCGGCTCTGCTCGAGCAGTTCGACCCCTTCTCGCCCGAGTGCGTCCGCGATCCGGCGGCCGTGCGCGTCGAGGCCGAGCCGTGTGAGCAGCCGAACGGGGTGCTCCAGGCGGGCGAGGCCGATGGCGACGTTGGCGGGGCTGCCGCCGACGTGCTCTTCGACGGCGTCGTCGTGTCGCACGATGTCGATGAGTGCTTCGCCGACTACGAGAGCCGCGGGCCCGCAGGGCGTTCGATCCGTCATTCCGCGACCTCGGAGATGATCAGGCGCCGGATCGTCACGCTGCCGCTGCCGCTGCCGCTGCCGCTGCCGCTGCCGCTGCCGCTGCCGCCGCCGCTGGTGACCCGCATGACCGGCGCCCGCAGCACGCCGACGAGGTCGGTCAGCACCCGTGCCCCGCCCTCGGCGTAGATCTCCACCGAGCTCTCGTCGAGCCACAGGGTGAGGCTGAGCTCGGAATCCGCCGCGACTGGCATCCGCTGCACGCTCGCGAACCCCTCGGGGAAGCCTGCGGAGGATCCGCGGCGGTCGCAGCTGAGCTGCTGCGCCGCGACGTCGTAGGAGATCTCGAGCACGCGATCCTCGTCCCCCTCCAGGCGGATCGAGAAACCCGCAGCATCGTGGAGGGCGACAGCGAGCTCGACGCGCTGCCCGGCCGGAGTCGGGATCGAGACGGGAGTCGACACCTCGAGATCTTCGAAGCGGGCGACCTCGCGCACTGCGGGTGCGACCGGGGTCTGGCGCAGCTGCGAGCGACCGTCGCCGGCCACGAGCGACAGCCGGCGCGGCAGTGTGAACCGTCCGCGCGCGGGGCGCTCCGGGTCGAACGGGAAGACGCGCGCGTAGTCCCAGTTGCTCATCCAGGCGATCAGGGTGCGGCGATCCTCGGGCAGCCCGGCGAAACTCACGCCGGCGTAGCAGTCGCGACCGTAGTCGAGCCAGTCGAGTGCGCGCATGCCGGTCTCGTCGTCGGGCAGGGCCGCGGGGAAGCGCTCGTGCGGGGTGAATACCCGGCCGTCGAAATCGCCGACGAAGTACTGCGTGCCCGAGCCGCCGGCGATCCCGCCCGGATTGAGGCTCACGAGCAGCACCCAGCGGGTCTCGTCCGTGCCCTCGATTCGCAGCGGGAACAGGTCCGGGCACTCCCAGACCCCTCCGACCGCGCCTTGCGGGCCGAACGACGACAGGTGCGTCCACGTCAGCAGGTCGTCCGAGCGGTAGAACAGCACCTGGCGATCCTCGGCCTCCACGGCCAGCATCACCCAGTACGACTCCTCGTGGCCCTCCCAGCGGATCACCTTCGGGTCGCGGAAGTGCGCCGAGGTCCGATCCAGCACGGGGTTGCCCGCATACTTGGTCCACGTCATGCCGTCGTCCAGGCTGAACGCGAGGGACTGCGCCTCGTGGTCGCGATCCCTCGCCTCCGAGGTGTAGATCGCGATGAGCGCGGGATCCGCGACCGTGCCGAGTCCGGAGGTGTTCTCGGCGTCGACGACGATCGAACCCGAGAAGATCTCCTCGGCCTCATCGAACTCGATCGCGACCGGGTGCTCCTCCCAGTGGATCAGGTCGGCGCTCGACGCGTGCCCCCAGCTCATATTGCGGTGGTCGATGCCGATCGGATTGTGCTGGAAGTAGAGGTGGTAGCGGCCCTTGTGGAAGACCAAGCCGTTCGGATCGTTCGTCCAGTTGCGACGGGGAGCGAAGTGCAGGCTGTTCATGTCTCCGGCTTCTGGATCGGGTGTTCGGAAGGGCGAGCCGACGTCCACTGCACGCGAAGAGACCCCCGCCGGCGTGCGCTTGAGCGCGGCGCGGGCGGGAGTCTCCGTCGCGGTGCTGAGGCTCACGCTATTGTTGCACCGTCTTGATGACCCCGGTCACGCCCGAGCGACCGGCGCGGATGAACGGATCACCCTCGACGTCCTGATCGTCCTTCTTCAGCGCGAAGAAGGCCCAGATGCCCGCGCACGCGACCACGCCGGCGATCACGAAGAACGTGGGCTGGAACCCGAGCACGTCACGGATGTACCCGAAGGGGATCGCGAAGATCGTATTGCCCAGCTGGGCCGAGACCTCGAAACCGACCAGGTACAGCGTGGCTGAGAGCGCAGCGTTGAAGTGCAGGGTGAGGTAGCGGAAGATGCCGAGGATGAACAGGGGCACCTCGATGGCGTGGAACATCTTCACGATCGACACGATGATCGGGTCCGTGAAGACGGCCGAGCCGAGGATGCGCAGGCACATGACGGAGACGCCGAGGAGCAGGATGTTGCGCACGCCGACCCGCCTCATGAGGATCGGGACGAGCATCATGCAGCCCGCCTCGGCGAACACCTGCACCGAGTTCAGCACGCCGTAGGTGTGGATGCCGACGTCCTCGTTCTCGAACAGGCCGGCGTAGAAGTTCGGGAACATCTGGTTGTCGTAGAGGTTGTAGAAGGTCCAGCTGAAGATCACGAAACCGATGACCACCCACAGATTCTTCATCTTCAGCACGGACGCCATCTCCCGCAGGCCCGGTGTCGACGGGTGCGACACGTGGCCGGGCGCGAGGGGCACGTGGTCGGTCTTCCAGAAGATCTGCACGAGCAGGCAGATGATGCCCAGGGCCGAGCCGAGGAAGAAGTTGATCGCAGGGTTGATCGTGAAGATGAAGCCGGTGAAGAGCGCGGCGATGCCGTAGCCGAGCGAGCCCCAGCCGCGGGCCTGCCCGTACTCGAAGCCGTAGGTGCGGCTCATGCGCTCCGAGAACGCCTCGAGCAGGCCGACCGCTGCGGTGTAGCCGAACGGCAGGAAGATCGCGCCGGCCGCGACGCCGGCGTAGAACGTGCCCTCGTTCTGCAGCAGCGGCTGGTAGACGAACAGTACGAACGGCGCGAGGCTCGCCATCACGGCCGACGACAGGATGACCAGGTGCCGCCTGAGGCTCAGGCGATCCTGCACCATGCCGTAGAGGAACATGACGGCGATCGTCGTGAGCGAGTTGACCGAGTAGACGGTGCCGATCTGCCCGCCGCTCAGGCCGAGGCCCTTGTCGAGCCAGACCGCGAAGAACGACCACCAGATGCCCCAGCCGGCGAAGAACACGAACAGCGTTGTCGAGCTCTGCAGATAGGCGCCGTTCCTGAACAGGCGCGTGTTGATTGCCACGGTGTGGACCTCCGTCGGTCTCCGGTCCGATCCGGGCGACCCTGCTCGGGTGGGACGTGCAAAATCGGGTTGTTTCGGTGCTAAAAGGATTTAGCATGGGAAAAGTAGCACACCGGTGCGCGGGCGGTCAATGTTTTCGCGGGCGTGCTGTCCGAGGGGGCGACCCGTCATCCGGCCCCCAAGCGGGCTCGCTCCGCGCATCGGCCCCCGGTATCGTGGTGGCAGCGCCGGTATCTTGGAGGCAGCGCCGCACCGGGCGCGCATCGGAGTGAGGAGAAGCCGTGGCCGAAGCCTCGTCCCGCCGCCCCACACTCGCCGATGTCGCGCGCCGGGCGGAGATGTCTCCGGCCGCCGTCAGTCTGATCCTGAACGATCGCCCCGGCTCCCGCCTCTCCGCCGAGGCGGTCGAGCGGGTTCGCGCAGCCGCCGCCGAACTGGGCTATCGGCCCAACCCGGCGGCCCAGAGCCTGAGGCTGGGGAAGACCCGCACGATCGGGTTCGTCTCCGATCAGGTGACGCTCACGCGCTACGCCTCCGCCATGATCGGGGGCGTGCTCGAGGCTGCGCGCGCCCACGGCCGTACGGTGCTCATGAGCGAGACCGGTCGGGGCGGCGGGCTGTCGGAGGCCGTCGAGGAGATGGTGAATCGCCGAGTCGACGGCCTGCTCATCGGGCTCATGGCCGCCCGGGTCATCGAGGTGCCGCCGACGCCGGGGCAGCTGCCGATCGTGCTGGTCAACGGGGCTTCCCCCGACGGTCGCCCCTGCGTGCTGCCGGCCGAGCGCCTGGCGGGGAAGGCGGTGGCCCGCTATCTCGTGGCGCGGGGGCATCGCCGGATCGGCATCGTGGGCGATCTCCCCGGGGAGATGACCGCGCTCACCGCTTCCGCGACGATCCGCGACCGCTTCGCCGGTATCACCTCCGCGCTCGCGGGAGAGGGGATCGAGCCGGCCCGGGTCGACATTCCCGGGTGGTCGCCGGAAGTCGGGTACGAGTACGGCGGGCGCCTGCTCGACGAGCGCCCCGAACTGACGGCGGTCATCGCGGGCAACGACAACGTGGCGTTCGGCATCTACCAGGCTGCGGCCGAACGGGGGCTGCGCATCCCCGACGACCTCTCGATCGTCTCCTTCGACGACGAGGAGCTCGCCGCGTACCTCAGGCCGGGGCTCACGACCGCTCGCCTGCCCTATGAGGAGATGGGCCGGCTGGGCGTCGAGATGCTGCTCGGCGATCGGCGCGCCGAGAGCGTGCGGCTGCCGATGCCTCTCATCGAGCGCGGTTCGGTGCGAGCGCTCTAGCTGCGCTGCGGCGTTCCTGGGCGCGCCGCGCCCCTGCGCTCGCCCCCCTCGCCTCCCCTGGGGGGGTGCTGGGCGCTGTCGATACTCGAGGGTTGACAATCGCCGCCGCGGCTCGTAGGTTCATTAGTGAAGTAATGAACCAGGGAAGCGCGGTGAGGATCCCGAATCCACCACCGCACCGCAGAGAACGGAGGCGCCGGTGTTCGACGACACGCGCCCGATCTTCCAGCAGCTCGCCGATCGCATCGCCGACGACGTGCTGCGGGGGGTCTACGGCGAGGAGGAGCAGGTGCCCTCCACCAACGAGCTCGCCGCGCACCTGCGCATCAACCCGGCCACCGCGGGCAAGGGGCTGAACCTGCTCGTCGAGCGCGGTGTGCTCTACAAGCGCCGCGGCATCGGCATGTTCGTCGCCCCCGGCGCCAGGTCCCTCATCGCGGGCGAACGCCAGCAGGCGTTCGTGCAGCGATTCATCGTGCCGCTGCTCGCCGAGGCCCGCAATCTCGGCCTCGACGCCCGCGATGTCGTCGGGCTCATCGAGCAGCAGGCCGCCGGTCCGCAGGCGGGCCCGGAGGCCGCCCAGCCGCAAGCCGGGCTGCGAACAGAGCAGCAAATCGAGCCGCAAGTCGTCGCGCATCCCGCGGCGCAGCAAGCGAAGGAAGAACAATGACCGCACCAGCCATCCAGACGCGCGGCCTCACCCGCCGCTACCGGGGCGCGACCGCGCTCGAAGACGTCACCCTCGACATCGAACCCGGCGTCATCACGGGCCTGCTCGGGCGCAACGGCGCCGGCAAGACGACGCTCATGTCGCTCATCACGGCACAGGATCGCCCCAGCGCCGGCACCGTCAGCGTGAACGGCCGCGCTCCCTTCGAGCACGCCGACATCATCGAGCAGATGTGCTTCGTGCGCGACAACCAGCGCTACCCCGACGACTACAAGCTGAAGCACGCCGTGCGGGCGGCGGCGATCTTCTACCCCAACTGGTCGCAGGAAGTCGCCGACCGGCTGATCGACCTGTTCCGCATCCCGACGAAGCCCGTTGTGAAGAAGTTCTCGCGCGGCCAGCTCTCGGCGCTCGGCATCGTGCTCGGTCTCGCCTCGCGCTCGCCCATCACCTTCTTCGACGAGCCCTACCTGGGCCTCGACGCCACCGCCCGCAGCATCTTCTACGACGAGCTGCTGCGCGACTACTCCGCGCATCCGCGCACCATCATCCTCTCGACGCACCTCATCGATGAGATGGACCGCCTGCTCGAGCGCGTCATCGTGCTCGACCAGGGGCGCGTGGTGCGGCACGCCGACGTCGACGAGCTACGCGGCGGGGCCTATCAGGTGGCCGGCAAGGCCGCCGCGGTGGAGGAGTTCGCTCGGGATCGCCGAGCCCTGTCCCGCCGCACCATCGGCGGCCTCGGCACCGCAGTCATCGAGGGTGTGCTCGGAGACGCGGATCGCGGCGCGGCCGCAGCCGACGGCCTCGAGATCACGCCGGTCTCGCTGCAGGACCTCGTCGCCGCCTACGGGCTCGGAGACCTCGCGGACGCCGAAACAGGGGCCGATCCCGAACTCGCCACCGTCTCGCCGCTCACCGGAAGGAGCGCATCATGAACCGCATCGTCAAGGTGACCAGGCTGCACCTCAACAAGCTGGGCACCTATGCCATGACGCCGCCGCTGATCCTCGCCATCGTGATGGTGGTGTCGATCGTCATCCAGCTCGCGATCCAGCGAGCCGGCAGCCTCGACGTGCACTCGGCCGAGTACATCGCGAGTGCCCGCTACAACTCGTCGGTGCTCTGGTCGCTGCCCGGCTTCCTCGTCTACTACGGCGTGCAGGCCGTGGCCACGACCTATCCCTTCGGGCTCGCGCTCGGGGCGACGCGCCGCAACTTCATTCTGGGTACGGTGCTCGCGAACGCGGTGCAGTCGCTGTACGTAGCGGTGCTGCTGCTCGTGCTGCTCGGGGTGGAGCTCGTGACGAACCACTGGTTCCTGGGCATCTACGTGCTCGACACCTACGTGCTCGGCGAGGGCAACCCCGCCATCCTCTTCGGTGCGGCGTTCGTCGGCACGCTGTTCTTCCTCACCATCGGCGGGGTGTTCGGGGCGGTGTGGGTGCGCTTCGGACCGAAGGGGCCGCTCATCATGGGTCTCGCCCTCGGTCTCGTTCTCGCTCTGACGCTGCTCGCGATCGCGCCGCGACTCGGAGAGATCTTCGCGGGCCTGAGCTTCGGGTGGGTCGGCCTCGTCTCGGTCGTGATCATGCTGGTCGCGCTCATCGGCACCTGGTTCGCGATGCGCCGCGCGTCGGTGCGGTAGCCGCCCCGGGCCGGCCCCCAGCGGCATCTTCCCCAGACGATCAACGCGGAGTCCCGAATGGCTGCTTCCCGGATTCCGGAAGCAGCCATTCGGGACTCCGCGTTTCCGCGTGCACCGCGCTCACCGAACCGCCCGACTCAGTGGATCTTCCGGTCCTTGCCCTCGGGCGTGATCAAGACCGCGAGCGCCGCGAGCACGAGCACCGCGATCCAGAAGACCGCCACGGGCCAGGTGGCCGACATCCCGATGACGAGGCTCGTCGCGATGATCGGCGAGAAGCCCGCGCCGAGCGTCGACGCCGTCTGATAGGCGGCGGAGGCCCCCGTGAAGCGGAGCTGCGTCGGGAACTGCTCCGCGACGAACGCTGCCATCGGACCGTAGACGATGCCCTGCACGAATCCGTTGCCGAGGATGATCGCGACCGCGAATCCCCAGACCGTGCCGGTCTGCAGCAGGGAGATGATGGGGAAGGCGAGCACCACGCCGAGGGCGCAGCCCGCGATGATGACGGTGCGGCGGCCGAGCCTGTCGCTGAGCCTGGCCGCGAAGATCGCGATGACGACGGTCGTGACCGCGCCGACGGCCTTCCAGTTCAGCACCCCGGTCGGATCGGCGCCGGCGGCGACGGATTCCGAGACGCCCCACACGGTCATGAGTCCCTGCGTGGCGGTGAACGCGAGCACGGCCACGAGCGCGACGAGCACGGTGCGCCAGTGATGACGCAGCACGTCGACGATGGGTGCGCGCTTCTTCGCGCCCTCCTCCTCGAGCTTCTGGAACATCGGGGTCTCCGCGACGCGGAGGCGGATGACGAGCCCGACGACGAGCAGCACCACGCTCAGCAGGAAGGGCACGCGCCAGCCCCAGGTGAGGAACTGGTCCTCCGGCAGGTTGGAGAAGAGGCCGAGCATGAGGGTCGCCAGGACGGCGCCGACCGGTCCTCCGGCGTTCGCGAGCCCTGCGGCGAGCCCCCTGCTCTTCTTCGGCGCGTGCTCCAGCGCGATGAGCACGGCACCTCCCCACTCGCCGCCGACGGAGACGCCCTGCACGATGCGCAGGAGCACCAGGATGACGGGAGCGGCGATGCCGATCGTCGCCGTCGACGGGAGCAGGCCCATGATGATCGAGGCGATGCCCATCATGAGCATCGAGAGGATCAGCACGTTCTTGCGCCCGTACTTGTCGCCGAAGTGGCCGAAGACGATACCGCCGAGCGGGCGGGCGAGGTAGCCGACGGCGAAGGTCGCGAACGATGCGAGCACGTCGAATCCCGGGGGCAGGTTCGAGAAGAACACCTTGCCGAAGACGATGCTCGCCGCGGTGGCGTAGAGGATGAAATCGTAGAACTCGATCATCGAGCCCATGAAGCTCGAGGCGATGACGCGACGCATGTCCTTCGTCGTCATCGAGATCTGCGTGCCGTCGCTGTTGGTGGTCGACGAAGCCGCGGTCGGCTGTTCGAGGGCGGGGTCCGAGGATGGGGGAGTCATCTTTGACTTCTTTCGTGTGCGGGCGTTCAGATGGGGGAGGTGGTTCGGGCGAACTCGATGACGTCGAGATCGTTCGGGATCAGCACGTCGACGGCTGCGTGCGCCGCGGTGCGGCGCCAGGCCTCGATGGGCAGGTGGCCGGGAACGAGGTGGTGGATCGCGAGCCGGCGGGCACCCGCCTCGAGCGCGATGTCGGCCGCCTCCGCGACGGAGGTGTGCGACTTGTAGTGGTGATCCTTCGAGGCCTGACCGGTGCTGTCGGCGCTGCCGCCGTACAGTTCCTCGACCCATTCGAAGCTGATGGCCTCGTGCAGCAGCAGGTCCACGTTCTCGGCGAGGCGCGCCATGTTGGCGGTCTTCGCGGTATCCCCTGAGATCGCGACCGATCCCTCATCGGTGGTGAAGCGGTACGCGAAGGCCGGGGCGATGGGCGGGTGCTCCACGAGGATCGCGTCGACGCGCACACGATCATCCTCGAACACGGTGAACGGCGCCATATCGGGCGTCATGTTGTCGTTGGGGTGGTATCCGATGCCCTCGGGGATCTCGATGTCCTGAGCCCGGAACAGATCGAGGGGGGACGGGCGAAGGGCGTCGAGCACCCGATCGTTGAGGTCGGTCGCGTGAGCCTCCATGAGGAGGCGGAACATATCCGCGGTGCCAGGCGTTGGAAGGGAAGGGGAGACCGGTTCGACCGGACCGGCGGCTCGGGGGGAGACCGGGGGAAGCATGCCGCGGTTCCCGGGGCCGATGATCGGCACCGGGGTGCGCTCGCGGGTGAAGCCGAACATGCCGAAGAGTGCGAGGTTGACGAGGTCGGTCGTGTGGTCGGAGTGGAGATGGGTGAGGAAGACGCCGCCGAGCGAATCCATCTCGAGACCCGCTCGGGTGAACTGGCGCCCTGCACCGACGCCGACATCGACGAGGTAGCTGCGGTCCCCGATGACGACCGCTGTCGAGATGCCGAAGCGCGACTCCGCGGTGAGCGGCGTCCACCAGCGGGGCCCGCCAGCCGTGCCGAGGGTGACGATCTTGGGGGTTGAGGACACGAGGCTGCTCCTTCGGAACCGGACGTGAGGTTGAGAACTCTTCAAGTGTGGGCAGGAAGCGACCTTATGTAAAATGAATAAAATTAATCCATATATCAGGTTTTGTTTATGAATACGGCCACCCTTCGTCAGCTCGAGTACTTCGTAGCGGCAGCGGACACCGGCACCGTGAGCGCGGCTGCGCTGCGGTGCTCGGCCTCCCAGGCAGCGGTGTCGACTGCGCTCAACGAACTCGAGCGGGGTCTCGGTATTCAGCTGTTCGTACGGCGAACGGCGAAGGGTGTGCGCCTCACGAAGAGCGGGGATCGCGCGCTGCCCATCGCCCGCCGCATGCTCAGCGACGCGCGAGAGCTCGGACTCCTCGCCGCGGCGGAGGCGAGCGAGGCTGCCGGGCCGCTGCGGGTCGCCTGCACGAGCGCGCTGTCGCCCCGGGTGCTGCCCGCGCTCGCCGAGGCCTTCCGAACGGAGCATCCTCTCGTCGATCTCGATCTGGTGGACGGGCTCGCCTTCGACGTGGAGCGCATGGTGCTGAGGGGCGAGGCCGACGCATGTCTGCTCTACCGCCGCCAACTCGAGTCGGATCTCGATTCGAGGACCGTGCGCGAGGTGGTGCCCTACGCAGTACTCGCGGCGGACCACCCGTTGGCAGGCAGGGACCGCGTCGCCCTGCAGGATCTCGCGAGCGAACCGCTGCTGCTGGTGAACCCGGAGGGATCGCGCGGTGTGATCGAGCGACTGCTCGAGGAGGCCGACGTCTCCCCGAAGCGGGGCTGGGCGTTCTCGAACCCCGAGACCGTTCGTGCGATGGTCGCCCGAGGGCTCGGATACTCGGTGTTCAGCGGCCGTCCGATCTCCCTGGAGAGCTTCGACGGCGGCCGCGTCGCCTACGTGCCGCTCGCCGATCCGATCGCCCCGAACGAGGTGGTGCTCGCGACGCCCAGGGGGCAGCGGATGACCGCGAGGCTGCAGGCGCTGCAGGACCTGCTGATGAAAGACTCGGTGCTCGAAGCACTCGGGTGAGGGTGGGGTAGTGCGGCAGTGCAGGATCCCGCAGCCCCGGCCCAGGCTCGCATCCTCCCCTGACGACCAGCGCGGAGTCCCGAATGGCTGCTTCCCCGATTCCGGAAGCAGCCATTCGGGACTCCGCGTTTCCGCGCGCACCGCAGGGTGGGCGCGGGCGCCTCGACCCTTACCCCGTCTCCCCGGCGGCCTTCGCCTCCAGCAGCGCCCGCTCGCGCGCGTTGCCCGTGAGCGCGGCCGCCTCGGCGAAGGCCTCGCGAGCGAGCCGTTCGCGGCCAGAGCGGCGCAGGAGGTCCGCGCGCATCGCCGGCAGCAGGTGGTAGCCCCGCAGCTCACCGGAGGCCTCGAGCCGCTCCAGGATCGGCAGCGCCGCCTCAGGCCCCGCGGCCATCGCCACCGCTCCGGCGCGGTTCAGCTCGACCACGGGCGACGGGGCGATACGGCCGAGCGCCTCGTAGAGCACCACGATGCGCTCCCAGTCGGTGTCGTCGATGGACGGGGCGACCGCGTGGCACTCGGCGATCGAGGCCTGCAACGCGTAGGGGCCGCGCCCCCGTCCGAGCACGTCGATGCGCTCGAGGGCGGCCCGGCCCCGCGCGATCGCGTCGCGATCCCAGCGGGTGCGATCCTGCCGGTCCAGCTGCACCGGCTCGCCGCTCGCGGTCACCCTGGCCGGGAAGCGCGCCGCAGTCAGCTCCATCAGCGCGAGCAGGCCCAGCGCCTCCGGCTCCCGCGGCACGAGCCCCACCAGCACCCGAGCCAACCGGATCGCCTCGCGGGCCAGCTCCGGGCGCATCCACTCGTCTCCCGAGCTCGCGGTGTGCCCCTCGTTGAATATGAGGTAGAGCACGCTCAGCACGCCGGTGAGCCGCTCGGGGAACTCCGCGCGATCCGGAACCTCGAACGGCACCCGCGCCGCCGCGAGCGTCTTCTTCGCCCGCACGATGCGCTGCTGAACGGTTGCGGTCGGCACGAGGAACGCCCGCGCGATCTCCTCGCTGCCGAGCCCGCCGACGACGCGCAGGGTGAGGGCGACGCGGGCCTGCTGCGAGAGCACGGGGTGGCAGGCGACGAAGACGAGGCCGAGCACCTCGTCGTCGATGCGATCCGGATTCCACGGCGCGTCGCCGCTGGCACCGAGATCCCGCTCCTGCTCCAGATCCCGCATCATCGCGGCGATCCGCGCGTCGTAGCGCTCGGCGCGACGCCAGTGATCCACTGCCCTGCGCTTCGCGACCGCGGTGAGCCAGGCCGCCGGGTTGCGGGGCACCCCGGAGTCGGGCCACTGCGCGAGCGCGTCGGCCAGCGCCTCCTGCGCCAGGTCCTCGGCCAGGCCGAAATCACCGACGGCGCGCGTGAGGGTCGCGACGATCCGCGCGGACTCGATGCGCCAGACCGCGGCGACCGCGCGCCGGGCGGGGGCGGGATCCCGAATCCTGTCCGCTCCCCGCTCCGCGCCGCTGCCCTCCACGGCCATGCCGCCCTACTGCTCGCCCTGAGCCTTCGCCTCGGCCTCGGCGATCCACTCCTTCTCCTTCTGCACCCACTCGTTGTCCTCGGGGAAGTCCTCGACGCCGTGGATGCGGCGCACCTCGAGCTTGCTCCCCGGACCGAGCGGGCAGCGCTTGGCCCACTCCGCAGCCTCCTCGCGCGAAGACACGTCGAGGATCCAGAAGCCGTTGAACAGCTCCTTCGTCTCGCCGTAGGGGCCGTCGGTGACGAGGGGCGGATCGGCCGAGAAGTCGACCACGAAGCCCTCCTCGGGCGGGGTGAGCCCGTCGCCGCCGGCCATGACGCCGGCCTTCACGAGCGACTCGTTGTAGCGGCCCATGGACTCGAGCATCTCCTCGAGCGGGATGTTCTGGGACGCCTCGAGGGCCTCGTCCGTCGCGCGCATGATGAGCATGTACTTCATGATGTTCTCCATTCGATTCGAGGGCTGTTTCGACCCTGTCACTGAAGACGTCGAATGGGAACAGCCGAGATCGACACGCGCCGGAAACTTTCTCGAAAATGTCCTGAGTCTTGTCCGGGGTGCTCGTGTCGCTCCGGGCCCGAGCCGACTTCCTCGCCCAATGCGAACGCGGAGTCCGATTCTGCTGCATTCCGGTGAGGGGAAGCCGCAGAATCGGACTCCGCGTTGGGAGCAGGCCGGGTTGGGTCGGGTCGGGCCGATGCGGGGGCGAGAGTCGGCGCAGCGGGTTACTGCCGGGCGGCGGGCTCCGGATCCCGGATCTCGTCAGCCGAGAGCCCCTCGGAGGCGCCCGTCCGCGCCGACTCGGGGGCCTGCGCCGTTTCGCCGGCCTCGTCGTCGTTGAACGCGACGCCCTGGCGCGGCGCGTTGTAGAGGCCGGTGTCGAGGATGCCCTCGCGCTTCGCCACGATCGTGGGCACGAGCGCCTGGCCCGCGACGTTGACCGCGGTGCGGCCCATGTCGATGATCGGATCGACGGCGAGCAGCAGGCCGACGCCCTCGAGGGGCAGTCCCAGCGTCGACAGCGTCAGGGTCAGCATGACGGTCGCTCCGGTGGTGCCGGCGGTCGCCGCCGAGCCCACGACCGAGACGATCACGATGAGCAGGTACTGCACGAGCGTGAGGTCGATGCCGAAGAACTGCGCGATGAAGATGGCGGCGACGGCGGGGTAGATCGCGGCGCAGCCGTCCATCTTGGTCGTGGCGCCGAGGGGCACCGCGAACGAGGCGTAGCCGCGGGGCACGCCGAGGTTGCGCTCGGTGACGCGCTGCGTGAGGGGCAGGGTGCCGATCGAGGAGCGGCTCACGAAGCCGAGCTGCACCGCGGGCCAGACCCCCGAGAAGTACTGCTTCACCGAGAGGCCGTGGGTCTTGACGAGGATCGGGTACACCACGAACAGCACCAGGGCGAGGCCCAGGTAGAGCACCGCGACGAACCAGGTGAGCGATCCCATCTTGTCCCAGCCGTACTCGGCGACGGCGTTGCCGATGAGGCCGACGGTGCCGATCGGGGCGATGCGGATGATCCACCACAGCACCTTCTGGATGATCGAGAGCGCGGACTCGGTCAGCCGGATGAAGGGTTCGGCCTTCTCGCCGACCTTGAGCGCGGCGATGCCGACGGCGGCCGAGATCACGATGATCTGCAGTACGTTGAAGCTGGCCGATCCGGTGAATGCGCCGGTCTCGGCGTCGACGCTGCCGCTCACGCCCAGGCCGAGGAAGTTCGCGGGTACGAGGCCGGTGAGGAAATTCCACCACGTGCCCACCGTGTAGGGGTCCTCGGGCTTGAGCTCGGACTGCGAAGCGGTGGTGCCGGGCTGGAAGACCACGCCGAGCACGATGCCGATGGAGACTGCGATGAGCGCGGTGATCGCGAACCAGAGCAGGGTCTGGCCGGCGAGGCGGGCCGCGTTCGTGACCTGGCGGAGGCCGACGATGCTCGACACGATCGCGGTGAAGATGAGCGGCACGACCGCGGCGCGCAGCAGCGAGACGTAGCTGCTGCCGATCGTGGCGAGGGTGGCGTGGAGGCCGTTCTTGTTGTCCTCGGCGTCTGCGCCGAGCGACATGGCGATGCCGCCGAGCACGAGGCCGAGCACGAGGCCGGCGAGGATCTGCCAGCCGAAGGAGGTCATCCACTTGGGGAGGCGCCGCCGCGTTTCGGGGGCGGCCGTTGTTGTCGACACGACGAGGTGTTCCTTTCGCTGGGTGAGCGCGGGATCGGCGGGGCGGATCCGCGGAGTGCATGCGGGCGTGAAGCCCGGGCCGCAGATGAGTGTAGCAATCTATTCGAGAGAGTTATTCCACGTATTGCGAAACATTGCATATGTCGTCCTGCTGGGCGGTCGCGTCGAGGCCCGGTATCCTGGTGCCTATGGCAGATTCTTCGTTTGACGTGGTGAGCAAGATCGACTCGATGGAGGTCGAGAATGCGGTCAACCAGGCCCGCAAGGAGGTCGAGCAGCGCTACGACTTCAAGGGCGTTGGCGCAGACGTGACGCTCTCGGGCGAGAGCATCCAGATCAAGGCGAACACCGAGGAGCGCGCGAACGCGGTGCTCGACGTGCTGCAGTCGAAGTTCATCAAGCGGGGGCTCTCGCTGAAGGCGCTCGACAGCGGCGAGCCCTACGCGAGCGGCAAGGAGTACCGCATCGACTGCAAGCTCAAGGAGGGCATCGATCAGCCCACCGCGAAGAAGCTGAACAAGCTGATCCGCGACGAGGGCCCGAAGAGCGTCAAGTCGCAGATCCAGGGCGACGAGCTGCGGGTCAGCTCGAAGAGCCGCGACGACCTTCAGGCGACCATGGCGCTCCTCAAGGGCGCCGACGTGGATGTCGCGCTGCAGTTCGTCAACTTCCGCTGAGTTCTCGAAAGGCGCAACGTGATCGGCGAGAATCTGCTCGGCCCCGAGCCGACCCTCTTGAGCGAGGATCCCGCGGCGGCGGCCGCGTCGCAGCCGGGCGCGGATCCCGAATCCGTCGTGCGCGACCACCCCGAGTCGCCGCTCGCGTGGGTGATCCTCGCCGACCGCGCCGATGCGGCCGGTGACGAGATCGAGGCCTACGCCTTCGCGCGCGTCGGTTACCACCGCGGCCTCGACGCGCTCCGCAAGGCTGGCTGGCGCGGCGCCGGTCCGGTGCCGTGGTCGCACGAGCCCAATCGCGGTGTGCTGCGCGCGCTCTACGCGCTCCGCCGGGCCGCCGGCCGCATCGGCGAGCAGGGTGAGGTCGAGCGACTCACCGAGTTCCTGAACGGCGCCGACCCCGGGGCGATCGCCGCGATCGAGGGGTGATGACCCGCGCCGGGTAGACTGGGCCGGTAACTGACCAGTTGTAAGGAAGGGGCTGAGATGCCCGCTGTACTGATCACCGGTGCCCAGTGGGGCGACGAGGGGAAGGGGCGCGCGACCGATCTGCTCGGCAGTCGCGTCGAATACGTCGTCAAGTTCAACGGCGGCAACAACGCCGGCCACACCGTCGTCGTCGGCGACGAGAAGTACGCGCTGCACCTGCTCCCATCGGGCATCCTGACTCCCGGCGTCGTGCCGGTGATCGGTAACGGCGTGGTGATCGACCTCGGCGTGCTGAAGCAGGAGCTCGACGCGCTCAGCAGCCGCGGTGTCGACGTGTCGAAGCTGAAGGTGAGCGCGAACGCGCACGTCATCACCGCCTACCACCGCACCCTCGACAAGGTCACCGAGCGCTTCCTCGGCAAGCGCCAGATCGGCACGACGGGGCGCGGGATCGGCCCGGCCTACGCCGACAAGATCAACCGCGTCGGCATCCGCATCCAGGATCTCTTCGACGAGAGCATCCTCCGCCAGAAGGTGGAGGCGGCGCTCGAGTTCAAGAACCAGGTGCTCGTCAAGATCTACAACCGACGCGCCATCGAGGCCGACGAGGTGATCGCGGACCTGCTGAGCTTCCGCGAGATGCTCGAGCCGATGGTGTGCGATACCGGCCTGCTGCTGCACGAGGCCATGCAGGCCGACAAGACCGTGCTGTTCGAGGCCGGCCAGGCGACCATGCTCGACATCGACCACGGCACCTACCCGTTCGTGACCTCCTCGAACGCGACGGCCGGCGGCGCGAGCACCGGATCGGGGCTGCCGCCCCACCAGCTCGATCGCGTCATCTCGGTCGTCAAGGCCTACACGACCCGCGTCGGTGCCGGGCCGTTCCCCACGGAGCTCTTCGACGAGTTCGGAGAGCACCTGGCGAGCGTCGGCCACGAGTACGGCACGACCACGGGGCGCCCGCGCCGGTGCGGCTGGTACGACGCGCCCATCGCGCGCTACGCCGCTCGCATCAACGGCGTGACCGACTTCGTGCTCACCAAGCTCGACGTGCTCTCGGGGCTCGAGACCATTCCCGTCTGCGTGGCCTACGACGTGAACGGAGTGCGCCACGACGAGATGCCCGTCAATCAGAGCGATTTCCATCACGCGAAGCCGATCTACGAGGAGTTCCCCGGCTGGGCCGAGGACATCTCGGGGGCGCGTCGCTTCGAGGACCTGCCGAAGAACGCACAGGAGTACATCCTCGCCCTCGAGGCGATGAGCGGATCGCGCATCTCCGCGATCGGGGTGGGTCCCGAGCGCGAGCAGGTCGTGGTGCGCCACGATCTGCTCGACTGAGTGCGACAGGTGCGACACCCCTCCGTGCTGAGTGACGATTTGGAGACACCCATGAGCGATCCGACCCCGCGGGCCCAGCTCGAGCAGTTGCGCGCCAGCATCGACAACATCGACGCCGCGCTCGTGCACATGCTGGCCGAGCGCTTCCGCTGCACGCAAGAGGTCGGCCATCTGAAGGCAGCCCACGACATGCCCCCCTCGGACCCGGCCCGCGAGGCGCGCCAGATCGCGCGGCTGCGCTCGCTCGCCGAGGAGGCCAACCTCGACCCCGAGTTCGCCGAGAAATGGTTCAACTTCGTCGTCGCCGAGGTGATCCACCACCACACGCAGATCGCCGAGGACACGGAGTAGCGGCCCGCGCCTGCACTGCGCCGAAGATCCGGCGTATCCCGAATCGGATCGCGAGTGCTGGTTCGGGATACGCCGGATCTTCGGCGTTGAGCAGAAGTCGTGGCTCGAGACACTCGTGCTTGCGATTCATTCGAACATATGTTCGAATGAATCCATGAGATGGAGCGGACAGCGCCGAGACGCGACCGCCGAGGAGGCCCTCCCCGGGCTCGAGCTCGGCGAAGTCGCCGCTGTGCCCGGGCACCTGCGCACGGTGCGCGCCCCTGAGTTCGCCGGCCTCGTCTTCCACGAGGTGATCGCGAAGAGCGCGCTGAACAAGGTGCCGGGCCAGTCGTCGATGCCGTTCTCCTGGACCATCAATCCCTACCGCGGGTGCTCGCACGCGTGCGTTTATTGTTTCGCCCGCGGTTCCCATCGCTACCTCGAGTTCGACGCCGGGCGCGACTTCGACTCGCAGGTCGTGGTGAAGGTCAACGTGGCCGAGGTGCTCGGGCGCGAACTCACGAGGCCCTCTTGGGCACGGGAACGGGTGGCACTCGGCACCAACACGGACCCCTATCAGCGCGCCGAGGGGCGCTATCGCCTGATGCCGGGAATCATCGAGACGCTCGCCCGCAGCGGCACGCCGATGTCGATCCTCACCAAGGGCACGCTGCTACGGCGGGACCTCCCTGCGCTCGCCGAGGCCAGGCAGCGGGTCCCCGTCGCGCTCGCGATGTCGATCGCGGTCGGCGATCCTGAACTGCAGCAGTCGATCGAACCGGGCACCCCCACCACCCGCGCCCGGCTCGACACGGTCGCCGCGGCGCGCGAGGCGGGCTTCGAGGTGGACGTCTTCCTGATGCCGGTCCTGCCGCACCTCACCGATTCGCCGGCGCAGCTCGGCGCGCTCCTGCAGGACATCCGCGACGCCGGGGCGCGCTCGGTGCTCTACGGCGCGCTCCACCTCAGGTCGCACGTGAAGCCCTGGTTCTTCGCCTGGCTCGAACGGGAGTATCCGGAGCTCCTGCCCGAGTATCGGAGGCTCTACCCGGGCAGCGCGAGTCGCGCCCCGCAGGCGTACCGCATGGAACTGGCGGCGCGGATCCGCCCGTTGATCCGGCGCTTCGGTCTCGAGCGCGAGAGGCGCAGCACAGCTGAGGAGCTCGGCCGCGAGGCTGCTCGCCGACCCGTCGAATTCGCGGCCCTCGACACCCCGGGTGCACCCGCGCCTACGCTCTTCTAGCCGCCCGAGCGACGCTGATCGCCGCGAGCACTCGGCGGCGCAGCGCGTCGCCCCGCTCGGCGAAGCCGCGCTGCCTGCGCACGTACTCGCGCTTGCCCTCTGACGTCTCGATCGCGATCGGCGTGAGCGGTGAACCGTCGGCGCCGAAGAAGCCGGTCACGTCGTACGGCGAGGCCTGCATGTCGACCTCGCGGATATCGCGCGCGAGCTCGAAGCAGTCGAGCAGCAGCTCGCCGGGGATGATCGGGCCGAGTTTGGCGGCCCACTTGTAGACGTCCATGCCCGCGTGCAGGCAGCCAGACTGCTCCAACTCGGGCTGCGTCTCGCGCGTCGGTTGCAGCGCGTTGAGCGGCGCCGCCGAGGGAGTGAAGAACCGGAAGGCGTCGAAGTGCGTGCAGCCGATGGGGTGGCCCTCGACGACACGGTCGGTGGCCTCGTGCCCGATGCGCAGCGGGAGGGACGTGTGCCGCAGCTGCTCGGGGGTCATGCGGTAGACCATCGCCCACTCGTGGAGGCCGAAGCATCCGAAGCGGGGCGCGTGGTCGAGGGTGCGGCGCAGCAGATCGTCGACGTAGTCGACGGTGCCGCCGCGTCGCGCGAAGAAGGCGTCGAGGTCGATGGTCGCGTCGCGCTCGCCGTGAACGCGGTAGTACTTCCACGACGCGCGATCCGCCGCCCCCTCGAGCACACCGGCACCCGGGTGCCAGCGCCGCAGTTCGCTCGGCTTCACCGAGTAGTAGGTCCAGAGGAAGTCTTCGATCGGATGCTTCTCGCCCCGCTGCTTGCGCTCGCGATGCGCCGCGGTGAGAGCGTCGGCCCGGCGCTGGTGGTCGGCCTCGCGGAGTCGCCAGGCGGCTTCGGTGAGCATCACCCGCCGAGTGTACCCGCTCGACCGGTTTGATTCTCCGGGCAGGCTGGAGAGACGGTCTCTGCGAAGTGGGACTCGACGGGGATCGATCGCACTGCTTACAATCAAGCGGGGGCGGATCGTCGGAATCCGTGGGTGACGAGTGGGTTATCGCCACGAGCGTGTGCTTTGGCGTGCGGAAAGGGGCAGCGCTTGTCTGAGAGGCGGGACGCTGCGGCGCAACGCGATGAAGCTCCGTTGATCGGGCGCCGAGCCACTGACCGAACGCCGCTCGCCCGCGTGGTCGGTGAGATCGACTATGCATATACGCACGGCCGGTACGCTCGAGCGAGGGAGCTCCTCGAGCGCAATTTGATTGCCAGTTGGTTCGGGCTTGCTCCGGAGCGCTTCGCGGAGATCGTCAGCGATCTCTCGCGGCGCGATGAGCCTCCCGGCGCCTTGCTGCAGATCCTCGCGCTGATGTTGTCGAAGAGGAGCGGCGACGATGACGGATCCCGCGATGCGGTTCCTGAGCGCTCCCTCGATGCCGATGCCGATGCCGATGCCGCAGTCGTCGAGATGGGCGGAGCACTGGGGATGGATTCCCGCCTGATCGAGCAATTGCGCCGTTCGGGTGATGAGCAGGGCGTACCGGTAACGAGCCTCGTGCAATTGCTGCACATGTTCACACTGAGGCTCGAGGGCCGACCGAAGCAAGCCTTGCGCGTGATCGGGACACTCGAACAGCACCTGGGAAGCATGGAGACGGTGCTCGACCGCAGTCGTGGCTGGACTCTGTTCATCGCGGTGCAGCACGGCATCACGGCTATGCTGGCCGGCGATCTTTCCGCGGCGCTCGCGAGCTTCGCACGTGCTCGGGTGCAGCGGTACGCTCCGGAACACGGCTTCCTCGTGCGAGACGCGTGTCTGAAATCCGCGATCATCGAGGTGCTCTACGGAGATGCCGATCGCGCTCGGGCCCTGCTTGTCGAAGCCGAGGACGTTATCCGTACTGAGAGCTGGGTCGAGGCGGCGAACGATGCGGCTCAGCGGTTGGTCGAAGCCTTCGTGCTGTCGGAGACCCCGGATGACGCTCTTGGCCTGCTCGACCGTGTGCCGATGCGAGACTTCGGCGAGCTCTGGTCCTTCTACATCGTGGCCGTGCAGCAACTCCTCGTCGACGCAGGGCGCGTCGAGGAAGGCGACGCTCGATTCGTGCTGTTCGATACCCTCGCGCTGCCGCGAGTGCTGGGCGAGGGGTTCAACGGCAGTGCGTTGGCGCTATGCCGATACGCAAACGCGCTCGCGTCGGGCAATCTCGAGGAGGCCAGAGGGAGCCTTGCCGAGGCCGACGGCGATCTGGTGGTGACGAGGCTTGCGATAGCGGTGCAGGATCTGCTGTCCGGTCGTCCTCGTGAAGCGCAGCAGCGCGTTGCAGGACTGCGGCAAGAGACACGGGGGTTGCGCATGCTGGATGTGTACCGCCTCTCGGTGCTCGCCGGCAGTCATCTCGCCCTCGGCGAGGAAGAGGAATGCGCCGAGGTTCTGGGGTTCGTTCTCCGCTTACCGGGCGGACCGAGGCCTCGCGAACTCGCGGCGTTCACGAGTGAGGTACGTGCGTTCGCCGAGGCCCGTTTCGCAGCCTGGCCCTCGTTACCCGGATGGGCGGAACGGTTCTCGTTCGACATGCGGTCGGTACTCACGGAGCGGGAACTGGAGATACTGGGAGAGTTGGCGGCGGGACGGTCGCGTGAGCAGATAGCGCAGACGGGCTTCATCTCGATGAATACGCTCAAGACGCATCTGCGCTCGCTGTATCGCAAGCTCGGTGTGCGCTCACGCACCGGTGCTGTGCTCGAGGGAGAGCGCCGGGGCCTGCTCTGAGGCGTTGCTACATCGGCGCCGCCCTCCCACCTAGGATCTCACCCCCGATCTCACCCTTTTGCACGGGCGCAGGATGATTTTCCTGCCTAGCGTGGGAATCCGGGCTTCGTGCCCAGAATCATTGCGCCTGCGGGAAGGGGCGCCGGGTGGGGGAGTGATCGGGGCACATGGGACAGTCGCGCGTGCAGGGAACTACGAAGAAGTGGTTGGCGGGTATTGCGGCGGGGTCGCTGCTCGCCGGCTCGTTCGTCGCGGTGGGTATCGGTACCCAGATGGCGCAGGCCGCCGTGGCGGCCCCGACGGTGACCGTCGAACAGCAGGATCCTCCGCTCATCGCGGGCGAAGACGTCACAGTCGATATCGGCGTTGCCAATGATGACGAGTCCACGAGCGACGGCTACAACCTCGGTCTCGGCGTGCTCGTACCGGGCGGCGTCACCTTCGTCGGCGCCGGCGAATCGTTCGGCCAGCCGAAGCGCGTCTACCAGGCGGGCGAGACCGTGCCGAGCCAGGGTGCGAGTTGCGAGGCCGTCGGCCTCACCAGCGCTGGAGCCGGTGCCCCCTGTACGGTGCCAGAAGGATCGCAGTACCTCGTCTTCCCCAACATCTCGGATCTTCCCGCCGGGGCTTCGAACCGCGGTTCCCTCACCCTCCGCCCTGACGCCGGCGCGTTCCCGGTCGGTTCGAACCTCGACATCCGCGTCTTCGCGTTCACGAGCGACGACGAACGCTTCCTGCCCAGCTTCCCCGGCAGCGGCGGCAGCGGCGGCCCCGCAGCGACCTCGCAGCCCGGCATCGGCGAGGCGGGCCTGCGAGTCGGAGCCGCGCGCATCGAGAAGAGCGAGCCCAGCCCCGAGAACGAGCTGCTGCGCGGCGTGCACGACAACACCACGACCTATACGCTGCGCGTATGGCACACGGGTGAGGGCGACATCGATGACCTGGTCGTCACCGATTTCCTGCCGGCCGGCCTCGAGTACCTCGGGCTGGGCGGCGCCGACAACACGAGCAACGCGAACGGCACACAGGGCGGTCCCGGGGAGTATCCGGGCAAGGGCGCGATGAACGCCCCGGCCCCGCACGACAGCTTCTACGCCGACGCCGACCGCCCCGCCGATCACGAGCTCGCGCGCAACGCGGCGCTCGCCGGGGCCGAGCGCGTCGAGACGCTCGTGCCGACGGCTGACGACATCGCGGCCTTCCCCGGCCTCGACAGCGGCAGGGTCTACACGAAGGTCACCTGGAACATCGGCCGGCTGGCCGCGGCCGGCCTCGTCGACTACAGCATCGTCGACCCCCACGCGCAGAGCTACCCGGACGCCGCGGGCCGGCCGGGTTTCTTCGAGATCCGATACCGCGCAGCGGTGCCGCTGTTCGAGAACACACTCGACTTCGGCGGTGAGACTCCCTCGCCCGAGGGCGGCCTGCAGGGATCGAACCTCGACAACAACCGCGGCGCCTCCACTCGCCAGGGTCAGGCGATGCCCGACCCCGAGGGTGCAGCGCAGGCGCAGACCAACGTCGCGGGCGTCAGCGGTGTTTACACAGGCGAGGTGGCCTCGTCCGAAGACGCGCGGGTTCGCGACACGACCGAGCACACCGTGACCGCGATGGACGTGCGCGTGCTGAAAACGGTCGACGACGCCGAGTTCACCCAGGGCGGTCTCGCGCGGTACCGGCTCGACATCGCGACGAGCGAGTACACGGGTGCCGAGCTCGGCGGGCCGGGTGACAGCGGTGCAGACGTCCGCCCCAACCGTCTCACCGACGATCTCGGCGACGGCATCTGCCCGGCGATCCCCGCCGGAGCGGTCACGCCGGGCGACGGCTACCCGCGCCTGCTCATCGGCGATCCCCGTCCGGGTGGCACCGTCGTGAGCGACGAGATGAGCCCCGAGGCGTGGAGCCGGGCGCTGCTCGACGCCGGCGTCGGCGCCGACTGCGCCTACCCCTCGGAGCGCGCAGACACGACGCTCGAGGGGGCGACGCTCAGCGGCATCGCCTTCGACCCGGCCACCGGCCACTTCTTCCTCGACCTGTACATCGAACCGCTCGGGGCCGGCACCGGCAACGGGCACGACGGCGGTTCGGCCGGGCACGAGGTCGTGTACACGGCAGTCCAGAACGCGCTCTACGCGCAGCACGAGAACGAGTACGCGAACGCGCCGGGCGCGACCACCTCGGGCGACACCGTGCGCAACACGGTCGACATCACCGCCACCACCGCCGCGATCGACGAGCTGAGCGGCGTCACCTCGGCAGGTGACCCCGGCAACGGCATTGCGCCGGCCGATGCCGACGGCGAGTACCGTGCGGAAGACGACTCGCACGCTACGCTCAAGGCGCCCCTCAGCGGGCTCTCGAAGCAGGTGCTGCCGCGCGGTGCCGAGATTCCCGGCGGCGACATCACCGCCGTGCCCGCTGACGCTTGGGAACCCGAGGAGGCGTCCGAGCCCTTCGCCGTGGGCGACGATGTGTGGTGGCGCATCACCGTCACCCCGCCGGCCGGTGCAGACGTGCGCGCGCCGAAGCTCAACGACTTCCTGCCCCAGGGCACGGAGTTCGACCCCGCCCTCGACGGTGAGGGGCGCTTCACCGACATCGCCTACCGAGTCAGCAGCGAGACCGCTCTCGGCAACTGCTCGCCGAGCGGCGACGACTGGCTCGACGAGTTCGTGCCGAACCCCGCTTTCGACGAAGACGCCCGGTCGCTGACCTGGGATCTCGGCAGCGCCGACTGCGGAGTCGTCGATACCGCCGGCCACCGCTTCTTCCCGAAGAACACGCAGATCGACATCTTCATCAAGGTGCGGGTCGTCGACGTCGCGGCGTTCGATGAGGTCGACCTGTCGCAGAATCTGGCCAAGTACCAGCAGCGCAACGTCGACGGTGAGATCTTCTTCCTGCGCGACGACGCTGCCATTCACCTCGACACCGGCGCCCGCCTCGCGAAGGGCCTCGAGACTCTCGACGGCGAGCCGGCCGCGGGCAACGCGGTGAACAGCAACGTCGACGGCGGCGAGGCCGTGCAGGGCGACGAGGTGCGCTTCCGCATCGACGTCACCGCTCCGAGCACCACGACGCAGGGGTACCGGGTCTACGATGCGCTGCCGGAGGGCATCCGGGCCGCCGACCTGAAGGGCTACGTCCAGGCGAGCGGCGAGTTCGAGTCGTCCGCGCAGCTGTGGCAGGGCACCGCGGTCGGCAGCGCGGCAGCGCACACCGCCGTGGTCTACGACTGGGATGATCTGCCGCAGGAGATCAAGGTGGATCCCTTCTACGAGGGCCGATCCATCGTCGTCTGGGAGATCTCGGAGTCCATTCCCGGCAGTACGGAGGCGAGCGAGACCGAGGCCGCCGTGCAGCGCGGCTTCACCCTCGGGTACACCGTTGTCACGCCGGACGGCGTCGCCGGCGGCGACGCCGCGCAGCTCGCCCAGCGCTACGAGAACACCGCCTCGATCAGCAGTTTCGCCGTCGAGAACAACGGCGGCGGCGTCTCGCGCATCGTGCCGACGCTCGGCGACGAGAGCGGTGCGGCGCACGGCGGTGCGGGAGACGGCGGCAGTTCGCGGCCAGTGTCGGGCCACACTCCGGGCGACGGTGAATTCGGCATCTCCGCCGACCTCGCGACCGATCCCTCGCACTTCTCGCTGCCCGACCCGCGGCCGACGAAGACCCTGCTCTCGACGCAGATCGCGCCCCCCGGTACCGCCCCGGTGAGCGATCCGCACAACCCCGCGAGCGCCATCGTGCAGGGCGAGATCGCGACCTTCGAGTACACCATCACGCTGCCCGCCAAGACGACCGTCAAGAACTTCAGACTCTCGGACGGCGGTCTGTTCGGCTACGGTGCGAACTGGGGTCGGAGTCTCGCGTACGAGTTCGTCGACGGCAGCGCGCAGTTCTTCGGGCCCGATGACACGGATGCCGACCCCGGCACCTGCGACGAAGGCTCGCTCGCCGGCTTCACCTGCGCGCAGAGCGACGGCGACGAGCACGGCGTGCTCAGCAGCGCCGAGTACACGACCGGTGACGCGGACGAGACATTCCGCGTGCGCGTCTCGGCCTGGGTGACCGACCGCGATGCCTCGAACCCGAGTCGCACACCCGACCTCGCGAACCCGACGCAGCTGCGCAACACGGCCACCTTCGGCTACGACGATCCGAATACGCCGGACGCTCGCATCGAGCACGACGCGAGCGCCGAGGTGCGGTACATCGAGCCCCGGCCGACCATCGTGAAGACCCAGAACGCCCGGGGCGAGGTCGCGATCGGCGACGAGGTCGACTACACGCTGACCGTCGGCGCGACGGCGAACCGCCCGAAGAGCTACGACAACGTCGTGGTCGACGAGGTGCCCGAGGGGCTCGAGGTCGTTCCCGACAGCTTCACGGTCGCAGGCAGTGCGGCCGAGTACGTCGTGGCGGAGGCGCCGCACACCGGCCCGTTCTCGCCGAACACCGTGGTCGTCGAGCAGAGCGTGCTCGACGGCGAGGGCGGCACCATCACCTGGAGCGCGGAGGCCTTCACGCAGCTCGATGAGCTGCCCGCTCCCGTCGCACCCGGCACGGTCGCGCTCGGCTACACGGCCGTCATCAGCCCCAGCGCCGGTGCGGGCCGCGAGTTCCCGAACACCGCACGCGTCACCGGACAGACGCTGCCGGCAGACCTCGATGACGACGCGACCAACCGACGCGGCGATCGCGTCGCCGCAGACGAGACGACGGTGCGCGCCACCACCGCCGATATCGCCAAGGGTGTGCGCGTCTCGGGCGACGTCGACTACGACCCCGCGGCCGTCGCGGCTCCCATCGGCGAGACGGTGCAGTACGAGGTGCGGGTCGATCTCTTCCCGAACATCAACTACTACGACATCGAGGTTCGCGATGCGCTGCCGGCGGGCGTCGAGCTCGACGCCGACTCGGTGCGCGTGCATCAGATCACCGGCACCGGGGACCCCGTCGATGTAACGGATGACTGGAACCGTGCGGCAGCCGGTCAGACCAGCACCTGGAGCTACGGTCAGAACGATGGCGACATCGCCTCGAACGCCGATCCGCGCACGCTGATCTTCAGCTACGACGTGCTGCTCGCGCACGACGGCGTCGCGGCGAACGTCGGCGAGCTGCCGAACACCGCCGGCCTCACCTGGCGCCCGGCACCCGGCGCCGACCCTGTGACCCCGCTGACGGACGACGCGCGCGTCGACGTGCTCGACCCGGTGCTGGCCATCGAGAAGAAGATCGACTTCGCGGCCGAGACCGCGATCGATGAAGACGCGATCAGCCTGAACCCCGACGGCGGCTTCAGCTATGAGATCACCGTGCGCAACAGCGGCGTCGAGGCGCGGAACCTCACCGCGGCGCACAACGTCACGGTGACCGACCGGGTGCCCGAGGGTGTGCAAGTCGATATCGACTCCATCGCGCCGACCCCGGCCGCGGTCGACGGTGACATCGCGAACGGCTCGGGTGGGACGATCACCTGGCAGATCGCCGGCCCGCTGCACCCGGCCGCTCAGGCCGGCGACGACCGGCCGAACGCCGCCGTCCTCGGCTACGACGCGAGCTTCGTCGACGCCGAGGCGCTGACGACCGAAGCGCTCGTGAACTACGCGAACGTCACCCACTTCGAGTCCTTCGCCGATGGCGGCCGCGAATACGATCCGTCCCTCGACGGCGACGACCGCATTCGCGACGACGCGCGTGTCGCACCGGTGTTCCCGTTCGTCGAGCTCGAGAAGACCGTCGGCGACGCGAACCCCGACGGGCTCGCGACGGTCGGCACCCCCTTCCAGTGGCAGCTGACGCTCACCAATACGGGGGCAGGATCGGCGCAGACCGTCGACGTCACCGACGTCCTGCCGCGGAACTGGGTCTATGACGAGCACAGCGCGCAGGTGAAGATCGGCGCGGCAGCCACTCGGCACATCGAGCCGAGGACCGACGCGGAGGCGGGCAGGCAGACGCTGCTCTGGAGTCTCGGCGAAGACACCGACGGTTTCGAGCTGCTGCCCGGCACGAACGCGACCGGTGACGAGGCGGCCCGCACCGTCACGATCACCTTCACGGCGACCCCGCAGGAGGGCGCGGTCGACGACGCCGGCACGGGCGCCGAGGCGAATCCGCACACCAACCAGCTGCGGGCCGTGACCACCGATACGACCGGCAGCACGGAGAACGCGGACGGCGCCTTCACCGGCGACGACGATCAGGCCGACGCGCACATCGCCGAGGCCGACCTGAGGCTCGTGAAGAGCGCTATCGGCGGCACGAGCAACGGACTCTACGGCCTGGACGACGGCAGCTGGGTCGCGGGGGCCGCGGTCGGCGCCGACTACGCGCAGCCGCAGTGGGAGATCGTCGTCACGAACCACGGTCCCGACGCGAGCGAGGGCTGGTTCGCCTTCGAGGACGCCCAGAAGCTGCCGACCGGGGTCACGGTCAGCGGCTGGACGGCGAGCTACCACGACGGCGACACGGTCGTGCCGCTCACCGACCTCGAGGTCACCGGCGGCAGCGGCGCGAGCGGTGCCTTCGAGTTCCGCGTCGGTGAGAACATCACGCTCTCGGCAGACGGAGGCGACTACATCCGCATCGTCGGCGATGTGAACATTCCTGCGACGGTGGCCGACGGATCCTCGTTCGAGAACACCGCCTCGGTGCTCGGCGAGACCTTCGAGCGCCCGGCTAAGACCGAGCCGAGCAGCGAGAACCCGAACAGCGACGATGCCGAGAAGACCTCGAGCGCCGCCGCCGATCTGCAGATCGTGAAGACCGTGAACACGGCGGAGGCCGACCTCGGTGCCGGCAAGCCGATCTCGTGGGGCATCGAGGTCATGAACCTCGGCCCCTCGGGCTCGCTGAGCGGCGCAGATGCAGCCATCACCGTGACCGACGAGGTGCCCGCCGGTATCTTCGACGTGGCCGACCCCTCGGTCGCCGGCATCTGGACGGCGCAGCTGAACGGCGCGGCCTGGCCCGAGGGCGAGCTCGCGACGGCGGGCGACACGATCACCTGGATCTACCAGGGCGCAGCCATCGCGGTGGGCGCCTCGCCCGCGACGATCACGCTGACCGGCACGATCGATCCCGATTGGGCGGCCGGTGCCGAACTGCTGAACACCGCAGGGGTGACTCCGGGCGACACCACCGATCCCGAGGACGAGAACAACACCTCCACGCCGCCGGCGGTGACGCCTTCGGCCGATACCGTCATCGACGTCACCAAGACGCGCGCGGTGTACGACGAGGCGAGCGGCGAGTGGGTCGCGGCGACCGAGGCGCCCGTGCCGGGCGAGCACGTCAGCTACCTCGTCGAGGTCTCGAACCTCGGTCCGGCGACGGCGCGCGGTGTGACCGTGACCGACGCGCTCCCCGAGTACCTGAGCTTCGTCTCGATCGAGGACGTCGTCGGTGTCTGGCAGCGCGAGACCACCGACGCCGCAGATGAGCAGCTCTTCTCCCTGACCGACCCGGCGCCGCTCCCGAGCCCCGTCGGGCTGCCGGCCGATGACACTTCGAACCGGGCCTCGTTCGTGATAACGACGCTGCTCGACTCGGACTTCGTGCTCGACGAGGACAGCGCGGTGGTCAACCGGGTCGTGGCCGACGCCGACAACGCCGACCCCGACGACGACACCAGCACGTCGACCGACGTCGAGCGCCGCGCGGCGCTCGAGATCGAGAAGACGCACCTCGGAGATGCCGTCGCAGGCTCGCAGCTCGACTACGAGCTCAGCGTCGTCAACCGCGGCCCCTCGGCCTCGCGCGGCCCGATCACGGTGACCGACGCGCTGCCGACGCACCTCTCGTACGCTGCCGACTCGTCGCAGATCAGCTTCGACGGCGGTGCGACCTGGGCGCCCATCGCCGCGACCCCGGCGGCTCCCGGCGACGAGCCGGGCACGCTGAGCTGGGTGGTCGGCACCGCTGAAGAGACCTTCACGGTGCCCGTCGGTGACGGTTTCGTCATCAGGCTCACCGTCGACGTCGCCTCCGACGCGCCGAACGGCGCGTACCTGAACACGGCAACGGTCGGCGGTCCCGACGGCCCGGATGACTCGACCACCGACGAGGTCGACCTCGAGCGCGAGGCGAACATGACCTTCGCGAAGAAGGTCTACGATGCCGAGACCGGCGCCTGGGTCGACTCGGCCGAGGCCGTCGCAGGCGAGCAGGCGACCTTCCGTCTGTTCATCGAGAACGAGGGTCCCTCGGCGAACCCCGCCTTCATCGCCGACACGCTGCCCGAGCACCTCACGCTCGCCTCGGTGACGCCGGAGGCCGGCAGCGCGTGGGTCTGCCCGAGCGACGGCAACCAGGCCGGCGCGAGCGCCGTGAACTGCAGCGCCTCGCTGCTGCCGGTGGGCGAGAGCTTCATCGACATCGTCGTGGACATCGCGCCCGAGGCGCTCGCGGACGGCGGCAACGTCTCCGCGACCCTCACCAACGACGCGCTGCTCACCTGGGTCGACCGCCGCACGAGCGATCCCGACGAGCCGCACGAGCTGCCCGACAGCGCCGATGTCGTCGTGGGCGCGAAGGCCGACCTCGGCATCGCGAAGACGGCGCTCGACCCGGCCGACGGCGAGGCGACCGAGGTCGCCGTCGCTGGCACCCCGCTGTGGTACCAGCTCGTCGTGCGCAACGACGGCCCGAGCGACGCCGTCGGGCCGCTGGTCGTGCACGACACCCTGCCCGAGGGCATGACCTTCGCGGGACTGGTCGGCGCCAGCGGCTGGCAGGCCGCGGTCGACGTCGATAACCCGCAGCGCGTGACCTTCACGCGCGACGCGGGGCTCGCGAGCGGCGACAGCGCGCCCGAGATCCGCTTCGCCGTCGATATCGACGCGACGGTGGATCACGGCGCCCCTCTGACGAACACCGCCGACATCGACGAGGAGACCCTCGACACGAACGGCGATCCCACCACCGACCCCGCGGAGGCGCCCGACAGCGACACCGCCGAGCTGCGCGTCGACCGAGAGGTCGAGGTCTCGATCGAGAAGAGCCACGTCACGGCGAAGCCGAACGACGAGTTCGAGGTCGGCGACAGAGCGACCTTCACCCTCGACGTCGCGAACGACGGCCCCTCGGTCGTCACGGGCGTCACCGTGACAGACACGTTGCCGGCCGGTCTCGACTTCGTCGAGCTGGCAGGCGACGGCTGGTCGCTCGTGAGCGCCGAGCCGGGCGACCACGGGCGGGTCGTCGTGGTCGCCGAGTACACCGGCATGCTGCCTGCGGCCCCGGCCGACGGCTCGCACGCCCCGCAGCTCACGATCACCGCGCTGGTGACCGACGGCATCGGCGACGCTGTCGAGGTCGTGAACGACGCGTGCGTCGCCACGACGGAGACGAATACGAACGCCGAGCCCTGCGACGACGACGTGATCACCACCGTGCCGCTCGCCGACCTGGCCATCGAGAAGTCGGTGACCACGGCGGCCGAGGCGATCACCGCGGGCGAAGAGCTCTCCTGGCGGCTCGACGTGCGCAACCTCGGACCCTCCGACTCGCTGAGCACCGAGGAGAGCCCGATCACGATCACCGATGTCCTGCCGGCCGGTGTGCACGGCGTGACCGACCCCTCGACCGAGGAGTGGGCCGCCACCGCGACCCGCGACGGCAAGCCGATCGAGTTCCCGGCGCGTGCCGGCGACACGATCACCTGGACTTTCCAGGGCGAGCGCATCGCGGCGAACCCCGACGAGGCGGCGGACCCCGCCTTCAGCATCGCGCTGACGGGCGTGATCGACGCCGCTTGGGTCGACGACGAGATCCTGAACCGTGTCGAGATCGTTCCCGGCGCCACCCGCGACCGCGATCCGTCGAACAACGACAGCGAGGTTCCCGTCGCACCGGGCGACTACACCTCGCTGCGCATCGACAAGACGCGCGTCGTGCAGGTCGATGGCGAATGGGTCGTCGCGGCCGAGCAGCAACCGGTGCCGCCGTTCGTTCCGGGCGACGACATCAGCTACCGCATCACCGTCGTCAATGACGGCCCGGCCGACGCGCGCGAGGTCGCGGTGGTCGACGAGGTGCCCGAGGGGCTCTCGTACCTCGGGCACGAGAGCATCGGTGAGCGCGTGTGGCAGCACGGGGTCGGCGGCACGACGAGCGTCGGCGGCAGCGACGGCTGGGACACCTTCGCGCTCGTCGGCTCGCAGGAGGTCGGCCCGGAGGCCGCGCTGCAGTTCGTCGTCACCTACGCGACCGACGCGGCGATGCAGCACGACGAGAGCGATCCTCTCATCAACTGGGCCGAGGTGACCGCGGAGAACTGGGTGGGCGGCTTCGATCGGGATGACGACGACGCGACCTCCAACCGCAGCGCCGACCTCTCGATCGAGAAGTCGCACACGGCGCCCGCCGTCGGCGAGGCCGTCGTGGCCGGTGAGACGGTGGAGTACCGTCTGCGCGTCGCGAACCACGGGCCGAGCGTCTCCGATCAGCCGATCGTCGTCTCCGACACCCTGCCGACCGGCTTCGGCTACGTCGAGGGCACGGCGCGCGTCTCGGTCGACGGTGCGGAAGCCATCGCAGTCGAGCCCGCGCTCGACGGGCAGAGGCTCGTCTGGGGCGACATCACCGGCAGCGTCGACCTCGCGGTCGGCGGCACCGTGGAGATCGCCTTCACCGCGCTGGTCGACGCGGGTCATGAGCCGGCGGAGGACGTGCTGAACATCGCCGTCGTCGACGGCCCGAACGACAACGACATCACGAACGATCGGGACGTCGATCCGGTCGACGTGACCGGCGTCGCCGACCTCACGATCGGCAAGACGGCCACCACTCCCGCCGAGGCCATCACTGCCGGTGAGCCGGTGACTTGGCGGCTCACGCCCCGCAATGCCGGTCCCTCGACCTCGTGGAGCTCGCCTGATAGCCCGATCACGGTGACGGACACCTTGCCCCCGGGCATTGCCGGCCTGATCGAGGACCCGTCGAACGACCTCTGGGCGGCGACGACGTCGAACCCCGGCGGTTGGAGTCACGCGACCGCCGGCGACACGATCACCTTCACATACCGCGGCGACCGTTTCCTCGTGGGCGCTGAACCGGATATCGAGATCACAGCTCTCATCGACCCCGCGTGGGAGGGCGGCGCCATCACGAATGTCGCTGTCGTGTCCCCGGGTGAGACGACCGACCCCGAAGATCCGAACGAGGACACCAGTACTGTGACCCCGGGCGACCGCACGGTGCTCGACATCGCTAAGAATCGGGTCGTGCTCGTCGACGGCGAGTGGGTGCTCGCGAACTCGATCGCGCCCCCGGCGCCTCCGATCACGCCCGGCACCGACGTCAGCTACCGCATCGACGTCATCAATGAGGGGCCGGCGATCGCACGTGATGTACGGGTCGTCGATCCGATTCCAGCCGGCCTCAGCGACCCTCGGGTGACGAATATCGGCTCCGGTGAGTGGGTCGCCGAGACGACCGCGTGCGAGGAGGGCATCGCTGAGGCGGCCGGGTACCCGGCGGGTGACTGCCTGATCGCGGCTCTCGAAGAGGACCTCGGTGTCGGGAAGAGCGAAGCGGCGTCGTTCATCGTGACGTTCACCACCGCGCCCGAACTCGATCCCGATGCGGAGTTGGTCAACTGGGCGCAGGCCCGAGCCGACAACGTGCCGGAGGACGAGCGGCCGGATGACAGCGACAATTCGCACCAGCAAGCGAGCGCCGATCTGTCGATCGTGAAGACGGCCGACGCCGCGCAGGTGCAGGCCGGTGACACCGTCGGCTACCGGCTCGTCGTGACGAACGAGGGGCCGAGCAGCGCGCACGGACCGATCACCGTCACCGACGCGCTCCCGCTGGGCATGAGTTACGTTCCCGGAAGCGCGCAGGTGCAGGTCGCCGACGGTGAGAGCGCCGGGATCGAGCCAGAGCTCGGCTCGGCCGGCGGGGCGCAGCGCCTCACCTGGACGCCGGTAGCCGAGGGGCAGAGCCTTGAGCCCGGTGAAACGATCGTTCTGGTGCTCGATGCTGTGACGGCCGCGGATCGTTTCGCGCCCGATGGTCTGCGCAACATCGCTACCGTCACGACTGACGATGACAGCAACCCGTTGAACGACGAGTCCGATGCGACGGTCGTGGTGGATCCCGTCGTCACGCTTGCCGTGACGAAGACCGCCGTGGGCGAGTTCAAGGTGGGCGAGATCGGCACGTACCGGATCGAGGTCGAGAACCGCGGCCCCACGGCCGACCCCGGCCCCATCACCGTGACCGACGAACTGCCCGACGGGCTCACCTTCCATGCTTCACCCGATGAGCACGTCTCGGTCGATGGCAGCACGGTCACCTGGGTGCTGCCGGGCGGCCTGCAGGTCGACGAGAGGATCGAGCTGACCCTTGAGGTCGCTGTGGGGCGGGCCGCTTACCCCGCCGTGACGAACACTGCGGTGCTCGACTCTGATTCCGCGCTGACGGACGATTCGAGGATCAGCGATGAAGCCACTGTCTCGGTCGTTCAGGCGGATCCCCGCGATCCTCTCGCGATCACCGGTGGCGACATCCTCGCCTTCGCAGCGCTGGCCGCTCTCCTGCTGCTGCTCGGCGGTGCCGGTGCGTTGTTGGCGGAGCGGCGGCGGGCAAGGGCCGCGGCTGAAGAGACCGGTGCGGGTGTGACCGGGTAGTGTTCGGGCCGCGCCTCGGGGGCGGGTGCTGCATACGGGATCGGTGAATCCCCGAGCTGCATCCGCCTCTCGGCGACGGTGTAGAGGCTTCAGCGGCGGCGTATGCGGACGCACCGCGTCGCCGCGCCCTACTCCGCGGAGTCCCGGCCGCGCAGCCGGTCGATCTCGCGGCGCTCCCGCTTCGTGGGGCGCCCCGCGCCCCGATCCCGAACCACCATCGCCGGGCGCTCGACACGCGGCGGGGGCGGCGGCGTCAGATCCTCGAAGTGCTTCGCTGCCTCCGCCGCGCTGCCCCTGCGCACGGGCAGGCCGGTGACGCGGTATATGCGGTCGAAACCGTGGAGCCGCACGCGCACCACGTCGCCGATGCGCACCGGCTGAGACGCCTTCGCGGGAGCATCGTTGACGCGCACGTGGCCCGCGCGGCACGCCGCAGTGGCCTGGCTGCGGGTCTTCGCGAGACGCACGCCCCACACCCAGGTGTCCGCACGCACGCTCTCGCCCATACGCACGATCGTAGCGGGCGCGGCGACACCCTGCGGGCTGCGAGGATGGAAGGCATGGAGACGGAGTACGAGACCATCGCCGCCCCCGTCGACGCGGAGCTGGAGATCTCGCGCTCGCGGTTCCTCACCCGACTCGAGCGGGTGGAGACCGAGTCGGCGGCGCGGGAGGTGATCGCCCGGGTTCGCGGCGAGCACCCGAGGGCGCGGCACCACTGCTCGGCGTTCGTGCTCGGCGCGGACGGCCGGGTGCAGCGCTCCAACGACGACGGCGAACCGAGCGGCACGGCCGGCGCCCCGATGCTCGACGCTCTCGTCTCGGCCGGCCTGAGCGACACGGTGGCCGTGGTCACGCGCTACTTCGGCGGGGTGCTGCTCGGCGCCGGCGGGCTCACGCGCGCCTATCGGGCGGCGGTCGCGGAGGCCG
Source organism: Leucobacter holotrichiae (assembly GCF_055791005.1). Lineage (NCBI taxonomy): Bacteria > Bacillati > Actinomycetota > Actinomycetes > Micrococcales > Microbacteriaceae > Leucobacter > Leucobacter holotrichiae. Next base: position 160,434 of record NZ_JBVUAC010000004.1, read on the forward strand.
TGCTGGGGGCGGTGCGGGTGCGGCGCGGCCTGCGGCGCGAGGTGCTGGTCACGACGGCCTACGACCTAGCTCCGCAGATCGAGTCCGAGGCACGACGACGCGGGTTCGGGATCGGCGCCGCCGAGTACAGCGATCGTGTCGCGCAGCGCTACCTCGTCGCCGAGAGCGAGGTCGCGGCGCTGACCGCGCTCGCCGCGGAGGTCAGTGCGGGGGCCGCCGAGGTGCGACCGGGCAAGGCGGGATACGTCGATCTGCCGGCCTGACCCTGCGCGCCGCCGGGCGAAACGTATGAAGCCCCCGGCTACCTGGGGGACAGGTCCGGGGGCTCGCCCCTCCCAGAGGATATGGACACCGGAGGGAGGGATGGCGTCTTCCCGGGGGGAACTGGGTCGAGCGCCAGTACCGATGCTAGAAGCGCAGTTTTCGCACAGGTGGCGAAAGCATCGAACTTCACCCGTACTTTCACCCTTTCTGTGCGAAGGGGCCGATCCGGAGCCCCCCTGGCAGCCCCTCCCGAGAACGTCAGAGGCGCGCGATACCCTTTGGGGGTGGAATTCTGGACAGAGATCGTCGGTCAACCGGAGGCGGTGCGAACGCTGCAGCATGCTGCCGATCCTGCGGCCTCGGCACCCCCGGCGCACGCCTGGCTCATCACCGGGCCTCCGGGATCCGGCCGCTCGAACCTGGCGTTCCGCTTCGCGGCCGCGCTCATCGCGCGCAACGAGGCCGAGCGCGACGCGGTCTTCGAGCAGGTGCGCGCCCGCACCCACCCCGATCTCGGCGTGCTCACCACCCAGAAGCTGCTGATCGACATCAGGGCCGCGCGCGAGATCGTCACCACGGCGCATTACGCACCCGCTGAGGGCCGGTTCCGGGTGATCGTCATCGAAGACGCGGATCGCATGCCCGAGCGCACCTCGAACGTGCTGCTGAAGGCCCTCGAAGAGCCGCCCGAGCGAACCATCTGGGTGCTCTGCGCCCCCAGCGAGGCGGACCTGCTGCCCACGATCCGATCGCGCACCCGCTCGCTGCGCCTGGTCACCCCGAGCCCGGAAGACATCGCGCGTCTGCTGCACGAGCGCGACGGCATCGACGCCGAAGCGGCCGAGCGGGCAGCCCGCCTCGCTCAGAGCCACATCGGCATGGCCCGTCGCCTGGCGAGCGATCCCGAATCGCTGGCGCGCCGCGAGCGATCCATCGCCGTGGCGCTCTCGGTCGAGACGCTGGGCGACGCCATGCGCGCCGCGGCTTCTCTGGTGAAGGTGGCGGAGGCCGACGCGGCGGCGCTCACCGAGCAGCTCGACGCGCGGGAACGCGAAGAGGCCCTGCGCAGTCTCGGCCTCGCCCCGGGCGCGGCGATCCCGCCCCAGATGCGCGCGCAGGTGCGAGCGCTCGAGGAGGATCAGAAGCGTCGTGCGACCCGCAGCCTGCGCGACGGCATCGACCGCATCCTCACCGACCTGCTGTCGCTCTACCGCGACGTGCTGCTCGTGTCGCTGGAGGCCGATCCCGAACTCGTCAACCGTGAGCAGCGGCCGCGCATCGAGGACCTCGCCGAGCGGTGGTCGCCGGAGCGGGCTCTGGCGATGGTGACGGCGGTGGAGTCGGCGCGGCAGCGGCTGGCGCGGGGCATCACGCCGGGTCTGGTGCTCGAGGCGCTGTTCGCGGCGATCGTGTCGCCGCAGCTCGCCGAGTCCCTCGGGGCGGCGGCATGACCGGCGCGCGCAGGGCGATGCGCGCTGTTGCGGCGACCGCTCTGGCCGCCGCGCTGGTGATGCTCACGGCGTGCGCGCCGATCCTCTCGCTGTTCGACGGGGAAACGGGGAAGCGGCAGAGCTACGAACTGCCCGAGCGGCCCACGGGCGGGGTCGAGGCGTTCGGGGCGCAGCAGCCGATCTGGACCCCGTGCGGCGACGGCATGGAGTGCGCCGATGTCTACGCCCCGCTCGACTGGGGCGACGTGAGCGGCGAGACGATCACCCTGCGCCTCGTGAAGCACCCCGCGACCGGCGGCGACCGCATCGGCACGCTCTTCGTGAACCCGGGCGGCCCCGGCGCTTCCGGCGCAGAGTACGTGGGCGAGAGCCTCGAGTACGCCGTGCCCGCCGAGATCCAGCGCTCGTACGACGTGATCGGGTGGGATCCGCGGGGCGTCGGCAACTCCACACCCGTGCGCTGCCTCGACTCCGCGGGAATGGACGACTATCTGTTCGGAGCGGACGAGAACCGCGACCTCGAGCGAGGCAGCGACGCGTGGATCGACGCCGCGCTCAGTGAGGCTCGCGCATTCGGCGAGGCCTGCGAGGAGCGCACGGGCGCCCTGCTCGGGCACGTGAGCACGGAGGACACCGTGCGCGACCTCGACATGCTGCGCGCGATCGTCGGCGACGACCGGCTGCACTATCTCGGCCTCTCGTACGGCACCTACATCGGTGCGCGATACGCCGATGCGTTCCCCGAGCGAGTGGGGCGTCTCGTGCTCGACGGGGCGATGGATCCGACGAGCAAGGTCACCGACGTGGTGCGCGAGCAGACCCGAGGCTTCGAGCTCGCGCTGCGGGCGTACGTCGCCGATTGCCTGCAGCGCAGGGACTGCCCGTTCACCGGAACCGTCGACGAGGCGATGGCTGCGATCGGCGAGCAGCTCGACCGGGTCGACTCGGAGCCCCTCACCGGGTCCGACGGCCGCACGCTCAGCGCAGGCACCATGCTCACCGCGATCATCACCCCGCTGTACTCGCAGAGCAACTGGGGCTACCTCGACCAGCTCTTCGCCTCGGTGTCGAAGGGAGACGCCGACGTGGCCCTCTCGCTCGCCGATTTCTACTACGACCGGGTCGACGGCGAGTACGTCGGCAACTCCACCGAAGCGTTCTCGGCCATCAACTGCCTCGACTATCCCAGCGGTGAGCTCGACCGTGAGCGCATGCGCGCGGAGGCCGCCGAGCTCGACCGGATCGCGCCCACGATCGGTCGTTTCCAGGGCTTCGGAGATGTGTCGTGCGCCGAGTGGCCGGTGGCCGGTGCATCGGACCGGGAGCCGGTGGTCGCGGCGGGCGCCGATCCGATCCTCGTGGTCGGTACTACCGGCGATCCCGCCACCCCGTACCGCTGGGCAGAGTCGCTCGCGCAGCAGCTCGAGAGCGGCGTGCTGCTCACCTACGAGGGGGAGGGGCACACCGCCTACGGACAGAGCGATTGCATCGACGAGGTGATCGACGACTACCTGCTCACGGGCGCCGTGCCCGAGAGCGACCCGCGCTGCTCGTAGCGAGGTCGGAGCCGGGAGGGGGCGGGGAAGCGCGGAGTGAGCGCCGGGGCGGGGGGCGGCCATCGCTCGTCGGTGAGCCGCCGAAGATGAATCGAGGCGCCTCTTTGTGGTAAAGTTGGCGCTCGTGTGCGGAAGAGATTCTGCGCCGCGCCGCCTTAGCTCAGGGGTAGAGCAGTTCCCTCGTAAAGAACAGGTCGTCGGTTCAAATCCGACAGGCGGCTCGAAGGAAACCGGGGTCGATCAGCTGGAAACAGCTGATCGGCCCCGGTTTTTCGTTTCTGCGGATGTCTCGAGGCGGGATCCTCGGCCCTCTCCCCCTTTTCGTCCCCACACTCTCGGACCTCCCTCCCCCGCCGAGATGACCCATGCTGCCACTGGGCCTCGAGCAGAGGGGCACGCCGCGTCATCTCGATAGCGCAAGGAGGGGAGAGTCGGGCCAAGGTCGACCGTTTGGTTGACGTGCCCAGGTTTCGGCGTGGCGTTCCCGCACCTCGTCGGGCGGTCTCCGGCGAACGAGGTCGCCCCCTCCGCGTACTCTGGACGAGTGAACGAACGTGCCGCCGCCCCCGCTTCCGCCGCCGCGACGCCCGCTGATTCTGCCGCCGCGCGGCCCGCTGCCGCGCAGCCCGCTCCGAAGCGCCGCATCGCGTACTGGGACAACGCGCGCTTCCTGCTGATCGTGCTCGTCGTGATCGGCCACGTGATCTCCACGGTGCGCACCGATTCGTCGCTCGGTTTCGCCCTCTACTCGTTCATCTACCTGTTCCACATGCCGGCGATGATCCTGCTCTCCGGCCTCTTCTCGAAGCCCGAGGCGTCGCCGAAGGCGGTCGCCTCGACCGTGCAGCTGCTGGCGACCTGGCTGCTGTGGGAGGGTGTCTGGGCAGTGATCCGCGCTGTCGTCGAGGGGCGCGCGCCCGGATCCGGATTCCTCGTCAATCCGTCCTGGACACTCTGGTTTCTCGTGACGCTGGTGACCATGCGCATCCTGCTGCCCTACATCGCCAGGCTGCGGCACCCGCTGCTGTTCTCGATCGGGCTCGCGCTCGCCTCGGGGCTGCTGCCCGCCGTCGGCACGGCGTTCTCGGCCTCGCGCACGATGGTGTTCATGCCGTTCTTCGTGGCGGGATGGCTGATCCGCGAGCGCGGGTGGCTCGACGGGCAGTGGTTCACGCGGCCGGCGCGGGCGGCCCGGATCGGGGCGTGGGCGCTGCTCGGGACGGTCGGGATCGTGTTCGCGGTCGCGGCGCACCTGCAGGATTTCTGGCGCATCGACCGGTGGCTCACCTGGCGCGACGATTACCTCACCGCTTTCGAGCGGGGGCCCATCGGCGACTGGCAGCCGACTGAGTGGGTGTCGGCCTCACTCGGCGGTATCGTGGTCACGGCGCTGCTGCTGGCGATGGCCGCCGCACTCACGCTCGCCGTGCTCATCGTGGCTCCGCGGCGTCAGAGCATCATCACCGTCTGGGGTGCGCGCACGCTGTACGTGTATCTGCTGCACGGACCCGTCGTCTGGGTGCTGCGGGAGACGGGCGTCATCGAAGCGGTGGCTGCGTGGGGGGTCGTCGGCGTGCTGCTGCTCACGGCGATCGCGATCGCGATCGCCCTGCTGCTCTCGATGACGTGGATCACGCGGGTCTTCCGGGTGATCATCGAGCCGCGGGTCGACTGGATGCTGCGGCGGGGCTGAGCGGAGGCGCGGTTTGCGGCGAGCGAGCGCTCTGCGTGGGGTGGCAGGACCGCGCCCCGAAGGGCAAAAGAGAATAAAAGAAAATGAAAGCAAAATTTTCTTTATGCTAGATTGTGCGTATGGTCATCCGTTCTCGCGCCCCGAGCGTGGAAGAACTGCATCGAAGAGTCGATGAGCGCCCCGGGCGCTTCGCAGAGCTGCTGCTCTCGCCGCCTCTCGACGACTCGCGATACTGGCACTGGGATCAGCTTCGGCACCGTCCCGCTCCGGAGGGGCTCACGCACGAGGAGTGGTGGCTGAAGCTGAAGATTCAGCGCTCGGCGCAGATGCGCACGGTGCCGTTGCAACGGAAAGACGGCCGCTTCTTCTCCTTCGTGATGAGCGATGAAGTGCTGCAGCTTTCGGATGAGATCGCCAGAAGAGCGGGTGGCAATGTGCTCGGGGGTGGAGACGCTCTGACTCGTGGTGGACGCGATGGGTTTATCGTCCGATCGCTCGTCGAAGAGTCGGTTACCTCCAGCCAGCTGGAAGGAGCGTCGACCAGTAGGCGTGCTGCCGTCGAGATGATCGATTCGGGGCGTGATCCTGTCGATGTGTCGGAGCTGATGATCCTTAACAACTACCTCGCGATGAAGCGGGCCTCGGCGCGATCGAGCGAGCCGTTGTCGCCCGAGTGGGTGCTCGAACTCCACGCCGAACTCACCGCCGGCACCCTCGACGATCAGGGTCAGGCCGGTCGTCTCGAGCGGGTCGGCGAGCAGCGGGTTCAGGTGTGGCGCGGGCAGCATCTGGTTCATACTCCGCCCCCGGCGGAAGAGTTGCCGCACCGGCTGCAGCAACTCTGCGCATTCGCCAACGGAAGCGTCACGGATTCCCCGTACATTCCTCCAGTGGTTCGCGCGACGATCACGCACTTCATGTTCGGATATGATCACTACTTCGCAGACGGCAACGGGCGCACCGCGAGGCTGGCCTTCTACTGGTCGATGCTGCACAACGGGTATTGGCTCGCGGAATACCTCGCCATTTCGAAGGTGCTCAGGGAGGCGCCGGGTCAGTACGGCGACAGCTATGAGTACAGCGAGGACGATGACGGGGACCTCACCTACTTCATCCTGCATCAGCTGCGGGTGATCGTTCGGGCACTCGATGAACTGGACGCCTATCTCGAGATGCGCCGTTCGGAGGCGAGACGCGTGCGACTTGCCCTGCAGGAGGTTGCGGAGGGCTTCAACTCCCGCCAGGCGAGTCTCATCGAGTGGCTCTCGCGAGAGGGCGTCGTCACGGTGACTGCTGCCGATGTCTCCAGGCGTTACGGTGTGACGATGCCGACCGCTCGCGCGGATCTTGCGCACCTCGAGGATGCGGGCCTGCTACGACGGGGGCAAGCGAAGAAGCCGGTCATCTGGCGTACAGTGCCCGGGCTGTCCGAACGCATCGGGTTGGTCGGTCCGCGCGAGTCCTGAAGGGCCTGCTCCTCAGGATCTGCCTACGGTTCGCGCCGCTCCTGGAAAGGGGGGAGCGGCTCGGGCAGGGCCGGTCGGGCTCAGCCCTCGGCCGACACGAGCAGCTGGTGCTTCGCGAGTTCGCGGTAGAGCGGTGTCGACTCGAGCAGTTCGGCGTGGGTGCCCTCGCCGACCACCCGCCCCTCGTCGATCACGATGATCTTGTCGGAGTCGACGACCGTCGAGAGCCGGTGCGCGATTACAACCAGGGTGCGGCCCGTCGCCACGGAGTCGAGGGCGTCGCGCATCAGGCGCTCGTTGACGCCGTCGAGGCTCGCCGTCGACTCGTCGAGCAGCAGGATGGGAGGTGCCGTGAGCAGTGCACGCGCGATGGCGAGGCGCTGCTTCTCGCCGCCGGAGAGCATGATGCCGTTCTCGCCCACCTGCTGATCGAGCGCTGCGGCGAGCTGCGCGTCGGAGAGTGATGCTCGAGCGGTTTCGCTGGAAATGTCGGTGGTTGCTGCGAGGCTCATGTCATCGACATCAGAAGCGGTGTTCGCCTCGGAGGAGCCTCCGGGGACGCGAGAAGGGAGTGCGGCGGTGCCCGATGAACGTGCGGCCGAGCGGTCGAGGAGCCCCCCGAGGTTGACGGCGCGCAGCACGCGCTCGCAGGCCGCGTCCGACGCGTCGGGCGAGGCGAGGCGGAGATTGTCGCGGAGGGATCCCGCGAGGATCGGGGCGTCCTGCTCGACATAGCCCAGCTGGGCCCGCACCTCGGCGCGGTCGAGGGTGCGCAGGTCGGCGCCGTAGAGCGAAACGGCCCCCTGATCGGGGTCGTAGAAGCGCTCGATCAGTCCGAGCACCGTCGATTTGCCCGCGCCGGAGGGGCCGACGAGCGCGACGCGCGATCCTCGGGGCACCTCGAAGCTCACACCGTGCAGCACCGGGGTCTCGACGATCTCGGCCGGCGCTGCCTCGAGATCACGGCGCCCTCCGCGCCCGCCGAGCACCAGCTGGCGTGCGTCGGCGCGGATCGGGGCAGCCGAGCGGTAGGTGAAGTGCACGTCGGAGAAGCGGATCGCCGCCGCGTAGTCGAGCCTGGCACCCTCGAGCGGCACCGTGCGTCCGAGAGGTGACAGCTGCGCGTCGTGCTCGGTCTCGGTCGGCAGCTCCGAGATCTCCTGGATGCGACCGAGGGCGCCGAGCGCCTGGTTCACGGCGGCGATCGCGCCGAGCGCCTGCCCCAGCGGCATCACCATGAGGAACAGGAAGATGATGAACGTGACGAGCTGCGCGATGGTGACGGCGCCCGTCGCTACGCGGTAGCCGCCGAGCCCGAGCACCACGAGGAAGGAGAGCTGCATCGCCAGGAACGACACCGGCACGATGAGTGCCGAGATCTTCGCGACCTTGACGCCGAGCACGTAGGCCTCATCGGCGTCGCGCTCGGTGGCGCGCTGCTCGCGCTCGGTGGCTCCCGCCGCACGGATCGTGCGGATCGACGAGATGGTGCGATCCACCTGCGCGGCGAGGTCGCCCACCTTCTCCTGGGCTTTCGCGACCGCCGGGCGGATCCGGCTCGAGACGAGCACCACCACGACGAGGGCGAGGAGGATCACGCCGAAGGTGATCCCGAACAGCAGCGGATCGATGACCAGCATGCCGATCAGCGCCCCCACGAACACCAGCATTCCGCTGATCGCCTCGACGAGGCCCTGGGTGAGCACGGCGCGCAGCAGCGTGGTGTCGCTGCCGACGCGGGAGACGAGGTCGCCCGTGCGACGCCGGTCGAACTGGGAGATCGGCAGGTGCAGGATCCTCGCGATGAGCCTGCGCCGGCTCATGAGCACGACGCCCTCGCCCATGCGCTGCAGCACGTAGTGCTGCAGGCCACCGAGCACGGCGCCCACGATCACCACCCCCGTGAGTACGACGAGCAGCCAGCCGAGCGCCCGACCGGCCTCGACGCGGGTGATCACCTGGCCCAGCAGCACGGGCTGCACGAGCGACGCCACCGCGCTCGCGAGGCCCAGGGCGAGTGCGAGGCCGAGCAGCCCTCGCTGCTCGAAGAGATACGGGATCAGCTGCCGCAGAGACGCCCGGGGGCCGCGAGGAGCGGTCCGCGGTGCGCGCCCCCTGCGTCGTGACCTCGGGGCGTCGGTCGCGGTCTCATCAGATGTGCCAGCCACGGCCTCTACTGTAGGGCAGTGCGGCTGGCAAAGCGCCGTCGCGCGGGCCCGCTGTCGAAACTGACGCTTTCAGCGAGACTGACTGTTTCAGGGCTTCTGAAACAGTCGGTCTCGGTGCACGGCGCCAATAGGCTGGGGACGAAGCACGAGTGAGCAGAGCCGGAGGGGCCCGATGACGCAGTGGATCGACGCGATGTTCGTGCGAGGTGGCACGAGCAAGGGCGTCATGTTCGACGCAGCCGCGCTGCCGGGCGGTCTCGCGCTGCCGGACGCCCTCGACCCGCTGGAACGCGTGCAGCGCGATCGTGTGCTGTGCGCCGCGCTCGGTTCGCCCGATCCCTACGGCAGGCAGCTCGACGGCATGGGCGGTGGGCTCTCGTCGCTCTCGAAGGCGATGATCGTCGCGGCGTCCGAGCGCCCCGGCGTCGATCTCGACTACACCTTCGCGCAGGTCGACATCGGCGAGGCGAGGGTCGACTACTCGGGCAACTGCGGCAACCTCTCTTCGGCGGTGGTGCCGTTTGCGCTCGCCGCGGGCCTCGTCTCCCGGTCAGACGGCGTGCAGCGGTTCACGCTGCACAATCTGAACACCGCGAAGACCGTCGTGGCGGAGGTGCGGGTCGTGGACGGCGCGGCGGCGACCGTGGGCGATCTCGCCGTTCCCGGAGTCGCGGGGAGCGGATCGCCGATCCACCTCGTCTACCCCGACCCCGGCGGCAGCCGCAGCGCGGGCCTGCTGCCGAGCGGCGCTCCCGTCGAGCAGCTGCGCGTGGGCGATCGCGCGTTCACGGCCTCGATCGTCGACGCCGCGATCCCCCTCGTGGTGGTTCCCGCGGCCGAGTACGGACTCACCGCCGCCGAGCAGCCCGACGCGCTCGACGCCGACGCCGAGCTGGGAGCGCTGCTCGAGCAGGTGCGGCGCCGGGGCGCCGTGCGCGCGGGGCTCTGCGAGGATCCGGAGTCGGCGCCGCTCGCGGTGCCGAAGATCGTGCTCGTCGGCCCCGGGGCGGAATCGACGTTGATCGATGGCACCGTGCTGCCCGCGGCCGATGCCGACGTGCTGGTGCGCCCCTTCTCGATGGGGCAGGCGCACCGGGCGGTGCCCGGCACGGCCGCGATGTGCCTGGCGGCCGCCGCGCGGATCGCCGGCAGTGTGGTCGCGGACGCGCTCGGCGGCGGGGGAGCGCCTGCTCCTGAGCCGGGGCATACCTCGGAGGTGCGCCTGGCCACCGCCTCGGGTGTGGTCAGGGCCTCCGCGACGAGCGACGAAACGGGCGGGATCGCCGCGACCGCGCTCGCCCGCACCGCTCGCCTGCTGATGCGCGGGCAGATCGCGATCCAAGTCTGATCAGCCCGCCCGCAGCGCCCGCCTCAGAGCGCCGTCGCCGCGATGGTGCGCGTGGAGATCGCGAGGTGCAGGGCCGCCTCGGCCGCTTCCTTGCCCTTCGACTCGGGTGCGCCGGGGCGGCCCGAGCGGTCGAGCGCCTGCTGCTCGTCATCGGTGGTCAGCACGCCGAAGCCCACGGGGCGGCGCGCGTCGAGCTGCACCCGCGTCAGCCCGTCGGTGACGGCGTTGCAGACGTAATCGAAGTGCGGGGTTCCTCCTCGGATGATCACCCCGAGGCACACGGCGGCATCGAAGTCACCGCCGCCCTCCTTCACGGGGGCCAGGGCCGTCTGCGCGGCGAGCGGCAGCTCGAACGCGCCGGCCACTCGGAACAGGGAGTGCTCGGCTCCGGCAGCGGCCACGGACTGCTGCGCTCCCTCGATCAATGACGACATGACCTCGTCGTGCCAGCTGCCCGCGATGATCGCGATGCGCAGCCCGCTCGCGTCGACGGTGAGATCGGGGGCTCCTGCTCCACTCATGGGATGCTCCTTACGGTCTGGGTGTGGTGTGGTGTTCCCTTCGACAGTCTCAGGGAACGAGTGTGATCGGGGTTAGTCGCCGTGCACGTCCGCGGGCAGTTCGTGGCCCATGCGGTCGCGCTTCGTCGCGAGGTAGCCCATGTTCTGCTCCGTGACGCCCACCACGAGCGGCACGCGTTCCGAGACCGTGATGCCGTGGGCCTCGAGCTGATGCACCTTGTCGGGGTTGTTGGTGAGCAGACGCACCCGCTCGACCCCGAGCTCGGCGAGGATCTCGGCGGCCGCGGTGTAGTCGCGGTCGTCGGCCGGCAGTCCGAGTTGCAGGTTGGCGTCGAGGGTGTCGCGTCCCTGCTCCTGCAGCTGGTATGCGCGCAGCTTGTTGGCGAGGCCGATGCCCCGGCCCTCCTGCCCGCGAAGGTATACGACGATGCCGCCGCGCTCCTGGATGAGGTCGAGGGCGGCGTCGAGCTGGGGACCGCACTCGCACTTGAGCGAGCCGAACGCCTCGCCGGTGATGCACTCCGAATGCACGCGCACGAGGGCCTCGTCACCGGGCGCGGAACCGTCGGGGCCGGCCGCGATGAGCGCGAGATGGTCGATGCCCAGGCGCCGGTCGCGGTACGCGCGGGTCTGGAACTCGCCGTGCTCGGTCGGCAGCAGCGTCTCGGCGCGCAGGCTCACGCTGCGGTGCTGCGGCTGCTCGGCCGGCGCGTTCTCGGGTTCATGCTCGTTGAGGTATGCGATGAGCTGCTCGATGGTGATGACGGGGATGCTCTCGCGCTCGCCCAGCTGGATCAGCTCGGGCAGGCGCATCATCTCGCCGTCGTCGGCCACGATCTCGCCGATCACCGCGACGGGCCTGAGCCCGGCGAGGCGCATGAGCTCGACGCCGGCCTCGGTGTGGCCGTCACGGGCTCGAACGCCGCCGTCGACGGCGCGCAGCGGCAAGATGTGGCCGGGGCGGCGCACGTCGCCGGGGGCCGCGTTCGGATTGGCGAGGGCGCGCAGTGTGGTCGCGCGGTCACTCGCGCTGATGCCGGTGGTTACGCCGTAGCTCGCGTCCACGGTCACCGTGTAGGCGGTGGTGCGCAGGTCCTCGTTGCGCTCGACCATGATCGGAAGCTCGATCTGGTCGGCGATCTCGTTGGTCATCGGCGCGCACAGCAGCCCCGAGGAGTGGTGCACCGTCCACGCGATCCACTCGGGGGTCGCGAGCTCGGCCGACAGGATCACGTCGCCCTCGTTCTCGCGATCCTCGTTGTCCGCGACGATCACGGGCCGCCCCGCCCTGATCGCGGCGACCGCGTCTTCGATGCTGCTGATGCCTGGGGTGCTGGTCATTGCTGGATTCCTTCGGTCGTCGGGAAGAAGTTGCGCATGCGCGCCAGATGGCGGGCGAGGATGTCGGTCTCGACGTTGACCCGGTCACCGGGGGCGAGCGCGCCGAGTGTGGTCGCGGTGAGCGTCTCGGGGATCAGCGAGACCTCGAACCACTGATCGTTCCCGTCGTCGCCGGGCGCGGGCGGATCCGAGATCGCCGAGACGGTGAGCGAGACGCCGGAGAGCGTGACCGAGCCCTTGTCGACGAGCAGCGGGGCGAGTTCGGGGGAGAGCGTGAACCGCAGGGTTCTCCAAGCCTCGTGGGGGGTGACGGAGAGCAGCGTGGCGGTGCCGTCGACGTGCCCCTGCACGATGTGGCCGCCGAGCCGGGTGTCGGCGCGCATCGCTCGTTCGAGGTTCACCGCGCTGCCCGGGGCGAGCTCGCCGAGCGTCGACATGCGGATCGACTGCTGCATCACGTCGGCGGCGAACGCGCCGCGACCGTCATCGGTCGAGCTCTGCTCGACCACGGTGAGGCACACGCCCGACACGCAGATCGAGGCGCCGTGGGTGGCGTCGCTCGTGACCACGGGGCCGGCGATCGTGAGGCGGATCGAGTCGTCGATCGGTTCCACGGCGACGATCTCGCCGATCTCCTCTATGAGTCCGGTGAACACGTCTGGTTCTCCTTTGCTGGGGTGGGGCGCTGCTCGGGATCGGAGGGCGCGAGTGCGGCCTTGATCAGCAGGTCTGCGCCGAGTTGGACGGTGCGCGAGATGCGCAGCCGCCTGATGCCGTCGATGCCCGTGATGCCGATGTCGCCGAGTGCGAGCCTCGGGCCGCCGAGCAGGGCGGGGGCGAGGTAGATCAGCACCTCGTCGACGAGGTCTGCGGCGAGGAGCGCACTTGCGACGGCGGGGCCGCCCTCGACGAAAAGGCGACGGACGCCCCGCTCGTGCAGCGTCGCGAGGTCTGCGGCGAGGTCGTCGCCCGTGAGGCGCAGCGGCTCCGTGAGGCCGTGCGCGGCGAGGGCCGGGTGCTGCATCACCAGAGCGCCCTCCGGAACGGGGCGGTGACCGAGCACGACCGGGATCGGTTGCTCGTCGGCGGGCACCAGCAGGCCACCGTGCTCGGCGCGGGAGGTCAGGGCGGGGTCGTCGGCGATGAGCGTGCCGGTGCCGACGAGGATCGCGTCGGCCTCCGCGCGCCGCCGGTGCACGTCGGCTCGGGCATCCACGCCGGTGATCCATCGGCTCGAGCCGTCGGCTGCCGCGGCGCGCCCGTCGAGCGTCTGCGCCCACTTCACCGTGACGTGCGGTCGAGGGACCTGCGGTCCCGCAGCGGTGCTGAGCGGGGCGGCGGATCCGGATCCCGATCCCTCCACCGCGGCTCCCTGCCGGGCCAGCCATGGCCCGAGCACCGCGCGCGCCTCGCCGGGCAGCACGCCGCCGCGCACTTCGACGCCCGCCGCGCGCAGTCGGGCAGCGCCGCCCGAAGAGGCATCGCCCGGATCGCCCAGCGCGTAAGCGACCGAGCCGACCCCGGCCTCGATCAGCGCGAGCGCGCAGGGACCCGTGCGGCCCGTGTGGTTGCAGGGCTCGAGGGTCACGACCGCGGTGAGCTCGCCGGCCCTGTCCCGCCACTCGGCGGGCAGCGCGGCGAGCGCGGCAGTCTCGGCGTGCGAGGTCCCCGCGCCGAGGTGCCAGCCCTCCGCCACGATGCGGCCGGAAGGATCGAGCAGCACGCAGCCGACCTGCGGATTCGGATCGTCGGCCGGTCCGCGGCGGGAGACGGCGAGGGCGCGGCGCATCCCGTCTTCGAGGAGCACCTGCTCGAGCATCCCGATCCCCTGTTCCATCCGTGAGCCGGATCCGGGGTGCTGAGGACTGCTCCGCGTAGCGCGGCACTCAGCGTTCCTCTCATCCGGACTAGACCGGCGGCGAACCGCCGTGCCATCACCGTCGGTATCGGAATTCCACCGATTCGGCCTCGCGGAAGCGAGGTTCGCGGACTATCACCGCCGGTTCGGATTCTCACCGACCCCGGAACACATCGTCCACTGTACTCCCACGCGGTCTGGTATGTACAGCACGATGACGCGATGTGACGGCTGCGAGGGCCGCCTACTCGAGCATCTGCGCGAGCAGATCACCCCTGGTGATCACGTTGAGCACGAGCGCGATGATGAGCGCGTTGAAGAAGAAAGCGAGAGTGGTGTGCCACACGATCGTCCAGCGCATGCGCGTGGAGCGCACCTGCACGTCCGAGACGGCGAAGGTGGTTGCATTGGTGAAGGCGAGATAGACGAAGTCGACGAGCCGCGGCACCTCGGTCGCCGGGAAGGAGAGGGGCGGATCGGCCTCGCGGTGATAGCGCGAGAAGTAGATGCGGGCGTATCCCCAGTTGAACATCGCCCACGAGAGCAGCATCGTCCAGATCGCGCTCAGCTCTGAGACGGGCTCCTCCACGCCCAGACCGAGATCCGAGATGAGATCCACTGCGACGGTGAGACCGAGAGCGCTCGTTCCGAAAGTGACGGCGGTCGACAGGGCGCGGGCGATCGGGTGGCCCACCAGTACGCGCGTGGCGCGCGGGTCGGGCACGTCGAGGCGCACGAGCATGTTGAGGGTGAGGATCGTCGCCCCCAGGTACACGGTGGCCAGTACGCACCACACCAGACGCAGCAGGATCTCGACGTCCGGGTCATCGGACCCCCAGACGACCCGGGCGGCGATCCAGATCAGCAGCAGCTGCATCACGGCGCTGAGGATCTCCCCGCCGACGCTGAGCACGGCGCCGACGCCGGTGCGGGCGGAACGGAGGGTGGGCATGATCCAACTGTAGGGGGTGGTGCGCCGGATCAGGCGGGCTTGCCAGCCGCCGCGGCCGAGGCGACGAGATCGCGCAGCGACGCATCGGGCAGATAGGCGCGGGTGAGGGCGACGCCGATGCGAGGCAGGTCTCCCTCGTCGCGGTAGAGCAGGTGGAGCGACTCGTGGCGCGGGTTGAACTTCTGCTTGAAGCGGTGCAGCGATTTGAAGCCGTACAGCGGCTCGATGAGGCCGCCGATCTGCTCGAGCACCTGGTCCACCGGCCCCGCCTCGGCGTCCTCCGGCCGTACGAGCGGCGCACCCGACAGCGACACGAACTCATACCCTTGGTCTGAGAAATGCTGCGCCGAGGCTGCGATCAGAAACTCCATCACGGGGCCGAATCCGCCGTCGCGCCGGCGCATGAGGTCGAGGGTCCACCCGGCGACGCGGGTTTCGCCGGACTGCGGATCGGCCGGGCCGTGCACCGGCAGCCACGAGGTGACGCCGTGCACGTTGCCCTCCGCGTCGACGGCGATGCCGACGAGCGCCTCCGGATCCAACGCCTCATCGACCGTGCCCAGGGTGAACCGCATCTCCGGCAAGCCCTTGTCGCCCGTCCACTGCTCTGAGATCGCGCGCACCTGGGCGAGCACGTTCCAGGGCTCATCGGCCAGGCGCACCATGCGGAACACGATGCCCTCGCGCGCCGCCCGGTTCATCGCCGTGCGCACGGCCCCCCAGGCCTTCCCCTTGAACTCGAGGCCGGCGAGATCCACGATCGTGTCCTCTGCCACGATCACCGAACGCCACCCGTCGGGCCGCGCCTCGGCGGTCGCAGCGCTCGCCGAGAACACGCATGGCACCAGACCCGCGTGTTGCGTAGCCCGCTCGAAGTCGCGGAGCGCAGCGCCCTCGTCGCCGGCCGGCACGATGGGGTCGCCCAGCATGATCGCCACGCCCGCGTGCGACTGGTAGGCGATGGCGCCCTCGTCTCCTGCCGCGATGCGGCGGTTGCCGTCCCAGGTGGTCATCCACGAGATCGTGCCACCACCGCAGCGCCGCAGGCGCTCCACGAGCTGCTCTCGGGTGAGCGGTTCGGCGGCGAGGGACCGGCGCGACGCGCGCACCCGCACGCGGAACGCTCCCTGCGCGAGCACGAGCAGCACCACGAGCCCCAGCCAGAAGACCGCCGGGGCGAGCACCAGGCCGATCACCTCCGCCGCAGAGTCGAGCACCCCCGCCTCGACGATCAGCGGCAGCAGCGACAGCATGACGACCGCGGTCGCGATGTTGAAGATGCCGAGCACGAGCGCCGTGATCCACGCCAGACGGTACCCCTGGCGGATGCCGTTCGCGATCAGCGCGATCACCACGACGTCGATGGCCACGTCGGTGAGCGACGAGACCGGATCGTTCGCGCCCAGGGGGCCGTCGTAGGGCACCATCAGGTCGAGCACCTGGATCGCGCCGATCGCGATCAGCAACGAGAGGGCGATGAGCCGCCACTCCCGCTGGCTCGGCCGCCCGGCAGGTCGCCGGAACGCGGGCAGCCATCCGCTCGCTGCGAGGGCCGCGACCATCGAGACTGCGTGCTCGAGGTCGTGCAGCTGTCCCAGGTAGAGCACCGAGATCCCGGTCCAAAGGCCCACACCGATGCGGGCGCGCAGCCGCCACGGCGCCGGCAGCGTGGCGATCGCGAAGACGAGCGCGGTGAGCGCTCCGCACGACGGCCCCACGTCATAGGCCTCCGAGAGCCGCACCGCCCACGGCCAACCGCTGGTCGAGGCCAGGGCGAGGATCCCCGCCGCACCCAGCACGCCGACCACGTGCCCCCCGACGAACAGACCGATCGTGCGCAGTGATCCGAAGCGCCACTCGGCCCAGCCGAGGCCTCCGACCACCAGCGGCAGCAGGGTGAGCAACACGAGCGGACGGTCGACGAAGAACGGCGAGGTCGCGATCGTCCACCAGCGGCCCTCGGCGAACGCGGGGAGACCCGTGGCCATGCGCTCGTACCAGGGCTGCTCTAATGCGGGGGAGAGGAGCGTGCCGGTAGCGGCGGCGATCACCAGCAGCGCGAGCGTGAATGCGATGGTGAACGGGGTGTGTCGGACCGCGTGGCGGACTCGCACCCCGCGCCCCCGCGCGGGCGCGGGCTCGGGCGGTTCCGAGTGAGGCTGAGCGGCTCCGTCGTCGGTCATGGACACAGTCTAATCTTTGCGGCGCGCAGCTGAGAGCGAGCGAACGGTTCGCATGCCCGGTGCGGGAGTAGCCTGGAGGGAGAACGCCTATCCGACGCCCTGAACCGAGATGGTCGATGACCGCGGCCAGAATGGATGGAGAAGCGATGCGCGCAGTGACCTACGTGAAGAACGACACGGTCGAGATCTGGGATAAGCCGGTACCCGAGATCGCCCCCGATGAGGTGCTGCTCAAGGTCGGCGGAGCCGGGCTCTGCCACTCCGACATCGCCATCATCAACTTCGGCGACGACAATCCTCTGATCGGCAGCACCCTCGGCCACGAGGTCGCCGGCACCGTCGAGAAGCTGGGCTCGGACGTCGCCGGGTGGAAGGAGGGCGATGCCGCACTCGTCGCGCTCGTGCTGTCGTGCGGGCAGTGCCGCGAGTGCCTGGCCGGCCGCGACAACCAGTGCGAGGTCGTGTCGCCGCGCGACTCGCTCGCACCGCTCTCGCCCGGCATCGGCAGTCCCGGCGGCATGGCCGACTACATCGCGGTGAAGGCCCACCACCTCGACCCCATCGGGGACCTCGATCCTGTGGCCGCGGCCCCGCTCGCCGACGCCGCGCTCACCCCGATGCACGCCATCAACACGGCGCGCGACCGTCTCGACGGCGACGCCACGGTCGTGACCATCGGCCTCGGCGGCCTCGGGCACATGGCGCTCCAGATCCTCGCCGCCACCACCGGAGCCCGTATCATCGCCCTCGACACCGACGAGCAGAAGCTGGCCTTCGCCCGCGAGCACGGGGCGGATCTCGCCATTAAGAGCGACGGCGACGCTGCGGCGCGCATCCTCGAGGAGACCCGGGGCGTCGGCGCCGACGTGGTGTTCGACTTCGTCGGGGTGCAGCCGACCGTCGATCTCGCGCTTGCAGTGGTGCGAAACGGAGGAGCGATCCGCTTCGTCGGCCTCGGCGGGAGCTCGTTCGAGTACATCGCGAACAGCGGCACTCTGCCGTGGGGCGTCAACATCGAGCGCGCCTACGGCGGTACCCGCTCGGACATGCGCCAGGCCGTCGCGCTCGCCCGCGCGGGCAAGATCGGCGTCGAGGTCGTGCGCTACTCGCTCGACGACGCCGTGCAGGCGTTCGACGACCTGCACCACGGCAGGATCCAGGGGCGCGCGGTGCTCGTGCCGTAGCCAGGCTCGGCCTCTTCGGAAAGTACCCCTCAAGATACGGATTTCGCAGCTTTGACCGCGGTCAGAGCTGCGAAATCCGTATCTCGGCGGGTATGGGCTGGCCCCGGTGCCCCGGTGCCCCGGTGCCCCGGAGCGCTAGCGGATCAGGCCGACCCGCTCGTAGACGAGATCGAGGGTGCGGTTCGCGACCTCGTTCGCGCGCTCGGCGGCCCCCGCGAGCAGCCGGTCGAGCTCGGCCGGATCCGCCAGCAGCTCCTCAGTGCGGTTGCGCACCGGGGCGAGGCTCTCCTCGACGACCTCGACGAGAGCCTTCTTGAGGTCGCCGTAGCCGCGGCCCGCGTACTCGTCGACGATCGAATCGATCGACCGGCCCGACAGCACCGAGTAGATCGTGAGCAGGTTCGAGACGCCCGGCTTCGCCTCGCGGTCGAAGCGGACCTCGCCGTCGGCGTCGGTGACCGCGCGCATGATCTTCTTCTTCGTGACGTTCGCGGGATCCAGCACCTTGACGAGGCCGGCCTCGGACTCCGCCGACTTCGACATCTTCGCGGTGGGCTCCTGCAGATCGTAGATCTTGGCGTTGACCTTCGGGATCTGGGCCTCGGGCACGACGAAGGTCTCGCCGAAGCGCGAGTTGAAGCGCGCAGCGAGGTCGCGCGTCAGCTCGACGTGCTGGCGCTGATCCTCACCCACGGGCACGCTCTCGGCCTGGTACAGCAGGATGTCGGCGGCCATGAGTACGGGGTAGGTGAAGAGCCCG
The DNA here is from genome assembly GCF_055791005.1 of Leucobacter holotrichiae. Taxonomy (NCBI): domain Bacteria; kingdom Bacillati; phylum Actinomycetota; class Actinomycetes; order Micrococcales; family Microbacteriaceae; genus Leucobacter; species Leucobacter holotrichiae. The sequence continues at coordinate 179,179 of NZ_JBVUAC010000004.1, forward strand.
ACAGAGGTCGCATCGGATCCGTAGCGCTGCGACTTGTCCTTGAACTGCGTCATGCGTCCGGCCTCGCCGAAGCCCGTGATGGTGTTGAGCACCCAAGCCAGTTCCGCGTGCGCGGACACCTGGGACTGCACGAAGAGCGTCGACTTCTCGGGGTCGATGCCGGCCGCGATGTACTGGGCGGCGGTGCGACGGGTGCGCGCGACGAGCTCGTTCGGATCCTGCGGCACAGTGATGGAGTGCAGGTTGACGACGCAGAAGAAGGCGTCGTAGTCCTCCTGCATCTGCGTCCACTGGCTGAGCGCGCCGATGTAGTTGCCGAGCTGCAGCGAGTCGCTCGACGGCTGCATGCCCGAGAACAGGACGGGCTTCGCGGATGGACTGGTGGTTTCGGTCATGGTGTGGCTTTCCTTGCCTTACAAACGAGAACGGAGTCGTCGACTACCGGGAGAACGAAAGGGAGGATCGGAGGCGGGGCGTTTTCGCTCAGCCTGGACGGGGCTGGCGGGAGCAGTGGGGAGCGATCCGATTTCCACCGCTATCCATCCGCGGCCGGCGCTTCGCGCTGGCCGCTCCCGCCAGACCCGCCAAGCGAAGGAAGACGGATCCTCCCCGCTGCGGATGGATGAGCGGCGCGAGACGCATTCGCCCCCGCTCTTGACTAGATGCGGTAGTCGGCGATGACGGGCGCGTGATCCGACCATCGGGTGTCGTACGAGGGATAACGGTCGACCCGGTAGTCGGCGACGCGCTCGCCGAGGGCGGGGGTGACGACGTGGTAGTCAATGCGCCAGCCCGTGTCGTTGTCGAAGGCCTGGCCACGGTTGGACCACCAGCTGTAGGGGCCGTCGACCTCGCCCGCCCAGCGGCGCCCGACGTCGATCCAGCCGAAGCCCGGGCCCTCGGTGCCGTCGACGCCGACGACGGTCTCACCGCGCGGTCCGAAGAAGCGGTCGAAGTAGGCGCGTTCGCGGGGCAGGAAGCCGGATCGCTTCACGTTGCCCTTCCAATTCTTGATGTCGAGCTCGCGGTGCCCCACATTGAAGTCGCCCACGATGGCGACGTGCTCGCGCTCGTCGGCGAGCTCGTTCATGCGCACCCCCATCGCGTCGAGGAACGCCCACTTGGCCTCCTGGCGAGGCGTGTCGACCTCGCCGGAGTGGGTGTAGTTGCTGATGACGGTGAGCTCGGAGTCGCCGAATGTGAAGTCGGCCTCGAGCCAGCGGCCCGACGACTGCACGCTCTCCTGCGCGTCGAGGGCGCCGAGACCGACGCGGTGCGTGAGCGCGGGGGTGCGGCTCAGGATGGCGACGCCCGCGCGCCCCTTGATCTGGCAGGGGTCGTGGAGCACGTGCCAGCCCCCGTCGTCGGCTGCGGCGATCAGCTTGGCGATGTCGGCGTCGGCGGCGCGCACCTCCTGCAGTGCGACGATGTCGGCTCCGCTCGCTTCGAGCCAGTCGCTCATGCCCTTGCGGAAGGCGGCACGGATGCCGTTCACGTTGACGGATGCGACGCGCAGAAACTCTGACATGCCTGCCAGTCTAACTTTCTCTGCGGCCTTCCGCTGCTGCGCCGCCGCTCCCCGGGGCTAGAACACCATGGGGCGGTCGTACTCGTCTTCGAAGGTGCCGCCGAGCAGATCCACGTCGATGTCGCAGACGACCGGCACGTGGTCGCTGGGGGCGTCACCCTTGCGCTCGTCGCGCTCGATCGAGGCGCCGGTGACGGCGTCGGCGAAGGTGCGGGAGCCCATGATGAAGTCGATCCGCATGCCCTGGTTCTTCGGGAAGCGGCCGGCCTTGTAGTCCCAGAAGGTGTAGCCCTCGGGCACGATCGGGCGCACGACATCGTCGAGGTAGGGGGCGAAGGCGGCGAAGGCCGCGCGCTCCTCGGGTGAGATGTGCGTCGACTGGCCAGGTATGAACGAGGGGTCACCCATGTCGCTGTCGAGCGGGGCGATGTTCCAGTCGCCCATGAGCGCGAGGGGCAGATCGGGATCCTCGTCGAGCCATGCCTCCGTCGAGCCTCGCAGCGCCTCGAGCCAGCCGAGCTTGTAGTCGAGGTGAGGATCGCCGAGTGCGCGCCCGTTGGGCACGTAGAGGCTCCACAGGCGCAGGTCGCCGACGGTGACTCCGAGTGCACGAGCCTCAAGCGGCAGCCCGTTGGGGCCGACTCCCTGAGTCTCCTCCTGCCCCTTCACGGGTTTGCCGAAGCCGGGCATCCCCTGGAAGGACCGCGCGACGTCGGTCATCTCGTGCCGGCTCGCGAAGGCGACGCCGTTCCACTGGTTGAGTCCGTGGATCTCGAGCTGGTAGCCGGCCTGCTCGAACGCCTCGACCGGGAACTGGTCGGGGCGGCACTTGATCTCCTGCATGGCGAGAACGTCGATATCCTCGCGTACGAGCCAGTCGACCACTCGGCCGAATCGGGTGCGGATCGAGTTGACGTTCCAGGTGGCGATGCGCATATCGGCGGGCTCCTACGGCGTTGAGATCATGCGATGGTCGGGGGGCGAACCCCGCAGGTACCAGCCTACGGAGTCCGAGCGTTCGGGGCACAGCCGGACCACCTGCGGCCTCGGGCGGTCTGCGCGATGCGGGTGCTCCGTTTCTCCCTGCGGAGGCCTCTAAGGTTGACGGGTGCAGAGAACTCGGGGCCGGGAGACGCGGCGTTCCGTCTTGATCGGGATCGCCGTGATATCCGGGGCGGTGGTGCTCGGCGGATTGACCAGCCTGGGGCAGGCCTACCTCCCGGAGTGGCTCTCCTCGTTCAGCAACTCGGCGGGCGGTTGGACCGTGCTCGCGTTCCTGCTCGTCTGGCTCAGCAGGGTGCGCCCTCTGCTCGGCGCGGTGCTCGGTACCGCCGCCTTCCTGGGGCTCAACGAGGGGTACGGTTTGGTCTCCGCGTGGAGGGGTTTCTTCTACGCCGCGCCGTTCACCTCGATGTGGACGGCGGTCGGGGTCGTCGCGGGGCCGCTGCTCGGAGTCTCCGCCTCGGTCGCGCGGCACGGGAGGCCGCTGTGGCGAGTACTGGCGGTTACGCCCCTGTGCGCGGTGCTGCTCGGGGAAGGGATCTGGGCGCTCGTCGCCCTCACCGATACGACGAGTCCGGTCTACTGGGCGGCGGAGATCGTACTGAGCGTTCTGATCATCGTGTTCGCACTCTGGCGCGGCGGGCTGCCGCTGCGCCAGAACCTCGTCGTCCTTGTCGTGTGGTTGGCGGGCTCCGGCCTCTACGTGGCCGGCTGGAGCCTGCTCGATGCCCTGATGGGTGCGGGGTGATGACACGGGGCCGGGTGCTGGCCCCGGGGGCCGTGGCCGATGTCGGAAGTCTGGGAGGATCCCCGCCGTATTCCAAGGGCGTCCCCAGTCGTTTCGGGTACTTTTGAAGGCTCACGACTACCGAGCGCGCCCGAAAGCGGTGCGCTCGACGAAGACGGGAATGTGCATGGCCAAGAATCACGCTGCAGACGTCGAGCGCTCGACTTTCGTGCGCCACGGGAAGCTGCGCCGCTCCAACGGATGGGCGAACGCTCTGCGCATCTTCCTCACGGCTGCGCTCGTGGTCGGACTCAGCGGCGTCGCCACCGTGGCCTACGCCGTGTGGGGACTGGTGCAAGACGTGCGCACCGTCGACCTGGGCAATGAGGGTGACATGGTGGGCGTCGGCAATCAGTCGATCGACGGCGCGCTGACGGTGCTGCTCGTTGGGTCGGACACCCGTGAGGGTCAGGCCTACCAGGACGGCGAGGAGGGCGAGCTCAACGACGTCAACCTCATGCTCCACGTCTCGGCCGACCACAAGAACGCCACGGTCGTCAGCTTCCCGCGCGACATGATGCTGCCGTTCCCCAGCTGCCCCGGGCCGAACGGCGAAGAGGGCTACTACCCGGCGATGAGCGAGCAGCAGCTCAACAGCGCGATGATGTACGGCGGGCTGCCCTGCGTGGCGCGCACCATCTCCGAGCTCACCGGCATGGACATCCCGAACGCCAGCCTCATCACCTTCGACGGCGTGATCGGCGTCTCGAACGCCATCGGCGGCGTCGACGTGTGCCTGGCGCAGCCGATCGTCGATCCGAACACCGATCTCGACCTTCCCGCCGGTGAGGTGACGCTGCAGGGCTGGGACGCGCTGCAGTTCCTGCGCACCCGCCACGGTGTCGGCGACGGCGGCGACACGAGCCGTATCAGCAACCAGCAGGTGTTCATGTCGGCCCTGGTGCGCAAGCTGCGCAGCGCCGAGACCCTGTCGGACCCCGTCAAGGTCTACGGCCTGGCGAAGGCCGGCGTCGACAACATGACCCTGTCGAGCAGCATGGCGAGTGTGCAGTTCATGCAGCAGGTCGCGGGCACGGTCAAAGACATCGACCTCGAACGCATCAACTTCGTCCAGTACCCCACCCTTCCGCACCCCTACGAGGAGGGTCGACTCACACCCGATCGCGAGAGCGGCGATGCGCTGTTCGAGGTCATCAAGAGCGGCCAGCCCTTCGAGGTCGGCAGCACGGGGGCCGGCGCGGTTTCCCCCGACGACCCCGCGGCGACCGACCCCGAGAATCCCGCTGAGACTCCGACCGAGACCGACCCCGTGACGGGGCTTCCGATCGACCCGGCGACCGGCCTGCCGATCGACCCCACCACCGGTTGGCCGATCGACCCGGAGACGGGATGGCCCATCGACCCGGCGACCGGTTTGGCGACCGATCCCGCCACGATCACTCCCGCTCCTCCCGCCGACGACGGCACGGTCAAGCTCCCCGACAACATCACGGGGCAGTCGGCCAGCAAGGAGACCTGCTCGAGCGGCCGCACGGCCCTGTAGCGGCTTCGGAATCGAGGCGGGGCACCGCGACACGCGCGATGGCCCGGAGACCCCGCCTCGATTTTTCATTTGCTCGAAAGTAGTGATATTCTCTAACGGTTGTCATCGCGAGATGACTTCGCCCCGATAGCTCAGTGGTAGAGCACTTCCATGGTAAGGAAGGGGTCGCCAGTTCAATCCTGGCTCGGGGCTCTGACCCTCTGGCCCGCCTCGTGCGGGCCAGTTTGGCTGAGTAGCTCAGCTGGTTAGAGCGCACGACTCATAATCGTGAGGTCGCGGGATCGAGCCCCGCCTCAGCTACAGAGGGTCGCTGGGAATCCCCCGTCGCGGAAGCGGCGGGGGATTCTTGGTTTCGGGGCGCGGGTGCGGGCCTACCGGCAGAAACGCAGCCCCGCTCGCGGCTCCGGCCGACCCTATGGGATCTGCCGAAGATAGGACGGTTCCAGCCGTATCGGCCCTATACTCGGCAGATCCCATATCTGGGGGACAAGCTCGGACTCGGCAGACCCCGGGGCGGATCCCGGTTGCGGCTCCCCTCATGCAGGAGATGGGGAAGCTGGCCCGGGAGGCCAGGGAAGCAGGGCCCGGGAGGCCAGGGAACCTGGGGCCGCGAAATCCGAAAACCAGGGGCCGGAAGGCCCGGAAACCGTGCATATACGGAAGCGGGGCCCCGACCCGAAGGTCGGAGCCCCGCTCCTGGGTTGCTTCACGAGCTAGCTCGTGAAGCGTCCCTCGTTACTGCTCGTGAGCTTACGCCTCGGAGCGCTTCTGGCGGCGAGCCATCAGCACGACTACCGCGCAGCCCAGGAGGAGCATGCCGGCGGCCGTCAGGCCGAAGGGGAGCATCGAGACGTTGCTGCCCGTGTTGGCCAGGTCGTCGCCGTTGCTGCCGCCGTTGGCGCCGTCAGCGCCGGCGTTGCTGTTGTCGCCACCGGTGGTGCCGTTGCCGCCGTTGTCGGCGTTACCCTCGCTGTCGGCGTTGCCGCCGGTGCCCTGGTTGTCGGCATTGCCCTCGCTGTCGGCGTTGGTGCCATTGTTGTCAGCGTTGCCCTCGCTGCCGGTACCGGTCTGCTCCTCCTCGACGGTGAAGCTCACGGTAGCAGGCTCGGAGTCGAGACCGTTGACGGTCTGGATCGCCGACAGCTCGTAGCTGCCCGCGGCCAGTGCGCCGCCGAACTCGACGCCCCAGGCGCCGTCCTCGTCGACCTCAGCCGTGAAGGCCACGCCGTCGACGTTCACGGTGACGGTCGCGCCGGGGGTGCCGGTGCCCGCAACGCCGCTGGGGCCCTCGCCTGCGGCGAAGGTCTGGCCGTCGGTGATCGAGGTGATCACCGGAGCCTCGGGAGCCTTCGGGGCGTCCTTGACGGTGAAGGAGGCGCTGGTCGGCTCCGAGGTGACGCCCTGAGCGGTCTGCGTCGCGCGAACGGTGTACTCGCCCGCGTTCAGGTTCGCCTCGACGGTCCAGGTGCCGTCCTCGGCCACGGTGGCCGAACCCTGGACGGCGCCGGTGAGATCGACGGTCGCGCCGGCGAGGCCGGTGCCGGAGATCGCGGTCACGGGGCCGGTGACGGTCGAGCCGTCGGCGGGATCGGTGATGGCCGGAGCCTCCACGACGATCTCCTTGGGAGCCGCCTCACCCGTGAGGGTGTAGTTGCCGAGGCTGCCGTAGTTGCTGAAGCCGCCGGCCTTGGTGCCGGTCGTGTTCGAGTTGTCGCCGAAGCCGACGCCCTCGACCTTCAGGTAGTAGGTGCCGGCCTTGACGTTGTCAGCGGTGACCGAAGCGCCGAGGCCCTTCGCGGCTGCCTCGGAGGTGCGCTCGGGCGCGCCTGCGTCCTCGGCGACCACGGTGCCCTCTACATTGGTGAGGGTGAGCTTCGCGTTCAGGTTCGCGGAGATGTCGGCGACCTCGACGGTTGCGGTGACCTTGCCGCCCTCGGTGGTGAGAGCGAACTGGTCGACGTCGCCGGTGCTGCCGATGACGCCCTTGGCGCTGAAGGTGCCCTCGGAGTTGTCGAGCGCGGTGGCGTTGGCCGCCTCGTCAGCGTGGTCGTCGCCCGCGAACTCGGCGCGGTCGGTGAAGGTCCAGTGGCTGGTGAGGATCTCGCCGGAGCCGTCGCACTCGTTCTGGGCGTTCGGCACCTGGTACTTGTCGCCCGGCTTCGGGTCGCTCGGGTCCGAGCCCTCGAAGGGGCAGACCGGGCCGTCGTAGATGGTGCCGTCGGGCAGGGTGAGGTACAGGAAGTACGTCGCTGCGGCCGAGCGGTCGGTGATGACGCTCAGGTCGTCCTCGTCGTTCGTGGCGCCGGCGTAGTCGCCGTTGGACCACTGGGTGACCGGAACCTCGTAGCCGGCGCCCATGATCGGACCCCACAGGCCCTCGACGGGAGCGTAGTACTCCTCGGAGCCGTGGCCGTCGTGCTCGAGGCCGAAGTTGTGGCCGGACTCGTGCGAGGCGATCTCGGCGACGCTCTTCGCGGTCGCGTCTGCGCCGCCCGCGCCCTCGGTGAAGACGAGCGCGCCGCGGAGGAAGTCGGATCCGGCGCCGCCGCCCCAGGCGATGCCGCCGGTGCCGTACGCCTCGTCGAGCACGTCGGTGTAGGAGTCGGTGACGATGACGTGCGAGCCGTAGGCGTTGTCATCCTCGGAAGTCTTGAAGAGCGCGTCCTCACCGGGGTTCGTGGTGGTGACGTTCACGTTGAACGGTGCGTAGTCCTCGGCGACGGACGCCCAGACGCGAGCCTGGAATGCGGCATCGGCCTTCGCGGCCGGTGCGAAGGTGAGGGTCTCCTCGCCCTGCAGTTCGTTCCAGTTGGTGCCCTCGAGGGTCTCGCCGTCGAAGTCGAGGTAGACCGTGACCGGAGCGCCGGGACGCGAGCCGTCTGCCGGGTTGCCCGGAACCTTGGCCTCTGCCGGTGCGTCGAACTCGTTGCCGCTGGGGGCGGTGACGTCATCGATGTGGGCGACGAAGCCCTTATCGGAGACGACGATCTCCCGTGCGGACTCGAGCTGCTGAACGTCTGCCGAAGAGACACCCATCTGTGCAGCCGCGAGCTCGTACTTGTCGCCGGCGGCAAGCGAGGTGACCTCGTCCTGCGCCGCCTGCGACTCGGTGGTTTCTGTCGGTGCGGGAGCCTCTTCCGCTACCGCAAGCGCGGGGCTTGCGAAGAACAGGCTGCCGAAACCGATCGTTGCTGCTGCGCCGAGCGCGAGCGGACGACGTTTCGTCACTAGATAATCTCCCAGGTTTTGGTTGTTACTACCGGCCCCGGAAAAACGATGCGGACGCTCGCGTGTTCCTAGTTGCGGTCGCCCGAAGTCCCCCGGAACCCCGACCAACGTAACCTGGATGCCCGCTGAATGCAAGGCTGTTATCTCATTATGGTAACTATTTCCCCTCCGATCAGGGGTAGAGCAGGAAGCCGTTCTTCGACACCTTTGCGCTGTGGTCGCGCAGCAGCAGCTCTTTCAGCTCCTCGACGGTCTTGCCGTTGCGCTCCGCGACGACCTCTATATCGTCTCCGAGCGCATCGATCGCCTCCTGGCCGCCCATGGCCTTCGGCAGGACCTGTCCCGACTGCGATTTCAGGCCGCCTTCGATGTTGCTGCTCGCGGCGTTCGCGCCGCTGTCGCTGCCGCTCGCGCCGCTGTCGGACGAGCCGGATGCGGACGAGGCATCTGAGCCGTTCGAGCTGTCGGAACCGCTCGAGGCATCCGAGGCGCCGGAGGCTCCCGGATCCGCCGCCTGCTCGGTCTCAGCGCCCGCGCCGACGGGCTCGCTCGTGTTTCCGTTCCTATTCATCTGCATCACTCCAAAGACGACTGCGATCGCGATCAGGACGGCGAGGGCTACCAGGGCGATCAGCAGACCCCCGCGGCGTCCTGGTGTGCTCGTGTTCTCAATCATTGTTGCCCCCTCCGCACAGCGTCCGGTGCTGCCAAGGTAGTGAAGCGATATGAGAATTCGCGGCAAATCGAGCGGCGATCCGCTGATTCGCCCGGCTGAAGAGTCTCAGCCGAAGAGCCGGCCCGGGTGCGTCAGCCGCCAGAGCAGGTCGGGCTCCTCGAACGATTCGCCGACGAGTACCGGCACCTCGAGCTCGCCATCAGGGGACTCGATACGTACCGCACCCGCAGTGCGCCCCGCCTCTCCGGCCCGTACCGGAGAGAGCTCGGCGATCCTGCTCGCCTTCTCACCGGGCAGCAGCACGACGCTCTTGTCGGCCGATGCGACGAGCGGCACCCGCCGACCGTCGACGGTGACCGCGCTTCCGATGCGTTCCCCCTCGGCGATGACCTCGAGGTCCTGCGGCGCCGCGTCGAGTGCGGTGAGCGCCCCGATCGACGACGTGATGCGTCCCTGCGGGGTCTCCCGCCCCAGGACGACCGAGAGCTTCACCACCGGCCGTTCGCCGGCCACCGCCCCCTGCGCGGCGGCCAGATTGTAGCCGGCGACGTCCGTTCGGCCGGTCTTGGCTCCTCGCACGTCGGGGATCCTGCTGAACAGCGGGTTCGTGCTTTCGACGACGCCGATGCCCCACGGGAGTTCGGCCCGAGGGGTGGCGATGAGCTCGGCGAGGACCGGCTGCTGCAGCGCGAGTCGCACTATCCGCAGCACGTCGGCGGGCGATGCGACGTTCGCCTCGTCCATCCCCGAGGGCTCGGCCAGCACGAGCGATGTGATGCCGTGCCGCTGCTTCCAGTCGTCGACCGCCGCCACGAAGGCATCGTTGTCGCCGAAGACGGAGTACGCGTATGCCGAGGCGAAATCGTTCGCGGAGGGGAGGATCGCGAGCGTCAGCATCTGCTTGACGGTGACCTCGGTGCCCACGGGGATCGGGAAGGCCACGCCGTCTAAGGCGAGGTAGTCGTCCTGACGCTGCCGGTCGGCCTCCGTCCACACGTGTACGGGCCCGTCGCCCTCGATGGGCTGCCGCTCGAGCGCGACGAGCGCGGTCACCAGCTTCGTGATGCTCGCGATGGGCATCGCCTCGTCGGTGTTCGCCCACACCTGCTCGCCGTCGAGCCAGCCGACAGCGGTCGCGTCGTTGCCGGATCCGCTGCCCTCCGAGCCGACCCCGATCGCCCCGGCGCGGACGGCGGCCAGGGCGGGGGCCTCATCGGCCGTCACGGTGCGTTCGGCCCCGCCCTCGTACTCGAGAGTCGGTGCGGGCAGCGGTGCGAGAGCGCAGGCCGCGGTGTAGCCGCCCGCCGAGAGCAGCACGATGCCGGCGATCGTCGCGGCGATGACCCGCGCGCGCCGGGAGCTGCGGGAGCGGTGGGGACCGCGAGGGGATCTGTCGGGCTCGGGGCTGGGATCGGGATCGGTGCTGGTCACCCTTTCAGCGTAGAGGCCGCGCCGGTCGGCACGAGCCGCGAGGCGGTCGCAGCCCGAAATGCACAGCGAAAGCGCGTCGGGATGTGCTGACGGATCGAGTGCGCCCCGTTGCGATCCGGCAGAATGGCCGTGACGGATCGCGGCGCTGCGCCTCGAACCGGCACCGAACACCGCACTCGAGGAGGCCTCCCGTGACCGCAGCTCGCACCCCTCTCATCGCCGGATACGCGCGAACGCCGTTCACCCGGTTCACCGGGCAGCTCGCCGCTCAGCCGGCGACCGTGCTGGGGGCGCACGCCGTGCGCGCCGCGCTGGCGCGGGCGGGGGTCGAGTCGGATCAGGTCGACATCGTGGTCGCGGGGCAGGTGCTCCAGGCCGGTGCAGGCCAGAACCCGGCGCGGCAAACGGCCGCAGGGGCGGGGATCCCGCTCGACGTGCCCGCGATCACGCTGAACGCGGTGTGCCTGTCGGGCACCGAGGCGGTATCGCAGGCGGTGCGCCTGATCGCCGCGGGCGAGGCAGAGGTCGTGGTCGCGGTCGGCCAGGAGTCGATGTCGCTCGCCCCGCACGTGATCCCGCTGCGGGCGGGCACGAAGTACGGCCCCGCGCAGATGATCGACACCGCCGATCACGATGGCCTGACTGACGCGTTCGACCAGGTCGCGATGGGCGCGCTGACCGAGGACGGCAACCGTCCGTTGGGGCTGACGCGCGAGGAGCAGGATGCCTTCGCGGCGGAGTCGCATCGCAGGGCAGCCGAGTCGGGCGAGTTCTTCGCGGGCGAGATCGAGCCGTTCACCGTGCGCTCCCGGCGGGGCGATAATGTGGTCGCCGCCGACGACGGCATCCGCGCCGAGACCACGGCCGAGGGGCTCGCCCGGCTGCGGCGGGCGTTCGCGAAGGACGGCACGATCACCGCGGGCAACGCGTCGCAGATCACCGACGGAGCGGCCGCGATCGTGCTGGTGAGCGCCGCTGCGGCCGAGCGCCTCGGGGTGAAGCCGCTGGCGCGGGTCGAGGCGACCGCGTTCGTGGCGGGCCCCGATACGCACCTGCACTCGCAGCCCGCGCGCGCGATCTCGGCTGCGCTCGCGAAGCTCGAGGGGGTCGCGGCGGGGGATCTCTCGGCCGTCGAGATCAATGAGGCTTTCGCCGCGGTCGGGGTGCAATCGGCGCGTGAGCTCGGCCTGGACCCGGCGATCGTGAACCGGCACGGCGGGGCCATCGCGCTCGGCCACCCGATCGGGGCGTCGGGTGCACGGATCGTGGGCACGCTCGCGCGGCAGCTCGCAGAGCTCGGCTCAGGGGCGCTCGGCGCCGTCGGGATCTGCGGCGGAGGCGGGCAGGGGTCCGCGGTGGTGCTCCGGGCCGTGTAGGGCCGGCGGCGGTATCGGGCCCGGGAGGGGACGCCATGGGCGAGGGGGTGCTGGATCGGGTGCTCGCCGTGCTCGGCTGCTTCAGCGAGGAAGAACCGGAGCTCGGGTCAGCCGACCTCACCGCGCGCACCGGCCTCGCTCCCTCGACGCTGCACCGGCTGCTCGCCGTGCTGCTCGAGCGCGGCCTCCTCGTGCGGATGCCCGCCCATCGCTACGCCGTGGGAGCGCGGTTGCTGGAGCTGGGCGAACTCTCGCCCCTTGCGCTGCGCCTGCGAGAGCGGGCGATCCCGCATCTCATGAGGCTCTACGAGGTGACGGGCGAGAACGTGCATCTCGGAGTGCTCGACGGCGAGCCGGAGGACGCGCGGGTGCTGTACGTGGGTCGAGTGACCGGCCGCCGCTCGATCCCGACGGTGAGCCGTTCGGGCGGGCGCGGACCCCTGCATGCGACGGGGGTGGGCAAGGCCCTGCTGGCGACTCGCGACGAGACCTGGCTGGCGCGCTTCTTCGCGACGCCGCTGCAGCGGGAGACGACGCGCACGATCGTCGATGAGGCCCGTTTGCGCGAGGATCTGGGCGAGACGCGTGCACGGGGCTACGCCCGCACGCGCGAGGAGATGACCCTCGGCAACATCTCGGTGGCGGCCGCCCTCCCTCCAGTACCGGGGCTGCCACCGATCGCGCTCGGCGTCGTGGTGCACATCGACCGCGCCGATGAGCGGTTGCTCGCGCGCATGGTGCAGCAGGCAGCTCGAGACGTCGTCGCGGAGGTGCGTGAGGAGTAGCGCGCGGGCGGGACGGATCCGCGCCCCCGGGACTCTCACTCAGTGGGAGTCCCGTCCGGGAATGTCGGCGGTGCCTGTCACCCTGGGGTGACCCCGTTCCTCGAAGGAGAGCACGATGACAGAAGCGCAGAGCGCATCCGCGGCCCCCGAGTCGCTACTGGCGGCTCCGGATCAGGCGTCGCAGGCGCAGATCGACCGTGAGACCGCCGAGCTGCACGCCGAGTACGACCGCCGGGAGGCGGCCGGCGAGCGGTTTCCCCGGACCATCCTCGACTTCCCGCCCTACCGGTCGAGTGTGCTCCGGGCTCCGACCAAGGATCCGAAGCACACCGACCCCGAGGCGATCGAGCTGTGGTCCCCCGCGTTCGGCCAGCGCGACGTGAGGGCGATCGAGGCGGACCTCACGCTCAACGGCGGGCCGGGGGAGCCCCAGGGCGAGCGCATCACAGTCGAGGGGCGCCTGCTCGACTCATGGGGGCGCCCCGTGCGCGACCAGCTGATCGAGGTGTGGCAGGCGAACGCGGGTGGCCGCTATATCCACAAGCGGGATCAGCACCCGGCGCCCATCGACCCCAACTTCACCGGTGCAGGCCGCATGATCACGGGTCCGAACGGCGAGTACAAGTTCACCACCATCAAGCCGGGCCCATACCCCTGGCGCAACCACCTGAACGCCTGGCGCCCGGCGCACATCCACTTCTCGGTGTTCGGCCGCTCGTTCACGCAGCGCATCGTCACGCAGATGTACTTCCCCGGAGATCCGCTCTTCGCGCTCGACCCCATTTACAACACCATCCGCAACCAGAAAGACCGCGACCGGCTCGTCGGTGTTTACGATCACGACCTCACGGTGCCCGAGTTCTCGATGGGCTACCGCTTCGACATCGTGGTCGACGGTCCCGACCAGACCTGGTTCGAGAACTCCACCTGGTTCGACGAGGAGGACGAACACTGATGAACACTGCGACGGCGGGCGGATCCGCGCCCACGGCACCGCGCTCCGGGGTTCCGACGAGAACCCACGCACCCACACCGGGCCAGACGGTGGGACCCTTCTTCGCCTTCGGCACCGACTTCGAGAAGAAGCACGAGATCGTCTTCCCGCACTCTCCCGGTGCGATCGTGCTGAGCGGGCGTGTGCTCGACGGCGCGGGCAACGCCGTGCCCGACTCGATCGTCGAGATCTGGCAGGCCGATTCGGACGGCAGCGTGCCGAGGGCCAGGGGCACGCTCTCGCGCGACGGCCACACCTTCACCGGTTTCGGCCGGGCGTTCACCGACGATGACGGCCACTTCGAATTCTGGACTCGCGAGCCGGGCTCGGTGAACGGTGAGGCCCCCTTCTTCGCCGTGATCGTCTACGCCCGCGGCCTGCCCGACAAGCTGCACACGCGCCTGTACCTGCCGGACGACGAGCGGGCGCTCGCGCAGGATCCGCTGCTCTCCTCGCTCGGCGAGGAGGACCGCGCTACGCTCATTCTTGAGCGGACGCCCGACGGATGGTTGCAGAAGGACATCCGGCTGCAGGGCGAGAAGGAGACGGTCTTCCTTGCATTCTGACGCGCACGACGGCGACACCGCGGTCGATGCCGGGCTGCTCTCGCCGATCACCGTCGACCACGATCGGCTCGTGTCGGACGCCGCGTTCGCCGCGTGCCTCGTCACGGCCGAGGCTGCGCTTGCGCGCGCTTGGGCCGAGGTCGGGATCGCTCCGGTCGCGGCCGCCGATGCGATCGCGGAAGCGCTGCTGCCCGCGGAAGCCGCCAATCCGCAGGACCGCGACGAGGGCGCGGAGGGGTTGAGCGCGGTCGTCGATGTCGCCGCGCTGACCCGGGAGGCCGTGGCCGGCGGCAACCCCGTGATCCCGCTGGTGGGGATGCTGCGCGGTCTCGTGCCCGAGCACGCTCGGGTCTGGGTGCACCGTGGGGCGACGAGTCAGGACATCATGGACACGGCGCTCATGCTGATGTCCGTGGACGCAGGCGTGCAGGTGCTGACGGACCTCGCCGAGATCGTCGATACGCTCTCGGCCTTCGCCCGGGAGCACCGCGACGAGACCGCGGCGGCCCGCACGTTGACCCAGCACGCCGTTCCCACCACCGTGGGCCTGCGCGCGGCGAACTGGGCCAGGGGGGTGGAACGTGCGGCGATACGGCTCGACGAGATCCTCGTCGAGCTGCCGGCTCAGCTCGGGGGAGCCGGCGGAACGCTCGCGTCGTTCGCGCAGCTCGGCGGGGAACGCGCGGCCCAGGCTCTGCCCGGTGTCTTCGCCGAGCTGCTGGGGCTCGCGACGCCCGATGCCCCCTGGCACACGCAGCGCTGGCCGATCACAGAGCTCGGTGACGCGCTCGTGCAGGCTATCGACGCGCTCGGCAAACTCGCCGCCGACGTCGCGACACTCAGCCGCACCGAGATCGGAGAGCTCGCAGAGGGAACGGGGGGCGGATCCTCGGCCATGCCCCAGAAGCGCAACCCCACCGGCTCCGTGCTGATCCGCTCCGCCGCGATCCGCGCCCCCCAGCTCGGGGCGACCCTGCACGCCGCAGCCGCGCTCGCCGCCGACGAGCGGCCGGACGGCGCCTGGCACGCCGAATGGCAGACGCTCCGGGAGCTGCTGCGCCTCGCGCTCGGCGCCGCGGCCCACGCGGGGACCCTCGTGCGGGGGCTGCGAGTCGACCGAGAAGCCGTGCGGCGCAACCTCGGAATCACCCGTGGTCTGATCCTCGCCGAACGGTTGAACCTCGAACTGGCCCCCCTCATCGGAGCCGACCGCGTGAAGCGGATCGTCGCCGAGGCGGGTTCGGGCGGGAGTCTCGAGGCTCTGATCCGCGCCGAACCCGGGCTCGGCGACATCGACGTCGCGGCACTGCTCGACCCCGCCGACTACACCGGTCTCGCTGCGCAGCTCGTCGACGAGCTCGCAGACGACGACCCCGAACCCGCCGCCGAGGAGACCCCATGACGCAGCCCCCGATCCGGCTCACCGAACCCGTCGGCCCCGACGGAGCGCCCCTCGTGGTGCTCGGGCACTCGCTCGGCACCGGCACTCTCATCTGGGAGGAGGTCGTGCCCGCGCTCGCGGCGGAGTACCGCGTCACGATGCTCACGCTACCCGGCCACGAGGGCAGCCCGGTCGCCGAGCAGCCGTTCACGCTCGCCGAGCTGGCCGACACCGTCGCCGCAGCGGCGGGCGAACTCGGCGACGGCCGCTTCTTCTACGCCGGCGTCTCGATCGGCGGCGCGCTCGGCCTCGAACTCGCGCTGCGCCACCCCGAGCGGATGCGCGGTGCAGCCATCATCGCGTCCGGCGCCGAACTCGGCTCGGCCGAGCACTGGCGCGCCCGAGCCGCCCTGGTGCGGGAGCAGTCGCCCGCCTCGCTCGTCTCCGCCTCTTCGAAGGCGTGGTTCGCAGAGGAGGCGTTCACGCAGCAGCCCGTGATGGTCGGTCGCATCCTGAGGGTGCTGCAGGAGACGCCGGCCGAGGGCTACGCCCGCTGCGCGGAGGCGCTCGCGAGCTACGATCTGCGCGACCGGTTGGGTCGCATCGAGGTGCCGCTGCTCGCCCTCTGGGGTGAGGCCGACACGGTCGGCACCGAGGAGCGGCAGGACGAGATCGTGACCCGGGCTCAGCGCGCGCGCAAACAGATGATCCCGGGGGCGGCCCACCAGCCGCCCGCCGAGAAGCCGGAGGCCACGGCGGCGGCGCTGCTCGAGTTCTTCGGGAGCCTCCGATGAGCCGCTCGCTCGGCCCGGATGCGTCGGACGAGACGCGCTATACGGAGGGGATGACGGTTCGCCGGGAGGTGCTGGGCGACGCCCA
This sequence comes from Leucobacter holotrichiae, assembly GCF_055791005.1. Taxonomy (NCBI): domain Bacteria; kingdom Bacillati; phylum Actinomycetota; class Actinomycetes; order Micrococcales; family Microbacteriaceae; genus Leucobacter; species Leucobacter holotrichiae. The sequence continues at coordinate 195,316 of NZ_JBVUAC010000004.1, forward strand.
CGTCGACCGCGCGATCGCGCGGACCACCGAGTTCACCGCCGACTTCCAGGACTACATCACCCGCACCGCGTGGGGTGACGTCTGGTCGCGGCCTGGGCTCGGGCGACGCGAGCGTTCGGTGGCCGTGCTGACGGCGATGATGGCGCTCGGGCACCACGAGGAGTTCGAGATGCACGTGCGCGCCGCCCGCACCAACGGACTCACGGTCGACGAGATCAAAGAGGTGATCCTGCAGGCCGGGGTCTACTGCGGCGTGCCGGTCGCGAACACGGCGATGAGGCTCGCGCAGGGCGTGCTCGAAGAGCTGAGGGACCTGTAGGGAGCCGCGACGGAGCGACCTCGTCGGGGGAGCGGCCCCGGTGGGCCCAGGAGTCGCGGAGCAGCACCAGAGGGGCCCTGGGGTGCTCGTGCGCGACGGCGAGGCCGCCGACTCCTATCGGGAGGCCCGGTCCCTGAGCCCGGCCGTCGCGGCGGCGAAGGCCTCCAGCCAGGCGTCGAGGGCGGGCTCGAGATCGTGAGAGACGGTACTGAGCCCGCTGAGCAGTTCTGGCCTGAGCGGGGCTGGTGAAGCGGGACTGAACTGCTCGATGAGGAAAGATATCGCTGTATCGATGAGGTCGGCGACTGCGGGATGCTCGGTTCGAGCTCTCGAAAGCGTATCTGCGACCTCGTCGGGCTGGGAGCTCAGCATGAGCAGGCCTACATCCACCGAGTCCTTGGGGCGGAGGCGATGAGGGCGACGCTCGAAGTCGGCGAGGCGATCCATCAGCTTGTGCGCCTTGGCGGTCAGCAGCGCCGCGTGGCCGGCCACGTGAACCGAGGCGCGAAGCGGATTCGGGTCGATGGGTAACGTGTCGAGGATCATCTCACTGCGATCGAAGAGCGCGAGTTCGATGCCGGAGGCTCTCGTCGCCGCATTGCGCTGACCCGTGATGCTCGCTGACCTGCGTCCTCTGCCGGCGAAGATCTCGGGAACCAGGAGGTCGATGGTGGTGCGGGTCAGCTGCGGAATGTGCGCTTCGCCTGCATACCCGTAGATGCCGGGTCGGTCGGGATGCGCTCGTTCGAGGCCGGCGCTCTGCATGAGATCGATGATCCTCGGGTCAGGGCCGACGAACGCGGGATCAATCGCCAGGTCTGCATCGGCCGTCGACTCGAATATGTACCCCTCGAACAGTCCCTCAGCGCGGGCGTACACCGCGTGCGAGCCGATGACGGTGAGTGACTCGTGGAACGGCTGCAACTCGGCGACGGTCTCGATGAGTAGGCGCCTCGAGCGGGCGGTGGGGTCGAGGTGCGGTATCGGCGAACTGAGTGACGAGACGCGGTTGAACGAGCCGGGAGGAGGATTGGAGGCGGTCTCATTCATGCTGCTTCCTTCAGCCCGGAACCGGCGCGCATCTCGAGAAGCGCGAGCGCGACATCCGCCTGTCGGCCAGGGCTCGCGATGGCGTCCATGATCGCCCACTCCTCGGATACGTAGCGCACGCCGTTCACGATTTCTGTCAGCTCCAGGATGTCACCGGTCATCGGCAGAACGATGGTTCCTCGATTGCCGCCTCCGGGGGCAGCCCAGGGAAGCTCTCGGACCGGATCGAGGTAGAGGATCGGACGGAAGGAGGGCTCTTGAGAGCAGGCTTCGAGCCCGGAAATCGCACAGGGACTGCCCGTCGACACACTCCACTCCCAGACCTCGGCGAGGGTCGCGTCGACCGTGCGCACACCCGGTCGCTGCAGCACCGGTGCCGTCTGCGCTGCGACGCGCAGCCGGTCGAAGACCTGCTTCTCGGGGATCTCCCCCCGCTGGAGCGCCCTGGCCGTCTCCAGCATGAGGCGATCGTCGGGCTCGTCGTGCAGCTCGCTCGACAGGGTGAAGCCGATGGAATTGAGGATCGAGGACATCGTGTCGAAGGAGGGGGAGACCCGACCCTTCTCGATGCGCGAGATGGTGGATCTGGGAACGCCGGCGACGCGCGCGAGCTCAGCGACGTTCAACCGCCGGAGCATACGCGCGCGCTTGAGGAGTTCGGCCGCAGTGTTCACGCATCTATTCTCGGCGACTGGTTGCATATTTGCAACGCGTAGCAAATATGCGTCTGAGAATAGCGTCGGAAGTGTGAACCTCGCGGACCCCGGCACGGGCAGCAGGCTTAGTGACCCCGGGCCCCGCTGACAGATCTACCCATTCACGATGCGAGCCTCGATGAGCACCGGCCCCTCGGCTCGGAGCGCATGGCGGTAGGCCCGCTCGAACTCCTCGCGAGAGTCGGCGAGGCACGCCGGCACCCCGTAACCCTCCGCGATCTTCACGAAGTCGATGCCGCCGAGATCGAGGCCGGGCACGTCGGGCACCCCCATGCGCTGGGCGAAGCCCGCGAGCGCGCCGTACCCCGAGTTGTTCACGATCACGAAGATCGTGCGGGTGCCGCGCTGCGCCGCGGTGTAGAGCGCGGTGATGCCGTAGTTGGCGGATCCGTCGCCGACCGTCGCGACCACGGTCGCGTCCGGCTGCCCCAGGGCGAAGCCCACGGCGGCCGGGAGGCCGAAGCCGAGCCCGCCCGATGCCGGGAAGTGATATCGATTCGGCTGCGAGATGTCGATGCGCTCCAGGTAGTCAAGGTCGAGGGTGGTGGTCTCGTTCACGTAGACGACGTCGTCGCGCACGTTCGCGTTGAGCACCTCGAGGATCTCGGTGCCGGTCATCCCCTGCTCAGAGGTGCGGGCGGGCGGCAGGGTGCGAGCCGGGCGGCGCGTGCCTCGATCCCGCACCCGATCGGCCAGCACTCGAACAGCCGATCCGGCGTCGCCGACCACCGCGCGCCCGAAGGGAGCGCGCGCCGCTTCCGAGGGATCCTGCGTGATCTGCCACAGCTCCGTGCCTTCGGGGAGGTAGCTGCCGGGCTCCCAGCGGTGGTAGCGGAAGACAGGGGCGCCGGCGACGAGCACCGCATCGTGCCCGGAGAGCCGCTCGTGCACCGAGCGGATGCCGGGGACCAGCACACCGGCAAAGTTCGGGTGCGTGGTCGGGAACACGCCGCGGGTCGGTGAGGGAGCGACGTAGACGGACGCGTCGGTGTGCTCCGCTAGCCGGATCAGCGCCGACCAGACCCGCGGATCAATCGCGGCCGCGGCATCGATCTGAGGGCCGACCACCAGCGCGGGTCGCTCTGCGGCGTCGAGTACCGAGGCGAGCTCGTCGGCGAGCACATCGGGCAGCTCGCCGACGTGCTGCACGGAGCGCTGCAGCAGGAGGGCGTCGTCGGGGTGCGCCGGTTGCGCCCAGTCGTCGAGCGGCACCGAGATGTAGACCGGCCCTCGGGGCTCGGACGTCGCCTCGAAGATGGCCTGCGAGAGTGCGCGGGGCACGTCGGATGCCGCGAGGGGCTCGTGGGAGAACTTGGTGAGCGGGCGGGTGAGCGCTCCTGCGTCGATGTTGGCGAGCATCGACTCCTGCCCCACGGTCTCGCGCACCTGCTGGCCGGCCAGGATCACGAGCGGCACGTTACCGTAGCGGGCGTTCGTGAGCGCGCCCATGGCGTTGCCGCTGCCCGACGCGGCATGCAGGTTGACGAGCACGGGTTCGCCCGTGGCGCGCGAGTACCCCTCGGCCATGCCCACGACCACCTGTTCGTGCAGGCCGAGCACGAAGTCGAAGTCGTCACCCAGCCCGGCGAGGAAGGGGAGCTCGTTCGAACCGGGGTTGCCGAAGACCACCGTCAGGCCGCGGCTGCGCAGAAGTTGCGCGGTGGACTGGAGGACGTCGGGCTGCTTCATGGTGGTACCGCCTTCGAGGATGACAGGTGCGCGGCCGAAGCCTTTGCACGCTTCTTTCGGTCAAGCACCTTTGCGGTGCTCTTCACAGCTCGCGGCCCGTGGAGTAGGGTCGCGGCACATCGAACACCGCCAGCACAGGCGCGAGCGTCGCGCCGCGAATCACGATGGGAGCCAATGATGGCAACGTCAGCACAGCAGCCCGTATGGCATGAGCGCCTCTACTCCGACGACTGGAGCGCAGGATCCGGGGGTGTGACCGAGGTGCCGGCGCCCGGCTCGGGCGCCGCGCTCGGGTCGATCGCCCTGGCGACCCCGGCTGACCTCGACGGGGCGGTGGTCTCCGCGACCGCGGCGCAGCGCGAGTGGGCGCGGAGGCCCTACTCGGAGCGGGCGGCGGTCATGCTGCGAGCCGCGCAGCTGCTCGGGGAGCACCCGGAACGCTTGACCGATCTGCTGGTGCCCGAGAGCGGGTCGGGGCAGGGCAAGGCGGGATTCGAGGCCGGCCTCGTGGTGAGCGAGCTGCAGGAGGCGGCGGCGCTCGCGTCGCACCCCTACGGCGAGATGCTGCGCAGCGTGAAGAACCGCACCTCGCTGGCACGCCGAGTGCCGCTCGGCGTGGTCGGCGTGATCTCTCCCTTCAACTTCCCCGCGATCCTCGCCATGCGCTCGGTCGCGCCGGCACTGGCGCTCGGCAACGCGGTGATCCTGAAACCCGATCCCCGCACCTCGAGCTCGGCGGCAACAACGCGATGCTGGTCCTGCCCGACGCCGACGTGGAAGCCGCGGCCTCCGTGGGCGCCTGGGGATCGTTCCTGCACCAGGGCCAGATCTGCATGACGACAGGCAGGCACCTCGTGCACCGCTCGATGGCAGAGGAGTACATCGCGGTGCTGGCCGAGAAGGCGCGCAGCATCCCGGTCGGCGACCCGCGCGACGGCCTGCCGCTCGGTCCGATCATCGACGAGGGGCAGCGCGACCGCGTGCACTCCTGGGTGAGCAGCGCGGTCGAGCACGGCGCGGCGGTCGTCACGGGCGGCGAGTACGACGGGCTCTACTACCGCCCGACGGTGCTCGAGGGCGTCGCCCCCGACAATCCGGCGTGGACGGGGGAGATCTTCGGGCCGGTGGCGCCCGTGCACGTGTACGACGACGTCGACGAGGCGATCGACATCATCAACGCCTCGGAGTACGGCCTCTCGGTCTCGATCATCACCTCCGACGCGTACGGCGCCTACCTGCTGGCCGACCGCATCGAGTCGGGAGCCGTGCACATCAACGACGCGACCGTCGACGACGAGGCGGTGGCCCCGTTCGGCGGGATCAAGGCCTCGGGGGCGGGCGGTCGCTTCGGTGGTCCGCAGGCGAATCTCGACACCTTCACGAGCACGCAGTGGGTCACGATGCAGCACGAGCCGGAGCGCTACCCGTTCTGAGGCGCCTCGGAAGCGGCCGCTGCTCCCGCGCGTGTGCTCCGCACTCCGACTGCTGCTAGGTTTGCGCCCGTGGGAAGGGGGCGCGGTGCAGGCGATGGATCGAGCGGGGCGTGAGGATCCTGCCGGGCGTGCGGCAGGCGAGGATCGCGGCCAGGATAGAACCGGCGGCAACCGCGCCGCAGCCATCGCCGGATCCGCGGTGCGCAGTCTCGTCGCTCTGCCCCCGAGTCCGGCACCCCGCTTCTGGATCGCAGTGCGCGCTGCGCTCTCGATCGGCCTGCCCTTCGGGCTGCTCACACTGCTCGGTCACGAGGACATCGGTCTGCAGACGGCGGCCGGAGCGTTCGTAGCCCTGTTCTTCGCGGGCGCCGGCGCGGCTGAGCGTGCGAAGGCGCTGCCCCTCGTGGGCGCCGGACTGCTCGCCTGCGCCGGGCTCGGCGCAGCGTTCTCGCCCTGGCCGTGGCTGCTGGCCGTGGGACTCGTGGGTGTGGCGGTGGGAGCGAGTGCGCTCTCGTTCGCCTTCCGGGTGGGCCCGCCCGGCCCGGTCTTCTTCGTGCTGAGCTACGGGCTCTCTGCGAACGTGACCGGCGTGGTCGACGGCGAGAGGATCACCGACCCCTGGGTGTTCCTCGCCGCCGTGACGGCCGGTTCGCTCTGCTCGTACCTGCTCGCGCTCACACCGCTGCTGCGCCGAGCGGAGCGGGTGCGGCCGGCGCGACGGCTCCGCGAGCTGCTGCCCGGCCCGTGGGTGGGTGTCGGTGAGCGCGAGCTGATCCTGCGCATCGCGATCGTGGCCGTGCTCGGGGCGCTGGCGAGCATGCTGCTGCTCGATCCGTACCGGGCCTACTGGACGGTCACGGCCGGTGTCGCCGTAGTGGGCCTCACGCCGTCCCGCGGGATCGCGCTCACGCGCGGCCTGCACCGCACCGTCGGCACCCTGCTGGGAGCGGTGCTCGCGGTCGCTCTCGCGCCGCTCAGCACGATCCCCCTGGCGCTTGTGGTGCTGCTGATGCTGCTGCAGTTCGCTATCGAGTTCGTCGTGGTGCGCAACTACGCGCTCGCGCTGATCTTCATCACCCCGCTCGTGCTGCTCATCACCGCCGCTGCGACCGGAACCGTGGACGTCGTGGGAGCCGCCTGGGAGCGCGTGCTCGATACCGCGGTGGGGTCGGCGCTCGCGATCCTCACAGGGATACTGCACCGCCCCGCGTCAGCGCAGCCCGATCGCTCTGCAGCGTCGCCGACCGTGTCGCAGTAAGACCTCAGCCGCGACGCGGGCCGTCGAGCACGAAGCGCTCGCGGCCGACGAGAAAGCCCAGCACGAGCTGCACGACCATGATCCCGATCACGAGGGCGAGTGGGAGACCCCATCCGCCGCTGACCTCGTGAGCGAGACCGAACGCCGCCGGGCCGGCTGCGGCGATGAGATAGCCGACCGCTTGCGCCATGCCGGACAGCGCGGTCGCCGCGATCTGATTCCGGGCCCGCACCGCCATGAACAGCAGGGACACGCTGAGCGAGGCGCCGGATCCGAGCCCGCCGATGACGATCCACGGCAGCTCGGATCCCGGGATCAGCACGACGCACGCGAAGGAGCCGCTGATCGCGAGGGGCAGGAACATGGCGAGCCAGCGTTTCATGGGTCCGCGATAGAGGAACGGCAGCAGCAGGGATCCGCCGATCGACACGAACTGGTAGAGCATCACGTCGATGCCGGCGGCGACGGCCGAGCGCCCGCCGGAGATCTCGATGGGGGCGAGCCAGGTGGCGATCATGTAGAAGGTCATCGACTGCAGGCCCATGTAGAGGGCGACGGTCCAGGCTACGGGATCCCGCCAGATGCGGCGCGCGGCTCCATGCCCCGGGGGAGGTGGGGTGGGGATAGGCGCGGTCGATGTCGTCGCCGCTGCCGCCGCTGCCACCGAGTCGGCGCGGCGCGCGCGGGAGGCGAGGATCCAGACCGCGAGCGCGGGCGGGATCAGGGCTCCCGTGCAGAGGAGCGCGATCCGCCACCCCTCCCCGCCGTCCCCGGGGAACGCCTGCGCGATGGGCACCACCACCCCCGCGGAGACCGCGCCCAGCCCGCCGAGCAGCGCGGTGTAGACGCCCATGACGAGCGGGATCCGCGATCCGAAATCCCGTCGGATCACCGCGGGCAGCAGCACGTTGCCCACCGCGAGGGCCGCACCGATGAGCGCGGTGCCGAGCCAGAGGCTCAACGGGGTGCCGGGCAGGGAGCGCCAGACCGTGCCGATCCCGAGCGCGACGAGCGACCAGCCCACCGCGCGTTCGACCCCCAGTCGCAGGCTGAGGGTGTGCGCCAGGGGCGAGACGAGGCCCCAGGCGATGAGCGGCACCGATGCGAGGCCGCCGAGCGCGGCGGGGGTGACTCCCTCGTGGGCGGCGATCTCCTCGAGCAGCGGCCCGACCCCGGTGATCGTCATGCGCATGTTCACGGCGACGAGGCAGACCGCGATGAACATCAGTGTCCAGGGGCGGCGCGACCGGGGAAGGGCGGTCGGCATGCTCACTATCCGAACCTTATCGCAGACCGCTCCGCCCGGCGGCCGAAGCTCGGGCGTCTACGCCGATTCGACCGGCACGTAGTCCACGTCGTAACCGAAGTAGCGAGGCCCCACCAGGGCGAGGCCCTGCTCGGTGCGCCAGCGGGGGTCGCAGGGGAGGCCGATCACGGTGACCCGGAACCCGTAGCGGAGCGCCTCGGTGGTGATGGGCTCACCGGTGTCGGCGTCGAGCACGCAGATGAGATCGGGCACCGTCGCGATGAGGCGGCCGTCGCGGACGGCCACCAGGTTCTCGTTCTGGAACTCCAGCTGCAAGCGCGAGCCCTCGTCGTCGCCGAAGCCCTCGATCGTCGAGCTGCCCCGCACGAAACCGCCCGAAGTGCTGCGCTGCGTGTCGGTCACCTTGCCGCGCAGCAGCACGCGCCCGCTGAAGCGCTCCGTCACGGTCACCGCGGGGTCCCCGTGCGCGGCGCGGGTCTCGCGGATGAGGCGGCCGATGTCGCGTGCCAGGGTGACGGTGCGCGGCACCTGCGCCGTCTTGGTCTGGGCGCCGGAGTGCGGGTAGAGCGCGATCGGCGCCCCGCAGCCCATCTCGACCGTCGACACCCGCGCAAGGCGTTCGGCCCACACGTTGTCCGCGGCCTCGAGCAGCACGACGTTGCCCTTGTCGTCGGCGAGCGCCATCGGGGAGGCCGAGATGCCCTCGAGCGAGAACGACACCATCTGCAGTTCGGGGAAGGCCCGTCCCATGCCGTCGGCGTCGATGAGGGGCAGGCCCGTCTGCGCCGCGACCTGGATGGGCGTCATCGAGTTCAGGCCGCCGGCCTCGAAGAACGCGATGTGGGTCACGGGGCGCCCGATCCGACGCGAGATCGCCTCGACCGCCCGCGGCAGTTCATCGCCCGCCGGCGGCCGCTCCACGATCACCGTGGGAGCGCCCATGATCGCGACGGGCAGTACGAGGGCGTCGTCGGGAACATCGGTCGGCTCGACGAGTGGCACGGGACCGTGCTGCTCGATGGCGTGCTTCGCGAGCAGGGAGCCCAGGAACGGATCCCCGCCTCCGCCCGCGCCGAGGATGGCCGCCCCGCGCGCGATGTCGTCGATGTCTTCGAGGCGGATCGCGCTCAACCGCTCGTTCCCCCGCGTCGTCTGCGCCCCGCTCATCGGACTCCTCCCAGCGCCAGTTCTCCCACGGCCTTCACGCGCACGCGCGTGACTCCGCCGGGCAGGTAGGAGATCGGGATCTCGTCGATGTCCACGACCTCGACCGTTCGCGGGTCGGCGCCCGCGGCGACCGCCTGCTCGATCGCCTCGGCCTTCGCCTCCTCGAGGGCGTGCTCCCGCGACTCGCGCTCGAGCACGAACATGCGATCGACCTCGCCGCCGACCTGTGCGATGGCCGCGCCGATCGCGTTCGCGACCGAGGCGTGCTCGCCCGGGCGCACGATCGTGTCGAAGCCCGGGATGTCGCCGGACAGGAGCACGCTGCCGCCGCCGACGAGCACCACCGGAGTGTCGGCGGCCGAGGTGCGCATCGTGTCGGCGAGGGCGCCGATCCGTTCGGCGATCGACCGCATCGCGGTTTGCACCAGCGCGGGATCGAGGTGGCGCACCGCCGAGCGGTCTCCGATGTCGGCCGCACCGGCGGCGACGGCGACGTCGGTGGCCGTGAGGGTCTCACCCCCGAACACGAGCGCCTCAGAGGGGAGGCGGTAGCCGACGCTCTCCGGTCCCACCTGTGCACTCGTTCCATCGAGTGTCACGAGGCTGCCGCCACCGATCCCGACGGAGACCACGTCGGGCATGCGGAAGTTGGTGCGCACTCCCGCGATGTCCACCGCGGTCGTGGCCTGTCTGGGGAACCCCGCCACGACGGCTCCCACATCCGCGGTGGTGCCTCCGATGTCGACGACGACGCAGTCGTCGAGCCCCGAGAGCAGCGCAGCGCCCCGCATGGAGTTCGTCGGCCCCGCCGCAAAGGTGGCCACGGGATAGCGGCGCACGTATTCCCGGTCCATCAGGGTGCCGTCGTTCTGCGAGAGATACAGCGGTGCGTCGATGCCGAGAAAGCGCAGCGCCTCGCCGATCGCGTCGACCGTGCGGTCGGCGACAGGGAGCAGTGCGGCGTTGATGATGGTGGCGTTCTCGCGCTCGACGAGGCCGATGCGCCCGATCTCGTGCGACAGCGAGACCTGCAGGTCGGGTAGCTCCGCGCGCAGGATCTCGGCCGCCCGCTGCTCGAGATCGGCATTCACCGGCGAGAAGATCGAGGTGACGGCCGCGGACTCGATGCCGTCGCGCCCGAGCTGCTCGGCGACCCGCTTCAGCTCATCGGGATCCAGCGGTGAGATCTCGCGACCGTCGTACTCGTAGCCGCCATGACACAGGAAGCGGTACCCGCCGAGCGCCGCGGAGAGTCTCTGCGGCCAGCCCGTCATCGGCGGCACGCCGGCGCTCGCGGGCAGACCGAGCCGCACGGCCGCGGTGCGGGCGAGACCGCGACCCTGCACGACCGCGTTCGTGAAGTGCGTCGTGCCGACGGAGACGGCCTCGATCCGCTCCGACGCTTCGGAGAGCACCGAGCGCAGCGCGGCCGTGATCCCCTCCGTCACGTCTCCGGTGGTCGGCTGCTTGGCCGACGCGACGAGCCGGCGCCCGTCCATCAGCACCGAATCGGTATTGGTGCCGCCTACGTCGATTCCGATGTGCATGGATCTAGTGTCCCATTCAGTTCAAGTCGGCGTCCGTCGCCCGCATCAGGATCGGGCCGATGCGTCAGACCTCAGCCTTGCGCGGTGCGCGCGGCTTGCCCGCGAGCCCCAGCTTGCCGAGCACGAGGTAGACCGCGAACGCGATCACCAGGGAGTTGATGCTCGGCACGCCGAAAGTGACGAACTTCCCCACCAGGTACCCGATGGCCCAGGCGATGAGGCCCGCCGGAACCCAGTTCACGACCGCGTCGGGCAGCGCCCCGCGCTCGCGCGACTCGTCGAGTTCGGGCCGCCAGGTCTTGAGCACGTAGTAGTCGGCCACGATGATCGCCGCGATCGGCGGGAAGAGGATCCCGAGCTCCGTGAGGAAGCCCTGGAACTGGTTGGCGAAGCCGAAAGCCGAGAGGATCGAGCCCAGCGCACCGAGCACCACCGCGACGGTCGCGCGGTTCACGCGGCGGCGGAAGAAGACCTCGACGGCGTTCGCGATACCCAGTGAGGACGGGTAGAGATTCCAGTCGTTCACCTTCAGAATCGAGGCGACGAGCACGATGACGCCCAGCAGGCCCGAGGACGACTGGATGATCGCGACCACCTGGCCGGCGCTGTCCTCGGTGGCGACCTTCACCGCGTGCGCGAGCAGCACGCCGATCACACCGACGACGTACTCCCCGAGGGTCACGCCGATCACGGTCTGCAGCACGACGTCACGGCGATTGCGGTTGAAGCGCGCCATGTCGGGGGTGAAGATCGCGCCGACGATGAAGCCGCCGGCGACGATCGTGGTGCCCACGGCCAGAGAGATCGGCGCGCCGGGCGGCGGCGAGCTGACGAGCGCCGAAAGGGAGTGCTTCGACACCTCGACGGCGAAGGCCCACACGGTGACGATCAGGAACGCCGGTACGGTGATGTAGGCGACCCACTTCATGAAGTTGAAGCCTCGGGCGGTGATGATCGTGACGAGCGCGCCACCCACGAGGCACCAGGCCCAGAGCGGCACCTGAGGGACGATCGAGAACAGGCCCTGCGCGAACACCTCGTTCTGCACTGCGAACCAGCCCGTGAGGCTCACCGCCATCGCGACGCCCACGAGGGCCGACCCCTTGGCTCCGAACCCGGTCCACCGAGCGAGCACCGAGGTCGAGAGTCCCTCGCGCATGCCGGCGATGCCCAGGAAGATGGTGACCACCTCGAGCAGCACCGAGCCGATGGTGATCGCGAGGATCGCGCTCCAGAAGTCCATGCCCATGCCGATCATCGCGGCCAGGAAGAAGTTGCCGAGGGCCGAGAGCTGCCCGAACCGCTGCACGGCGACCGTGACCCACGAGTAGCGGGCGGATCGGGGCACCCTCGTGAGCGAGTAGTCGTCGCGGCCGAGGGCGGACGTGGAGTCGCCGCTCCGCGCATCCGCTCCGCCGGAGGAGTTCACCGGATCTGTGCTCATCGATTCTCCTGTTCGCCATCGCCGGCTCGTGCATCGCGCTGCGGTTCTGCGTGTCGCCCGAGGAACGGCCGACGGTCGATTCTGACATGCTCCGAGCCCGGTGAGAAGCAGGTTGCCGAATGTGACGGGGACGGCTTGCGGTTCGCGTGGTGGGCGTAGCATGGGGAACCATGACGGATACGGAGCGCGCTGAGGATCGGGACGCCTGGATCGAGTGGGTCGAGGGCCGCGAGCGGGCGGTTGCCGGACCGATCGGCAACCTCGCCCTCGTTGCGTTCCAGCCGATCGGAGAGGCACCCGCCGATCTGCAGGGGTTCCCGGCGCAGGTCTGGCGCGAGCCTGGCGAGGCCGGCGCGCGGGTGCGGCCGACCGGGCAGGGGCTTGAGCTCGCCACTGAACCCGACGGCTGGGAGCCCGTGAGCGAGGAGACCTTCGTCGCGCGGCTCGGCGCCGAGGGGCTGCCGTTGCTGCGGGCGGGCGGGCGAACCGCAGATGTCTTCAGCCTCGATGGTAGCGACTACGAGATCCGCCTCTATGACGAGGCCTCGCCCAAGCTCGCCGCGTTCTCCGGTATCTCCGTCTACGATTACGATCCGGCATGGCGCGTGAGCGCCCGGCTCGAGGCGTACGATGCGAACTCCCAGGTGCCGTGGGAGTTTACGCGTTCCACCGATACGGGGCATACGAAGACCGTGCCCGGGGTGATCGTCGCCGAGATCGCGGGCCGGGTCTACGAGCTCACGGCATTCGCCGACGGCGGCCAACTCGTGCTGGTGTTCGCCGACGAGACGAGCGGCCGCGAGTCGTACGCGCCCGGCCGCTTCCTGCGATTCGATCCTCCAGCGAACGACAGCGGCGAGCTGGTGCTCGACTTCAACCGCGCCTTCATCCCGCCCTGCGGGTTCAGCGACTTCTACAGCTGCCCCATCCCTCCGGCGCAGAACCGGATCTTCGCGCCCGTGCGTGCGGGTGAGCAGCGGGTGCTCTGGCGCGACTGACGGGCGCCGCCCGCTCCCCGCTCGCGGGGCAGCATGGGGCCCGGGGTTCCCCCGGGTCGTTCTTCGGGGTACGCTTGTTTCGTCTAACGAACGAGAGTTCGCAGAGCGAAATAATGAGAGCCGGGACGCCGGCTTCTCGCGGCGACCGAGGAGGAGCGAATGATCGACAAAAGAGTCGGATCTGTCGTGGAAGCCGTGTCCGGCATCCACGACGGCGCGACCGTGATGATCGGGGGCTTCGGTCGCGCGGGGCAGCCCGTCGAGCTCATCGACGCGCTCATCGAACAGGGTGCCTCAGACCTCACGATCGTCAACAACAACGCCGGCAACGGTGATGTGGGGCTCGCGGCACTGCTCGCGAAGCGCCGGGTGAAGAAGATCATCTGCTCGTTCCCCAGGCAGAGCGACTCCTGGGTGTTCGACGGACTGTACCGCGAGGGCGCGATCGAGCTCGAACTCGTGCCGCAGGGCAACCTCGCCGAACGCATCCGAGCCGCGGGTGCCGGCGTCGGCGCGTTCTTCACCCCCACCGGCGTGGGCACGCAACTCGCCGAGGGCAAGGAGACGCGCGAGATCGACGGTCGCCTCTACGCCCTCGAGTACCCGATACGCGCCGACTTCGCGCTGATCAGCGCGCGTCGGGCTGACCGCTGGGGCAACCTCGTCTACCGCGAGACCGCCCGCAACTTCGGGCCGATCATGGCGACCGCTGCGGCGACGACCATCGCGCAGGTCGACGAGTTCGTCGAGCTCGGCGGCATCGATCCCGAGACCGTCGTCACCCCCGGCATCTTCGTCGACCGCGTCGTCGCGGTGGGGGAGCGGCGCTGGCTGCGCGACGGGGAGTTCGTCGGCGGGGTGGACTTGGAGGGGAACCCGATTTCAAGCGGACGCGAAGCGTTCGCCGAATCGGGTTCGGCCGCCACAGCGGCCCCCGGTGAGAAGACGAAGGAGGCGGCACGATGACCACAAGGATCACCCGGCAGGAGCTCGCGGCGCGGATCGCCGCCGACATCCCCGAGGGTTCGATCGTGAACCTCGGGATCGGGGCGCCCACCCTGGTCGCGAACTATCTCCCCGAGGACGAGGAGATCATCCTGCACACCGAGAACGGGATGCTCGGCATGGGGCCGGCTCCCGAGGAGGGGCGGATCGACCCCGACCTCATCAACGCGGGCAAGCAGGCGGTCACCGCGCTCGCCGGCGCCGCGTACTTCCATCACGCCGACTCCTTCGGGATGATGCGCGGCGGTCACCTCGATGTCTGCGTGCTCGGCGCCTTCCAGGTGGCGGAGAACGGCGATCTGGCGAACTGGTCGACGGGCGCGCCGGGCGCGATCCCGGCCGTCGGCGGAGCGATGGATCTCGCGATGGGCGCGAAGGACGTCTATGTGATGACCGACCTGCTCACCAAGCAGGGGGAGTCGAAGCTCGTGGCCGGGTGCTCCTACCCCCTCACGGGCGTCGGCTGCGTGTCCCGGGTCTACACCGACCACGCGGTGTTCGACGTCACGGCCGACGGTTTCGCGGTGCGCGAGCTGTTCGGCGACAACACCGTCGAGGGGCTGCGGGAGCTGACCGGCCTCGCACTCGCCGACGCGACCGATCGAGAGGATCACGCAGCATGACCGCTACCTATATATATGACGCGGTGCGCACCCCCTTCGGGCGCGCAGCCGGCGCGCTCTCGGGGATCCGCCCCGACGACCTCGCCGCGGTCGTGATGCGCGCGACGGTCGAGCGCACGGGGATCGACCCGGCGCGGATCGCCGACGTGATCTTCGGCGACGCGAACCAGGCGGGTGAGGACAATCGCAACGTGGCCCGCTTCGGGGCGCTGCTCGCGGGCTTCCCGACCTCCGTGACGGGCGTGACCGTGAACCGGCTCTGCGCCTCGTCGGTCGAGGCCGTGATCCAGGGTTCGCGCGCGATCGAGTCGGGTGACGCCGAGCTCGTGCTCGCGGGCGGGGTCGAGTCGATGAGCCGTGCACCTTTCGTGGTCGAGAAGTCGGCGAAGCCGTGGCCCGCGGTCGGCAACCAGACCATGTGGAATACCTCGATCGGCTGGCGCATGATCAACCGGGCGCTGCCGAAGCACTGGACCATCTCGAACGGCGAATCCGCCGAGAAGATCGCCCGCGAGTGGGGGATCGACCGGGAGGCTCAGGACGAGTTCGCCGTGCGCTCGCACCGCCTCGCCGCCGAGGCGTGGGCAGCGGGCAGGTACGACGCCGAGATCGTGCAGGTGCCGGGCGCGGAGCTCGCGCGCGACGAGGGGATCCGCGATGGGAGCACGGTCGAGAAGCTCGCGGGGCTCAAGGCGCTGTTCGCGCCTCCCGGCGAGGGCACGGTGACCGCGGGCAACTCGTCGTCGATCAACGACGGCGCCTCGGCGGTGCTGCTCGGCGCCGAGGGGGCGCTCGACGCGGAGCCGCTGGCTCGGGTGGCCGGCCGCGCCGCGCACGGTGTGGATCCCGACGACTTCCCCATCGCGCCCATCGAGGCGGCGAACAAGGCGCTCGCGCGCGCCGGCAAATCCTGGGCCGACGTCGACTTCGTCGAGCTGAACGAGGCGTTCTCGTCGCAGTCGCTCGCGTGTCTCAAGGGCTGGCCCGAGCTCGACCCCGAGAAGCTGAACATCCACGGTGGCGCGATCGCGATCGGTCACCCCCTCGGGGCATCGGGCGGGCGGATCATCGGCCACGCCGCGCACGAGCTCGCTCGGCGGGGAGGCGGAGTCGCGGTCGCCGCGATCTGCATCGGCGTGGGCCAGGGGCTCGCCGTCGTGCTGGAGCGCTAGGGTGTGGATCCGGGCTCGAAACTGAACATGCTCCGCGCGTAGCGTGGATGATCCGGGCCTCATGACCGCCCTGCTGACCCGTATGCTCGTCCAGGAGGAGTGATGGAAGAACCGCAGAGCGCCGACTTCGTGCAGTCGCTGGCCCGCGGGCTCGCGGTGATCCGCGTGTTCGACGCCGACCACCCGCAGCTGAGCCTCAGCGAGGTGGCGCGCCGCGCCGAGATCCCGGCGGCGGCGGCGCGGCGCTTCCTCCGCACTCTCGAGAGCCTCGGCTACGTGCGCGCCGACGGCCGCTCGTTCTCGCTCACTCCGCGCGTGCTCGAGCTCGGCTTCAGCTACCTCTCGGCGCTGTCCCTGCCCGAGGTCGTGCAGCCCCACCTCGAGCGGCTGTCGCGCGAGGTCGACGAGTCGGCATCGGCCGCGGTGCTTTCGGGCCCCGATATCGTCTATGTCGCGCGGGTGCCCACCCGCCGCATCATGACGGTCGGGATCACGATCGGCACCTCCTTCCCGGCGTACGCGACGAGCATGGGCCGGGTGCTGCTGGCCGCGCTGCCGGAGGCGGAGCGGGGCGCTGTGCTCGCGGCGGCGGAACCGCGGGCGCTGACCGAGCGCACGATCACCGATTCCGACGCGCTCGCCGCCGAGCTGGATCGTATCGCGGAGCAGGGCTGGGCGCTCGTCGACGGCGAACTCGAGGCCGGGCTGCGCTCGCTCGCGGCTCCGGTGCGCGGGCGGGACGGGCGGGTGATCGCAGCGGTCAACGTCTCGATGAGCGCGACGCGGCATCCCGTCGAGTACGTGCGCGAGCACCACTTGCCGCGGCTGCTCGAAGCGGCGGCGGCGATCGACGCCGATCTGCGGCTACTGTAGAGGGCTGCACCGCTCGAGCTGGAATAACGGCTCGGAGAGTGGCACGAAGCGGGAGCACGCCTGCAGCGCTCGACGAGGGCAAGAGAGTCAGGGGAGCGTCTCCTGCAGCGGCCAGCCGGTGTAGGCCTCGGCCAGGTAGCGCTTGCCGGCCTCGCTCTCGACCACACTGCGCAGCTCTCCGATCTGGCGCAGCCGGTCGAAGTCGTCGGCTCCGGGCTGCAGGTGCAGCATGCTCGTCATCCACCATGAGAAGTGCTGCGCCTTCCAGATGCGCTTCTGGGCGGTGTCGGCGTAGGCGTCGATCCCGCGCTCGTCGTCCTCGAGCAGCAGCCGCCGCAGGGCCTCGCCCAGCAGCACCACGTCGGCGACCGCGAGGTTCATGCCTTTCGCACCGGTCGGGGGCACGGTGTGCGCGGCGTCGCCGACGAGAGCGGCGCGGCCACGGCGCAGCTCGTGCACGACGAAGCTGCGGAAGCGCAGCACGTCGCGCTGGAAGATCGGTCCCTGCGCGAGTTCGTGCCCGGGCGTGCGTGCCTGCAGCGTGTCCCAGATCTCGGCCTCGCTCATCGCGTCCGGGTCGGCCTCGGGGTCGCACTGGAAGTACATGCGCTGCACCGAGGGGCTGCGCTGGCTGATGAGTGCGAACCCCTCGGGAGAATTGCTGTAGATGAGCTCCTCGGAGCTCGGCGGCGCCTCGCACAGGATCCCGAACCACGCGAACGGGTACTCGCGGAAGTAGCTCGCCGCCCTCGGGCCCGCCACGGCGGGTCGTACCGCGCTGCGCGAGCCGTCGGCGCCCACCACGAAGTCGGCCGTGATCTCGAAGCGCGCTCCGGAGGCGTCGGTACCCGCGACGCTCGGGTCGAGGTCGTCGACGCCGTCGACGGCCTCGACCTTGGCACCGAAGCGGATGTCCTGGCCGGCCGCGAGGCGAGCGGCGATGAGATCGGCGAGCACCTCGTGCTGCGGGTACAGCCACACGCCCCGCCCGACGAGATCGGCGAAGTCGATGCGGTGGGCCTCGCCCGAGAAGTGCAGCTCGATGCCCTCGTGCCGCTGCCCCACGGTGTGCACGCGGCTGCCCGGGATCTGCTCGAGCAGTTCGACGGTGCCCTGCTCCAGGATGCCCGCACGGATGGTCTGCTCGATCTCCTCGCGGCTGCGGGAGTCGAAGATGATCGACTCGATGCCTGCTTCGGCGAGCAGGTGCGAGAGGAGCAGGCCCGCGGGGCCGGCTCCCACGATGGTGACTCGGGTACGAGCTTCGATCATCGGTGTCTCCTTCGACGCGGTGGGGTGCTGCAGACAGTGTGCTGCAGGCTGATGATCTGTGCTCCCAGATTCCCATTGAACGGGAAAGTACGAGGAGTCTTGGTCAGGGGCGGCCCGCACGCAGCTCGGCCTCGATCCGCCCAGCCGCCCTGACTGCCCGCGAGACGAAGGACGTGCCGACCGACACGCTCGGGATCCGGATCGCGGTCTCGGCCCCGCGGTAGCGTCGCGCAGGTGTAGACCTCCCGCACCGAAGTAGACCTCCTGCACCGTGCGAGAGATCTGCTTTGGTGCGGGAAGTCTACATTCGCGGCGCAGAGCCGTCAGTGCCGACCGCCGGGTGCCCGCCTCAGTAGAGGCAGCGCACGCGCACCGAGAGGCAGGTGGGGCAGCCCTCGAGCTTCTCGTACTCCGAGATCGCGACCTCGGTGACGTCGTAGCCGAGATCCCGCAGCATCTCCGCGGTGCGGGGTGCCGAGGCCGAGATGAGCAGCTCGGAGTCGCTGAGGCAGACCACCGCGGTGCCGTGCGGCTCGGGCACGGGCAGGAACGCCGGGAAGATGCCCGGGTTGTCGACGAAGTCGGGGTAGCCGATCACGGTGCCGTCGGGGAGCGCGGTCACCGCGGTCTTGAGGTGCAGCACCTTGGTGACGGGAACGGCCACGACGCTGCCGCCGAGCGGGGCCAGGATGCGGCGCAGCTGCGCGATGCCCTCGGCGTTCGTGCGGCCGCCACGGCCGACGTAAACGGTGTCGCCGACCTTCAGCACGTCGCCGCCGTCGAGGGTGCCGGGGGCCTGGATCTCGACGACGGGGCACCCGAGCGCCTCGAGCGCGCGGCGGGTGCCGGCGGTCTCGGGCTTGCGGCTGTCGGCGCCCGGGCGGGAGATCACGGCGACGTTGCGGAACATCACGACCGTATCCTCGATGAACACGGAGTCGGGGCAGTCGTCGGCCGGGTCGACCTCGATCGTCTCCCACCCGTGCGACTGCAGTGCGGCGACGTAGCCGCGCCACTGCTCGCGTGCGGCGTCGAGGTCGACCGCGACCTTCTCGATGTGGTCGACGATCCCGTCGTCGAGCAGGCTGCTGGGCTGGCGCACGAGGGCGATCTTCGACATGGTGAGGGGCTCCCGGATCGTTGGGCTGGTTGCCGTACCAGCTTAGAGGTCGCGCGAGCGGGTGCGCGTACCGCGGCACTCCGGCGGCTCCGCAGCGGTCGGGAGGCGACGCTGTCGCCGAGCCTCCCGGAACGTCGAGCGCAGCGGTCGAGAATGTCGGTGGTCCTCATTAGGCTGGTCCTCGATATCGGTTACGATGCATCTCTTGCAGAACGGGGCGCCGAAGCTCATGGACAGCACGAATCTCACGACGGGGCTCCGCGACGCGCTCGAGGGGGTCGATCGACCGCTGAGGCCGGGCGTCGAACTGCTGGTCGGCCAGGTCGATGCGGAGGATCTGCGGGAGCGCGAGCCCCGCGACGTCGTGGGTGCGGCCCTCTCGATGCGCATGCTTGCGGGGCGGCGCGATCGCGGCGAGACCCTGGTCTCGGTGTTCACGCCCACGCTCGCCGAGCAGGGCTGGACCTCGCGTCGCACGATCGTCGACATCTGCACCGATGACTCGCCCTTCCTCGTCGACTCGGTCATCGCGGCGATCGCCCGTCAGGGCCTCACCGTCCATCTGCTGACACATCCGGTGCTCTCGGTGCGGCGCGATGACGGGGGCGAACTGCTCGAGATCGACGCCCACGGCGGGGACCTCGAGTCGTGGATCCATCTCGAGGTCGATCGCGTTCCCACGGAGGAGGGACGCGCCGAGCTCGAGGATCGGGTGCGCGGCGTGCTGCACGATGTGCACGCCGCCGTGAACGACTGGCAGGCTATGCGGCGCGCGTGCCTCGACGTGGTCACCGACCTTCGTACCGCGGCGCCGTCCACCGTCGACCGGGCGGAGATCGCCTCGGCGGTCGAGTTCCTGAACTGGCTGGCGGAAGACAACTTCACGTTCCTGGGGTACCGCGAGCAAGCGCTCGAGGTCGGGGAAGACGGCGAGGACGTGCTCCGGGCGCTGCCGCACACGGGCCTCGGCATTCTGAGGAAGACGAAGACGCCGATCGCGAGGCTGCGGCCCGAGGCGCAGCGCACGGCTCGCGAGCCTCGGCTGCTCACGATCACGAAGGCCAACTCCCGGGCCACGGTGCACCGCGACACCTACCTCGACTCCATCGGCGTGCGCACCTTCGACCGCGACGGCAACGTGACGGGCGAGCGTCGCTTCCTCGGCATGTTCACCTCTGTCGCCTACGCCTCCTCCGTGCTGACGCTGCCGATCGTGGCGAAGAAGGTGCGCGCCGTGCTCGATGCTTCAGGCTTCGCGCCGAACTCGCACTCGGGCAAGGACCTGCTCCAGGTGCTCGAGCAGTACCCGCGCGACGAGCTGTTCCAGGACTCACCGGAGCACCTGCTGGCCGTCGCCGGCGAGGTGAGCCGCTTGCGAGAGCGGCGGCGCGCCCGCATCTTCCTGCGGCGCGACGAGTTCGGCAGGTTCGTCTCCGCGCTCGTGTTCCTGCCCCGGGATCGTTACAACACGACCGTGCGGTTGCGGATCGAGGCTCTGCTGCGCGAAGCCTTCGGCGCCGACCAGATGGACCACGCCACGCGCGTCGGCGACTCGCCTCTGGCGCAGCTGCACTTCGTGGTGCGGGTGCCGAAGGGCGAGGCCGTGCCCGAGGTCTCGGAGGCCGAGCTGCAGTCCAAGCTCGAAACCGCGATCCGCAGCTGGGATCAGGCGTTCGTGGATGCGCTGCACGAGCGCAACGACGAGACGCGAGCGGCGGAGCTGCTCAGCCGCTACGGCAACGCCTTCCCCGAGTCGTACAAGGTGTATGTGCCGCCGCACGAGGCGCTGGGCGATGTTGCTCTGCTCGAGAGCCTGGAGGCGGGAGCCGAGTTCGCGGTGCACCTCTACACGCCCGAGGACGAGGATCCATCCCGTCGTTACCTCACCCTCGTCTCCCGCACGCCCTACCCGCTGACGCGCGTGCTGCCGTTCCTCACCGACCTCGGCGTCGACGTCGCCGACGAGCGCCCGAATACCATTCTGCTGCCGAGCGGTACCCGCTACATCTCCGACTTCGGCCTAGTCGTCGCCGACGAGAAGCTGTGGGGCGATGCCGACTGGGGAGCCGAGTTCACGGATGCGTTCGAGGCGGCCTGGACGGGGAACGCCGAGAGCGATCGATTGAACGCGCTGGTGCTGCTCGCGGGTCTGAACTGGCGCAGGATCGTGATCCTGCGCGCCATCAGCATGTACCTGCGGCAGATCGGCTCCGCCTTCTCGGTCGAGTACATCGAGCAGGCGCTGATCGCGAACCCCGGCATCGCCGCCGGTCTCGTGCGGCTCTTCGAGCTGCGCTTCGACCCCGAGATCCAGGGCGACCGGGAGGCGCAGTCGGCGGAACAGGCCGCTGCACTCCAACTCGACCTCGAGGGCGTGTCCAGCCTCGACCACGACCGGATCCTGCGCTCGATCATCGGGGTGATCGAGGCGACCTGGCGCACCAACTTCTACCAGCGGGACGCCGAGGGGCGCCCGAAGCCGTGGGTATCGATGAAACTCGACTGCGCCCGTGTGCCCGGCCTGCCGAAGCCGCACCCCATGGCGGAGATCTGGGTGTATTCCCCGGAGGTCGAGGGTGTGCACCTGCGCTTCGGCAAGGTGGCTCGCGGCGGTCTGCGCTGGAGCGACCGGCGCGAGGACTTCCGCACCGAGGTGCTGGGCCTCGTAAAAGCCCAGATGGTGAAGAACGCCGTGATCGTGCCGACGGGCTCGAAGGGCGGATTCGTGGCGAAGCGCTTGCCGTCGCCGAGCGATCGCGCCGCGTGGCTCGAGGGCGGCAAGTCGGCGTACCGCACCTTCATCCGCGGTCTGCTCGACATCACCGACAACCGCGACGGGTCGGAGGTGCGGCATCCCGAGCGGGTGGTGCGCCATGACGGCGACGATCCCTATCTCGTGGTCGCGGCCGACAAGGGCACGGCGTCCTTCTCCGACATCGCCAACGGCATCTCGGCCGAGTACGGCTTCTGGCTCGACGACGCCTTCGCATCGGGCGGCTCGGCGGGCTACGACCACAAGGGCATGGGCATCACGGCACGCGGGGCGTGGGAATCGGTGAAGCGGCACTTCCGCGAGATGGGCCACGACACCCAGGCCGAGGAGTTCACCGTCGTCGGCGTGGGCGACATGTCTGGGGACGTGTTCGGGAACGGCATGCTGCGCTCCGAGTGCATCCGTCTCGTGGCGGCGTTCGATCACCGGCATGTCTTCGTGGATCCCTCACCCGATGCGGCGACGTCGTTCGCCGAGCGTGCGCGACTGTTCGAACTGCCCGGCTCCTCGTGGGACGACTACGATCGCGCGCTCATCTCCGAGGGCGGCGGCGTGTTCCCGCTCTCCGCGAAGTCGATCTCCGTGAGCCCGCAGATGGCCGAGGCGCTCGGGCTCGAGGCCGGCGTTACCTCGCTCACGCCCGCTGAGCTCAAGCGGGCCGTGCTGCTCGCCCCGGTCGATCTGCTCTGGAACGGAGGCATCGGCACGTATGTGAAGGCGAGTTCCGAGACCGACGCCGAGATCGGTGACCGAGGCAACGATGCGATCCGCGTGAACGGCTCCGAGCTGCGCGTGCGCGTGGTCGGCGAGGGCGGCAACCTCGGCGTGAGCCAGCGCGGCCGCATCGAGGCCGCGCTCGCGGGGGTGCGCATCAACACCGACGCGATCGACAACTCCGCCGGTGTGGGCACCTCCGATCGCGAGGTGAACATCAAGATCCTGCTCGGTGCTGTGGAGCGCGACGGCCGCCTCGATCGCGAGGCGCGCAACGAACTGCTGCACTCGATGACCGACGAGGTCGCGGTGCAGGTGCTGCGCGACAACTACGAGCAGAACGTGCTGCTCGGCAACTCTCGCGAGAACGCAGTCGAGATGCTTCCCTCGCACGAGCGGCTGATGAAGTGGCTCGAGGGTCGAGACGAATTGGATCGGGAGTTGGAGTTCCTGCCGAGTACGAGCGAGATCCAGACCCGCCTCGCCGAACGGCGGGGCCTTACCCGCCCGGAGTTCGCGGTGCTGGTCGCCTACGCCAAGCTGGCGCTCAAGTCCGACCTCGCAGCGACGCGGATGGCCGACGACCCGTGGTTCGCCCGCACCCTCGCCGACTACTTCCCGGGTCCCATCCGAGAGCGCTACGGAGATGATCTCGCCGCCCACCCGCTGCGCTCGGAGATCGTGGTCAACTCGGTGGTCAACTCGATGGTGAACCGCGGCGGCATCACGTTCGCCTACCGGGCCGCAGACGAGACGGGGGCGTCGAGCGAGCAGATCGCCCGCGCCTACGTGGTGGCTCGTGAGGTGTTCGACCTGCGCGACTTCGTGGTGGCCGTCGAGGCGACCGACAACGCGGTGAGCACCGCGGTGCAGACCGATCTCTATCTCACGTTCCGCAGGCTGCTCGATCGGGCGACGCGCTGGTTCGTGCAGCATCGCGTCGAGAGCATCGACATCGGTGCCGAGATCGAACTGTTCGCCGGGCCCGTCGTGCGGCTCTCCGAGATGCTCGGCGAGCTGTTGCGCGGAGACGAGCTGCTGCGGTTCGAGGCCCGCGTCGACGAACTCGAGCGGGCGGGGGTGCCGAGCAACCTCGCTCGGCGCGGCGCCGGCCTGCTCGCTTCTCTGCCTCTGCTCGACATCGTGGAGCAGTCGCGTCTGCGAGGCTGGAGCCTCGACGAGGTGACCGCGGTGTACTTCGACCTTTCATCTCGGATGCACTTCGACGAGTTGCTGAGCGGGGTGACGGCTCTGCCGCAGGACGACCGCTGGGGGTCGATGGCGCGCGCCGCGATGCGTGATGATCTTTACGCGGTGATGATCGCACTCACCGCGTCCGTGCTCGAGCAGACGGAGCCGGGGGATGCGGCCCTGCGGATCGACACCTGGCTCGAACAGGGTGCGGTGTCGAGCAGGCGGGTGCTCGAGGAAGCGCTCGATGCGGTGCGCTCCGACGTCGATGCAGGCCTTGCGACCCTGTCGGTCGCGCTGCGACGTTTGCGCTCGCTCGTGCGGTGAACCGGACGGGCTGAGGGGCTGTGATGCGCGGGATCTTCGAGCGGGAGGGCGCGGAGTTCGGCCGGGGAATCGGATTCTTCGACGCGATCTACGGCTTCGCGATCACCCTGCTGGTGGCGAACATCGACCTGCCGGCGGCTTCGGCCTGGCGCGAGCCAGCCGAGCTGCTCGACCACGGGCTCGGCACGCAGCTGCTCGGCTTCTTCATCAGCTTCGTGGTGATCGCGATCTTCTGGCGTCACAACACGCTGCTGCTGGCGCGCTTCATCGGGATCGACGGCCCTGTCGTCACCGCGAACCTCGTCACGGCGGGGCTCATCGTGCTTCTGCCGTTCACCACGCAGGGCATCAGTGATCCCGAGATCTCCGAGTACCCGCTGCCCACCGCGCTGTACGCCGTGAACGTGGCGCTGGCGATGGCCTCGCAGTGGGCGATGCACGAGATCGGGCGGGTCCGGGGTCTGCTGGTGGAGCGGGCGAGCCCGGCGCTGCTGCGAGCCTCGCGCATCGACGTGCTCGCACAGATGGGAGTGTTCGCCGTCTCGGTGCCGATCGCCTTCCTCGCCGGGTCGACGTGGGCGCAGTTGAGCTGGCTGCTGATGATTCCCGTGGGCAGGATCACGGGCAAGCGGAAGGTGAGGGTCGCGGAGCGGGAGCATTCGCCCGGAGTATCGGACACCTGAGCAGGAGAAGAATCCTGGCGCAAATCGGAGTGCTGCGATAAACTTGAGTCATCATCACTCAAGTTTGTGGCCTCCCTGCTCGGGTCGCCGCAGTCTGCTGAACGAGAAAGGACCCCAGATGCAGGCAAACTGGCAGCCCGCCCAGGGCGAAGAGGGGCAGAGCGCCCTCGAGCAGTTCGGCGTCAACCTCACGGAAGTCGCCCGCTCGGGCAAGCTCGACCCCGTCATCGGTCGCGATAGCGAGATCCGGCGAGTGAGCCAGGTGCTCACTCGGCGCACCAAGAACAACCCGGTGCTGATCGGTGAGCCCGGCGTCGGCAAGACGGCCGTCGTCGAGGGTCTCGCTCAGCGCATCGTCGCCGGTGACGTCGCCGAGTCGCTCAAGGACAAGGAGCTGATCTCCCTCGATATCTCGGCGCTCATCGCCGGTGCGAAGTACCGCGGCGAGTTCGAGGAGCGCATGAAGGCGGTGCTCGCCGAGATCAAGGACTCCGACGGCAAGATCATCACCTTCATCGACGAGCTGCACACCCTCATGGGAGCTGGCGGCGGCGAGTCGTCGGTCGCGGCGTCGCAGATGCTGAAGCCCATGCTCGCCCGCGGCGAGCTGCGGCTCATCGGCGCGACCACGCTCGACGAGTACCGCGAGTACATCGAGAAGGATGCGGCGCTCGAGCGGCGCTTCCAGCAGGTGTACGTGGGTGAACCGAGTGTCGAAGACACGGTCGCGATCCTGCGCGGCCTCAAGGAGCGCTACGAGGCGCACCACAAGGTGACCATCGCCGATTCGGCTCTGGTCGCCGCCGCGAGCCTATCGAACCGGTACATCACGGCGCGGCAGCTGCCCGACAAGGCGATCGACCTGATCGACGAGGCCGCGAGCCGCCTCCGCATGGAGATCGACTCGGCTCCGATCGAGATCGACGAACTGCGCCGCGCGGTCGACCGGCTGAAGCTCGAGGAACTCGCGCTCAAGAAGGAGAAGGACGAGGCCTCGAAGGAGCGTCTGGCGAAGCTGCGCGAAGACCTCGCCGAGAAGCAGCGCGAGCTTGACGGCCTCGAGGCGCGCTGGGAGCGCGAGCGCGCCACGCTGAACCGCGTCGGCTCCCTCAGGGAGAAGCTCGACCAGCTCAATATGCAGGCGCAGGTCGCTCAGCGCGAGGGCAACCTCGAGAAGGCGTCGAAGCTGCTCTACGGCGAGATCCCCGTGATCCAGAAGCAACTCGCCGAGGCCGAACAGGCCGAGATGGCGGGAGAGATCGACGGCGAGCCGCGTATGGTGAACGACCAGGTGACCGACGAGGACATCGCCGGTGTGGTCGCTGCTTGGACCGGCATCCCGGTCGGCCGCCTGCTGCAGGGCGAGACCGAGAAGCTGCTCGCGCTCGAGAGCGAACTCGGCAAGCGGCTCATCGGCCAGGGGGACGCGGTGCGTGCGGTCGCTGATGCGGTGCGTCGCACGCGGGCCGGGATCGCGGATCCCAATCGACCAACCGGTTCGTTCCTGTTCCTCGGGCCCACCGGCGTCGGCAAGACGGAGCTCGCGAAGGCACTCGCCGAGTTCCTCTTCGACGATGAGCACGCCATGGTCCGCATCGACATGAGCGAGTACGGCGAGAAGCACTCCGTGTCGCGGCTCGTCGGCGCCCCTCCCGGATATATCGGCTACGAGCAGGGCGGTCAGCTGACCGAGGCCGTGCGCCGGCGGCCCTACTCGGTCGTGCTGCTCGATGAGGTCGAGAAGGCGCACCCCGAGGTGTTCGATGTGCTGCTGCAGGTGCTCGACGACGGTCGGCTCACCGACGGTCAGGGCCGAACGGTCGACTTCCGCAACGTGATCCTGATCCTCACCTCGAATCTCGGCTCGCAGTATCTGATCGACCCCGATCTGCCGTGGAGCGAGAAGGAGTTCGGAGTGCGCGAGACGGTGCGCCGCGCGTTCAAGCCCGAGTTCATCAACCGGCTCGATGAGATGGTCATCTTCCGGCCGCTCTCGGAAGACGATCTGGCGCAGATCGTAGATCTGGCGGTGGACCGTCTGCAGGACCGGCTGGCGGATCGCCGGCTCACCCTCGGCGTCACGCCCGAGGCGCGCTCGTGGCTGGCATCGCGCGGCTACGATCCGATCTACGGTGCGCGTCCGCTGCGGCGGCTCATGCAGCACGAGATCGACGACCGGCTCGCGCGAGCGATCCTCTCCGGATCCGTGCGCGACGGCGACGCCGTGCGGGTGGACGTGGCGCCCGACGGCGAGTCGCTCGCACTGGAGAGCGCAGGGTCGGTGCCGTCGAACGGCGGTGCCGGCGGTGCCGGCGGCGCTGGCGATGACGACGTCATCGAGGCCGAGTTGCTGGACGACTGAGCGCTGGGCGGTGCCGTTCAATGAGGAGATCGCGGTCTATGCGGTGGTTTTCGGGGGCGACCCACCGCATAGACCGCGATCTCCTCATTGGTGCGGAAACGGGTGCTGATGCTCGGAGGGTCGGGCGGTCGGCCCCGCGCGCCCGGGCTGCCGCCAGTCCCGTCGCTGCCGTTTCTCTGTATCGGGGTCACTTCCGTGCGTGTCGCCGCGGGGGGACACGGCCGAAACTGACCCATCTGCGGGCGCGCCTCAGTATCCGAGGCGCGCCCGCAGGTCGTTGAGACGCTGAGACGATCGCAGAGCCTTGTCCGGTCCGACGGCGGAGACGGCCTGCACGAGCACATCGCCGACGAGGATCCCCGAGAGCCCTTCGGCGGTGAGGCCGGTCGGGGTGTGCGGGGCGACGAGCGCCGAGGTGACGCGCGGAGCGAGTTGGTCGAGCAATTCGTCGGTGACGAGCAGCACGCTCGCGCCGACGAGTTGCGCGTGATCGAGCAGCGCTTCGATGTCGCTCGTCACGCGACCCGGCGCGAAGATGACCAGGAGGTCGCGTGCCCCGAGGCTCATCACCTCGTCTGCGAGTTTGAAGCCGTCGGTCGTGAGGCGGCGGGTCGGCACGCCGATCCTGCGCAGCCGCAGCGCGAGGTGCTCGGCGGCGATGCCCGAAGCGCCGAGGCCGTAGCAGTAGACCGTGTCAGCGTGAACGATCAGGTTGACGGCGACCGAATAGCGCGCGTCATCGTTGGCGCGTCTGCCGAGCTCGATGAGTTCCGAAGCCTCGGCCCAGATCTCGCGCTGGATCTGCTGCAGATCCTGCCCCACATGCTCCAGGCGCTGCCGCAGCCTGACATCGGGAGCGACGCTCGAGCTGAACGGGGCGGCGACTTCCTGCTTGAGCTCCGAGAGGCCCGAGTAGCCGAGGGTCTGCAGCGTGCGCACCACGGACGCGTTCGAGGTGCGGCTCTGCGCTCCGAGCTCCGCCGCGCTGGCGTAGAGCAGACGCTCCGCCGACATGTCGGTCAACACCCGGCAGACCGCCCGCTCCGACTTCGACAGCTCCTCCCAGTGCTCGGAGATACGGGCACGCAGGGCGGCGAGAGCGCCATTTTCTGTATCGCTTGTTACAAACGGTTCCATTGATGTATCATCTCGTACTAAAGGGCGGGGATCCGTAACGGATGTTCCACTCATCATTCTCCGCCGGCCGGAGAATCGCAAGCCGCACCACGGCATCGTCGTGACAAGACGGTGCAGGCAACCAGGACAGGGAGGTCTCCATGGGGGATGCAGGAAGCATCCGCGTGCTCGAGGTCAGCGGACCACCGCGCGAGCGCGGTCGCCAGTACGGCGAAGGAGCCGGCGACCTCATCGCGCTCGCTATCGACTATTACGCAGAGGCGCTCACCGCGCAGACCGGCCTGAGCTGGCGTGAGATCACCGACTCGGTTGCGCAGTGGCTGCCGATCTCGGAGCAGCTCGCGCCCCACCTCGTCGAGGAGATGCGCGGTATCGCCGAGGGGTCGGGCGCTTCGTTCGCCGAGATCCTCACCCTCAACGTGCGCGGCGAGTTCGTCTACAACCACCAGGCTGCAAGCCCCGCCACCGTCCCACCGCCCGCCGAGGAGCAGGAGGAGGAACGCGACGCGGTCGACGGCTGCACCTCGTTCTTCCTCACCGGCGCGGCGAGCGGCACCGGGCACACGCTCGTGGGGCAGAACTGGGACTGGCGCACGCTCACCGCCGACACGACCCTGGTGCTGCGCGTGGTGCAGGATCCGCTGCCCACGGTCATCATGCAGCTCGAGGCCGGCCAGGTCGGCCGGCACGGGGCGAACTCCGCCGGCATCGCCCTCAACGCGAACGGCCTGGGCGGAAGTTTCGGCAACGAGATCGGCCTGCCTCAAACGCTGATCCGCAGACTCGTGCTCGACCACGGTGACCTCGCATCGGCACTGAAGACCCTCGTCAAGACGCGTCCGCACATCGCGAGCAACGCGCTGCTCGCGCATCGCAGCGGGTTCGGCATCGACCTCGAGACGACCCCGCAGGGCGTCGACTGGATCTACCCCGACGAACAGGGGATGATCGCTCATACGAATCACTTCCAGGCCTCCGTTCCGCCTCAGCTCGCCGGCCGCTACCGGCCCGTGTCGGCCGACTCCCTCCTGCGACTGCCGCGAGTGCGAGCGGGCCTCGCCCGCGTGGCCGAGGCGCGCGACGAAGCCCAGAGCTTCCGACTGGTGCGGGCCGCGATGTCAGACCACCTCGGGCACCCGGAGGGCGTCTGCACCCACCCCAATCCCGGCTCGCCGCGCCTGAAGCGGTGGTCGACGCTGCTGTCGAGCTGCGTCGACCTCACCAGCGGCGAGTATCGCATCGCACCCGGCTTCCCCTGCGAGACCGAGTACGAGGTGCTGCCCTGGAACCTGTACGACGGGCCCGGGTCGCCCGAATGAGATGAACGAACAACGACGTTTGAACACCCACGCTGACAAGGAGGCGTTTTCAATGAAGAAGCAATCCCGCGGTGCTCGCATCGCACTGGGCGCGGCGACCGTCGCCGCGCTCGCGCTCACCGGCTGTTCGAATGCGGGGGAGGGCGGATCGGGCGGAGACGTCGTCGAGCTCGACGCGCCCTTCGCCGCGCAGACCCCCGCTGCGGCCGGTCCCGTCGAATCGGTGACCTGGATGCTCGGTTCGGAGCCCACGACCATGGACGCCGACATCGATGCGACCACCGCCGATGACACCGTGCTGGCCAACACCTGCGATCGTCTCATGCAGGTGCAGCCCGACCTCACGCTGGGCCAGGGCATCGCCTCGGACGCCGAGTGGATCGACGACACCCACGTGGTCTTCACCATCAGGCAGGACGCCGTCTTCCACGACGGCAGCCCGGTCTCCACGGCCGATGTGCTCTGGAGCATGCAGCGTCACGCGGCCGAGGGCGCCGCGGAGTCCGATGAGTATCAGAACGTCGTCTCCATCGAGCAGACGGGCGAGGACCAGATCACCGTCACCACCACCCAACCCGACGCGATCTTCCTGCAGGCGATGGCGGGCGACGGAGGCATCGTGTGGAACCCCCGGGTGATCGAGGCCGAGGGCGACGGCTTCGGCGGACCCGGATCCGCCTCGGCCTGCAGCGGCCCGTACCAGATCGAGTCGTGGGAGCCCGGTTCGCAGCTCACGATCGCCAAGTTCGAGGACTATTGGAACCCCGATGTCGACGCCCTCGCCGAGCGGGTGGTGTTCCGATGGGCAGAGGAGTCGGCGATCGCGAACAGTCTGACCGCGGGCGAGGCCCAGGGTGCATACCTCGAGAACGCGGGGGCGGCGGTGGCCTTCAACGGCAGCGCCGATGTCTCGGTGTTCCAGGGCCCCTCGACGAACGCCTGGGTGCTCGAGGCGACCGACCGAGGGGCGCTCACCGACGTTCGACTGCGCAAGGCGCTATCGCTCGCGCTCGATCGCGAGGGCATCGCCGGAGCCGCGTTCAGCGGCCTCGCCGAGCCGTGGAAGGCCCCGGTCGGATCCGGCGCCTGGGGCTACGAGGTCGAGGCCTTCGAGCAGGCCTTCGACGAGCTCGAGGGGGCGCCGGCCAAGCCGTCCGAGGACGATCTCGCCGAGGCGAAGGCGCTCGTCGAGGAGACGGGAAAGCCGAGCGAGAACCTCGTCGTCGCCTCCAACGGATCCTCCACGCACAATGTGATCGCGAATGCCCTCGTGGCCGCCGCCAAATCGATCGGTCTCGAAGCCGAGATCCTCGTGGTGCCGCAGGCCCAGTACGGCGACTTCTACTCCGATGCCGAACTGCGCGGCAAGGCCGACCTGTGGCCCGACGAGTACTACATCTCGAAGAACGACCCGCTCGGCTTCTACAAGAACGGCAAGTCCGACGCGAGCGTCAATTTCGGCATCCTGGCAGACCCCGAGTACGACGCCCTCGTCGAGCAGGGGTACGCGGCCACGGACGATGCCGAGCGCGCGGAGATCACGATCGAACTGCAGCGCCGCTGGGCCGAGAACGCCGTCTGGATCCCCGTGGTCGCAACACCGTCGACGCTCGTGATGTCGAACGAGGTTACCGGGGTGCCCTCCTCCGCCGCGTACATCTACTACCCGTGGGCGGCCGATCTGGGCAGCGCGAAGGGCTGATCCTCCATGTCCAACGCGATCCGCAGGCTCGGCGGCATGCTGCTCACGCTCGTCGTCGCATCCTTCATCATCTTCGCGGCGATGTTCGCCGCGCCGGGCGACCCGGTCACCTTCCTCATCGGAAACCCGGAGAACATCACCCCGGAGCGGGTCGCGAGCGTCCGAGCCCAGTACCACCTGGACGAGCCCATGCTCGCCCAGTACTGGCACTGGGCCTCGGGCGCACTCACGGGCGACTTCGGGCAGTCGTTCCAGTACCACCAGCCGGTGAGCGCGATCCTCGCGGCGCGGATCCCGGTCACCCTCTCGCTCGTGGGCTACGCGGCGGTGCTGCTGGCCGTGTTCGGGATCGGCCTGGGCGTGCTCGCAGCGGTGCGTCGCGGCCGCCCGACCGACACCGCGATCGTGGGCGGAACCACGCTCGCCGCGAGCGTTCCCTCTTTCGTGCTGGGCATCGCCCTGGTGGCGCTGTTCGCCGTGCAACTGCGGTGGTTCCCCGTCGCCGGAGCCGGCAGCGGCGGGCTGGAGCGCCTCCACGCCCTCACGCTCCCGGCACTGACCCTCGCGATCACTGCGCTCGCCATCGTCAGTCGGGTGACCCGGCAGTCGATGATCGAGCAGTTCTCATCCGAGCACGTGGAGGCCGCGCGGGCGACCGGTCTCGCCGAGCGCTTCATCGTGCGGGATCACGTGCTGCGCGGTTCCTGGGGGCCCATCATCACGATGGTCGCCCTCGTGATCGCGAGCATGATCGCCGGCACGGTGGCCGTGGAGACGGTGTTCGGCATCTCGGGTGTCGGCTCGCTGCTCGTCGACGCCATCAACACGCACGACTTCCCGGTGGTGCAGGCCGTGCTGCTGTTCATGGTCGTCGCCTACATGATCGTCACGACGGCGGTGGATCTATTGCTGCCGGTGCTCGATCCCCGTATCAATCGAAGGGCGGTGTCGGCATGACCGCGCTGATCCCGCCGCGCCTGCGCACCAAGCGCCGCAACGGCCCGGCACTCGGGTATTGGATCTCACTGGGGTTCCTGGCGCTCGTGGTGATCGCCGCCGTGTTCGGGCGGCTCATCGCGCCCCACGCGGCCGACGAGGTCGACTTCGCCGCGGTCTGGGGCGGGCCGAGCGGTGCTCACCCGCTGGGCACCGATCAGCTGGGCCGCGACCTCCTGTCGCGCCTGCTCATCGGGGCGGGGGAGACGCTGATCGGCCCCGTGCTGCTGCTTCTGCTGGCGACCGTGCTCGGCGTCGCCATCGGCGTGGTCGCGGCATGGCGCGGCGGCTGGGTCGACACGCTGCTGGCGCGCATCACCGACGTGATGTTCGCGTTTCCCGGCCTGCTCTTCGTGGTGCTGGTGATCGCGGTGTTCGGCAAGGGCCCGGTCACCGCTGTCGTCGCCCTCGCTCTCGCCTATGCCCCCGTCATCGCCAAGTACACGCGCAGCCTCGCCCTGAGCGAGATGTCGCGGCCCTACATCGACGCGTACCGGGTGCAGGGCATGGGAGGCGCTGCGATCTGTCTCAGGGGAGTGGTGCCGAACCTGCTGCCGCCCCTCGTCGGATACCTCGTGGTGCTCTTCGGGGAGGCGCTCATGAGCCTGGCGACTCTGAGCTTCCTCGGGTTCGGCGCGCAACCGCCCAGCTCGGAGTGGGGCCTCATGGTGCAGGAGGGTCAGGCGGGCATCGTGCAGGGGCACTTCCTGCCGACACTGGTACCCGGAGCCGCGATCGCGCTCGTGGTGATCGCCGTGAACATCGTCGGGGTGCGCGTCGCCGACCGGCTGCTTGCGAAGGGATGAGCCATGCTCCTGGACATCGATGATCTGCATCTGAGCTTCGTCGGAGGCGACGAACCGGCCCATATCCTGCGGGGGATCGATCTCACCGTCGCCCCCGGCGAGCTCATCGGGCTCGTGGGTGAGTCGGGATCGGGCAAATCGACCTCCGTGCGTGCCGCTCTGCGCCTCTACGGCGACGAGGCCGAGATCCGCGGCAGTATCCGCGTCGACGGCACGGAGATGGTGGGAGCCGATCCCGCCGTCTGCCGCCGCGTGCGCGCGAACTCCGTGGCGCTCGTGCAGCAGGATCCGCGCGCCGCGCTGAACCCGGTTCGCCGCATCGGCGACTCGCTCGCCGAGCGGCTCGTGCGGGTGCACGGCATTCGACGCAGCGCCGCCGACGAGAGGATCCTCGAACTGCTCACCGAGGTGGGACTCACCCAGCCCGAGCGCCGCATGCGGCAGTACCCCCATGAGATGTCGGGCGGCATGCTGCAGCGGGTGGTCATCGCGGCCGCACTCAGCACCGATCCGAAGCTGATCCTCGCCGATGAGGCGACGAGCGCGCTCGACGTCACCACGCAGGCCGAGATCATCGCCATCTTCCAGCGTCAGATCCGCGAACGAGGGCTCGGCATGCTCTTCATCACCCACGACCTGCACCTCGCCGGAGCGATCTGCGACCGCATCCATGTGCTGCGCCAGGGAGAGATCGTGGAGACGCTGGAGCGTCCGGATCTCTTCGCCGGTGCGGAGCACCCCTACACGCGCTCGCTCATCGAGTCGGCGCCGGCACTCGAACGGAGGAGGCGATCATGAGTCTCGTCGAAGTCACCGGACTGCACCGGGTATTCCGCATGGGCAGAGGCGCCGAGGATGTCACTGCGGTGAACCGGGTCGACTTCTCCATCGAACCGGGCGAATCGCTGGGGCTCGTGGGGGAGTCGGGATCGGGCAAGTCGACGATCGCCCGCATCCTCGTCGGCCTCGAGCGCGCCGATGCCGGCGAGGCGAGGATCGACGGCGTCGACTGCCTGCGACCCCCTCGGGGTCGCAGTGCTCGACTGGCGCGGGCGCGGGCCGCGCAGATGGTGTTCCAGGATCCCAATAGTACGCTCGACCGTCGCCTCACCGTGGGGGAGACGCTGCAGCGCGCCCAGCTGCTGCACGGGCTCGCGGCGAACCGGGCCGAGGCCCGCGCGGGCGCCCTGCGGCTGCTCGACCGGGTGCGGCTCACGGAGCGCCACGCCGATGCGAAACCCCACGAGCTCTCTGGCGGGCAACGGCAGCGCGTAGCGATCGCGAGGGCGCTCGCCGTCGAACCCAAACTCGTCGTACTGGACGAAGCCGTGTCCGCACTCGATGTGTCGGTGCAGGCGCAGGTGCTCGACCTGCTCACCGAGATCCAGCGCGAGTCCGGCGTCGGATACCTCTTCGTCAGCCACGATCTCGCCGTGATCCAAGAGCTGTGCCGGCGTACGCTCGTGCTGTTCCGAGGGGCCGTCGTCGAGCAGGGAGAGACCTCGCAGGTGCTCGAGGCGCCCGCGCACCCCTACACGCGGCTGCTGGTCGCTTCGACGCCGGGCCCCGGGTGGGATCCCGAGCGGGTGGTGCAGGCGCGCCTGAGTTTCACGCAGCGGATGTCGGTCGTCGCCGAGGAGTGACACTGGTCCCGAGCCTGTCAGATGGGGCCGAGCGCGCGGTAGCGTGGTGCCATGAGAACCTTCGCCATGCCGGGAACCGAGCTGACCGTCTCCAACGTTGTGCTCGGGCTCATGCGGATCCTGAACAAGACCGACGAGCAGGTGCGCGCGCTCGTGAGCGCCGCGCGCGACGCGGGCATCAACTTCCTCGATCACGCCGACATCTACGGCGACAGCGTGTACGGCTGCGAGCGCCGCTTCGCCGAGGCGCTGCGGCTGGCGCCCTCGGCACCGACTACCTCGACATCCTGCTGCTGCACCGCCCCGACGCCCTCGTCGAACCGGAGGAGGTCGCGCGAGCGTTCGACGAGCTCGAAGCCGCCGGCAAGGTGCGCGCGTTCGGCGTCTCGAACCACACGCCCCGGCAGATCGACCTGCTGCGCAAGTACGTCCGCCAGCCGCTCGTCGCGAACCAGCTGCAGCTCTCCATCACCCACGCGCCGATGATCGCGCAGGGCCTCGCCGCGAACATGCAGGGGCTCGAGCAGTCGGTGACGCGCGACGACGGCGTGCTCGACTACTGCCGCCTGCACGACATCACGGTGCAGGCCTGGTCGCCGTTCCAGGCGGGCTTCTTCGACGGGCCCTTTCTCGGTTCCGAGCGCTTCCCCGAGCTGAACGCTGCGATCGACCGCCTCGCGGCGCAGTACGACGTGCCGGCCGAAGCGATCGCGGTCGCGTGGATCACGCGCCACCCCGCCCGCATGCAGGTCGTGCTCGGCACG
Organism: Leucobacter holotrichiae; assembly: GCF_055791005.1. Lineage (NCBI taxonomy): Bacteria > Bacillati > Actinomycetota > Actinomycetes > Micrococcales > Microbacteriaceae > Leucobacter > Leucobacter holotrichiae. The sequence goes on from NZ_JBVUAC010000004.1 coordinate 230,686, forward strand.
ACCTCGCCCGAGCGCGTCGCCGCGGCGACCCAGGGATCCGAGGTGCGGCTGACCCGCGCGGAGTGGTACGAGCTCGTCCGCGCGGCCGGCTACCTCGTGCCGTAGGCGAGGCTCGGGAGACGAGCCTCAGACCAGACGGCGCTTCGGCGCGGTCTCATACGTGATCGACGGATCGCGCTCGACGACGTCGCCGAGCGCCTCGTCGATCGCGGCGAGCGTGTCGGCGTCGAGCACGACCCCTGAAGCGCGCACCGTGTCGGCGAGCTGCTCGGGCCGGGAGGCCCCGACGAGCGCAGCCGACACGTTCGGGTTCTGCAGCACCCAGGCGATCCCGAGCTGCGGCAGCGTCAGCCCCGCTTCGGCCGCGATCGGCCCCAGCCGCTGCACCGCGGTCAGCACGTCGTCGCGGAGGAAGCGCTTGATGAACTCCGCGCCGCTCTTCTCGTCGGTCGCTCGGGATCCCTCGGGCACGGGCCGCCCTGGCAGGTACTTGCCGGTGAGCACGCCCTGCGCGAGGGGCGACCACACGATCTGCGAGATCCCGAGCTCCTGCGACACGGGCACGACCTCCCCCTCGATGACCCGCCACAGCGCGGAGTACTGCGGCTGGTTCGAGACGAGTTGGATCCCGAGATCCTTCGCGAGTGCGTGCCCCTGCCGCAGCTGGTCGGCCGTCCACTCCGAGACGCCGATGTAGAGCACCTTGCCCTGGCGCACGAGGTCGGCGAAGGCCTGGAAGGTCTCTTCGAGCGGCGTCTCGACGTCGAAGCGGTGCGCCTGGTAGAGGTCGATGTAGTCGGTGCCGAGGCGGCGCAGCGATCCCTCGATCGAGTCCCTGATGTGCTTGCGGCTGAGGCCGGTGTCGTTCGGACCCTTGGGGCCGGTGGGGAAGTACACCTTCGTGAGGATCTCGAGCGACTCCCGGCGCTGCCCCTTGAGCGCCTCGCCGAGCACGGCCTCCGCCGCCGTGTTCGCGTAGGTGTCGGCGGTGTCGAACGTCGTGATGCCCGCGTCGAGCGCCGCGCGCACGGTCGCGATCGCCGTGTCGTTCCCCACCTGCGATGCGTGCGTCACCCAGTTGCCGTAGGTGATCTCCGAGACCTTGAAACCGCTGTTGCCGAGGTATCGATAGTTGACCATGCAATCCACGCTAGCGGGGCCGGCACGGATCGGCCAGGGTGCTTCGGGCTGCGATCCTCTGTCTCGCCCGCGGCGCACCGCGCCCGCCCCGCGCTCAGCCGCCGAGGGCGGCCGCGATCCGCTCCGGCGACAGGGCCGCGTCGATCGCGAGCTGCGCGGCGCCGTAGATCGCCGCGTTGCCCGCGGCGCGGGAGGGCGCGATGGTGAGGTGCTCGGTGGAGAGCGGGATCGAGCGCGCGTAGACGACCTCGCGCACGCCCGCCACGAGGTGCTCTGCGGCCTGCGCCATCGTGCCGCCGATGACGATGGTCGATGGGTTCATGAGGCTGACGCAGGCGGTCAGCACCTCTCCGATGTCGCGCCCGGCCTGGCGGATCGCCTGGATCGCGGCCACGTCGCCGCTCTTCGCGAGGGCGACGACGTCGCTCGGCCGCTGCAGCCGGGCCTGCGGGCTGCTCAGGGCGTGCGCGAGGGCGCGACCCGAGGCGACGGCCTCGAGGCAGCCGCGGTTGCCGCACGGGCAGGGGGCGTCGGCGGCGCGCGCGAGCGCGACGTGGCCGATGTCGCCGGCGGCCCCGTTCGCACCGCGGCGCAGGGTTCCGCCGGAGATCACGCCGGCCCCGATGCCGCTCGCGACCTTCACGAAGATGAGGTCGGTGACACCCGGCCACGAGGTGCTGAGCTCTCCCAGCGCCATGATATTGACGTCGTTGTCGACGAGCACGGGCGCGTCGATTTCGGCGCGGATCGCGGAGGGGATGTCGAAGCGGTCCCATCCCGGCATGATGGGCGGGTTGATGGGCCGCCCTGTCGAGAACTCGACGGGGCCCGGCACCCCGATCCCGACGCCGGCGATGTGCTCGGGGGCGTAGCCGAGGCCGGGCAGCAGCTCGCGCGCGGAGCGCAGGATCCAGTCGATCGCCGTCTCGGGGCCCTCGGCGATGTCCCGCGGGGACGACACCTCGGCGAGCAGCCCGCCGTCGAGGTCCGTCACGGCGACGCGCGCGTGGAGCGCGCCGAGGTCGGCCGCGAGCACCACCCGGGCCCGCGGGTTGAACGCGATCTGCGACGACGGGCGGCCGCCCGTGGAGGCCGCGTCCTCCACGGGCGCGATGAGCCCGAGGTCGAGCAGCTGGTCGATGCGCTGCGTGATCGTGGGCCGCGAGAGGCCGGTGATCTGGGCGAGCTTCGCGCGGGTGCGCGGCGTGCCGTCCCGCAGCAGCTGCAGCAGCCCGCCGGCCGTCGAGATGACCGGGCTGTGCAGGGGGGACGGAAAGCTCACGCTTTCAGTTAATCACAGCGTAAAGCCGGTAACGGTTTGATCACTTATGAAAGGCGCTTGACAAAAGTGGGTGATCGCGGAGCACAATAAGAGCATGTCAACGCAGACAGGCCGCGCACCGCACCCTCCGAGCATCGGGATGCTCGGAGCCGGCTTCATGGCGCGCACGCACACCATCGCGGCGAGAGCAGCGGGAGCCCGGCTCGAGGCCATCGCCTCGTCGGCTCCCGAGCGCGCGGCGCGGGCCGCCGACGAGCTCGGGTACGCGCGAGGCCTGTCGGCCGACGAACTGATCGCCGAGGGGCTGCCGGTGGTGCACGTCTGCACCCCCAACCGCAGCCACGTCGGCTACGCCCGCGCGGCGCTGCGATCCGGATCCCACGTCGTCTGCGAGAAGCCGCTCGCGACGAACGCCGCCGAGGCCCGTGAGCTCGCCGTCGAGGCGAGCGCGGCCGGGCTGGTCGGGGCGGTGCCGTTCGTCTACCGGTATCACCCGATGGTGCGCGAGGCCCGCGCCCGCATCGCGGGCGGCGAGGCCGGCGAGGCGGGCGCCGTGCTGACCGTCTCTGGGCAGTACTTGCAGGACTGGCTGCTCGACGCCGACGACGACAACTGGCGGGTCGCGACCGACTCGGGCGGCCCTTCGCGGGCGTTCGCCGACATCGGATCCCACCTCGTCGACCTCGTCGAGTTCGTGAGCGGCGACCGGATCGTGCGCCTCGCCGCGACCACCCGCACCGTGCACGCCGAGCGCGGCGGGCAGACCGTCGACACCGAGGACTCGGCGGCGCTCATCGTCGAGCTCGCGGGCGGCGGCATCGGATCGCTGCTCGTCTCCCAGGTCGCGCCCGGCCGCAAGAACGGCCTGGTGCTCGAGATCGCTGGCACGCGCGAGAGCGTGCGCTTCGAGCAGGAGGATCCCGAGCGCCTGTGGGTGGGCCGGCGCGGGCACTCCCTGCTGCTGCGCCGCGATCCCGAGACGCTCTCGACCGACGCGGCCCGCCTCTCGAAGGTGCCGTCGGGGCACCCCCAGGGCTACCAGGATGCGTTCAACGCCTTCGTGGCCGACGCCTACGCGCTGGCCGCGGGGGAGCGGCGCGAGGGCGTGCCCACGTTTGTCGACGGCGCGCGCGCCGCGACGATCACGGACGCCGTGCTCGCCTCCGCGCGCGACGGGCGCTGGGTGGAGGTGAACGCGGCGTGAGCGAGTCCGGATCCACCGCCCCCGTGCTCTCCGCCGTCGATGTGCGCAAGCAGTTCTTCGGCGTAGAGGTGCTGCACGGCGTCTCCCTCGACCTCGTGCCGGGTACCGTGCACGGTCTGGTCGGCGAGAACGGTGCGGGCAAGTCGACGCTCATGAAGATCATCGCGGGCGTGCACCGGCGCGACGGCGGCGAGGTGCGGCTCGACGGCGACCCCGTCGACTTCGGCCACCCGGTCGAGGCCGCGGCGGCGGGCGTCGCCACGGTGTTCCAGGAGTTCAACCTGCTCGCCGACCGCACGGTCGCGCAGAACGTGTTCCTCGGGCGCGAGCCCCGGCGCTTCGGCATCGTCGACACCGCTGCGATGCGCCGGGCGACGCGGGATCTGCTCGCCGACCTCGGCATCGCCGGCATCTCGCCCGACGCGACCGTGGGCGGGCTCACCGTCGCAGAGCAGCAGATCGTGGAGATCGTGAAGGCGCTCTCGGTCGACGCGCGGGTGATCTCGATGGACGAGCCGACGGCTGCGCTCGCCGACCACGAGGTGTCGATCCTCTACCGCGTGATCCGCCGCCTGCGCGACCGCGGGGTCGCGATCCTGTACGTCTCGCACCGGCTGAAGGAGATCTTCGACCTGTGCGACACCATCACGGTGATGAAGGACGGCGCGCTCGTCTCCAGCGGCCCCGCCGCCGAACTGGATCAGCCCACGCTCGTGCGGCGCATGGTCGGCCGCCCGATCAGCGCCTACTTCCCCGACCCCGAACCCGGCACCGAACTCGGCGAGCCGCTCGTGGAGGTGCGGGGCGGCGGCAACTCCCAACTCGACGGCATCGACCTCGAGCTGCGCGCCGGCGAGGTGGTCGGGGTGTCCGGGCTGCAGGGCTCCGGCCGCACCGAGCTCGTCGAGGCGGTGTTCGGGGCCGCGCCGTTCGCGCGCGGCGAGCTGCGGCTCGGCGGGAGGGCGGCGACGATCCGGAATCCCCGCCAGGCCGTGCGGAGGGGGATCGCGCTCGTCACCGAGGACCGCAAGCGCACGGGCCTTGCGCTGCACCAGTCGATCCTCGACAACGCTCTGCTCGCGATCCGCAGCGTCTTCCCCGGGCGCACCCGGGCGAAGCGCGCCGAGATCCCCGGCATCTTCACCGCGCTCGAGCTGGTGAGCCAGGGCCTCGGCCAGGAGGTGCAGGCGCTCTCGGGAGGCAACCAGCAGAAGGTGGTGCTCGCGAAGTGGCTCGCGACCGCGCCCGACGTGGTGCTGCTCGACGAGCCGACCCGCGGCATCGATGTCGGCGCGAAGATCGCCGTCTACCGCCTCATCCGGGAACTCGCGAAGCGGGGCGTGGCGATCCTGTTCGTGTCGAGCGAGCTGCCCGAGGTGATCGGCATGGCCGATCGGATCCTCGTCATGCGGGACGGGCGGATCGCCGGCGAGCTGCCTGCCGGATCCTCGGAGGAGACCGTGCTGGCGCTCGCGACCGGCGCCGCGAGCGACGGAGCCGCCGCGACCGGGGGCAGCACTGGGGAAGGGGGAGCACGGTGATCGCCGCGCTGAAGTCGCGCCTGGGGGCGCTCGACACGACCGTGATCGTCTACATCGCGCTGATCGCGGTGCTCGCGGTGAGCGCCGTGCTGGTCGCGACGGCCGGCCGCAACCTGTTCAGCCCGGGCAGCATCCGCGACATCCTCACGGGCATGAGCGTGCTCGGCTTCGTCGCCATCGGGCAGACGCTCGTGATCCTCGGCGGATCCCTCGACCTCTCCGTGCCCTACGTGGTGAGCCTCACGAGCCTCATCGCCGCGCAGACGATGGCCGGCCGGCCCGGCATGATCGTGCCGGGGGTGCTGCTGGCGCTCGGCGTCGCGGCCCTGATCGGTCTCGCGAACGGTCTCATCGTCACCTTCCTGCGGGTGCACGGCTTCGTGACGACGCTCGGGATCGGCCTCATCCTCAAGGGGTACCTCGACACCAACTACAAGGGGACCGCGGGATCGGCGCCGTGGGAGTTCCAGCTCTTCGGCGCGACCGGCGTCGGGCCGGTGCCGGTTTCGACGATCGTGATGCTCGCGCTCGCCGGACTCGTCGCCTTCCTGCTCGCCCGCAGCAGCTTCGGGCATCACCTCTTCGCGGTCGGCGGCAACTCCGAGGTCGCGCGCCTCTCGGGGGTGCGCACGCGCAGGCCGCTCATCTGGGCGCACGTGACCTGCTCGGTGTTCGCGGGGATCGCGGGACTGCTGCTCGCGAGCCGGCTCGGAGTCGGCAGCCCGACCGTGGGCGTGCAGGGCGGCTACGACCTGCTCTCCATCGCCGCGGTCGTGCTGGGCGGCACCCTGCTCGCCGGCGGCCGCGGCTCGATCTGGGGCACGATCGGCGGCGTCGCGATCTTCGCCGTGATCGACAACCTCATGAGCGTGCTGCAGGTCACCCCCTTCCTCAAGGACGTGGTGCGCGGCGCCGTCATCGTGATCGCGGTGGCCGTGTACTCGCGGCGCCGGCTGGTGGCCCGCCGGGAGCGCTTCACCCGCACGGGCGCGGAGGCGGCTTCGCCGGGCAGCGCTCTATCCGAGGCCGCGCCTCCGGCGGCCGTCGAGCGTTTGGACGCCACGACCGAGGGAGGTGCACGATGAACGCCGCGCAGTCCGCAGCCGCCTCAGGGACCGGTGCAGCCGCTGGCCTCGGCCGCTTCGCGCGCACGCTCGTGAGCCCTCGCGGCGCCGTATACCTGCTGCTGGTCGTGCTGCTCGTCGCAGTCGCCGTGCTCAACCCGTCGTTCGCGGAGCCCGGGCAGTTCGTGCGCTACATCCAGCGCGTCGCACCCATCGCGATCGTGGCCATCGGCCAGTACTTCGTGATCGTGAGCGGAGAATTCGACCTCTCCCAGGGATCGCTCGTCACCGCCCAGGTCGTGCTCGCGGGCACCCTCATCGGACAGGACGACGAGAAGGCGCTGCCGATCCTCCTGCTGCTCGTCGTGCTCGGCACGCTGGTCGGCATCGTCAACGGCCTGGTCACCACACTGCTCCGGGTGCCGTCGTTCATCGTCACCCTCGGCATGATGCTCGCCCTCTACGGCGGTGTCATGTGGTGGACGGGCGGGGCCGCGACCGGCAACCCGGCCGACTCGTTCCGCCAGATCGGGCGCGGCGGGATCGAGGGGCTCCCGGTGATCGGCCTGCTGCCCTGGGCCGTCGTGATCCTCGCCGCCGTGCTGGCGTTCGCGGCGTGGCTGTCGCGCCGCCCCTTCGGCCGCACGCTCGTCGCCGTCGGCGACAACCCCGCGGCCGGGGTCTTCGCGGGCGCGTCGGTGTGGCGAACGAAGACCGCGGCGTTCGTGCTGTCCTCGCTGTCGGCCACCGTGGCCGGCGTGCTGCTCGTGGGCTACGCGGGTGTGCACCCGTCGGTGGGGCGGGGCTACGAGTTCATCGCCATCACCGCGGTGGTGCTCGGCGGAGTCGTGCTGGGCGGGGGCCGCGGCTCGGTCTGGGGCGCGCTCGCCGGCGCCTTCGCCCTCGAGACGCTCTTCACGCTGCTGAACTTCACCTCGGTGCCGTCGACCATGCGCGACGCCATCCAGGGCGCCATCATCATCGCCGCCGTCGCCTACTCGGGAGCGGCCCTCAGGGGCCGCCGCCGGAGCGCCGCCGCAGATCCACCCCGGGACACCGGGTCCGAACCGACGGGGAGCACCCCGTCACCCGATCCCGCCGGCACCGTCGCCGCGCGGGGCGAACTCACGAAGGAGAATCGATCATGAAACGATCGCTGAGCATCACGGCGAGCCTCGTCGGCGCGGCGTCGCTGATCCTGCTGGCGGGGTGCACCACCGATCCATCGGTGGAGGCCCCGGAGGAGACGACCGGCGAGACGAGCGAGGAGGCGTCGACCGAGTGGTTCGACCAGGAGCTCTTCGACAAGCAGGACGCCGAGCGCTCGGTCGTGCCCGAGGGGCCTGCCGAGCAGCCCTACCTGCAGACCATCAACGCCGAGATGCGCGACACGACGGAGTACGCCTCCGAGGGCGCGAAGAAGCTGTGCTTCGCGAACGCGTCGATCTCGAACCCCTGGCGCCAGACCGGCTGGATCACGATGAACGAGCAGCTGAAGGAACTGCAGGCCTCGGGCGTAGTGTCCGAGATGGAGACCCGTGACGCGAAGGACAGCGACGACACCCAGATCGCCGACATCGACTACTTCATCGCCGAGGGCGACTGCGACGGCTTCATCATCTCGCCGAACTCCACCGCGGCGATGACCCCGGCCGTCGAGCGGGCCTGCGAGACGGGCAAGCCCGTCGTGGTCTTCGACCGCGGCGTGCAGACCGACTGCGCGGTGACCTTCATCCACCCGATCGGCGGCTTCGCCTGGGGCATCGACACCGCCGAGTTCCTCATCGACAACCTGAACGAGGGCGACAAGGTCGTGGCGCTGCGCATCCTGCCGGGCGTCGACGTGCTCGAGCAGCGCTGGGCGGCGGCCGAGAAGCTGTTCGACGAGGCCGGCATCGAGGCCGTCGACTACTTCACGGGCGCGGATCCCGCCGAGATCAAGAAGATCATCTCGGACGAGCTCGCGAAGGGCGACGTGCAGGGTATCTGGATGGACGCCGGAGACGGCGCCGTCGCGGCCATCGAGGCCTTCGAGGACGCGGGCAAGGACTACCCGGTGATGACCGGTGAGGACGAGCTCAGCTTCCTGCGCAAGTGGAAGGAGACGGGCCTCACCGGGCTCGCCCCCGTCTACTCCAACTTCCAATGGCGCACGCCGCTGCTCGCGATGGAGAAGATCTTCGCGGGCGAGGAGGTGCCGCAGGAGTGGGTGCTGCCGCAGAGCCCGATCACCGCTGAGGAGCTCGACGACTACCTCGAGCGCAACGAGGGCATGCCCGACGGCCACTACGCGAAGTTCGGCGGCGAGGATCTGCCGGGCTACCCGAAGGTCTGGCAGGATCGGGTCATCCCGTAGCCCGTAGACGGGGGCCCGTTTCCTGAGCCCGTCGAAGGAAGCGGGCCCCCGTTGTCTCCGGCACCGATAGAGGAGCGACATGCAGCGACAGCTCGGAGTGAACACCTGGGTGTGGACCTCGCCGCTCGACGACGCGGGGCTGCTCGCGATCGCCGAGCGGGCGAGCAGGATCGGCTACGAACTGCTCGAGCTCCCCGTCGAGTCGCCGGGCGACTGGTCGCCCGCGCTCGCCGCCGAGCGGCTCGCCTCGCTCGGCATGGGCGCGCGGGTGGTCGGTGCGATGGGTGAGGGGCGGGATCTGCTCGACGGCACGCTGTGCGAGGCCACGCAGCGCTATCTGCGCCACTGCGTCGACGTGGCCGTCGCGGTCGGATCCCCCACCGTCGCCGGCCCGTTCACCGCCCGCACGGGCCGTGTCTGGCGCATGGACGCGAGTGAGCGTGCGGACGCGATCGGCGTCCTCCGCGAGGCGCTCCGCCCGGTGGCCGACTACGCGGCGGAACGAGGCGTGACCCTCGCCGTCGAGCCGCTGAACCGCTACGAGACGAGCCTCATCAACACGGTCGAGCAGGCGCTCGATGCACTCGATCCCCTGCTCGGAGCGGGGGTCGGGATCGCCCTCGACTCCTACCACCTCAACATCGAGGAGCGGTCGCCGGCCGAGGCGATCCGGGCCGCGGGATCCCACACTGCGGTGGTGCAGGTGTGCGGCAACGACCGCGGGCCCGCCGGCCCCGACCACACGGACTGGCCGGCGTTCCTCGACGCGCTCGACGATGCCGGGTATGCGGGCCCCCTCACGCTCGAGAGCTTCACCGGCGACAACGACACGATCGCCACCGCGGCATCGATCTGGCGGCCTCTCGCCGAGAGCCAGGACGAGCTCGCCCGCACCACGTTCGACTTCCTCACCGATCTGCAGCAGCGAAGGAGCAGCCGACCATGACCCACGAGGCATCCCACCCCGTCACCCTGTTCACCGGCCAGTGGGCCGATCTGCCCTTCGAGGAGGTGGCCCGGCTCGCCGCCGAGTGGGGGTACGACGGGCTCGAGATCGCGGCCTCCGGCGACCACCTCGATCTCGCCCGCGCCGACGAGGACGACGCCTACCTGCGATCCCGACTCGACATTCTCGACCGCCACGGCCTGCGCGTGTGGGCCATCTCGAATCACCTGGCGGGGCAGGCGGTCTGCGACGACCCCATCGACTTCCGGCATCGGGCCATCGTGCGCCCCTACGTGTGGGGCGACGGGGAGCCCGAGGGGGTGCGTCGGCGCGCGGCCGAGGACATGCAGCGCGCGGCCCGCGTCGCCCGCAAGCTCGGCGCCGATGTCGTCACCGGGTTCACCGGCTCGAAGATCTGGCCCTACGTCGCGATGTTCCCGCCGGTGCCGCAGTCGGTCATCGACGACGGCTACGAGGACTTCGCGCGGCGGTGGAACCCGATCCTCGACGTCTTCGACTCTGAGGGTGTGCGCTACGCCCACGAGGTGCACCCGTCCGAGATCGCCTACGACTACTGGACGACCGTGCGGGCGCTCGAGGCGGTCGATCACCGGCACGCCTTCGGCCTCAACTGGGATCCGAGCCACCTCGTGTGGCAGGGCGTCGACCCGATCGGTTTCATCGTCGACTTCGCGGACCGCATCTGCCACGTCGACTGCAAGGACACCCGCCTGCGGCCGCCCACGGGACGCTCGGGGATCCTCGGATCCCACCTGCCCTGGGGCGACCCGCGCCGCGGGTGGGACTTCGTCTCCACCGGTCACGGCGACACCCACTGGGAGGACGCGTTCCGCGCGCTCGGCTCGATCGGCTACACCGGCCCGATCTCGATCGAGTGGGAGGACGCCGGGATGGATCGCCTGCACGGCGCGGCCGAGGCGGTGGGCAGGATCCGGTCCCTGCTCTGGCGGCGGCCCGAAGCCGCGTTCGACTCCGCCTTCTCGAACCAGTAGCCGCTCGGCCGGGCGTTGGGTGCGGCAGGCGTCGGAGACGCGGGATGACGCGCGGGGCGGAATATCGGCGGGCGCTGCTAGCGTCGGGGGCGTACCGATCGAAGGAGGATCCGCCATGACAGTATCCGCACGCACCCCCATCGGCGCGTCAGACATCGAGATCGCCGCGCTCGCGCTCGGCGGCAACGTCTTCGGCTGGACGGCCGACCGCGATACGTCGTTCGCCGTGCTCGACGCCTTTCTCGCGGGCGGCGGCGACTTCGTCGACACGGCCGACGGATACTCGCACTGGGCGCCGGGCAACGGGGGCGGTGAGTCGGAGACGATTCTCGGCGAGTGGTTCACGGCCCGCGGCAACCGCGACGAAGTCGTGCTCGCCACGAAAGTCTCGACGCACCCCGATTTTTCGGGGCTCGCGGCCGACAACATCCGGGCGGCGGCGGATGCCTCGCTGCGGCGTCTGCAGACCGACCGGATCGACCTCTACTACGCGCACTTCGACGACGCCGACACCCCGCTCGAGGAGACCGTCGCGGCCTTCTCGGGCCTCGTCGATGCTGGGAAGGTGCGCGCCATCGGTGTCTCGAACTACACGGCCGAACGGGTGGCCGAGTGGATCGCCATCGCCCGTGACGGCGGGTACCACCTGCCTGTCGCACTGCAGCCCCAGTACAGCCTCGTCGAGCGCGGGTTCGAGAGCAACGGGCTGCGGGAGGTCGCTGAGCGTGAGCATCTCGCGGTCTTCCCGTACTACTCGCTGGCGAGCGGATTCCTGGCGGGGAAGTACCGGGATGCCGGCGACGCCGCTGCGCCGGGCGCTAGCCCGCGGGCAGAGGGCGCCGTCGGATACCTCGACGATCGCGGACGCGCGGTGCTCGCCGCGCTCGACGAGATCGCGGCGGCGCACGACGTTCCGGTGGCGGCAGTGTCGCTCGCGTGGCTGCGCGCCCAGCCCACGGTCGTCGCGCCCATTGCGAGCGCCCGCAATGTCGAGCAGCTTCCCGCGCTCCTCGCGTCGCTCGAGCTCGAGCTCACGGTCGACGAGGTCGAGCATCTGAGCGCGGCCTCGGCATAGATCTCGACCGGCCCCGTCGAGATACGGATCTCGCAGCTCCGTCCGAGGGTGGGCGTGCGAAATCCGTACCTCGGACAGAGGTGTGCGGATCGTGCGCAACCCTGAGCGGACTCTGCCTACGCCCGTCGCGCCGTTCGCGATCCTCCGCTACTATTAACTAGCTTATCTAGCTAAATGGGGGAGGCGTCGTGGACGGGGAGCATCGGGCGAAGCGGGGGACCGGCGCGCGCTGGCTGCGGGTGCTGCTGCCCGCGCTGCTGATCGTGGCGTGGGTCGCCGCGGCCGGCATGGGCGGCCCGCTGTTCGGCAAGGTCGACGAGGTGTCGTCGAACGACCAGACGGCCTACCTGCCGGAATCGGCCGAGGCCACCGAGGTGCAGCGCGCGTTGCCCGAGTTCCTGGGCGACGACGTGATCCCGGCGGTCGCGGTCTTCTCGTCGGAGGACCGGATCGACGAAGCCGCGCTGACCCAGTTCGGCGATGCGGTGGTCGACGCCGAGCGCATCGACGGCATCGAGAGCGGTGCATCCCCGATCATCCCCTCCGATGACGGCCTCGCCGCGCAGGCATTCGTGCCCATCGACGCCGACGCCGACATCTCTGACGCGGTGACGCAGCTCGGCGACGAACTGCGCGAGGCGGCGCCGGACGGGATCGTGGTGCACGTCACCGGCCCGGCCGGTTTCACCGCAGACCTCGTCGCCGGCTTCGCGGGGATCGACGGCATCCTGCTGCTCGTCGCCCTGCTGGCCGTGCTCGTGATCCTCGTCATCGTCTACCGCTCGCTGCTGCTGCCCGTCGTGGTGCTCAGCACGAGCCTGTTCGCGCTCTGCACGGCCCTGCTGGTGGTGTGGCACCTCGCGGATGCCGGCGTGCTGCTCCTCAGCGGGCAGACCCAGGGCATCCTCTTCATCCTCGTCATCGGCGCCGCGACCGACTACTCGCTGCTGCTGGTGGCCCGCTTCCGCGAGGAGCTGCGCACCACGCGCGACCGCGGCGCGGCCGTGCTGGCCGCCGTGCGCGGATCCCTCGAGCCCATCGCCGCCTCGGGCGGCACCGTGATCGCGGGGCTGCTGTGCCTGCTGCTCAGCGACCTCAAATCGAACAGCACGCTCGGACCGGTCGCGTCGATCGGGATCGTGTTCGCGATGCTCTCGGCGATCACCCTGCTGCCGGCGCTGCTCTTCGTCTTCGGCCGGGCCGCCTACTGGCCGCGGCGGCCGAAGTACGAGCCCGATGTGGTGCGCGAGGAGCACGGCCTGCCGAGCCGCGGCGCCTGGCGCCGCCTGGCCGAGCTGATCCGCAGGCGCCCGCGCCCGATCTGGATCGTCACCGCGATCGTGCTCGCGCTCGGCGCGGCCGGCGTCACCCAGTTGCAGGCGCAGGGCGTGCCGCAGTCGGACCTCGTGCTCGGGCAGTCGGAGGCGCGCGACGGTCAGGCCGTGCTCGGCGAGCACTTCCCCGGCGGATCGGGTAGCCCGGTCTACGTGCTCACCCCCGAGGACGAGCTGCAGCGCACCGCCGACGTGCTGCTCGCGAACCAGGGAATCGAGGGCGTCGCGGTGACCAGCGCGGACTCGCCGAGCGGCTCCGCGCCCGTCACCGAGAACGGCGTCGAGGCTTATGGCCCGCCGGGCACTCCCGCTCCCGAGCCCACCGTCAGCGACGGACGCGTGCTGCTGCAGGCGACGCTCGCCGACGCGGCCGACTCCGATGCCGCGGCGCAGACCGTCACGAGCCTGCGCGAAGAGCTGCACGGCGCCGGCGCCGCTGCCGCCACCGATGCCGCGGACCGCGCGGCCCTCGTCGGCGGAGTCACCGCCACCGCGGTCGACACGAACCAGGCGTCGATCCACGACCGCAACCTCATCATCCCGCTCGTGCTCGCCGTGATCCTCGTGATCCTGATGCTGCTCCTGCGCTCCGTCGTGGCGCCGATCCTGCTGATCCTCACCACCGTGCTGTCCTTCGGCACGGCCCTCGGCGTCGCGGCGCTCGTGTTCAACGGCGTGTTCGACTTCCCCGGAGCGGACCCCGCGGTGCCGCTCTACGGCTTCGTCTTCCTCGTCGCCCTCGGCATCGACTACAACATCTTCCTCATGACCCGGGTGCGCGAGGAGTCGGTGCGGCACGGCACGCGCGATGGGATCCTGCGCGGCCTCACCATCACGGGCGGCGTCATCACCTCGGCGGGCCTCGTGCTCGCGGCGACGTTCGCGGCGCTCTCGGTGATCCCGATCCTGTTCCTCGTGCAGATCGCGTTCATCGTCGCGTTCGGTGTGCTGCTCGACACCTTCATCGTGCGCTCCCTGCTCGTGCCCGCGCTCGCGACCGACATCGGGCGGGCGATCTGGTGGCCGTCGAAGCTGGGGAGGGGTGCACGATGAGGATCTGGTCGCTGCACCCGCAGCACCTCGACCGCATGGGGCTGCTCGCCTGCTGGCGCGAGACGCTGCTCGCGCAGGCAGTGCTCGCAGAGCGCACGCGCGGTTACCGCAACCACCCGCAGCTCGAGCGCTTCCGCGCGCACCCGCGTCCTCTCGACGCGGTGGGCGCCTACCTGAGCGGCGTCGCCGAGGAGGCCGGGCGGCGCGGTTATCGCTTCGACGCGGCGCGCATCCTGAGGCTCGGATCCCTCGCGGACGACGACCGGATCCCGGTCGCCGAGGGTCAGCTCGTCTTCGAGTGGCAGCACCTCGGCCGCAAGCTGCGCGAGCGCGACCCCGAGCGGGCCGCCGCCTGGGAGGTGTCGGAACCCGCGCCGCACCCGGTGTTCCAGGTCGAGCCGGGGCCGGTCGCGTCCTGGGAGCGGCCCTGATCGCCGACGCGCGAGGGCGCGGGATCGGCCCGCCGGCTCAGCTCTCCAGGTCGAGCGCGGCGCTCACGGCGTTCATCACGCGCGCCGCGGCGTCCAGCTCGTCGTCAGCGAAGGGAGCGAGCGCGTCCCGGAGCGCCGCGAGGTGCGGGCCGTAGCTGCGGAAGAACTCCGCGCGCGACGCATCCGTGAGCTCGATGACCCGTGCGCGCCGGTCGCTCGGGTGGGGAGCGCGCCGCACGTGCCCCGACGCCGCCAGGCGATCCAGCAGCTTCGTGGTCGACGCGGTCGAGATGCGCAGGTGCCGCGCGATTTCGTTGGGGCTCACCGCGCGCCCCTGCTCCTCGCGGATGATGAGCAGCCGCAGCGCCGCGACATCGCTCGTGTTCATGCCCATGCCGTGCTTGAGGCTCCCCGACATCCGGTCGTGCGCGTCGCCGAAGCCGCGCACGGCCCGCAGCGCCCGCAGCACGAGCTCGGCGCGGCGTTCGTCGCTCGCGGCGTCGCGGGGATCCCGATCCGGATCCCCCGCGCGCGGGCCGGCAGCGGAACGACGAGTCATGGCTCCCATTCTCCCGCACGGCGGGGCAGTCGGCCGCGCGGTCGGCTCAGCCGGATCCGCCTGGGAGAATGGGGCGGTGACTCAGCATCCGGATCCTGCGCAGCCCAGTACCTCCGAGACCGCGGCGGATCCTCACCCCGAACGCACCACCGCCGGCGTCGGCCCCTGGCCCGGCGGCCGCGACGCGTGGCCCGACGAGGACCGCTACGACCCGGAACTGCTCGAGCGCGGGGACACCCGCAACGTGATCGATCGCTACCGGTATTGGCGCATGGAGGCGATCGTCGCCGACCTCGACGAGCACCGGCATCCGTTCCACGTCGCGATCGAGAACTGGCAGCACGACATGAACATCGGCTCGATCGTGCGCAGCGCCAACGCGTTCGCCGCAGACACCGTGCACATCGTGGGCCGCCGCCGCTGGAACAAGCGCGGCGCGATGGTCACCGACCGCTACCAGCACGTGGTGCACCGGCCCGACGTGGCGGCGCTCGCCGAGTGGGCGCGCGATCAGGGCATCCCGATCATCGCCATCGATAACGTTCCCGGCTGCGTGCCCATGGAGACCTTCGAGTGGCCCGAGCGCTGTGTGATGCTGTTCGGGCAGGAGGGGCCGGGCCTGACCGACGAGGCGATCGCCGCCGCTGAGGCCGTCGTGGAGATCACGCAGTACGGATCGACCCGCTCGATCAACGCGAGCGCGGCGGCCGCGGTCGCCATGTACTCCTGGGTGGGGCAGCACTCACCTCTTCGCCCCAGCCGGAGTCGAACGGCGAGAACGGCTGACTGATCAGTTCTCGCACCGCCCGGGTGTAGACATGCCGCGAGCGCCCCGCGGCGTAGGTGACGAGTACTTCTACGCCACAGCGTGGGACGAGGCTTCACGGGGCGCTGCCCGATCCTGAGCCCGATCGCGCAGCGTCCGCCACGGCGTCCCGCCACGGGCGACGAGCTCCTCGATCTCGGGCTCGCCGAGTGCGCGGCAGGAGCTGTCGCCGAGCGCGAGCGCGACGCGCGCGGCCTCCTCGATCTCGATCGCCGACGCCACGGCATCGTCGAGCGAGCCCGCCGCCGCGACCTGGCCGTGATTCGCGAGCAGCGCGGCGCGGAAGGCGTGCGGGTTCGCGTCGATCGCGTCGGCCTGGCGGGGGTCGCCGGGGGCGAAGTAGGGGATGAGCGGCACCTGCCCCACCTTCAGGAGGATGTAGGGCGTGAGCGGCGGGATCGCGTGGTGCTCGGCCCACGGCTCCCGGCAGGCTACCGCGACGGCGAGCGGAGAGTGCAGATGCACGACCGCGGTGTGGGTCGCGTCGCGGCGGTAGAGGGCGAGGTGCAGGGGCACCTCCTTCGACGGCCTTGGGCCGTCGAGGTGCTCGCCCGAGGCCGACAGCACCGAGAGCTCATCGGGATCGAGCGCGGCGAGGCTCGAGTCTGTAGGCGACATGAGGAGGCGGTCGTCGGCCCGCACGCTGATGTTGCCGGATCGGCCGGGGCTCATGCCGCACGCTGCCAGCTCGGCGGCCGCCTCGACGAGGTGCTTCGCCGCTTCGGATCGAGCGCTCACCGGAGACGCTCCCAGGCCTCGGTGAAGAGACGTTCGCCGCCGAAATTGCCCGACTTCAGGGCGATCGCGATGCGGTCGCGCCGCGGCTCGGGCGCCGCGTGCGTCGCGGATCCGGAGTTCACCGCCCGCGACGGTTCGGCGACGGCCTCGGCCCAGACCACGCCCGGGGCGAGCTCGGGGCCGATGCGGATCGCGTCGATGCCGAGGGTCTGCACCACGCGCCCGCTCGTCTCGCCTCCGGCGACGAGCAGCGCCCCGAGGCCGTGGCCGAGGGTCGCCGCTGCGAGGCCGGCGAGGGTGCGCTCGATGCGGTCGGCGACGGCGGCGCGGTGCTCTCCGAGGAGATCGTCGAGGTCGTCGATGCTGTCGGTCGCGTAGACGAGCACCGGCCGCCGCGGATCCTCCGCCCACTGCGCCACCACCCACTCGGCGAGCTCGGCAACGAGCGATTCGCCCTCGGCGAGCCGCTGCAGGTCGAGTTTGCGGGTGGGCATCCGGGAGCGTGCGTGCGCGATCTGGGCTCGGGTCTGAGCGGACGCGGATCCGGAGACCACGAGGCGCCCGCCCTGCGGGGCGCCGTGGGGGAGCGCGCGCTCCCCGTCCTCGGCCGTCGGCTCGCCCCCGCCACGGCCCTCGTGTCCGAGCCCCAGCGCGAGGCCGGCCCCGCCGGTGAGCAGCACGTGGGGCTCGGCGGCCCGGGCGAGGGCGCGCAGGTCGTCGTCCGCGATGGCGTCTGCGATGACCGTGCGGGGAGAGGCGGGGGCGAGCGCCTCGCGGATCGACTCGCCGCCCGCGCGCACCGCGTCGAGGAAGAGGTTCGAGACGGGCAGCGCGGTCTGCGGTTCGAGCACCCGGCGCAGCCGCGAGTCGCGCATGGGGGTCAGCGGATGGTAGCGCATGGGGCTCTCGTCGAGGCGGTCGTGGCCGACGAAGAGGTGGCCCTGATAGACGGTGCGGCCGTTGGCCGGGTAGGCCGGCGCGGCGAGGGCGGTGGTGAGGCCGAGCACCGAGAGCAGCGCGTCGATACTCGGGCCGATATTGCCCTCGCTCGTCGAGTCGAACGTGGAGCAGTACTTGAGGTAGAACTGAGCGGCGCCCCAAGCGCGCAGGGCCCGCGCCGACTCGAGCACGTCGCTCACGCACTCCTCGACGGGCGCGGTGCGCGACTTCAGTGCGATGACGACGGCGTCGGCCTCGGCGAACTCGGGGTCCGTGAGCTCCTGCGGGCCGAAGGCCACGACGACGTCGCGCCCGACGCTCGCGAGCACCGACGCGACGTCGGTGGCGCCCGTGAAGTCGTCGGCGATGCAGCCGAGTCTGCGCATGGGGTCTCCGTTCTCGCGGGTGGAACTCCTAGGTTACATGTTCCAGATTGTGAATCCAGTTGACTCTGATGTGAATATATGGTTGTCTTGCGCAATCGGGATTCCCATGGATTCCGGCACATCGTGAAAGGCACGGCATGATCCACCATCGCAACGGGGCGACCGCTCCGTTTGATCCCAGCGCCCAGCCGGTCCGCGTTGCTCTCACCGGCGCTCGGGGCGGCTATGGGCGCACCCTGCTCGCGCAGCTGCGGCACGTCCCGGACCAGGCCGCGGTCGTGCTCGTCGATCCCGACACCGAGGGCGTGCGAGAGATGCTGCGCGAGCTCGGGGGCGCCGAGGGCGGCATGGCGGTCGCAGAGGATCTCGCCGCGGCCGAAGCCGCGGTGGGTGAGGGGCGGATCGCGATCGTCTCGGGCGCGGAGGCCCTGCCCTGGGGATCGGTCGACGTGCTCGTCGAGGCCACCGGACGCGTGGATGTCGGCACCGCCTATGCGGAGCAGGCCATCGAGCACGGCGTGCACGTCGTCATGGTGAGCAAGGAGATCGAGACCGTGGCGGGCATCTCCCTGGCGCGCAAGGCGGCGGAGGCGGGCGTGGGCTACCTCCCGGGTGACGGCGACCAACCGGCCAACCTGCTGCGACTGCTCGACTGGGTCGAGCGGGTCGGCCTCGAGGTCGTGGCGTGCGGGAAATCGGGGGAGTACGATCTCGTATTCGACCCCGAGACCGGACGGGTGCGGCAGCTCGACGTCGAGATCGAGGCCCCCGTCCTTGCGCAACTGCTCGCTCTGGGCGAGCAACCCGGGGAGACGCTCGCGTCCCGCGCCGACGCCGTGGCGGGCCTGAAGCGCGCCGCGGCCGCAGACTCCTGCGAGATGACCGTGGTCTCGCAGTACTCCGGATACCTCGCCGACACCGAGGCGCTGCACTACCCCGTCGCGCGCCCCGACGAGCTCGCCGACATCTACGCCGAGCGCGAGCGCGGGGGACTGATCGCGCAGCCCGGCGCGGTCGACGTCTTCTCGATGCTGCGGCTGCCTGGGGAAGCGAGCTTCGCGGGCGGCGTCTTCGCAGTCGTGCGCACGGGCGATCCCGAGACCTGGGAACTGCTGCGCGCCAAAGGCCACGTGGTCAGTCGCGACGGATCCTATGCGTGCATCTACTGGCCGTACCACGCCATGGGCGTCGAGACCCCGCTCACCATCGCGGCCGTCACCGGGCGCGGCCCCGTCGCGCCGCAGCTCCCGCGCACCCCGACAGCCTGCACGCTGCTCGCCGCCCGCGCCACCCGCGACCTCGCCGCCGGCACCCGCCTGGCCGTCGAGGGGCACCACCACGAAGTCGCGGGCGTCGCACCCGTGATGCTTCCCGGCGCCGAGGCGCAAGGCGGGGCCGCCGCCTACTACCTGCTCGGCGGCACCACCCTGCGCCGGAACGTCTCCGAGGGCGAGCTGATCGGCATCGACGACCTCGACGGGGTCGCGCAGATCGCGCTCGAAGCCTTCGCCGATGGCTTCCTCCGACCCTGAACGCGCCCGGCCGATCCCGACCGCCGCTCGGGCGAGAAGCCACTGCACCTGCTCATCCGTTATTGCCGACCCCAAGGAGTACGCACCCATGAATCGCGCAGACAGCGCTGTCGCAAGCGAGGCGGCAACCAGCCGCACACGGCCCACCAACATCCGCTGGTCCGTGATCATCATCCTGTTCCTCTTCTACACGGTGAACTGCATCGACCGAGCCTCCCTCTCGGTCGCGCTGCCCACCATCAGCGCGGAGTTCCTGTTGGAGCCCGCAGTGCAGGGCCTGATCCTCTCCGCGTTCTTCTGGACCTACTGCCTGTTCCAGATCCCCGGCGGCCTCGCGGCCGACAAGTTCGGCCCCCGAGGCGTCATCGGAGTCGCGGCGGCGATCTGGGGAGCGTTCACCGCCTTCGCAGGCCTGGCCTGGAACGCAGTGACGCTCATCATCGCCCGCCTGGGTCTCGGCGCCTTCGAGGCGCCCTACATGCCCTCCGCCAGCAAGCTCGTGTCGAAGTGGATGCCGCCGAAACGCCGCGCCTCCGGCGTCACGCTCATCGATTCCGGTGCCCCGCTCGGCTCAGCGCTGGGCGGCTTGATCGTCGCCGGCCTGATCACCGCAACGGGCTCCTGGCGCTGGTCGTTCGTGGTCATCGGCGTCGCGACGATCCTCATCGGTCTCGGGGTGTTCCTCTACATCCGCAACACCCCGGGCGAGCACAAGCTCGTCAACCGAGCCGAAGAGGAACTGATCCGCACCAACGAGGGCGAACTCGTGGTGGAGGAGGAGCGCCCCGGCGTCAGCCGCGCGACCCTCGTCTGGATGGTGGTCGGCCGCATGGGCTGGGCCATGGTCTTCTGGGGGCTCGTCACCTGGGGGCCGAACTACCTCACCAACGCGCGAGGCCTCGACCTCGCGGCGATGGGCTTCGCGACCTTCCTCATCTTCCTCTGCGGCGCTGCCGGTGAGATTCTCAGCGGTCTGCTCGCCGATTACCTGCAGAAGCGGATGAACCGCAACCGCGCCTTCAAGATCCTCTTCGGAGGATCAGGTGCCCTCAGCCTCATCGCGCTCGCGATGCTGCCCTTCGTCTCGGATCCCGGTACCGCGGTCGCGCTGCTCTGCATCGGCGTGTTCTTCAACCTCTTCGGCGGCCTCTACTGGACCATCCCCGGCATGCTCGCGAAGCCCGACAAGGTCGGCCTCATCGGCGGCGTCATGAACTTCGCGGGCACCTCATCGGGCATCATCGTGCCGATCGTGGCGGGACTGCTCGTGCAGTTCACGGGCGGCTACACCGCCGTGCTCGTCTACCTCGCCATCTGCGCGGCCGTCTACCTCGTGGGCTCCCTGTCGATCGACTTCGAGGGCAGGAAACAGTCGAAGGCGGTTGTCGATGCCTGACCTCTATGACGGTCCGATCATCGACGCCCATCATCACGTGTGGGATCTCGAGCAGAACCTCTATCCGTGGCTCCAGCCCGGCACCCTGGTTCCCCACCGGTACGGCGACTACTCGGCGATCAAGCGCAGCTATCGCGCCGCCGACTACCTCGCCGACATCGCCGGTCAGGGTGTGGTGGCCTCCGTCTACATGGAGGCGGAGTGGGATCCCACCGACCCTCTCGGTGAAACACGGTACATCCACGAGGTGCACGCCGCATCGGGGGTGCCCGGGGCGATGGTCGCGCAGGCCTGGCTCGACGCTCCGGACGCCGGGGAAGTGCTCTCCGCGCAGGCCGGGTTCCCGCTCGTGCGCAGCGTGCGTCACAAGCCGGGTGGGCCGACTTCGCCGGAGGAAGTGCGCCGCGGCGCCCGCACGCTCATGAGCGACGACGGCTGGCGCTCGGGGTACGCGAAGCTCGCCGAGCACGGCCTGCACTTCGACCTGCAGACACCCTGGTGGAACCTGGGCGAGGCGGCCGAGCTGGCGCGCGACTTCCCCGACACCACGCTCATCGTCAACCACTCCGGAGTGATCGCGTCCCGCGACGAGGAGACGCTGGCCGCCTGGCGTCGAGCACTGCGCACGATCGCTCAGGAGCCGAACACGGTGATCAAGGCCTCGGGTCTGTGCGTCGAGGGGCGCGAGTGGGCGACGGAGGATCAACGCGGGCCGATCCTCGACATGGTCGAGATCTTCGGCGCCGACCGGGTGATGTTCGGCAGCAACTTCCCCGTCGACGGCATGTTCGTCGACTACCCCGGGCTGGTCTCGACGTATCGAGAGGTGCTCGCAGAACTCGCCCCCGAGCAGCAGCGCGAGGTGTTCCACGACACCGCCGCGCGAGTCTATCGACCGCGGAGCATCACCTTCGGTTGAGCGAACGGGGCCGCTCCGTGAGTTCGGAGCGGGGCGGCCCGAGAGCGCCGGCCTCGGCGTTCGGCGTGTTCGTCAGTCCGCTGCGGTGTCGATATCGTAAGAGACATGTCCGAGCAGGAGGAGAGCGAGGTTCGGGTGATCCCCGATCAACGACGTGAGACCCTGCTGCGCGCGCTGCACCGCGAGAAGGTGCTCAGCGTGCATCAGCTGACCGACCTGCTCGGCGTCTCGCACATGACGGTGCGCCGCGACATCGCCGCGCTCGAACGCGAGGGGCAGGCTCTGGCGGTGCCGGGCGGTGTGAAACTCGCCACGAACGTCTCCACAGAGCCCTCCCGGCAGCACAAGTCGCTGCTGCAGACCGCCGAGAAGCAGGCCATCGCCCGCGCCGCCGCCGGGCTCGTCCAGGACGACATGGTGCTCTACCTCGACGCAGGAACCACGACGCTCGCCATGCTGTCCGAGTTGGCGGGTCGCGAGAACCTCACCGTCGTCACGAACGATTTCGTGATCGTCGAGGCGCTGGGAGTCAGCGGAGTGAGCACCATCCACATCGGCGGGTTCGTGGATCACACCAACCGCTCGACGGTCGGAACGCTCGCGACGCGCATCCTCGAACAACTCAATCTGGATCTCGCGTTCATCAGCGCTTCCTCGTGGAGCCTGAAACACGGAGTCACCACCCCGGTGCCCACGAAGGTCGATGTGAAGCGAGCCGTGATGACCTCAGCCACCGACCGCGTGCTGCTCGCCGACTCGACGAAGTACGGGCAGTACAGCGCCTACAGGGTCGCCGCCCTCGCCGATTTCGACACGATCATCACGGATTCGGGGCTCGACGAGATGTCGGTCGCCTCGATTCGGGACCGCGACGTCGACCTGCGCCTCGCGGAGGTCGAGAGCGGCTGACGGATCCGGATCCCCGATCCCGCCCTCACACCACGTCGCGACGCCAGCGCAGCAACCAGCCGGCCGCGAGCGCGAGCGCGGCGTAGGCGACGATCACCACGAACCCGCCCCAGATGCCGAGCGCGCCCGAGCCCTGCGGAGCCGACGGATCGAGCGCTGACAGGTTGTTCATCAGGCTCGCCCCGACGAATGCGTCCGTGGCGGCGCCCGGCAAGAACTTCGCCAACTGCGCGCTCCACTCCCAGAACTGCGCGCCGGTGCGCAGCAGCGGCTCGACGAACTGGGTGAATACAAGGGCGATCACGATCGCGACGGCCTGATTGCGCACGAGCACGCCGATCCCGAACCCGATGACCGCCCAGATGCCGAGCACCGCGAGCACCCGCCCGATCACGGCCCAGGTCTCGCCCGTGCCGAGCATCGGATCGGCGCCGGTCGCCGCGAGCACACTCGCACCGGCCCCGACCGCTCCGATCAACCCTGCCGCGCCCAGCGCTACGCCGAAGCCGAGCAGCACGACGGTCTTGCTCAGCAGCACCAGCCCGCGACGGGGTTCGAGCGTGAAGGTGAGCCCGAGGGTGCGATGCCGCAGTTCGCCCGTGGCGGTGAGCGCGCCCAGGAGCAGCGGCACGACGTAGCCGAAGCCCGACACCGAGGAGTAGACCATGTCTGCCGCGCTCTGAGCGGGCAGCGCCGGGGCTCCCTCGCCGGCACTCGCCAGCGCTTCGCCCATCGCGCTGAACATGAACGCGAACATCGATGCGATCATCGCTGAGTACGCGGCGATCACGATCGCGAGGATCCACCACAGCTTCGTGGAGAGCACCTTGCGCCACTCCGACGAGAGCGAGCGGGTGATGCGGTTGCCGCTCATCGCGGGCCTCCTTCCGCGGGGGCTGCGGTGGGGTCGGGGGCGGAAGCGGGTGCGGGATCGGGGGACCCCTCCGGGCTCGGCCCTGCAGCCCCGCCCTCGATCAGGTCGAGGAAGATCTGCTCGAGCTCGCTCTCCTCGATGCTCAGGTGGGAGAGCGGAATCCCGGCTCTCAGCGCGATCTCGCCGATCGTCGCGGGCTCGACCCCGCTCACCCGCATCGTCTCGCCACGCACCCCGTGCACCTGCCCGCCCGCGGTCTGCAGGGCCTGAGCGAGCCCCGGCTGATCGGCGGCGGAGACGAGCACCGTGCGCTCGCCGTCGCCCCGCTGCAGTTCGGCCAGCGTGCCCGCGAAGGCGAGCTCGCCGCGGCGGATCACCACCACGTCATCGACCGTCTGCTGCACCTCGCTCAGCAGATGCGACGACAGCAGCACGGTCTTGCCCTCGCTCGCGAGGTGGCGCAGGAAGAGACGGATCCAGCGGATGCCCTCGGGGTCGAGGCCGTTGATGGGCTCGTCGAGCAGGATCACCTGGGGCTCGCCGAGCAGCGCCGCCGCGAGTGCGAGCCGCTGGCGCATGCCGAGCGAGTAGCCGCCGGTCTTGCGGTCCGCTGCACCCGCGAGGCCCACGAGTCCGAGTTTCTCGTCGATGCGTTCTCGGGGGACTCCGATGGCGCGGCGCACGATGTCGAGGTGCGCCCGGCCGGTGTGCGCGGGGTGGAAGTTCGCGGAGAGGGCCGAGCCGACGGTGAGCGCCGGGCGCTCGAGGTCGGCGTAGGGCGTGCCGCCGATCGTGGCGGAGCCCGCGTCGGGGCGCAGCAGGCCGAGCACCATGCCGAGGGTGGTCGTCTTGCCCGAGCCGTTCGGGCCGAGGAAACCTGTGACGCGACCCGGTTGCGCGGTGAAACTGAGGTCGCTCACGGCCTGCACGCCGCCGAAGCGCTTCGAGAGGTGCGCGACCTCGACGGGTATCGCTTGCTGCGTCATGGATCCCCTCTCATCCTCAATGCCAATAACTCTATATGGAATAGAACTATTGACGCCAGGCGGGCTCGCCGTGTGGCGCGCCTCTCGCGATCCGCCCGCGAACGCGAAACGCGGAGTCCCGAATCGCTGCTTCAGCGCTCACCGAAACAGCGATTCGGGACTCCGCGTTCTGAGGGGCGTCGTCGAATCGGGGATCCCGGGCCTAGTGCCCGCCGCCCGTGTAGGGGCCGAGTTCGGCGAGGCGCTTCATGTGCTCGGCGAGCGCGAAGCGCGGATCCACCGTGTTCTCCTCGCCGAGCACCAGCTGCGCGGCCCACTCGCCGAGCTGGGGCGAGAACTTGAACCCGTGCCCCGAGAGACCGGCGATGGTGACGACGCGAGCGGTGCGGTCGACCACGGGCAGGCGGTCGGGCGTGTACGCGCAGTGGTGCACGCTCTCGCGCACGGGTTCGGGGTTCACGCCGTCGAAGAGCTCGGCCGCGCGCTGCCCGATCTTGATGAGCTCCTCGCGGGTGTGGTGGGTCGGCACCTCGGAGACGTCGCGGAACACCGGCCACTCCGGGTTCGTGCAGGCCTTGAACGCGTAGCCGTCGAAGCTCGGGGCGCCGAAGAAGTGCACCGAGCCCGCGTCGCGCAGGAACACCGGGAAGTTCGATGGTGCGAACGCCTCGGGATCCTTCGGCATGAACCACGTCAGCCCGAGCACCTGCAGGCGCAGCAGCTCCTTGAGCTGGGGGCGCAGGCGGGTGGACCAGGATCCCGAGGCGATCACGACGGTGCCGGCGAGCCAGGCGCCCTGCGGGGTGCGCACCACGACGCCGTCGGGGCGCTCCTCGATGTCGACGACGGGCGTGTTGAAGAAGAGCCGCGCACCGTTGCGCTCGGCGAGATCGAGAGCGCTCATCACGGCGACCTCGGGGCGCAGACCGCCGCCGTGCTCGTCGAGCAGCGCGATGTCGTCGTCGTTCACGAGGTGCTGCGGGTACTCGGCGCGCAGTTCGGCGTTCGAGAGCACTCGGTGGGGGATGCCGAACTCGCGCACGTTGTTCATCGCGACCTCGAGGTCGGGGAAGCCCTCGGGGCCGATCGACAGGCAGCCGACCTCGGTGTAGATGTCGCGCCCCGATTCGGCCTCGAGCTCCCGCCACAGATCGCGCGAGCGCTGGATCATCCTCACGTAGGTGCCGCCCTCGTGCACCGCGGTGCGGAACACACGCGATTCCCCGGCGTACGATCCGTGCGAGTGCACGCGGCCGTACTGCTCGATGCCCACGACGTCGATGCCCTCGTGCTTGCTCAGCTGCCACAGTGCCATCGACCCGACGGAGCCCGCACCGATGACGACCACGTCGGTCTTCTGCAGTTCCATTCGATCCTCTTCCGTTCTGTCATCCTGCGAGCATTCGCAGGATCGCTGTCATCCTCTGTCGTCCTGCGCGCAGCCGCAGGATCTTGTTCGTGTGCGCGAGCGCGACGGCGCGCCCTGCGCGGGGGTGCTCAGGCGAGGGCCGGCTTGTCCCAGAGCTTCAGCTTCGTGCCGATCCCGCGCTCGACCGCGTTGCGGTAGACCTTCGTGGCCCAGGCCACGTCCTCGACGGGCATGCCGCCGACCGAGTAGATGAAGACCTCGTCGTCGTTCTTGCGACCGGGGGTGTCGCCCTCGATGATCTCGCCGAGATCCTCGAACTGCTCGGGGGTCATGCGGCCGTCGCGCACGCGGTCGACGAGCGCCATGCCCCAGATGCCGACGGTGTCGTGCGCGTTGCCGGGCAGCTCGGCGCCCCAGGCCTCGTAGATGCTGCGGGCGTCGGCGACGTGGCGGGCGCGCTGCACGAGGCTCTCCTCGAGGGCGAGGTGCGCGGAGCAGAGCACGAGGGCGCCGGGCTTCACCCACTCGTCGGCGACGTAGGGGTAGTTCTCGACGCCGGAGGGGCTCGGGATCGCGATGCTCACGATGTCGCTGCCCTCGACGGCGCCCTGCAGCGTGTCGACCTGCTCGATCGCGGTGATGCCGGGGAAGTTCTCGCGCACCCAGTCGATGTAGCCGTCGATGCTGCCCTGGCTGCGACCGAACACCTTGAGCGTGTCGATGCCGGGGCGCACGGCGATGAGTGCCTCGAGCGAGGTGCGGTTCATCGGGCCGGGGCCGGCGATGCCGACGACCCTCGCGTCCTCGCGAGCGAGGTGGCGGGCGCCGACGCCGGGGATGGCACCCGTGCGGTAGGCGCTGAGCAGGTTCGCCGACATGTGCGCGAGGGGCGCGCCCGTGTCCTTGTCGTTGAGCGTGAACATGAGGATCGAGCGGGGGAGGCCGATCTTGCGGTTCTCGACGTTGGAGCCGTACCACTTGCAGCCGGCGGTCTGGAAGCTGCCGCCGAGGTAGGCCGGCATCGCCATGAAGCGGCGATCGGGTCCGTCGAGCGGCATGCCCTCGAAGGGCGACTCCTGCGGGAAGTAGATCTGCGCGCCGTGCAGGTCGTTCTCGACCCCGGCCATGCGGTAGTCGCCGCGCTTGAAGTCGACGAGCATCTCGCTCATCGTGTCGACGCAGGCGGCCATGTCGGTGACGCCTGCGGCGATCATGTCGGGCTCGCTCAGGTAGAGGAACTCGATGGTGGTGTCGGGTGCGTTCTGGGTATCAGGCACGGCGGTGTGTCCCTTCGGTCGGTGACGTCAGCCTAGAACTATCCAAATGGATAGTCAAGTGCCGATTTCAGGCGCTCGGGGGAGATCCGCTGCCCTCCTTCCTGCTCGTTCGAGCACCGATCGGCGTTCGAACACCGGCTTGCGCGAGAACGAGGTGCTCGAACGTCGATCGGTGCGGCAGAGGAGGCAGAGGCGGGTGCGGCCTGCGGTGGTCGGTGACGGGGCGGATCAGCGCGCCGCTGCGGCCTCGATGAGTTCGCGGATCCGCCGCACCGCGGGTTCCGGATCCTCGGGCGCGACGAGCTGCTTGAACACGATCCCGTCGAGCGCGAACCAGATCAGCTCGGTCAGATCGGGGTCGTCGACGCCGATCCGGTGCAGCTGCCGCGCGATCGCGTCCCGGTACGCCTGATAGTGTCGCTCGGCCAGCGGCCGCAGCTCGGGGCGCCGCCGAGATTCGAGCAGCAGCTCGTACTGGAACGACTGCACGCCGGCCTCGCGGTCCGCCAGCGACTCGATCCCGTCTGCGAACTCCTGCGCGGTGAGGCCGCTGCTCAGCATGTTGGATCCGCGCAGACTCTCGTCGATCGCGTACTCCATCGCTTCGGCGATGAGCTGATCGCGTGTGCCGAAGTGGTGGCGCACGAGCCCGTGCGAGACTCCGGCCTCGGCCGCGACGGCCCGATAGGTCAGTGCCCGCAGCCCGCCCTCGGCGACGACCACGACGGTGGCGCGCAGCAGCGCGGAGCGCCCAGAAACGTCTTTCACATCACCGAGCGTAGCGAACCGCCGTCCCACCCGAATCCGGAGTCGCGACACGCCATCTCCTCCGGGTGCAGGCGGTGCGGCACGACTCCCTGTCCGAGAAAGAGCTCGGAGCGCACGGGGCGGCCGAGGTGCGTAGGCTTGACGCATGCGCCTGTACCTCGCCTCGACGTCCCCCGCCCGGCTCTCGGTCCTGAGGGGCGCGGGCATCGAGCCGATCTGCTTCTCGCCCGAGGTCGACGAGGACGCAGCGGTCGCCGCGCGCGAGGCCGAGCTGGGCCGGTCGCTCAGCGCGCCCGAGTTCACCGAGTACCTGGGTCGGCTGAAGGCCGAGGACGTCGTGCGTCGGCACGGCCACGAGATCGACGGACTCGTGCTGGGCGGCGACTCGATGTTCCTGCTCGACGGCGAGATCCTGGGCAAGCCGCACGAGCCCGACGTCGCTCTGGCTCGCGCGAAGCACCACCGGGGGCGCAGCGGGGTGCTGCACTCGGGGCACTGGCTCATCGACTGCACGGGAGGCGAGGTGCGGGGAGCCGCGGGATCCGTCGACACCGCCGAGGTGGAGCTGTCGGCCGACCTCACCGACGAAGAACTCGCCGCCTACGTCGCGACGGGGGAACCGCTCGAGCTGGCCGGCGGCTTCGCCATCGACGGACTCGCGGGGGCGTTCATCGAGCGGATCGAGGGGACCCCGAGCTGCGTGATCGGGCTCTCCCTGCCGACGCTGCGTCGCCTCGTGATCGAGCTGGGCCACCCCTACCCGGCGCTCTGGAACCGCTGAGCCGGCCCGCCTGAAACGCAGAGTCTCAGAATGCTGAAACCGGTCGTACGGTTCCGGCGATTCGGGACTCCGCGTTTCGGAGGGAGCATGCTGCAGCGAGGGGGGACGAGAGTGTCGCCGCCGGATCACCGCCGGGCGAGCAGCGCGACCGTGAGCGTCGCGATGACGGTTCCGTCGGCGAGATCCACACCCAAGAGCTCCTCGATGAGTGCGATCCGCTGGTAGAACACCGACCGCGACAGTCGCGCTCGCTGAGCCGCGAGCGAGCGGTTGGTGGGATGATCGAGGTAGGCGCGCAGCACCGCCAGCAGGTCGCCGCTATGGCCCGGGCCGCCGGCGGAGTCGTGCTCGATGAGCGGGGCGAGTGCCTCCTCGGCGAACTCCTGCACCTCGGGCAGGGCAGCGAGCCCCCGCACCAGATAGGCGAGCGGCTGGCGTTCGGCCTGCTGCACGGTGACGCGGCCGGCGCTCGCCGCCGGATCCAGGGCCCCCGCCGCGCGCACCTGCTCGAGCGACGAGATCAGCCCGCGCACCCGCCCGTCGGCGGCGCCGAGGCTCAGGTGGGCGCGCCAGGCGGGCGGCACGGTGCTGGGCAGCAGCGCGTCGAGTTCACGGGAGAGGCGCGAGGCGAGGGCCGGCACCCGGCCCTCGAGTGCGTCGGCGCGCGGATCGCCCGGAGGGAACGAGAGCAGCGCGATGAAGGCGGGATCGGCGCCGGCGTCCGAGCCGGTGTCGGGGGCGAGGATCACTCTCCCCTCCGGGGCCACCGCCCGTCTGAGCGCCGTGGCGAGCAGGGCGTGCTGCAGCGACGCATCGCCGCCGAAATCGCCCGCGCCGCGCAGAGTCGCTCCGAGCAGCCGTCGGCCCGAAACCGGTAGGCCGGCGGCGGCGAGCTGCACCGCGAGTTCCTCGTCGCGGCGGTAGCGCCCGCCGAGCAGCACGTCGAAGAGGCGCTTCGACGAGAGCTGCAGCCACTGCCCGCCCTCGGGGTCCGCGAGGCGCCCGAGGGCGAGCGCGAACGCGCCCAGCTCGAGCACGGTGCGTCGCCCGGCGGGGTGGTCCGGGCCCGGCAGGGCGGTCAGTCGCCCCCAACGCCGGCCCTGCGCTTCGACCGGCACGCGCTCCCAACCGCCCGGGAGCTCGAACTCCTGGCCGTCGGCGCCGGCCCACGGGGCGAGCGGGTGCGCCGGCGCCGGTGCTGCGGCTTGCGCCGGACCGGACCCGGATCCGCCCGCCCCGTCGGCTCGACCGGCCCAGGCGACGACCCGTCTCGCGGAGTCCTCGAGCACCACGGCCGTGCCGAGCGTGTCGGCGAGGCGCTCGATCACGTAGTCCACGGGACTGCGGTTGAGACCCAGCTCGGTGAGCATCGCGTGCACCTCGGCTCGCGCCGCGAGCGCTTCGGTCTGCGTGGCGAGGATGCGCTGGTGCACGCGCTGCGTGATCTGCACGAAGCGCACTTCCCGGTGCAGCGCGATGAGGGGGATGCCCCGGCGTTCGCACGCGTCGAGCAGCGGCGCCGGCGGATCCGCGAAGAAGCGCCCGAGTTCGAGCATCACGGCCGCGGGCTCGGTGTCGAGCAGCGCCGCGGAGAGGCGTTCGAGCTCGGCCCCGCTGCCCGGCCAGCCGGCTCCCGTGGTGAGCACCAGCTCGCCGCCGTCGAGCAGGCTGACCGCGGCCGAACCGGCCACCACGTGCGCCCAGCGGATCTCGCGGTCGAGTCCACCCGATCCCGCGAGTACCCGCGGATCGCCGGCGAGTACCTCGGGGAGGTCGAGCGCGTCCGCGACGCTGATGCTGTTCTGCATGGTTCCTCGTTTCTGGTGGTGCTGACGGGGCGGGTGGATCCGCCGCAGCGGTACCCGCCCCGCGCCGCGACCCGGAGCACCCCATCGAACAAAGTGTATGGGGATCGACGTAAAAGCGGATGGAGTGATGGTGTTCAAGGTTGAGCAGCCCTGGAATACTGGGCCATATCGGAGTTCGGCGATCCCGAACATATTGATCGAGAGGAATACGGATGGC
This sequence comes from Leucobacter holotrichiae, assembly GCF_055791005.1. Classification (NCBI taxonomy): domain Bacteria; kingdom Bacillati; phylum Actinomycetota; class Actinomycetes; order Micrococcales; family Microbacteriaceae; genus Leucobacter; species Leucobacter holotrichiae. The sequence goes on from NZ_JBVUAC010000004.1 coordinate 261,409, forward strand.
ACTCATCCCTCACATCATCGGCGGCGAGAAGGTCGACGCGGCTGAGCGCACCCAGCCGGTGTACAACCCGGCCACGGGAGAGCAGCAGCACGACCTGGCGATCGCATCGGTCGCGACCGTGGAGGAGGCCATCGCCGCGGCCAAGGCCGCGCTGCCGCTGTGGCGCAAGACCAGCCTCACCAAGCGAGCCGACGTGTTCTTCAACCTGCGTCAGCTGCTCAAGCAGCGCACCCCCGAGCTGGCCGCGATCGTCACGAGCGAGCACGGCAAGGTGCTCTCGGACGCCGCCGGTGAGATCGCCCGCGGCCTCGAGAACGTGGAGTTCGCGTCGGGCCTGCTGCACCTGCTGAAGGGCGAGCGCGACGAGCAGGTCTCGACCGGCGTCGACGTGCACTCGATCAAGCAGCCGGTGGGTGTGGTCGCGGCGATCACCCCCTTCAACTTCCCCGTCATGGTGCCGCTGTGGATGATCGCCTCGGCGATCGCGTGCGGCAACACGGTGGTGCTGAAGCCCTCGGAGCGCGACCCCTCCGCGTCGGTATTCATCGCCGAGCTGTTCCGCGAGGCGGGTCTGCCCGACGGCGTGCTCAACGTCGTGCACGGCGATAAGGTGGCCGTCGACACGCTGCTCGACAGCCGCGATGTGAAGGCGATCTCGTTCGTGGGGTCGACCCCGATCGCGAAGTACATCTACGAGCGGGCCGCCGCGAACGGCAAGCGCGTGCAGGCGCTAGGCGGCGCGAAGAACCACATGATCGTGATGCCCGACGCCGATCTCGACGGCGCCGCCGATGCCGCGGTCTCGGCAGCCTACGGCTCGGCGGGCGAGCGCTGCATGGCCGTCTCGGTCGTCCTCGCCGTCGGCGGCGTGGGCGACGAGCTCGTCGCGAAGATCGCCGAGCGCATGGAGAAGCTCAAGATCGGCGACGGCACCGATCCCGCATCCGAGATGGGCCCGCTCATCACCGCCGAGGCCAAGGCCCGCGTGGAGTCGTACGTGGCCGGCGCCGAGGCCGAGGGCGCGACCGTGGTCGTCGACGGCCGCGAGGCGAAGTTCGACGGCGACGGCTTCTTCACCGGCGTCTCGCTGCTCGACCACGTCAAGACCGACAGCAAGGTCTACCTCGAGGAGATCTTCGGCCCCGTGCTCGCGGTCGTGCGCGTCGACACCTACGAGGAGGGCGTGCAGCTCATCAACGACCACCAGTTCGGCAACGGCACCGCGATCTTCACCCGCGACGGCGGCGTGGCGCGCCAGTTCGAGTTCGAGGTCGAGGCCGGCATGGTCGGCATCAACGTGCCGATCCCCGTGCCCGTCGGCTCGTTCTCGTTCGGCGGTTGGAAGGACTCGCTCTTCGGCGACGCCCACATCTACGGCCCCGAGTCGATCCACTTCTACACCCGCTCCAAGGTCGTCACCACCCGCTGGCCGAAGCCCGAGCAGTCGAAGGTCGACCTCGGCTTCCCGAGCAACAGCTGACGCATCGGGAGAGAATAAGAGACATGACTGATTACATCGACCTGAACGGCGCCGAGCAGGCCTTCGGCGACACCGACGCCCAGCGCGAGGTGCGCCGCAACGACCGCGACTACGTCTTCCACTCGTGGTCGGCGCAGGCGCAGATCAACCCGCTGCCGGTCGCCAAGGGCGAGGGCGTGCGCTTCTGGGACTACGACGGTACCGAGTACCTCGACTTCTCGTCGCAGCTCGTCAACCTGAATCTCGGCCATCAGCACCCCGGTCTCGTCAAGGCGATCCAGGATCAGGCCGGGCGCCTGGCCACGATCCAGCCCGCCATGGCGAACGACGTGCGCGGCGAACTCGCCAAGCGCATCGTCGAGCACTCCTTCGAGGGCGCCCGTTCGGTGTTCTTCACCAACGGCGGCGCCGACGCGAACGAGTACGCGGTGCGCATGGCGCGTCACCACACCGGGCGTCAGAAGGTGCTCGCACGCTACCGCTCGTACCACGGCTCGACCGCGACCGCGATCACGCTCACGGGCGAGCCCCGCCGCTGGGCCAACGGCACCCCTGACGCCGGCGTGGTGCACTTCTTCGGCCCCTACCCCTACCGCTCGGAGTTCCACGCCGAGACCCCGGAGCAGGAGACCGAGCGCGCGCTGCAGCACCTCGAGCACACGATCCAGCTCGAGGGCCCGAACACGATCGCGGCGATCATCCTCGAGAGCGTCACCGGCACCAACGGCATCCTCGTGCCCACTCCGGGGTACCTCCAGGGTGTGCGCGAGCTGTGCGACCGCTACGGCATCGTGATGATCTGCGATGAGGTCATGGCGGGCTTCGGCCGCACCGGCGAGTGGTTCGCGTTCCAGGCGTTCGACGTGACGCCCGACCTCGTGACCTTCGCGAAGGGCGTGAACTCGGGTTACGTGCCGCTGGGCGGTGTCGTGATCTCTGAGCCGATCCACAACACCTTCGCCGATCGCCCGTTCCCGGGCGGCCTCACCTACAGCGGGCACCCCTTGGGTGCTGCTGCGGGCGTCGCCACCTTCGACATCTTCGAGGAGGAGCAGATCCTCGAGCGCGTGCGCGACCTGGGGTCGCGCGTGGTCGGGCCGCGTCTGCGCGAGATGGCCGAGAAGCACCCGTCGGTCGGCGAGGTGCGCGGCACGGGCCTGTTCTGGGCGATCGAGCTGGTGCTGGATCGCGAGACCCGCGAACCGCTCGTGCCGTTCAATGCGGCCGGTGAGGCTGCAGCCCCGTTCAACGCGGTCGTCGCGGCCTGCAAGAACGCGGGCCTGTGGCCCTTCGCCGCCGGCAACCGCCTGCAGGTCGCGCCGCCGCTGATCATCGGCGAGGAGGACCTCGTCAGGGGCCTCGACATCATCGACGAGGCGCTGAACGTCGCCGACGGCTACTGCACCGGCGCGTAGCCACCGGGCGCCACCCGCTCCCTCCGACGAGCTCGGGGAACGGGTGGCGCCGCAACCCCCGCGCGAAGTCGCAGGATCCCCCGCTGGTGGGATCCTGCGACTTCGCGCAGAATGACGTAAGTCGAGAGACGCAAACCAAGGAGCATCATGGCCAAGTACCGAGTGCAGAATCCCGCGACGGGCGAGATCATCGAGACGTTCGACAGCGCGACCGACGCCGAGATCGAGCAGCAGCTCGCCGCCGCCGACGTGGTCTACCGCGAGTGGCGCGAGAAGAGCGTGCAGGAGCGCGCCGTCGTCGTGAAGCGCGCGGCCGAGATCTTCGAGGAGCGCAAGGATGAGCTCGCGCGGATCATCGCGACCGAGATGGGCAAGTCGTTCGCGGAGTCGATCGACGAGGTCGAGTTCGCGCGCGACATCATCGAGTACTACGGGGTGCACGGTCCGAGCCTCATCACCGACTACGAGATCCCGAGCACCATCCCGGGCAAGGCCTACGTCGAGCACCGTCCCATCGGCGTGCTGCTCGGCGTGATGCCCTGGAACTTCCCCTACTACCAGGTGGCCCGCTTCGCCGCGCCGAACCTGCTGCTGGGCAACACGATCCTGCTCAAGCACGCCGATATCTGCGCGCGCTCGTCGCTGACCATGCAGGAAATCTTCGAGCAGGCCGGCGTGCCCGTCGGGGGCTACCAGAACGTGTTCGCCTCGCACGACCAGATCGCGACGATGATCGCGGATCCGCGCGTGCAGGGCGTGTCGCTCACCGGCTCCGAGCGCGCCGGCGCGATCATCGGGGCGCAGGCGGGACAGCACCTGAAGAAGTGCGTGCTCGAGCTCGGCGGCATCGACCCGATGGTGGTGCTCGACAGCGACGACGTCGCGGCGACCGCGGCCGAGGCCTGGAACTTCCGCGTCTACAACGGCGGCCAGGTCTGCAACTCGAACAAGCGCCTCATCGTGATGGACGACATCTACGACGAGTTCGTGGCCGAGCTCAAGAAGCTCGCCGCGGGCCTCACCCCGGGCGACCAGCTGAACCTCGCCGAGGGCGAGTTCGCCCCGCTGTCGACCCGCACCGCGGCCGAGACCGTGCACGCGCAGGTGCAGAAGGCCGTCTCGGAGGGGGCGACCCTCGAGGCGGGCGGCGTGCTCTCCGACGGGCCGGGCGCGTACTACTCGCCGGCCGTGCTCACCGGGGTGCCCCGCGACTCCGAGTCGTACCGCGAGGAGATCTTCGGCCCGGTCGCGACGGTGTACCGCGTGTCGAGCGACGAGGAGGCACTCGAGCTCGCGAACGACTGCGCGCTCGGTCTCGGCGGCTCGGTGTTCTCGACCGATGAGGCGCGCGCGGCGCGCGTCGCCTCGCGGCTCGAGGTCGGCATGTCGCACGTCAACACCATCGCGGCCGAGGCGGCCGAGATCCCGTTCGGCGGCGTGAAGCGCTCGGGCTTCGGCCGCGAGATGGGCCCGCTCGGCATCGGCGAGTTCGCGAACAAGCGCCTGTTCTTCGTCGCGGCCTAGCGCGCCGTAGGTGCAACCGCTGCAACCGGTGCGACCCGCTCGAGAGGCGGATTTCGCATGAGGATCTCGGATCCTTCATACGAAATCCGCCTCTCGGCGTTCGGCGCGGACTACGCCTCGGGCGAGTCGTCCATGGTGCCGGTCTCGGGGATGCCGGCCTCGGGCGCGTAGCGCAGCAGCACGGCCCCGGCGCTCCCCGCGACCGGCGGTTCGACGAGGCGCAGGTTCGTGGGGGCCGCCCCGTCCGGGAAGACCCTGCTGCCCTCGCCGAGTACGATCGGGTATATCCAGAGCTTCAACTCGTCGAAGAGCCGCTCGGCGACGAGCGTCTGCACGAGGTCGACACTGCCGATCACGTGCACCTCGTCGTGCCGCTCGCGCAGGCGCGCCACTTCACTTGACAGGTCGTCTCCCACGCGCGTGCTGCCCGGCCAGCCGAGCGGGAGGTCCCGGTTGCGCGTGGCGACGTACTTGGGCAGCGCGTTCAGTACGCGACCGACCTCGCTGTCGCCGTGCTGCGGCCAGTAGCCCGCGAAGATGTCGTAGGTGCGGCGGCCCAGCAGCAGCGCGTCCATGCGGTGCATACCCTCCATGACGGATCGGCCGACCATGTCGTCGGGGTGCGGCGCCTGCCAGCCGCCGAAGCGGAACCCCCCCCGGCGGGGTCCTCATCGGGCGCGCCCGGAGCCTGGGCGACTCCGTCGAGCGTGGTGAAGAGGTCGATCACGATGCGACCCGCTGATGAGCTCTCGGACATGACGGTTCGAACCGTTCGTCTACAGGCCGTCTCAGATTCCGGGCACCGGATCCGGGCCCGCGCCGTGCTCCTCGGTGTACGCCTCGGGGCCCTGCTCCGCCGCCTGCGGTTCCATGTAGGTGAACTCGATGACATTGCCGTCGGGATCCTGCATGCTGCGCTGATACATGAAACCGTAATCCTGCGGCTCGCGGTTCTCGGTGCCGCCCGCCGCGAGACCCGCCTCGACCGTCGAGTCGACGTGCTCCCGAGAATCGCGGGTGAACGCGACGATCACCTGCGCGCTCTCGCGCGGATCGGCGATCGGCTTGTCGGTGAACTGCGAGAAGTGCTCGTGGGTCAGCACCATGAAGAACGTGGTCTCGTCCCAGACGACGCAGGCGGCGTTCTCGTCGGTGAACAGCGGACTGATGTCGCAGCCCAGCGCCGTGTAGAAGGCCTTGCTGCGTTCGAGGTCGGTGGTGGTGAGGTTGACGAAGATCATGTGAGGCTCCCTTGGCTCGCTCGTCGGATGACTCAAGCTTGCAAAAACTCGCGAGCTTGTCGAGGGCAAGGGGCGAGATTCGTTCGGCGCCGACCTCGGGCAGCGCTGAGCCGCGGGGGCCTGAGAAGCCGTAGTCTGGTACGTCATTGTAGGCGTCCGGCCCCGTCTCGTCGTCCCACCATCGTCGTTTGCATAGCTCTGCTATGCAAATGGGTGTATGATTGGTTTCGTGGTTGAAGACAACGCTCAGAATGCATCGAATCTTGATGCTCTTGCGCTTGAGCTGACCCGCATCAGCGGTCGGTTCTCCCGCATCGCGGGCCGCACCGCGGGCGTCGGCTACTCGCTCGTCGCCTGGCGCGTGCTCGCCGAACTCGAGCAGTCGGGTTCGGCGCGCGTGAGCGAACTCGCCCAGCAGCAGCGGGTCGCGCAGCCCTCCATGACCGGGCTCGTGCAGCGCCTCGAACACGAGGGCTGGGTCGACCGGCACCCCGACCCCGATGACGGCCGCGCCACCCGCGTGGGCATCACCGAGGCGGGCCGCGCGGCACTCGACGAGTACCGCGGCATCGCCGCCGATCGCGTGCGGCCGCATCTCGGCGAACTCTCCGACTTCGACCGTGCGACGCTCGCGCGCGCGGTCGAGCTGCTGCAGCAGCTGAGCGAGCGGATCGAGGATCCGCGAGCCTGATCTGCGGCCAGCCGCACGGAGCGACGCGCGAAGCGCGGAGGAACAGCCGCACGGAGCGCGCGGCACCCACACCGAACACCAACGACCGAGGAGTCATCACGTCCACCGTCACAGAATCCCGCTCCGACACCGGGTCGATCCGTGTGCCGCACGGCGCATCGCAGGCGAGCACCGCTCGCCCCGCAGCCGAGCCGCCCCGCAAGGCTTCGATCCTGCGTCAGCCCACCGCCGTGTGGGCGATCGCGTTCGCCTGCGCCATCTCGTTCATGGGGATCGGCCTCGTCGATCCGATCCTGCCGGCCATCAGCCATGAACTCGGCGCGACCGCCAGCCAGACCATGCTGCTCTTCACGAGCTACCTCTTCATCACGGGCATCGCGATGTTCTTCACGAGTTGGGTCTCCGGGCTCATCGGCGTCCGCTGGACGCTCGTGGCGGGCCTCGTGCTGATCGTGCTCTTCGCCGCCCTCGCCGGGGGATCCGGCACCGTCGGCGAGATCATCGGCTTTCGCGCCGGCTGGGGACTCGGCAACGCGCTCTTCATCTCGACCGCGCTGGCCGCGATCGTGGGCGCAGTTTCAGGGGGCTCGCGCCAGGCGATCGTGCTCTACGAGGCCGCGCTCGGCGTCGGCATGGCGATCGGGCCGCTCGTCGGCGGCGCGCTCGGTTCCATCTCGTGGCGCGGCCCGTTCTTCGGCACCGCGGTGCTCATGGCCGTCGCGCTGCTCGCGATCCTCGTCCTGCTGCGCGCCCCCAGGCAGACCGCCGAAGAGCGCAAGGCCGCCCGCGCTCAGCGCCCCTCGCTCGTGGCAGGATTCAAGGCGCTCGGCAACCCCGCGCTGCTCGCGCTCAGCGCCGTCGCGTTCTTCTACAACTTCGGCTTCTTCGTGCTGCTCGCCTACAGCCCGTACCCCATGGAGGCCGCGGCGAAGGCCGCGGGCATGCATGAGTTCGGCGCCCACGAGCTCGGCCTCGTGTTCTTCGGCTGGGGTCTCGCGCTCGCGATCACCTCGGTGCTCGTGGCGCCCGTGCTGACCCGTCGCTTCGGATTGCGGCCCGTGCTCTTCACCATGCTCGGCGGGCTCACGATCTGCCTGGTGCTGCTCGGCGTCTTCGTGGACTCCCTGCCCGGCCTCATCGCGGTCGTCGTCGTGAGCGGTCTGCTGCTCGGCGTGATGAACACCGCCCTCACCGAGGCCGTCATGGAGGCGACCGACCTGCCGCGCAACGTGGCCTCGTCGACCTACTCGGCGGTGCGGTTCATCGGCGGGGCGATCGCCCCCGCCATCGCCGGCCCCATCGCCGCGGCGCTCGGCGCCCCGGCCCCGTATTGGGTGGGAGCAGCCTCGCTCGTCGTCTCGATCATCGTGCTCGCGAGCGTCGGCCACCTGCTGCACCGCGTCGGCGCGACGCCGCACGAGACCGCGGTGGGCGAGGCCGAGGCGATCGCCACGGGCGACGCCGCGTAGGGTTCGGCGCCCAGTGAGGAGATCCGCGCTCAGGAGGAGATGTTCCGCGGGCGGGTTCAGGGGGTCGTGTGAACACCGGTGTGTTGATCGTTGCTGAGTAGCTTAGTCAGGGCTTCTGCTGGGGTGTGCCAGTCCAGGGTTTGTCTGGGGCGTCCGTTGAGTTCCGCGGCGACTTGATCAAGATAGTTCTGGCTGTGTCCGGATAGGACGGTGCCTTTGGGGAAGTACTGCCGGAGGAGTCCGTTCGTGTTCTCGTTCGTGCCGCGC
>NZ_JBVUAC010000005.1:0-264171 GCF_055791005.1 Leucobacter holotrichiae
CGCGATGCTTGAAGTCCTCGCTGTAGTTGTTCTTTGCCATCGCTGACATTCTCGCTTTCTCCAGCGCGATGCTGGATTAGCGTGTCCAAGAAATGGGGGTAGGTTCCGCCAGAACTATCTTGATCAAGTCGCCGCGGAACTCAACGGACGCCCCAGACAAACCCTGGACTGGCACACCCCAGCAGAAGCCCTGACTAAGCTACTCAGCAACGATCAACACACCGGTGTTCACACGACCCCCTGAACCCGCCCCGGAAGAAACGCCCGCACAGGGGCGGATCTCCTACCTGGGAGAGGGTGGCAACCGCGAAAGTCAGCCGACCGGGGGGTGAACAGCAGCGAAACTCAGCCGACCGGGCCGGCGTGCCGCCCCTGCGCGATGTACTCGTCCGTGGCCCGCCGCGGCACGACGACCACCGGCACCGGCGAGTGGCGCACGATCTTCACGGCGTGCGAGCCGAGCGAGATGCGCGCCAGCGGACCGAGACTGCTCGATCCGACCACGAGCACCTCGGCGTCGAGCCAGGGAATGGCCCGCAGCGCGGAGCCCCAGCTGTCATCCGAACCGACGACCACCTCGACCGAGGCCGGCTGCCGCTCGAACCGCTCGATGCCGTCGAGAATAGCCCCCGCGTCTTCGCGGATCCTGGCTTCCCAGTCGGCGATGATCTCGTCTTCGACATCGTTGCCGACCCTGGCGGTGAGAAACGCGCGCGGCCGGGTGTGGAAGGACGCGATGCGGATCCCCTCCCCCGCCTCGGCGGCGATCGCGGCCGCCCCCAGCACCAGTTCCGCCGAGGTCTCCGAACCGCTGTAGGCGGCCGTCACCCGCTCCAGTCTGGCCCCCGGCGCGGCAGAGAAGCCGTGCGGAGCGATGGCCACGGGAAGATGCGCGCTCTGCAGCAGCCCGGTCACGACCGAGCCGACTACCACCTCGCCATCGGCGCCGTCGTCTTTCGCGCCCACCACCAGGCGCTGCGCGCCGATCTGCTCGCAGGCCTCGAGCAGGCCCCGGCGCGCGCTCGACGCGTCATGCACGCGGTAGCTCGCATCGATGTCGTCGGGCACGAGCTCCCGCGCCTCATCGAGCGCGGCCTCCGCCTGCTCGCGCACGAAGCGTTGGTACTCTCCGTCGACGCCGCTGAGCGGACGCTGCGGCGGCCAGCCGGCGGCGTTCACGGAAACGACCGCGAGAGGCAGGCGCGACGAGCGTGCGAGCAGCACCGCGAGGCTCACCGCCGCGTGCGAGCAGTGCCCGGGAGCGACGCCGACGACGACACTCATCGTCGGCTCCCGGTGCCGCCGTCGGAGGGCGAGGATCCCGAACCGCTTGCGGGTCCCGGCTCCCCTGCGCTCACCACGGGGTCGCCCTCGGTCACATCGGGGATCCGGAGCGTGCCGGTCTCGAGGTGCTCGGCCGCGCGCTCGGCGTCGCCCTCGCGGTAGCGGCCCGGGCCGACCAGGCGAATCAGACCGGTCTTCAGCTGCTCGCCGAGCACCGAGTTCTTGCGGCCGGTGAACCACCACCACACGAGCACGACCAGGGTCCACCCCAGGAAGACGAAGATGGTGATGGGGCGGAGATCCTTGATGATCCAGAGGCAGCCGATGATCGACAGGATGGGGATCACGGGGTACAGCGGCACGCGGAACTTGCGCTCGAGATCGGGTTCGCGCTTGCGCAGCACCATCACCGCGATCGACACGACAGTGAACGCGGCGAGCGTGCCGATCGAGGTCATCTCGGCGAGGAAGTTGATGGGCAGCACGCCCGCGAGGATCGCGACGATCACCGACACGATGATGGTGTTCGCGATGGGGGTCATCGTGCGCGGGTTGACCTTCTGGAAGATCTTGGGCGCCATGCCGTCGCGCGACATCGCGAACAAGATGCGGGTCTGGCCGTAGAGCACCACGAGCGTCACGCTGAAGATCGAGATCACCGCGCCCGCCGCGACGAGGGTACCGGGCCAGCTCGCCCCGATGATGTTCTCGAGGATCTGCGATAGCCCCGCCGACTGCCCCTCGAACTCGGAGGTGGGCTGCGCACCCAGCGCCGCGATTGCGACCAGCACGTACATCGTCGTCACCACGACGAGGGCCGCGACAAGCGCGATCGGCAGGTTGCGGCGCGGGTTCTTCGCCTCGTCGCCCGCGGTCGCCACGGCGTCGAGACCCACGAACGAGAAGAAGATGAGACCCGCACCGGTCATCACGCCGCTGAAGCCGAAGGGCGCGAAGTCGGCGAAGTTGTTCGCGTTCCAGCCGGTGATGCCGACGGCCACGAAGAACAGCAGCACGGCGATCTTGATGAGCACCATGATGGTGTTCGCGACGACCGAGTGGGACGTGCCGCGGACCAGCAGAAAGGCGCACATCGCGATCAGGATCACGGCCGGCAGGTTGATGACGCCGCCCTCTTCGGGGGCGGCCGACAGCGCCTGCGGCAGCTGGAAGCCGAACAGGTTGCCCATCAACTGATTCACGTACTGCGACCAGCCGACCGCCACGGCGGCCGTCGAGACGCCGTACTCCAGCAGCAGACAGGCCGCGACGCCCATGGCCGGCAGCTCGCCGAGGGTGCTGTAGGCGTAGGAGTACGAGGATCCCGACACCGGCACGCTGCTCGCGAGCTCGGCGTAGCACAGCGCCGAGAGACCCGCGACCGTGGCCGCGATGATGAACGACCAGATCACCGCGGGGCCGGCGATCGGCACCGCCTCGGAGAGGATGAAGAAGATACCGGTGCCGATCGTGCCGCCGACGCCGATGAGCGTCAGCTGGAAGAGGCCGATGCTGCGCTTCAGCTTGCTGCCGCCCTCACCGCCGTCGCGCGGCACAGGCTTCACACGGAAGAGCTGCTGTCGCAGCGTTTGCGGTGTGGACATGATTCTCCAGACGTCGTCGTCGTATCGGGGCGGTCGGGCCGGGCGGCCCGGTTATCGGGTTTGAGTCTAAGCCGTGCGTGTGACGCGGAAGGTGCGCACCGCAGCATCTACGGCGCCCCGCACGTAACCGGTGGGCGAGGCTGCGACGGCCTGCAGGAAGGCGACCGTCTCCGCGGTGATCTCTTCGCCCGGGATGAGATTCGGGATCCCGGGCGGGTACGCCGCGAGCGTGTCGGCCGAGACGCGGCCGATCGCCTCCTCGGCCGGCACGACCTCGGTCTGCGCGAAGAAGCCGTCACGGGGGGCCATGCGGAGTTTGCCGGGTGCGGGCAGCGCGGGGAAGGATCCCGCGGCCGCGTGCGCTTCGCGCTCGATCGCGGCGGCGTCGGATTCCACAGCCTCGACCATCGCGCGGTGCACGAGGTCGTAGTCGGGCGTCTTGCCCGCGCCGATCACGGCCACGAGCGAGGTCGCGGTCGACATCTCGAAGTAGATGCCGTCGACGTCGATGAGCCGCTGACGCAGCCAGTGCCCGCTCACTCCGCTCGCGGAGACATCGATGGGCACGCGCAGCAGGTCGGTAGCTACGATGTCGTCGAAGCCTCCGAAGTCGTCGCTGACGACCGCGAAGCGCGGGTCGTCGCGCAGCATCTGACGGAACCGCTTCGCTCCCTCGATGGAGCGGCCGATCTGCGCCTCGCCGGTCATCAGCGCGTGGCGCGCGACGTCGAGCGAGGCGCGCAGGATCGCGCTCGTCGAGGTGGAGGCCGTCATTGTGAATGCGCGCTCGATGAGCGGCTCCAAGCGGTCGGCGAAGGGCCCGTGGCCGAGATGCAGCATGGCCGACTGCGTGAGGGATCCGGCGAGCTTGTGCGTGCTCGAGACCACGAGATCGGCGCCGAGCCGAGCGGGCGACTCGGGCAGTTCGGGGTGGAAGCCGAAGTGCGGCCCCCACGCGCCGTCCACGATGAGCGGAGCGCCGTGCGCGTGGGCGACCTCGCTGAGACCGCGCACGTCGGCGACCGAGCCGAAGTAGCTGGGAGAGATCACGTAGACCGCGGAGGCGGGCCGGCCCTCGCGCTCGGCGAGGGTGAGCGCCTCGTCGAGGGCAGCCGGGGAGACGCCGTGCGCCATGCCGTGGTTCTCATCGACCGACGGGAAGACGAAGCTCGGGATCAGGCCGGCCGCGAGCACGCCATCGCTGAAGCTGGAGTGCGCACTGCGCTGGGAGACGATGTGCTCGCCGAGCCCGCGAGCCGCGAGGGCGGCGGTGCGATTCGCCTGAGAGGCACCGTTCGTGAGGAACCAGGTGCGGCGAGCGCCCCAGGCCTCAGCCGCGAGCTCGAGCGCGCGATCGAACGGCGAGTTCTCTCCGAGGTCGAGACCGTCGATCAACATGGGAACGTCGAGCTGCAGCGCTCGCTCCCCCAGGAAGTCGGCGAGGCGCGCGCTCAGACCGAGGTCACTCCCGCCGTGCCCGGGCACCATCAACTGCACGGGCGCGTGCGAGATGTACCGGTCGAGCGCGTCGGCATACGGGGTTTCGGCGTGGCGGCGCAACAGGGCGTCGCGGTCGCGGGAGCGCGGATCCGCGGCGACGGGCGCCTGCGCGAAACTCTCGAGCGCGATGGGGTCGGCGTGGCCGGAGACGTGGAGCATTCCACCATCGTGAAGGAGCCGGGAGCGTTCGTGAACCCCCGTTTTCGCTCTGGAGTCACATATGCCATATGTGACACTCGGGTGCTATCTGCTGATCTGCCAGATATGGGATAATGGGATGGATGATCGATCTCCGCCAGCTCCAGGCACTGCGGGCGGTGCACGCCGAGGGATCCGTCACCGGTGCCGCGCGTCGGCTCGGCTGGAGCCAACCCACCGTCGACTACCACCTCAAGAACCTCGATCGGCTCGTCGGCGACGCCGTGATCCGACGATCCGCGCGCGGCAGCGCACTCACACCGGTCGGCGTGCTGCTGCTCGATCGCGGCGAGGAGATCCTCACCCTCTCCGACCGGGCCCTGCGCGACGCCCGCGAGCTCACCCAGATGGGACGGGTGCGGCTGCGCTTCGGAACCTTCCCGACCGCCGCGGCGAGGCTCTTACCGTCGATCGTCTCTCAGGTGAACGAACTCGGGATCGAGCTCGACGCGGTGCTCGAGGAGGTGCCTCAGCTCGTGGAGCACGTCAACCGTCGGCAGCTCGACGCGGCGATCGTGTACTCGGTGCCGGATCACGAGCTGTCGTTCCGATCCGACATCGTCACCACCGAGGTGCTGCGCGATCCGCTCATGCTCGCGCTGCCCGAGGGGCACCAGCTCGCGGCGCGATCCACCATCGACCGAGCCGCGCTGCTCACCCTGCACAACGAGCGCTGGCTGTTCGCCGCGGCGTGGAACGACCCGATGGACAAGATCGTGATCGACGCCTTCGCACAGGCCGGCCGCACCCTCGACGTGGCGATCCGCACCGACGACTTCCAGGTCATGCTCGGCATGGTCGCCGCGCGGATGGCGGTGAGCTTCCTGCCCCGGCTCGCGAGCACCCGCGACCACCCCGGCGTCGCGTTGATCCCCATCGACGAGCCGTCGTTCGTGCGCTCGCTGCTCATCGCCGCGCCCGCCGACGGGGCCGGCAAGCAGCCGTCGACCGCGGTGCGCCAGCTCGCCGAGGCGATCCGCGGCGCCGTCTCCGCACTCGACTGAGCCGGCGGGCAGCGCTACGCCCCGATATCACGCGGCCCGAACGCGAGCGGCAGCACCTCGTCGATCGTTCGCACTCCGGCAGCGGACTCGATCAGCATGCCTGGCGCCGCATGCTCGGCGAGCAGCTGCCGGCAGCGCCCGCAGGGCATGATCGTGGATCGCTCGCCATCCACGCACACGAACGCCACGAGCCTTCCTCCCCCGCCCATGTGCAGCGCCGACACGAGCGAGCACTCGGCGCACAGCGTCAGCCCGTACGACGCGTTCTCGATGTTGCATCCCGAAACGACCCTGCCGTCGTCGACGAGCGCAGCGGCTCCGACACGGAACTGCGAGTAGGGAGCGTAGGCGTGATCCAGCGCCGCGATCGCGGCCGCCCGCAGCGCCTCCCAGTCGATCTCGGATCCCGCTGCCGCGGTGCTCGCATTCGCCTCGACGCTCACGCCGATCCCGAACCCGCGACCGATCCCGAACCCACGACCAGCCGCGATCCAGCGTGCTCCAAGACCGGCCTGCGTTTGTTCGCTGCCGTGTGCAGCGGTTCAGTCGGCGACACAGCGCTTTGCGCCGCGTCAACGCCGACTGCATCGAGCGCATCGATGTAGCGCAGCACGATGCCCTCCCGCAGCGCCCACGGCGAGATCGTGAGCGTGTCGACTCCGAACACCTTCATCGCGGTGCGCAGCACGACCGCTCCCGCCATGATCTGGTAGCCGCGCTCGGGCGTGATCCCCGGCAGATACTCGCGAACCGATCCCGGCATGTCGCGCAGCGTCGGCTCCCACTCGCGCAACCCCACATAGTGCAGCTGCGCCAGATCGCCGGTCACCGGGTCGGACGGCCCGCCGACGAGCCGGGCCAGCGAGCGGATCGTCTTCGACGTGCCCACGACGCGCTTGGGGCGGGGGCGGTCCGCGAAGAACTCATCGCGCGCTCGCGTGAACTCGGCCCGCGCATGCGCCCGCAGGCGCGATACCGCCTCGCGCGTGGGCGGATCCTCGGGCAGGTAGTTGATGGTGGATCGTCCGGCCCCGAGCGGCAGCGACACCTGCACGTCGGGGTACTCGTCGGCGCCCTGCGCGATCTCGAACGATCCTCCGCCGATGTCGAAGAGCAGGATCTCGCCGGCTGACCATCCGAGCCAACGGCGCACGGCGAGCATCGTGATCCTCGCCTCGTCCTCCCCCGATAGCACCCGCAGGGTCACCCCGGTCTCGCGGGTGATGCGCGCGAGCACCTCCTCACCGTTCGCGGCCTCGCGGATCGCGCTGGTCGCGGTGGCGATCATGTCGTCGACGCCGATCTCGCGCACGGTATCGGCGGCCTCGCGGATCGCGTCGATGATGCGGCGTACGCCCTCCTCCACGATCGCCCCGTCGGAGTCGAGATACCGCATCAGCCGCAGCACCGAGCGCTGCGAGTGGTACGGCACGGGGCTCGCGCCCGGGTGGGCGTCGACCACGAGCAGGTGGACGGTATTTGATCCGACGTCGATCACTCCGAGGCGCATGGGGAGATTCTACGGCCTGCGCGGGGCACGCGCGTCGGAGAGCGCGCCGGGTCGCTGGGGGTCACGGGGTCGGGCGCCCAGCTCCTATGCTGGTGCCATGACGCAGGAGACACGGGATCACGACGCGCTCACGGTGTTCGGCATCAACGCGGGGTCCGACGCCCCGCCGTTCCGGCAGCTGCACGACGCCGCGGTGCGGGCCGTCTCCGAGGGGCGACTGGTCCCGGGACAGAAGCTCCCGACCATCCGCGCCCTCGCAGCTCACCTGGGTCTCGCCGTCAACACGGTTGCGGCGGCGTACCGAGCCCTGGAGGAGTCGGGCGTGGTCGAGGGTCGCGGCCGAGCGGGCACCTTCGTGTCGCTCGGCGCGGATCCGGTCGATGCAGCCGCCCGGCGCATCGCACTCGACGCCGCCGAGCGTCTGCGGGGACTCGGGCTGGATCGCGCCCGGATCCGCGCGCTGCTCGACGAAGCCGTCGGGGCCGCGGGCGCCGTCGGGGCCGCGAAGCCCGCCGATCCGTCGAGATGATGGGCGCGCAGCCGGGTCAGTAGCCCGCGGAAGGCGCGGTGCGGTCGGGATCGGCCTCCTCGTCCCACTCCTCGAGGATCGCGGCGGTGCCCGAGACTCCGAATCTGGTAGCGCCGGCCGCCCACAGCTCGCGCACGGCGGCCGCCGTGCGGATCCCACCCGACGCCTTCACGCCGAGCCTCCCGCCGACCGTCTCGGCCATGAGGCGCACGGCGTGCAGGCTCGCCCCGCCCGCCGGATCGAAGCCGGTCGAGGTCTTCACGAAGTCGGCGCCCGCGGCCTCGGCGGCGCGGCACGCCCCCACGATCTCGGCATCGGTGAGCGCGGCGGACTCGATGATCACCTTCAGCACGAGCCCGGGGCAGGCTGCCCGGACGGCGCGGATCTCACCCTCCACCGCGGCCCACTCCGACCCCGCGGCGGCCTCGCGCACGAGCCTGCGATTCAGCACCATGTCGATCTCGTCCGCGCCGTCGGCGACCGCCTGCACTGCCTCGGCCGCCTTGACCTCCGCGCGATGCGCACCCGAGGGGAAGCCGACGACGGTGACCGCTTCGAGGCTCCCGCGATCCGCCGCATCGAGCGGCAGCAGCGACGGGCTGAGGCACACCCGCCGCACGCCCAGGTCGCGGGCAGCCCCGAGAAACTCCACGAGCTCCTCGCGGGTCGTGCCGGGCGCCAGCAG
The DNA here is from genome assembly GCF_055791005.1 of Leucobacter holotrichiae. NCBI lineage: Bacteria > Bacillati > Actinomycetota > Actinomycetes > Micrococcales > Microbacteriaceae > Leucobacter > Leucobacter holotrichiae. The sequence continues at coordinate 8,315 of NZ_JBVUAC010000005.1, forward strand.
GGTGTGGTCTGCGACTGACAGGAACTGCTGCTTCGAAAGGCTCATGGGTTCCAGGCTAGTCGTCGGGTGTCGGCTCGATCGCCTCCCGTCGAGTCTTCGCCCACCCCGTGACGCCGAACATCTGGCGCAGCAGCGAACGGTACACGACCGGGTAGATGAGCCACGAGTAGAAGATGTAGAGATGCGCGACCAGGACGCCGACGATGAAGGGCCAGATCCCTCTGCGGCGTCTCGAGAGCAGCACGCCGGCGACCCCGGGCACCGCGGAGAAGAGGTAGGCGAGCACCAGTATGAAGATTGTGAGCGGCGGCCGGGCGATACCGGTCGTCAGGAACACGACGCTCAGCACGACCGAGAGCCCGACCCACGCCTGCACCGCCGGCATCATCAGATACCAGAACTGATCCCACCGGGCTACGAGCCCCACATGGCGATTGCGGATCGTGGGGCCGACCAGATCGAATACCTGCCAACCGCCCTGAGCCCATCGCGTGCGCTGACGGTAGAGCGCGCGTAGCGAGTTCAGCCCCTGCTGCGAAATGGTGACGTCCGACGCCTGCGCACCCTTCCAGCCCGCGTGGATCAATCGGAGACCGATGTCCTGATCCTCGGTGAGCCGCCCGGCGCGCCAGGGGCCGGCGTGTCCCGTCGAGTCCTCGACCGCGATCTCGTCGAGCGCGGCGAGGCGATTGAACTGGCCGTTGCCGCCCATGTTCGCGGTGCCCCACCCGGTGCGGCCGAGCTGGAACACCGTGCCGAACACCCCGAACTCGAGATCCTGGGCGAGCGTGAGGAAGGTTTCGCGATTGTAGATCCGCACCTGTGACTGCACCCCGCCCACCTCGGGATCGTCGAAGTGCCGCGCCGCTCTCCCCGCTTGAGGGTCGAGGCGCCCGTCCGCATCCACGATCGCCACGATGACGCGCCGCGGATCCCAGCCCCGGTAGGGGCCTTCACCGAGCACCACCCGATGGAGGTAGCGCCACGCGTCGTTCAGCGCCTCCGACTTGCCCTGGCGCGCATGCGGAGCGACCCGGGTGAGAACGGTGAGCTCGGGCAGCGCCATCTCGGAGAGTATCTCGCCAGTCCGATCGTCGGACCCATCGTTGATGACGAGAATCCGCTTGTGCGTCACCTCGACCTCCGCGAGCCGGAGCACCGAGTCGGCGATCGTGATCTCCTCGTTGAGCGCGGGGACCATGAACACCCACAGGTACTCGCTCTCCGTGTCGCCCCCGCTCTGGCCCCGTCGCTCGCCGGCTCCCAGGCGCAGCTGCCTTCCGGCGCGCACCGCGAGGATCGCCAGCGAGGCCGTGGAGCTGAGCACGATGACCAGCGCGAAGAGGAAGATCGGCACCGCCCAGATCGGCAGCCCGTCGTACATGTGGAGTAGGAAGTACCAGGTGCGTTCGACTTCCTGCTCGAACGGGGTCTGCTCTGCGGCGAGCTCAAACATGGGTCTCCGCGATATCGAGACCGAAGCGACGACGCACCGCGCTTCGCAGGCCCCCGCCGTTCAGCTCCTCGGGTACAGGTCCGTCGCGCAAGATGTTATCGAGGGCCTGCACGATGCGTTCGGAGGCGCGGCCGTCGCCGTACGGGTTGAGCTTCGCGGCACGACGCGCATGCTCGTCGTCGTCATCGAGAAGCTTGACCGCCTCCTGCACGATCCGCGTCGGATCGGTACCCACGAGCACGAGCGTGCCCGCATGTACACCCTCCTCCCGCTCCGTGGTCTCGCGCGCGACGAGCACGGGTGTGCCCAGCGCCGGGGCCTCCTCCTGCACTCCGCCCGAGTCCGTAATGATGATTCGGGCTGCGCCCATGAGCCGAGCGAAGTCGGCGTAGTCCCGAGGCTCGACGAGGAGGGCGTTCGGCACCCCGTCGAGTGCCGCGATGAACGACCGACGCGCGACCGGATTCGGATGCACCGGTACCACGAAACGTGTCTCGGGGTACCGCTCTGCGAGTTCGCGCACGGCTGCGGCGATGTTCTCGAGACCCTCCCCCCAGTTCTCGCGACGATGAGCCGTGACGAGCACGATTCGAGGGCGAGGATCGGTCTCGAGCTCCTCAAGCCCCGGACCGAAGCCGCCCTCTTGCGTCGCGACCCACTGCAGCATGTCGATGGAGGTGTTGCCGGTGACGAGGATTCGATCGTAGTCGACTCCCTCCCGCACGAGATTCATCTTGTTCGTGGTGGTCGGTGCGAGGTGGAGCGCGGCGATGCGCGAGATGAGCTGCCTGTTGCCCTCCTCCGGGAACGGTGAGAGCAGATCCGAGGTGCGCAGACCCGCTTCCACGTGCACGACCGGAATACGCAGGTTGAACGAGGCGATCGCGGCGGCAGCGGCGGAACTCGTGTCGCCGTGCACGAGGCAGGCGACCGCGCCGCCGACCTCGCGGCGCCCGTCAGCCCGATACTCCTCGGGAACGGATTCACTCGACCAGACCCGGTCGATGCCCACAATGATCCGGGCGACCATCTCGTTCAGCGACGGTTTCACGCCGTCGACGGGCTGAGAGGCGTGCAGACTCGCGTCCACGCGGAGCCCCGCCTTGCGGATGAGATCGTCGACGAGGTCGGTGTGCTGCCCCGTGGCGATCACCACGGGTCGAAATGTGCCGGAGTCCTGAAGGGCGCGTACGACCGGGATCATCTTGATCGCCTCCGGTCGAGTACCGATCACCACGAGTACTCGCGTGCGCTCTGCGTATGGAATCATGTGCCCCCGGCTTCGTCGTGCCTACGTAGAACGATCGTACTCAGCCCTCAGCATCGGGGTAGATGCTGCGGGTCTCGCCTCGGCGAGGGTGATCTGCACCGGAACACCCGGTCACAGATGCATATTAGACCACCGCGCCACCGCGATCTGCGTCGCGTCCCTCCCGGACGTCGAGCCTCGGGAGCCGGAGTACCGCCGGCCTCAGGCCGTGCGCTGCCCGTCTCAGGAACCGGTGTGCGGCCCGACGCGCTGCACCCGCACCACGGGCTCGCCCTCGGCTTCGGACGCGGCCAGATCGATGACACCCTCGATCCCCCAGTCGCGGTCTCCCGCGGGGTCGAGCAGCACCTGCCGGAAGCGCCAGACGCCCTCGGCCACGGTCTCGGGGGCGCGGTCGATCTCGAGAAGCCCCGCGGCGCGGGCGTCGGCGTCGACGCGGATTTCGTCGTACTCGGTGTAGTAGCCGTCGAGTGCGTCGCGCCACGCCTGTTCGCCGAAGGCCGTGCCCGGCGCACCTCCGCCGTCGAGTTCGGCGAGCTCCTCGTAGCGCTCGAACGCCGCCGCCTGCACCCGACGGAACAGGGCATTGCGCACCATCACCGTGAAGGCCCGCTCGTTGCGCAGCACGGAGCGGGTCGGCGGAGCGACGACGACCTCGCTGTCCGCTGCATGCGCGAGCTCGGCCGCGTGCGCTGCGGCCGCTTCCGGGTTCGACAGTTCCTCCCACTCGTCGATAAGGCTCGAGTCGATCTGGCGCACCAGCTCGCCGAGCCAGTCGATGAGCTCTTCGAGCTCGGGCGTCTTCGCCTGCTCGGGAATGGTGCGCTCGAGCGCACGATAGGCGTCGCTGAGGTAGCGCAGCACCCCGCCTTCCGCGCGGCCCAGTTGATAGAAGGAGACCAGGTCGCGGAACCCGAACGCGCGCTCCACCATGTCGCGCACCACCGCCTTGGGGCGCAGCTCGTAGTCGCGCGCCCACGGCACCTCTTTCGTGTACTCGTGGAACGCCTCGTCGAGCAGCTCCTTGAGCGGCTGCGGATGCGTGACCTGCTCGAGCAGTTCCATGCGCTCGTCGTACTCGATGCCCTCGGCCTTCATCGCGGCGACGGCCTCTCCGCGGGCCTTATGCTCCTGGGCTCGCAGAATGGCACGGGGATCCTCGAGAGTGGCCTCGATGATCGAGATCACGTCGAGGGCGTAGCCGTCTGATTCGGGATCGAGCAGCTCGATCGCCGCGAGCGCGAAGGGCGACAACGGCTGGTTCAGGGCGAAGTTCGCCTGCAGTTCGACCGTGAGCCGCAGCAGCTTCTGCGTGCGACCGCTCTCGTCGACGTGCTCGTGCACCTCGACGATGCCGCCGTTGCGCAGTGTGCGGAAGATCTCGATGGCCGTGCGAGCGTGCGCGTATTGACGCGCCTTCGGCTCGTGGCTGTCGAAGATGAGCATCTGCATCGTGTTGAGGGCTTCGCCCTCCCACTCCTCGCCGCGGCCGATCACGCCGAGCACCATCGAGTGAGTGACGCGCATGCGGCTGACCAGCGGTTCCGGTTGCGAGGAGACGAGCTTCTCGAGCGTCTGCTCGCTCCAGGCGACGAAACCCTGCGGCGGCGTCTTCTTCTTCGGCCCCTTGCCGACCTTCTTGCCCGATGCCGCCTTGGCCGCCGCCTTCGCGCTCAGCTTGGCGTTCTCGACCTCGTGCTCGGGGGCGAGCGCGATCACATCCCCCTCGGTGTCGTAGCCCGCCCGGCCGGCGCGCCCAGCGATCTGGTGGAATTCGCGGGCGCTGAGCCGCCGCATCTTCTCCCCGTCGAACTTGGTGAGCGCTGTGATGACCACGGTACGGATCGGCACGTTGATGCCGACGCCCAGAGTGTCTGTGCCGCAGATGACACGCAGCAGGCCGCGCTGCGCCAGCTGTTCGACGAGTCGCCGGTAGCGGGGCAGCATGCCCGCGTGGTGCACGCCGATGCCCGCCCTCACGAGGCGTGAGAGCGTGGAGCCGAATCCCGTGGAGAACCGGAAACCTCCGATGGCCTCGGCGATCTCATCGCGACCCGCACGGTCGACGATGCGGATGCTCGCGAGCGCCTGCGCCTGCTCGACCGCGTGCGACTGGTTGAAATGCACAAGGTATGCGGGGGTCTCGCGGTTCTCGACGAGCTGCTCGACGACCTCGTGCGCGGGGGCGACCTCGTAGCGGAAGCTCAGCGGAACCGGGCGTTCCACTCCGGTCACGAGGGCGGTGTCTCGCCCGGTCGCGTCACTCAGGTCGGCCGCCAGCTCGGTGACGTCGCCCAGCGTGGCCGACATGAGCAGGAACTGGGCGTCGTTCATCAGCAGAAGCGGCACCTGCCACGCCCAGCCCCGATCGGGGTCGGCGTAATAGTGGAACTCGTCCATGATCACCTGGGTGATCCCACCGGCCTCCGGATTATCGACGTCCTTGTCGCGGATCGCGAGGTTGGCGAGGATCTCCGCGGTGCAGCAGAGGATGGGTGCATCGGGGTTGATGGAGGTGTCTCCGGTGACCATTCCGACGTTGGATGCTCCGAAGACGTCGATCAGGTCGAAGAACTTCTCGCTCACGAGCGCCTTGATAGGCGCCGTGTATACGGTTCGGCGCTGCTCGGCGAGGGCGACGAAGTGCGCACCGATGGCGACGAGCGACTTGCCGGTGCCCGTGGGAGTCGCGAGGATGACGTTGCTGCCCAGCGCGATGCCGAGCACCGCCTCCTCCTGCGCCGGGTACAGCCGCAGCCCGCGGTCTTCCCAGGCCCATTCTTCGAAGGCGGCGAACGCCTCATCCGCCTCCGCGAACACGGAGGACTCGAGCAACGATCCCAGATTCATGCGTGTGTCTTCCGCTCTTCTCAGTCGTTCGGGTTCACGGCGGTCGCGCTGTCGAGGGCGGCGAACTTGGCCTGCATCGTCGGGTTGCCCCGCGTCAGTTTCTTGATCGAGACCCCCTGGGCCTTGTCGTTCGCAAGGCGCAGATTGTTCTCCGACTTCAGCAGTTGCTCCTTCACCTTCTGCATCTCGGTGATCGAGGTATCGATGCGCTTGATCGCCTCCTGGAACTGCTTCGAGGCGAGCTCGTAGTTACGGCCGAAGGCGCCTTTGAAGGTGTCGAGCTCGTGCTCGAAGTTCGTGATGTCGATGTTCTGAGCCTTCACGAGCTCGAGTTCGTTCTTGTAGCGCAGGGCGTTCATCGCCGCATTGCGCAGCAGCGTGATCAGCTGGATGAAGAACTGCGGTCGGATCACGTACATCTTCGGATACCTGTGGGAGACATCGACGATGCCGGTGTTGTACAGATCGCTCTCCGGTTCGAGCAGCGACACGAGAACCGCGTACTCGCAGCCCTTCTCCCGGCGATCCTTGTCGAGCTCTCTCAGGAAATCCTCGTTCTTGTGCTTCGTGGCGGTCGTGTCGGATTCGTTCTTCATCTCGAACATGATCGACACGATCTCGGTGCCGCGCTCGCCGGCCTCGTTCGTATCGAAATCGCGGAAGATGTAATCGCCCTTGCTGCCGGTGCGGGCGTCGTTGTCCTTCTCGAAGTGCGCACGGGGAAAGGCGGTCGCCCGAATCTGATTAAACGTCGTCTCGCAGTGCTGTTCGAGCGTCTCGCCCACCATCTTGGTCGAGAGCTTCGCCTTCAGGTCGCGCAAGCGCTCGATCGCCTCGTCGCGATCCCGCAGCTGCACCTCGTAGCGATCCTTCAGCGACTTCTCGGCGAGCTGCTTCTCGAGCTCCGCCCGCTCCAGTCCGTTCTTGAACTCGTCGCGCTCCTTCTCGACCCTGCCGACGGCCTCTGCGATCGCGAGCTTCCGCGCGGTCTCCTCCGCCTCCAGCCGTGACCGGAGCTCCTGTATCTCGGAGTCCTTCGCAGCGGCCGTCTGCTTCAGCTCCGCAGCGAGGGTCGCCGCTGCCAGCTCTTCTGCCGTCTCTCGCTCCCGCTTCACCCGATCCAGTTCGTTCGCGAGCGCATCCCGCTCCTTCTCGACCGAACCGAGCGCTTCAGACACCGCGAGCTTCCGCGCGGTCTCCTCGGCTTCGATCCGGGAACGGAGCTCCTGAAGCTCGGCGTCCTTCGCAGCCGCGGCACGCTGCAGTTCCCCGGCCGCCCGCACCGCGGCCAGCTCGAGCGCTTTCTCCTTCTCCTGCTCGGCCAATTCCAGGCGCTCGCTCAGCTGCTGCTCGAACTCATGGTCACGCACCTGCTTGATGATGTCGGCATAGCCGGCCTCATCGGCGGTGAATGCCCTGCCGCAGTGCGGGCATTTGATCTCATGCATTCGGAGCCTCCCTCTGCATCGTGGCTGTGAACCCCTCAACCCTCCCACAGACCACCGACATTCTTTCTCTCGGCGCTTCCGTCGACCGCGCAGTCCACAGGTCTCACACGCCGGTCACGGCCGATACACTGCGACGCATGGCCGATCCGATCCTCTTCCGCCCGTTCCGACTCCGCAACCTCGAAGTGCGCAACCGCCTCTGGGCGTCTCCCATGTGCCAGTACTCCGCAGAGCACGAGGACGGCGCACCCGGCGACTGGCATTTGCAGCACGTCGGGGCCCTCGCTCGCGGCGGGGCCGGCCTCGTGGTGATGGAGGCGACGGCTGTCACACCCGAGGGCCGCATCTCTTCACGCGATCTCGGTCTGTGGAACGAGGACCAGACGGCCGCCTTCGCCAGGGTCACCGCAATCGCGCACTCGCACGGAGCACGCGTCGCGGTGCAGCTCGCGCACGCCGGCCGCAAGGCCTCGACCTATCCCTGGCTGCCCGGCCGGCCCGAGGGCAGCGTGCCCGCCGCCGAGGGCGGCTGGCAGACGGTCGCCCCCTCCGTGGTCCCATTCGGCGATTTCGCGGCCCCGCACGCGCTGAGCACCGACGAGGTCGCCGATCTCGTCGAGGCATTCGCCGCTGCGGCCGACCGCGCGGTGGCCGCAGGCTTCGACGCCATCGAGGTGCACGCCGCGCACGGCTACCTGCTGCACGAGTTCCTCTCCCCTCTCTCGAATCTGCGCGACGACGACTACGGCGGCGACGCGGAACGGCGAGCGCGACTGCTCCGGGAGGTGGTGCGGGCGATTCGGGCGCGGCACGCCGATCTGCCGATCCTCGTACGTATCTCGGCGACCGAGTGGACCGAGGGCGGCTTCGGTCTCGATGAGGCCGAGCAGCTCATCGCGCGTCTCGCGGAAGACGGCGTCGACCTGATCGACGTCTCATCCGGTGGCAATGTCCCCTCCGCACGGATCCCGGTCGGTCCCGCTTACCAGACCCCGCTCACCGCGCATCTGCGCGGGGCGATTCCGGCCGGATCCCTCGCTTTCGGCGCCGTCGGCCTCATCACCGAGGCGGCTCAGGCTGAGTCGATCCTGGTCACAGGGCAGGCCGACGCGATCTTCGTGGGACGACCGCTGCTCGCGGATCCGCACCTGCCGCTGAGGTGGGCCCACGAACTGCGCGCGCCCGCAGCCGCATCGCTCGTACCGCCGCAATACCATCGCGCGCGATTCTGACGTGCGCGGTGCGCCCTCAGCGGGCTTCACTCGATGATCGATGTCGGAGGCTCGGTTTACACTGACCGCATGACCGACATCATCACCGCGGGACAGCTGCTGCATCTGCGCATGCGCGCGCTCGGGCTCGGGCCCGCCGGTGCCGCGACGGCATCCGAGGCCGCGGGGGCAGCGCGGATCGAAGCGGTCGCCGGGCACATGCTCGCCGTGCAGGGGCAGGACTGGCGATCCTCTCAGTTCGCACTCGGGCTGCGCGCCCCCGGTACCGATGCCGCCGATGTGCAGGCGGCGTTCAACGCGGGTCGCGTCGTGCGGTCCTGGCCGATGCGCGGCACGATCCACGTCGTCCCGGCCTCGGACATCGGCTGGATGCAGCGGGCGACGGGGCACCGCGTGCTCGCCGGAGCGCCGAAGCGCCGAGAGTTCCTCGGTATGAGCGACGCAGTGCTCGAGCAACTGGTCGACGTCTCGCTGCAGGCGCTCACGGGGCTGGCGGCCGAGGGGCGAGGCCTCGATCGCGACGCGCTCTCCGCGATCTGGACGGAGGCGGGCATCGACTGGAGGAGCAACTGGCGCTATCACATCGTCTGGTGGCTCTGCCAGAACGGACTCGCCGCGTTCGGCCCCGTGCATGGCGGGGAACCGCTGCTGGTCCGGGCCGATGAGTGGATCCGGGATCCGCGAGCGCTCGAGGGCGACGAGGCGCTCGCGGAGCTCGCCGCGCGGTACGCAGCGGCGCGCGGCCCGGTGCGGGAGCGGGATCTGGCGTGGTGGACGGGGTTGACCGTGCGAGAGGCGCGACGAGCGATTCAGATGGCCTCCGAGAGCGGCAGGGTCGCACCGCTGCGGCTCGACGGAGCGTCCGGGGCCGCGGCCTCGCTCTGGGCGGATCCCGCGGCGCTCGACGAGCTTCCCCTCTCCTTCCACGAATCGCCTGCCGAGTGGTTGCTGCTGCCGTCCTTCGACGAGCACCTGCTCGGCTACACCGACCGCGAGGCGCAGCTCGATGCCGCCCACTTCGAGCGCATCGTGCCTGGTCGCAACGGCATGTTCCTCGCCACGGTCGTCGCCGATGGCCGCGTGGTCGGCACCTGGAAGCGCAGTGCCCGGAAGAACGGCGGCCTCGAACTCACGCCGTTGCCCGGTATGAACATCGACCTCGACGCACTCGTGCCGGCCGCGGAGCGCTGGGCCGGCTTCCACGGTCGGGAGACGCCCGCACTCACCCTCCTGCCTCCCTCGGAGAAGGCATCGTGAGCCGCGCACCTCGAGGCCCGTCGATGCAAAGGCCCGTCGATGCCGAGGCCCGCGCCGTCCCTCGAACGTGAGAACCTAGGGTCATGGAATTCGGGCTTCTCTCGGTCGTCGCGGTCATCCTCCTCGTCGGGGCGTCGATCCTGGGCAGCCGCATCCGCGTCGCGGCGCCGCTGCTGCTGGTGCTGATCGGGATCGGCATCGGCTACCTCCCCTTCGTGCCCCTCATCGATGTCGACCCCGAGATGATCCTGGTCGTGGTGCTGCCCCCGCTGCTCTACTCCGCGGCGGTCAACGTTCCCATCGTCGATTTCCGCCGCAACTTCAGACCCGTGATCGGGCTCTCGGTGCTGCTCGTCATCATCTCGGCCATCGCCGTCGGGTTCGTCGTGCACTGGTTCGTCCCGGATATCCCGCTCGCAGCCGCGATCGCACTGGGCGCGGTCATCAGCCCGACCGATGCGGTGGCGGCGACCTCGATCGGCAAGCGGCTCGGCATGCCCGAGCGCGTGGTCTCGATCCTCGAGGGCGAGAGCCTCGTCAACGACGCGACGTCGCTCGTGCTGTTGAAGACGGCGACAGCGGCGGTCGCCGGCAGCTTCGTGCTGTCCTCAGCGACGGGTTCGTTCGTGCTCTCGGTCACGGTCGCGCTCGCGGTGGGTCTGCTCATCGGCATCGTCACCGTGTGGATCCGTTCGAAGCTCAACAACCCCGTGCACGACACGATCATCTCGTTCATCGTGCCGTTCGTCGCATTCATCCCCGCCGAGGAGCTGCACGCATCGGGAGTGCTGGCCGTCGTCGTGACGGGGCTCTACACCGGCCACCACGCGTCTCAGAGGTTCAGCGCGTCCGCCCGCACCAACGAGCGTCTCAACTGGCGCACGGTGCAGTTCCTGCTCGAGAACGGCGTGTTCCTCATCATGGGGCTGCAACTGCACTCGCTCGTCGCGCAGGTCGGTGAGAGCGAACTGCGCCTCGAGCACATCGGCCTGCTCTCGATCGGGCTGGTGGTGCTGCTCATCCTGTGCCGCTCGGCATTCATGGTGCCGCTCATCGCGAGCATGCGCCGCGTCGCCGCCCGGTACGAGCGGCGCAATGCGGGCTACGCCCATCTCAACGAACGGGTGCAGAACTCCGGCATCGCGGAAAAGGCCGAGGGCCGCTTCAGCGAGCGTCTCCGCAGACTCGATATCCGCGCCAGACGATCCGCAGCCGATCTCGAGCACGAGCGCGAGCAGCAGCTCGGGTGGCGCGACGGCGTCGTGCTGTCGTGGAGCGGCATGCGCGGCGTCGTCACCCTCGCAGCGGCGCAGTCGATCCCCGTCACCGTCCCGCACCGCCCTCAGATCGTGCTCGCGGCCTTCGCCGTCGCCGTGATCACCCTGCTGCTGCACGGTCTGACCCTGCCCGTCTTCATCCGCAAGCTGTGGCCCGACGGTGCTGGGACCGGACGGGAGAAGGCCGAGCTCATCTCACTCAGCCGCGAACTGTACGAGGCCGCCGATGAAGCGATCGACGAGGCCGTGGACGAGGACGAGAGGACGCTCGAGAAGGAGCCCGGCGATGCTGACGACCCGAAGCGTCGGGAGCAGTCGGAGTTTGCGGTGAAGCGTGCGCGGGCGAGCGCGCGCAGTGCGCTGCTCCCTCTCGCAGCGGCGGCTGCGCCGACGGTCCCGGTGCAGGCGCACGGGAGAGAGCACCCCACTCAGACCTACCAGCGCCTGGTGCGTCTGGCGCTCGAAGCGCAGCGCGAGGCGCTGCTCGAGGAACGCGCGATCGGCCGCTACAGCTCCCAGGCCATTCGTGCCGCAGAACTCGCCCTCGACGCGTACGAGACCAGGCTGACGCCGCCCACCGGCAGATGACCGGGAGATGACCGGCAGCCGCCGAGCATCCCACAGTTGCAGAGAGCACCGCAGCGCTATCGCGCGTCGGGCGCCTGCACCGGATTCTGGTGGTGACTGAAGACGATGCTCGTGCGAGTCGACGACACAGCGGGGTGCGCTGAGAGATGCTCCATCACGAAGTCGCGCACGTGATCCGAGTCGCGCACGGCGAGATGGATGATGAAGTCTTCGACACCGCCGAGGAAGAAGAGCTGCATCACCTCCGGGAGCGATCTCAGCTCGTCGCTCAACTCCGAGATCCGCTGCCTGGCGCCCGAGCGAACCGTCACGCTCACCAGCACCTGCAGCCCGAGCCCCATGGCTCGAGGGTCGACGGAGGCGGTGAACCCCTTGATGATCCCGCGAGACACGAGACTGCGCACGCGTGCGATGCACGTCGACGCGGCGACCCCCACCCGCTCCGCCAATTCGGCGTTCGTGACGCGGCCATTGACCTGCAGTTCCTCGACGATCTTGCGGTCCACCTGATCCAGGCCCGCATCAAGGCGCAGATTCTTCGAATCCTCAGCCATCACCCCTCCGCGTTTGCTTCATGATCCTCCATTTTAGCGACTATTTCCGCAGAGAATTCATGTTTCTTTTGCGGAAAACGAATATGTTGCAGAATCGAGGCATCCCATGTCGCGATCTGCCAATTGACGATCAGCAGACGGACGGACCCTTATCGCATTCCGAACATTCTGGAGCAGACCATGCGCGTCGGTATCCCTACCGAAATCAAGAACAATGAGAACCGCGTCGCCATCACGCAGGCGGGCGTCTTCGAGCTGGCTCGTCGCGGCCACGAGGTGCTGGTGCAGGCCGGGGCCGGCCTCGGCTCGGCCATCACCGACGAGGAGTACATCGCCGCCGGTGCCAAGATCATCGAGGGCGCCGACGACGTGTGGGCGCAGTCCGACATGATCCTCAAGGTCAAGGAGCCCATCGCCTCCGAGTACGACAAGCTGCGCAAGGGACAGGTGCTCTTCACCTACCTGCACCTCGCAGCCGAGAAGGCTCTCACCGAGGCCGTGCTCGAGTCGGGCACCACCGCCATCGCATACGAGACCGTGCAGCTGCCGAACCGCGGTCTGCCGCTCCTCGCTCCCATGTCGGAGGTCGCGGGTCGCCTCTCGGTGCAGGTCGGCGCCTACTCGCTCATGAAGGCCAACGGCGGTCGCGGTATCCTTCTCGGCGGCGTGACCGCCACCCGCCGCGGCAAGGTCGTCGTGATCGGCGGCGGCGCTGCGGGTGAGCAGGCCGCGCGCATCGCCTACGGCATGGGCGCTGAGGTCACCGTGATCGACATCGCGATCCCCCGCCTCAAGCAGCTCGAGGACGAGTTCAACGGTCGCATCCAGACCCGCACCTCGAACGCGCACAACATCACCGAGGCGCTCAAGGAGGCCGACCTCGTCATCGGCTCCGTGCTGATCCCGGGCGAGAAGGCCCCGAAGCTCGTCACCGATGAGATGGTCGCGCAGATGAAGCAGGGCTCGGTGCTCGTCGACATCGCCATCGACCAGGGCGGCTGCTTCGAGAACTCGCGCCCGACCACGCACGACGACCCCACCTTCCCGGTGCACAACTCGATCTACTACTGCGTCGCCAACATGCCCGGCGCGGTGCCCGAGACCTCGACGGCCGCCCTCACCAACGCGACGCTCCCCTACGTGGTCGCGCTCGCCGACAAGGGCTGGGTGAAGGCGCTGAACGACGACGCCTCGCTCGCCAAGGGCCTCAACGCGCACGAGGGCGTCATCACCAACCACGGTGTCGCCCAGGCGTTCCCGGATCTCGCCTCGGCGTCGCTCGAGGAGACCCTCGCAGCACAGGCGTAAACGTCCAGTCGCTGCTCAGCGGGCCCCGGTTCTTCGGAACCGGGGCCCGCTGCCGTATGCGCGGGGCGTACGCGCAGCGGGCGGGCGTAGGCTGGTGCATATGGATTTGAAGTTCACCTTCAACGGTGGTTCGCAGGCGTCAGAACACTCGCACGATTCTCACGCGGGGGCCTCTGGAGGTATCCCGCTTCCCTTCTCGACCGTGCCCTCCGCGTCGAGCAGCGTGCTCGAGCTGCAGGTTCGACTCGCCGACGATTCAGTGATCGCGGAGGCGCTCTCCGGCGACGGTGTGAACTACTCGAGCACTCGGGTGGAGCGCGAGTCGGGCAGCGGTGAAGAACCGATCGCGCTGGGCAAGGCCGTGCGATCTGCGCTGGCCCGCTCGGTTGCCGGCTTGGAGGGCCCGCTCTCCGAGGCGGTCACGGCGCTGGTGCTGGACCTCGGCGGCGCGGAGGCCGAGGCGTTGCGTTCGCTCGGGATCACCGTCGACGAGGCGGCGGATCCGCGGGCCGTGGTCGACGAGGCACTGCAGCGCCGGATCGGTGTGGCCGCCGGGACTCCGATCCGTTTCGGCGACGCGCACGGGGCACCCCAAGCCTGACGGCTGCGCCTGACTCAGCGTTGGAAGCGGATGATGCGTTCGAGCGCCTCCGAGACCGCCGCCTCGCCCGCAGCGTAGGACAGACGCACCGCGCGATCGCCTGCGATCGGATCGAAGTCGACACCGGGCACCACCGCGACGTCGGCCTCTTCGAGCAGCGCCCGGGCGTATGCTACCGAACCGCCGAAGCGGTCGAGCTGAGGGCCGAGCTCGGAGTAGTAGTAGAAAGCGCCGTCGGACGGCGCGGCCACACCCCACTCCAACTGCGGTTCTGCCTCGAGGATGAGCGCTCTCGCCCTCGCGAAACCGGCCACCACCGCGTTGCGCTGGGCATAGCTCTCTTCGGTGAAGGCCGAGAGCGCGAGCTCCTGTGCGGGTGCGGGCGGCGAGAGCGCGAAGTTCGACGCGAGCGCTTCGAAGGGGGCGACGAGGTCGGGCGGCAGCAACGCCCATCCGAGGCGCCACCCGGTCATGCCCCAGTACTTCGAGAAGGAGTTGATCACGACCGCCTCGGCGTCGAACTCGCGCACGGACACACCTCGAGCATCCGATACAGCGTCACCGTCGCGTGGCTGCTCCCCGGCGTCCGGGAAGGTGATTCCGTGATAGATCTCGTCGCTGATGAGCCGTGCGCCGTTCATACGGCTCCACTCCACGAGCGCCGCGAGTTCGGCACGCGCGAGCATGGTGCCCGTGGGGTTGGCCGGGGACGCGAGGACGAGTCCGGCGAGCGGGCCGTGCTCTCGGACCGCGGCATCGAGCAGTTGCGGCGTGGGCTGATATCGGGTCTCGGGGCCGGTCTGGATCTCGACCACCTGCACGCCGAGCGCGGTCAGGATGTTCCGATAGGCCGGATAGCCGGGGCTCGCGAGCGCGACCCGGTCGCCGGGATCGAAGGCCGCGAGGAACACGAGCTGGAACGCTCCGGATGATCCCGTCGTCACCGCTACCGTGCCGGGGTCCACTTCGACGCCGTACCAGCCGCGATAGTGCCCCGCGATCGCTTCCCGCAGCGGTGAAGTTCCGAGCGGCCCGGTGTAGCCCGCGGGTTTCAGCGTGCCCGGAGCGGGACGCGCGCCCGGCTCTCCCGCGCAGAGGGAGACGACGTCGTGCCCCGCTGCGCGGCGGTGGGCGATCTCGTCGGTGATCCGCATGACCTCGAAGGCCGGGATCCTGGATCGCCTCGACGGCCCGAGCACCGACGCTGCCGCCGGTCGATGCGCTGGGGCCTCCGCCTGCCGAGGCGCAGCCTCAGACGGTGGAAGCCCGGTCTCTGAGGGCAGCGGCTCGAGACGTCGCGAGGGCGGAGTCTTGAAGGGGCCTCCTGGTTTCACCATGCCTCCCAAACTAGCGCGGACGATCGTTCTGCGGTGCCGACTCGCGCGCTTCGGCGATGCGCGCCCGTTCGATCAGGCGCAGGTACCCGGAGAGAGCCGCGAGTCCTTCGGCCGTGGTGGGAAGCCCGTCACCGAGTCGGTCGGAGGACACGAGATGCGCCGCCCACTGCGCCCGGCTGATCGCGACGTTGAGCCTGTTGCGCATCAGCAGGAACTCGAGGCCACGCGGTACGTCGTCGGGGCTGGAGGCCGCGAGGGTGACGATGGCGATCACGGCTTCCTGCCCCTGGAACTTGTCGACGGTGCCGACCCGCACGCGCGCGAAACCGGCCGCGGCCAGCGCCTCTCCGACCACCTCGACCTGGGCGTTGTACGCCGCGACGACGATGAGGTCGCGCTCTTCGAGCGGACGACGGGCAGCAGCGCGCGCGGCACTCGGGTCTTCTCGCTCGGAAAGGTATCCCCGGAGTACTTCACGGACGATCCGCACCACCTCGGCTGCCTCCTCCGCCGAGCTCGTCGCATTGCCGTGGTGCGCGACCGGATGCCAGACCAGCCCGGGAGGGCCGGCCCCGATCGCCTCGCGCCCCGCCGCGCTCGGATGGGCGCGGAGCCGCCCCTCGTAGGCCAGCTCGGAGACGACGTCGGCGAGCTCGGGACGCATGCGGCGGGATTCGGCGAGGAAGTACCCGAGTTCGTCGGGCACCGTCTCGTAGTCGCCGAGCAGCCAGCCGAGAGCCGAGGTGTCGACCGGTTCGGGGTGGCTGCCCTGGGAGACCTGGGGCAACTGCTGCGGGTCTCCCAGGAGCAGCAAGCGCTCAGCCGCCACCGAGGCCGCGATCGTGGGGGCGAGCGAGAACTGTCCGGCCTCGTCGATCACGAGCAGATCGAGCGAGCCCCGATCGAACCTGGCGGGGTTGCTGAAATCCCAAGCGGTGCCCCCGATCACGCAGCCCCGGCCGGCGTGACCGTGGTCGGAGACGAAGCGCGCGTGTCCGTTGCGGGGCAGCACCGTATAGGCAGGCGCCGGGGCACCCTCGACGAGCGCTCCTCCCTGCGGCACCTTGCCGATCTGCGAGGCCGGCAATCCCGCTGCGACGGCCCCCTCGAGCACGTTCTCGACCACGCGGTGCGATTGCGCGACGACTCCGACGCGCCAGCCGTGCTGTTCGACGAGGTTGCGGATCACACGGGCAGCGAGGTACGTCTTGCCGGTGCCGGGCGGACCCTGCACCGCGAGGTAGCTGCGGTCGAGACGCAGCAGGCTGTTCACGGCCATGCCGATCAGATCGGTCTCGTTCCCGTCGTTCTGCACCGAACCCGGCTGCGCGAGGGCTCCGTCGCCCCTGAGTCTCGGCGGTACCCGACGGATGAGATCGACCACGGGGTCTGCGGGAAACCGGCCGCGGTCGAACTCGGCTGCGAGGCGCGCGCCCCACTCCTCGATCGCTCCCTTCTGAGCACCGGCCGGCGGGGGCGGCCCGGGCACGAGCGCGAGAGGCAGGTCCGAGTAGGGCTGCGCGTCTCCCAGAGACTCATCGATGACGGCTCCGTCCTCGAGACGCTCGATGATCCTCACCCGTCGCGCGCCCCGAGCCCCCGGGGCCGCGCCGCGCTGCGGGAAGGGCGCCGGATGTTCGTATAGGACGTATGCGTCACCGCCCTCCCGCAGTGAGCTACCCGGCGCCATCTCACCGCGCAGCCGCAATCGGCGACGCGAGACCCGCGCGCGCTGGGGCAGGTGCCATGGCTCGTCCACGGCACTGTTCGCAGGGTCGACCACCAGAACGTCTCGCGTGTCGGCCCACTCCTCGATCGGATCGACGAGTCGTGCGAAATGCGCCCACCAGAACGACTTCTGCTCGCGCTGGTGATAGTCGATGGCGCTCGCGGCGAGGGCGGCTGCGGCGCGGTCGCGCGGCCCCGCCGCCTCGGCGTGGACGGCGAGTGCGAGAGCCACCGGGCTCAGCTCGATCTCGGGCCCCGTGTCTTCTCCCCCGTCGCTCCGCGGAGACGGGGTGACGCCCTGTGCCGCGCCGAGCTCGAGCAGCCAGTCACGGAGGCGGAGCGTGGAGACGCAGTCGTAGCGGTTGTAATCCGCGATCGCGTCGAGGCGCCGCTGCCCATCGCGCCGCTCGGTCTCGTCGTCGGAGGCGAGCTGCGCGCTCGCCTCCGCGTACTCGGTGACCGACTGCGCGCCGCTCGTCACGCCGGTCTCATCGCGCAGCTCCGCGCCCATGTAGAGCGGTTCGAGCTTCTTGATGGAGTAGGAGCGGGAGCCGACCCTCAATGCGCGGCGCACGACCGGGTAGAGGTCGACGAGCACGTGATCGCGCAGCAGCTGGTCGACTCTCGCCTCGCCGGCACCGTGCCTGGCCGCGATGCTGAGCAGGTGAGAGCGCTCGTAGGGAGCGTAGTGGTACACGTGCATGTCGGGATAGCGGGCGCGACGTTCGGCCACGAGATCGAGGAACTCCAGCAGCGCCCGTTTCTCGGCTGCGAGATCGTGCGCCCAGATCGGAGTGAAGCGCTGATCGGCATCGACCATGCCGAAGAGGTAGTCGATCCCCCAGCTCGAGTTCTCGCCCTGCCCGGGCTGTCGATACATGGGGTCGCCCTCGAAGTCGAAGAAGAGATCGCCCGGGCTCGGCTGCGGGAGCGCGGCGAGCGCGCCCGCATCGATGATGCGCAGCGCCGGCGGCTCCCCAGGGCGCGTCTCGAGCTGCACCGCGGCCTGGGCGCTCAGCCGTTCGAGCGCCTGCGGCGCGAGACCGTCGAGCGACGCGTTCCCGGAGTGCGGGTCGGCGGCGAGCGCAGCGACAGCCTCGATCGTGTCGTACCCCGCCGCGACGAGCGAATCCCGCTGACTCCGGCGAATGCCCGAGATCAGGAGCGGATCCCGGCTGCGCACGATCTCGGGTTCGCACACTTCGCAGCGCCCGCACGCCGTGATCCCCTCGGCGCCCCAGGGAATCGCAGCGGCGCTCTCGCGGGTCCCGTCGGGTCCGGTCTCGCCGACGCGGCTTCGCAGCAACCGGTGCAGCCGCTCGCGGCGCGCGCGGAACACCGGTGCGATATCGGCGATACGGTGCCGCGAGCGCACGCCGTCGCCCAGGATCAGCACGGCTTCACCGGCGACGGGAACACCCAGTCGTTCGATCTGCTCGGCGTAGGCCGCGAGCTGCATGAGGGCGGTCACCTTCGCCCGGCGCGCGAGTTTCGTGTCTTGCACCTCGTACGCGCCGTCGGGCTCGAGCCTGAGGAAGTCGGCGAATCCGACGAAACCGATGTCGAGCTCGCCCCCCGATCCGGGACCTTCGCCGCCGCGCTCCCGGGTAGCGTTCTCGATCCGCGGTTCGAAGAACGTCGCCTGGAACACCACGTCGGCCCGACCGCGCAGCGCCGCTCTCGTCCGCTCGGCCACCGCCAGCAGCGCGGCCTCGCTCATCGAGTCGGGCCGAGGGATCTCGACCACACCGCCCGCCGCGCCGACCGCGCCCTTCCCCAGGCGGGCGCGGTACGCCTCGAGCGTCCGCTCCTCATGCGCGTCCCCCAGCCGAGCCGCCCGCGCAAGCATCGGGTCGTCGTCGGGCGGCACCTCGATGTTCCGCCCGAGCTTGGCGTCGACCCGCCGCAGAAAGGCGAACTCGCACATGCTCGCGGCGGTCAGGTCGCTCGCGCTCGTCACAATGCGCTGCCCGAGGCCGTCGGCCCGATCCTGCATGAACATGGTGTGCCCCCTTCGCTGCCCTCGACGCTACCGGCCTCCACTGACATTCACGGGTTCCAACACTCGGCACCGCGATGGGCCAAGTAGACTCGGGGCGTGGACGCGACGAAGCAGCAGGAAGAAGACTCCCTCCTCGACGACGTCGACCGGGACATCATCGATGAGCTCCGGGTCGACGGCCGACTCTCGTTCTCCGAGATCGGGCGCCGCATCGGGTTCTCCGAGCCGACGGTGAGGCAGCGCTACAATCGCCTCGTCTCGCTCGGCATCATCTACGTCGTCGGCATGTACGACGAGACGAAGATCGGCGGGATCGCGGCTCACATCGGAATCCGCGTCGCCGAGGTGCCGGTCGCGCGCGTCGCCGAGCAGATCGCAGACCATCCCAAAGTGAAGTACGTGGCGTGCGCACTCGGCTACTACGACATCATCCTCGATGTGGTGGCGCAGGACGCGCAGGAGCTCGGAAGGATCGTGCTGCAGGATCTCCGACGGATCCGCGGCATCTCCGATCTCGAGACGCTCACGGTGCTCGAGGTGATGCGGGACACCTATCTGTGGCAGGGCTTCCGCGATCCTCTGCCGACCAATCGCGCGGGCAGGCTCCTCACCCGTCCGGGTCGCTGATGCTCTGCCCCGCAGTGCCCCGAAGCCCCTCCCACGTGTAGTCCTTCGCGAGCGAGGTGACGATGATGGGCTGGATCGAAGCCACGCCCGGATGCCGCCGGATCTCATCGAGCAGGTCGATGAGACGAGGCTGATCCCGACAGGTCGCCTCGAGATAGAGGTCGTGCGATCCGGCGACGAGGGCGACGTGGTTGATCTGGCTGATCCCGAGCAGCCCGTTCGCGACCGCTCGCGGAGTCAGGTTGCGCACCCTGAGCAGCAGCCGCACGACCTGGTGCCCGAGCAGCAACGCGTTGCACAGCGCGACGATCTGCAGCACATCGTCTTCGCGGAGCTTCGAGAGCCGGGAGCGCACCGTCGACTGGGACACTCCGAGCTCCTCCGCCAACGAGGCGAAGCTGCGTCGCCCGTCACGCGCGAGCATCTCGATGAGTCGTCGATCCAGATCGTCCAACATGCCAGCCCCTCTCCCACCGGCGCTTCCCGCCGCACACCAGGGTACCGGGTCGCAGAGAGCGGCCTCGGGGCGGGAACGGGCGCCGCTCGATCGGACTCGCAGCGGCCCCGTGGCCGCGACTGTCAGCGGCGCTCCAACTCGCGCACGGCGCGCACGAGCTCGGCGTTGTCGCGCGGTGCCGAGCCGTCGGGCATCGTCACCCCGTCCTCGAATCCGATTCGAGTCTCGCAGCCGTCCTCGATGGCGGCCTCCACGACCGGCCAGACCGTTTCGTCGTAACCGTGATACAGAATCGGTGCAGTGACCCCCGCTTCGCGCAGCACCGCGGCGATCTCCCGGCACTGCCCCACCGCGATCCCGGCGTCCTCGATCTCGGGCTCGATGAGCACCCGCACATTGCGGTGCAGCGTGGGAGAAGCGAGCAGGGCCGGGACGTCCGCCATCGACCAGACAGCGGATTCCAGGATCATGCCTCGCTCGAGCACCAGCTCGGCCGCCTCGGCCGCGCCCTCCTCGGAGAACGCCACCGATGCGAAGTCCGGCAGGGCGTCGGCAGGCCAGGCGGCGACATGGGTCATGCGCTCCTCGTGCGATGAGACCGTCCACAGGCCGGTCGTGGTGCCGATGACGATCGACGGATTCGCGGCACGCATAGCGCGCACCCATGCCCCGACCGCTTCGGGGCGGATGGTCTGCTCGCCGTCGTCCGTCAGCACGTGCGCGTGCACGACGTCGGCGCCCGCGGCAACGGCTGCGAGGCTCGCCTCCACGATCTGCTCGGTGGTGCGCGGCACGGCGGGGTGCTCCTCGGCGGATCGTCCACCGTTGATAGCGGCTTTCAGCAGCATGTCTGGTCCTTTCGAGAGGTATTCGGGCATGACGAAGCATCGGCCTACCGGCCGATCCTCGTCGAGGGTGATGCGAGGGACGCCGCGAACGCGGCGTCCCTCTACTGCGGGGTATCGTTCGAGAGCAGCGCTTCGACCGTCGCACTCGCGCCGGTGAGTGCACCCAACGGTGTTCCGGCCCGGAGGTCGCCGACGAGCTCGGGTTCCTCTGCGTCATCGTCGAGTGCGATGTCGACGATGCGCTCGAGCACGTCTATCGGCACCGCCAGCACGCCGTTGGCGTCGGCGAGCACCGCGTCTCCGGGGCGCACGACGGCCCCTCCGCAGGTCACCGGAACGTTGACACCGCCCGCGTCGATCCCGTGCAACTTGGTCGTGAGCATGCTGGTGCCCCGCGCGTGCACGGTCAGGCCGAGATCCTCGATCTCGTCGACATCGGTGACGACCCCGTCGACGACGGCCCCCGCAGCGCCGCGCACCACGAGCTGGGCCGCCACCACTTCCCCGAGCGGGGCATGCCGACGATCCCCGCCGGTGTCGAGAACGAGCACCTGGCCGCGTTCGATCATGCCGGCCGCGTGATGCAGCGCCGTGGAATCGGTAGCGGTGGTGCGAACGGTGAAGGCGGTGCCGATCACTCGGCCGCCTGCCGCGACGACGCGTCGGATCTCGGGATCGACGAAGCCTTCCTCGAGGTAGTGGCCGAGGGTGGGAAAACTCAAGCGCTCGAGCTTGGCCCGCAGTTCATCGGAGAGGCCTGTCGGGGTGCTCCCGGTGTGGAAGAACATCGGTGTTCCTTTCGGAGTCGGAGAATCGGAGACAGTTGGGGGGCGACTCGAGATGCCGGGCTAACGGATGCTGTATTCGAGCTCGATGCGGCGGTTGTCGAGCGCCGGGAGCATCCGTCGCGCGAGGCGCGTGCGCTCCTCGTCGATGTCGGCGATGACGACGCCTTCCCCGTGGGCGTCTGCGCCGGCGACGACCACTCCGAGCGGATCGATCACGCGGCTGAGCCCGACCGAGTCGGCGCCGACCGTGCCTGACGCGAGGAACCAGCTCACGTTCTCGATGGCGCGGGCCTTGGTGAGCACCTCCCAGTGCTCCTCCTTGCCCTTGCCCGAGACCCACGCGGCCGACAGCGAGATGACATCGACCCCGCGGTCCGCCATGCTGCGGAAGAGCTCTGGGAAGCGTATGTCATAGCAGTTCGCGATGCCGACCCGCAGTCCTTCGACCTCGACGATCGGCGGCAGTTCGGATCCTCGTGTGACGTAGGCCGACTCCTGGTAGGCGAATGCATCGTAGGTGTGCATCTTGCGGTAGCGGGCGGTTTCCTCACCCGCGGGATCGAAGGCGAGGATCGTGTTGTACGGCGTCCCCGCATCGTTCGGCTCGTAGCCGGCCGCGATGATCGCTACGCGGTGCTGCCGGGCGAGCTCGGCCAGCAGGTGCTCGAAGCGCGGCCACACCTCACGCACGATCTCCGCCATCCGGGGTTTGATCTCGTCGTCGGCGAGCAGCGCGGCCTCCTCGGGGAACACGACGAGCCCGGCACCGCGCGAGGCCGCCTCCGCGGTGTAACGGCGGATGGTGGCGAAATTGACGTCGGCGTCGATGCCGGGTGTCGTTTGAACAACGGCGACTCTCATGGGAACCTCTCTCGGATCGTATTTCTGTGTCTGTCGGCAGGAGCTCAGGAGCGGCAGGATCAGCGGATCACGATGCGCGCATCTTCGGGGCGCCAGCCGATGCGGAGCTCCTCGCCGACGGCGAGGCCGGGCAGATCCCGCTCCTTCACGAGGCTCGACAGCGACACCTTGATCGAATGCCCGCCGACGGCGAGATGCACGTGCCACTCCTCTCCCAGAAAGGTGAGCGTCTCCACCGTGCCGGTGATCCCCTCGTCCGCGGCACCCGCGCCGCGACGTACCTCGATGCGTTCGGGCCGCAGCAGCAGGGTCCCCGCCTGTTCGCGATGCACGTCCTCTGCCAGCACGGCCGGGAGAACACCGATGCCCTCGGCCGCGGCGCCCACCTGTTGGCCCGCGGAGCCGGCCGGCACCGTCACATCGAGCAGGTTGCAGCTGCCGATGAAACCCGCCACGAAGCGCGTCTCGGGCCGGTTGTAGATGTCCTCCGGCCCCGCGACCTGCTGCACGACGCCCTCGGACATGACGGCGATACGGTCCGACATGGTGAGCGCTTCCTCCTGGTCGTGCGTCACATAGATGAATGTGATGCCGACCTCGCGCTGCATCCGTTTGAGCTCGTACTGCATCTCCTTCCGGAGCTGCTGGTCGAGCGCGCCGAGCGGTTCGTCGAGCAGCACCACCTTGGGTCCAGAGACCACCGCCCGGGCGAGCGCGACCCGCTGCCGCTGACCGCCCGAGAGCTGATCCGGCTTCCGATCCCCGAGGTGGGCGAGCCTGACGAGCTCGAGCGCCTCCTTCGCCCGCCGATCGGCCTCCGCCTTGGGCACACGACGTACCCGCAGTTCGAACACCACGTTGTCGAACACGGTCAGATGGGGGAACAGCGCGTAGCTCTGGAACAGCATGTTGAGGTCGCGGTTGCGCGTCGGCGCGTCCGTGACATCGACGCCGCCGAGCCGCACCCGCCCCCCGGTCGGCGTCTCGAAACCGGTGATCATGCGCATGAGCGTCGTCTTGCCGCAGCCGGAGGGACCGAGGATCGAGAAGAACTCGTTCTCACGGATCTCGAGATCGAGCGGGTGCACCGCGAGGTGCCCGCCGAAGCTCTTCGAGAGGCCCTCGATCTCGACGGCCGGCGCAGTAGTTGTCGTGTTGTGCGTATTCATGATCCCAATCGCTGTTCGCTCGAAGCTGCCGTTGCGCCTGAAGGTCAGGAGGCCTTCACCCGGGTCCAGCCGTCCTGGTAGAACTTCATCGCGGCACCGGGGTCGACGATGAAGTCGGCGTTGGCCACCTGCTCCTCCGAGGCGTAGACGGCCGCGTTCGCGAGGAGGCCCTGGTCCGTCACGTGCTCCTGTGCGGCCTGGTTCGCACTCGCGAGCCCGCCGTCGTTCGTGGCCATCGCCGCGATCTCGGGTCGCAGCAGGAAGTTGATGAACTCGTACGCGGCCTCCTGGTTCGGAGCGCCCTTCGCGATCGCCAGGCCGTCGACCCAGAGGCTGCCGCCCTCCTCGGGGATCACGTAGTGCACGTTCTCGTTGTCCTCGACGATCTTCGCGGTGCTGGTGCCGCCCCAGGCCTCGGAGATGCAGACGTCGCCGTTCGCGACGAGCTCCCCGTAGTTGGTGGAGTTGTACCCTGCGAGCATCCTCTTCTGCTCGATGAGCGATTCGGTGGCCTTGGCGATCTCCTGCTCGTCCGTGCTATCGGCGTCGAAGCCGTTGACCTGCAGACCGGCGATGTAGGCGGCGAGCATGTTGTCGAGCATGTTCACCTTGCCGTCCCACTTGGGATCGAAGAGCGACTTCCAGCTCGTGATCTCCTCGCCGCCGGTGCATTCCGAGTTGTACAGCAGTCCGGTGGTGCCCCACACCCACGGCACCGAGTACTCGAGACCGGGGTCGTAGGTGGGATCGGCGAACGTCGAGGCGATATTGTCGATGCCCTCGATCTTCTCCTTGTCGAGCGGTTCGATCAGTTCCTGGCCCACGAGCTGCTGCACGGCGTACTGGCTCGGCTCGATGATGTCGTAGCCCGAGTTGCCCGCAGCGAGCTTCGAGATCATGGTTTCGTTGCTGTCGAAGCTGTCGACGTTGACCTTGATGCCGGTCTCCTCCGTGAAGGCGTCGAACACGCTCTGCGGGATCTCGTCTGCCCAGGCGTAGACGTTGAGTTCGGTGGAGCCGCCCTCCGAGCCGCCGCTGCACCCGGTGAGCGCCAGCGCGGCGACGATGCCGGCGGCTGCGAGAGTCTTCTTCTTCATGTCGGTGTTCCTTTCGATGGAGCGAGGTGGTGCGAGTTCCGGGGTGTTACGAGCGCGAGTCGACGAGGATGCGGCGCATCTGCGTCACACCGACGGCGAGCACGATCACGAGGGTGAGCAGGATCAGCAGGGCGCCGAGCGCGTTGATGCTCGGGGTGAGGCCCGTCTTCAGGCTCGAATAGATCCGCAGCGGCAGGGTGGTGGATCCGACTCCGCTGAGGAAGGTCGACATCACGATGTTGCTGAACGACGTCGTGAAGCTCAGCAGCCAAGCCGCGACGACCGCGGGCCTCAGCAGCGGGAAGTAGACGCGGGTGAAGGTCTGCCAGGGGGTGCACCCGAGGTCCGTCGCGGCCTCGGGCAGGCTCGGGTCGAGCATGGCGGCGGAGCTCATGAGCACGAGCGTCGCGAGGGGCAGCGAGACGATGAGGTGGCCGAGCACGAGCGTCAGAATGCCGAGCGGGATCTTCGTCGCGCTGAACACGCTCAGCAGTGCCACACCGAGCACGATCTCGGGCACGACGAGGGGCAGCGCGATGAGCGCGAGCAGTCCGCCCTTGCCGCGGCCGCGATAGCGCGCCATGCCGAGGGCGAACATGATCCCGACGATCGTCGCCACGGTCGCGGCCAGAACGGCTACGACAGCGCTGGTGCGGAGCGTCTGCATGAGCGCTCCGTCCTGGAACAGGTCGACGTACCACTGCAGGGTGAGCCCCTCGAAGCGGGTGTTCGTACCCGCGGCGTTGAACGAGTAGACGATCACGGCGGCGATGGGCAGGTAGAGGAAGACGAAGACGGCGCGGGCGATGCCGTTCACGATTCGGTCCACGGGCTACGCCCCTTTCTTGTTCGACGTGCGCTTCATCAGGAGCCCGATCAGGCCCATCGAGAGCACCATGAGCACCAGCAGCACCATCGATACGGCCGCGCCCATCGGCTGATTGCGGAACTCGGTGTAGAGCGTGACGATCAGGTTGCCGACGAGCGGATCCTTCCCGCCTCCGAGCAGCACCGGGATCACGAAGACGCCCATCGTGGGGATGAAGGTGAGCAGAGCGGCTCCGAGGATCCCCGGCCGGCTGAGCGGCAGGATCACCCGCCGGTGCACACCCCACCAGGTGCAGCCGAGGTCCGTCGCCGCCTCCTTGAGCGAGGGATCGATCGAGCGCATGGACGCGTAGATCGGGAAGATCGCGGTCGGCAAGAAGGCGTACAGCAGGCCGAGCACGACGGCGACGTTGCTCGGGATCATCGAGAACCCGGTGACCCCGAATATCCCGAGCAGCCCGGCTATAGGGCCTCCCGATCCGAGGATCGTGATCCACGCGAATGTGCGAACGAGGAAGTCCGTCCAGAAGGGGATGATGATGAGCAGCAGGAGCAGACCCTGCCTGCCCTCGGGCCGCGAGACGATGTAGTACGAGGTCAGGTAGCCGACCACGATGCACACGACGGTGTTCAGCAGACCGAGCCCGAGCGAGAACAACAGTGTCTTCGAGTAAACGGGATCGAGCAGTTTGGCGTAGTGCTCGATCGTGAAGCCGCCCGTGATCCCTCCGTAGTCGTCGGCGACCGCGAAACTATTACGTGCCACGATGAACAGCGGGAGGATCCCGAGCAGCACCACCGATGCCACTCCCGGGATGAGCAGCAGCAGCGATCCACGCTTCGGCCGTTCCTTCCGACCAAGGTGAATCATGCGTGTCGTCGATGTCACGTTGCTCCTTTGCACTCGCCTTCGGTCCGTGTACTCACTCCATCCTGGGCGCGGGGCGAGGGCCGCGCACACGGCTGGGGTGCGGAATCCGTGGAAGACGCGACCAATCTTCACGCAGTCCGCGAGAGCGCGCCGGGGCGAGCCCGGCATCGGCGGCGGGAACAACGAAGATTCGGTGCATCCCTCCGCTGCCACGGCATGGCCGCCACTGATTCAGTTCCGCGGATCCCCGCACTCAGTATGACGGTAGCGCGACAGCAGCGGCCCTGCGGCGCTGCTGTACCGCGTGCGGATACCGGCTACAGCCGCGCGAGCGTCTCGATGTCCTCCAGGAAGGTCGTCAGCTGCGCCTCCGACACCGTCGCGCGCGTCACGGCGAGCGCCGCCAGGTAGTCGTCGGTCGAGAGGTCGGTGCGGGATCCGGCCGCGTCGTCCGGCGCCCGCAGCGCCCGCGCGAGCGCCTCCTGCGACGCCCGCCTGGCCGCGTACTCGATATCGGCGGGAGTGAGCCCCGCGCTTTCGGAGACCAGCCTCGCGAAATCGATGCCGTTCGCGACCTGCGGCGGCACGTACCGCCGCCAGATCGCCTCGCGCGCCTCGTCGTCGGGCAGCCCGATCGGCAGCACGTAGTCGAACCGGCCGTGGCGCAGGAACGCGGCGTCGAGTCCGCGCACGAAGTTCGTGGCGCACACCAGCAGCAGGCCCTCGCGCGCACGGAAATCGGCGACGATCTTGAGCAGCTCGTTCGTCACGCCCTGCGTCGGAGTGGGCGGATCGCTGCGCTGCGACGCGATCTCCTCCACCTCGTCGATGAACACGACCCCGTGCTCGAGCTCGCCGATCTGCTCGAAGATACCGCGCAGCGAGGCCGCCATGCTCGTCTTCCCGTCGCCCAGACGCGAGGGGAAGACCTCCACGAAGGGCCAGTCGAGCCTCGAGGCGACGGCCTTCGCGAACGTCGTCTTGCCGGTGCCCGGAGGGCCGAACAGCATCACGGCGTGCGGCGGCACGACACCGTAGCGATCCGCCAGGTCGGGCTGCGCGAGCGGGGCCACGAGGCGCTCCTCGAGCAGCTGCTTCTCGCGGCGCATGCCCGCGACGTTCTCCCACAGATGGCGGGGCAGGATCCTGCCTCCCACGTCCTTCAGCAGATCGAGCTCGCGCCGCTGCACCGGCATCTGCCGCTCGAGATAGCGCAGGCTGTGCCGCACCTGGAATCCGTTCGACGTGAGCAGGTCGAGACGGCTGCCCTCGGGCATCAGCACCGACAGCGTCGAGAGGCCGAGCGGCGCCATCTTGCGCTCGAGCGCGTCGAGCAGCGCCCCCGAGACATTGCCCGAGCGCGATTCCTCGGCGACCCCGAAGAACACGACCCAGCCCTGCGCGTGGGCGGCCCGCCCCACCGCCGCGGCGACGACCTTCTCGTCGCGCACGGCGACCACGGCGTGATCCTCGCGGCAGGAGGCGGTCACCTCGGCGAGCGAGTAGACCGGCTGCTCAGCGGAGGATCGCGCCTCCCACCAGAGCTGCACGACCGCGTCGAGGTCGTCGTCGTGGAAATCCCGGATCGTAATGCGTCCCATGGAGCGATCATGCCAGATCATGCGGATGGCTGCGTCGAGATACGGATTTCACAGGCCTGCTCGCGACTGGGCGTGCGAGATCCGTATCTCGGGGGCGGTTCGCAGCGGTGTCGGGTAGAGTGGACCTCACGGGTCGACCGAGTTCGACCCCATCGTCGCTGATTTTCAAGCGTGATCCCCGGCTCGACTCTCGCAGCCCGGCGATCCGCACCGGTGCCACGGCACCGCGACTCTCCGCGGCGAACGGATGCGCGATCCCGCGCACTCGCCGATACAGCAGCGACGCACGGCCTCCGGCCCGCCGGCATCCGGTGATGCCCGGCCCGGGCGCCCGCCGTCGCCCGCTGCACAGAAAGAAAGGTCCACGTGACCGACACCACTGCACCCACGTTCGAATCGCTCGGCGTTCCCGCGCCCATCGCGCACGCGCTCGACAAGAACGGCAAGAGCTCCCCGTTCCCGATCCAGCGCGACACGCTGCCCGACACGCTCGCCGGCCGCGACGTGCTCGGCCGCGGCCGCACCGGCTCGGGCAAGACGATCGCCTTCGGCATCCCGCTCGTCGCCAACCTCGCCGCCGATGCCGCCTCGAAGCGCCGGCCCAGCCGCCCCCGCGGCATCGTGCTCGCACCGACCCGCGAACTCGTCACCCAGATCGCCGAGACCGTCAAGATGCTCGCCGACCCGGTCGGCGTCAAGGTGACCACCATCTTCGGCGGCATCCCCCAGCGCCGGCAGGAGGCCGCGCTCGAGGCCGGCGTCGACATCGTCGTGGCGGCTCCGGGCCGCCTCGACGACCTCATGAAGCAGGGCCTCGTGCACCTCGACGGCGTCGAGATCACCGTGCTCGACGAGGCCGATCACATGGCCGATATGGGCTTCCTGCCCGTCGTCACCCGAATCCTCAACAAGACCCCGAAGGTCGGCCAGCGCCTGCTCTTCAGCGCGACCCTCGACAACGGGGTCGACAACATCGTCAAGAAGTACCTGCACGACCCGATCCTGCACTCCGTCGACAGCGCCGAGAGCCCCGTGCCCCAGCTCACCCACCACGTCTTCGAGGTGGCGGGCAAGGCGCAGAAGGATGCGCTCATCGAGGCGCTCGCGAGCGGCACCGCGCGCCGCATCTTCTTCACGCGCATGAAGCACCAGGCGAAGAAGCTCGCGAAGCAGCTCACCGCGGCCGGCATCCCCGCCGTCGAGCTTCAGGGCAACCTGTCCCAGAACGCCCGCGATCGCAACCTGGCCGAGTTCGTGTCGGGCGACGCGAAGGTGCTCGTCGCGACCGACGTCGCCGCACGCGGCGTGCACGTCGACGGCGTCGATCTGGTGGTGCACGTCGATCCGCCCGTCGAGCACAAGGCGTACCTGCACCGCTCCGGGCGCACCGCTCGCGCCGGCAACGAGGGCGACGTCGTCACTCTCGTGCTGCCCGAGCAGCGCGGCGAGATGAAGCAGATCATGCGCGCCGCGAAGATCCGGGTCACCCCCAAGCAGGTGAACCCGATGGCTCAGAACGTCGATCCCGAGGTCCTCTCGCTCATCGGCGAGGTCGCGCCGCGCGTCGACCCGCGCGAGACCGAGCGCAAGCGCGCCGAGGCTCAGGCTGCGCAGCAGCGCGCCGCCGGGCACGCCCCCGCCGGCGAGGGCAAGTCGACGGGCGCCAATGCGAAGCGCAAGCGCTCGCGCGGCGGCCGCGGCCGCAGCGGCGGTCAGGGGCAGGGAGCGGGCGGTCAGGAGCGCTCGGGCCAGTCCCGGAACGGCCAGGGCGGCCAGCGCCAGCGCACGGATCGCAGCGGCGCGCAGCAGGGAGGCGCGCAGCAGGGAGGTGGCCGGGGCCGCTCGACCCAGCAGGGCGGCCGCGGCCAGGGCGGCCAGTCGCAGGGTTCGCAGTCGCAGCGCGGCGACGCCCCGCGCGGGCAGCGCCGCAGCGGACGCCGCGCTCAGGGCGGGGCGATCTACTCGACCAGCTCCGCGATGTAACGCCCCCGGGGCGGCCGGGCTCGGCCGCCCCTCACGGTATCGGCACCGGCACGCGCTATTCACCCCTGATTTCGTTGCCGACCGCCCTGTACGAAACGGATACCCGCCATATACTGATCTGATGGGCATTTACGGGGCATTGGCGCAACAACCGGGGGTCGTCCGCGTACTGGTTTCGCAGTTGCTCGCCCGATTCCCGTTCGGGATGCTCTCGATCATTCTGCTGCTGCACATCCAGTTGGCCTTCGGCGACTTCACGTCGGCGGGCATCGTCCTGGCGGCGCAGAGCATCGGGCAGGCCATCTCGGGCCCGCTCAGCGGACGCATCATGGGCCGCTTCGGCATGCGCCCCGTCCTGGCCTCGACCTCACTCATCTGCACGGCGCTGCTGGTGACCATCGCGTTCGTGCACCTGCCGCTCGCGACCGTGGCGGGTATCGCCTTCCTCATCGGAGTGACCACGCCCCCGGTCACCCCGGCCGTGCGCACGCTGTACCCGAAGCTGGTGCCCAGCAAGCAGCTCTCCGCCCTGTTCTCGCTCGACGCGTCGGCCCAGGAGATCATCTGGGTGCTGGGCCCGGTGGTGGCGGTGTTCGTCTCTTCGCAGCTCGGCACGACGGCCGGCCTCTGCGTCGCGGCCGCTTTCATGCTGCTCGGCGGCGCCTGGTTCATCATGAGCCCGGCCGTGGGGTCCGTGAAGCTGAAGCCCTCGAAGCACCGGTTCGGCGCCGTGCTGCGCTATCCGACCGTGGTCATCTCGACCGTGGTCGGCCTCTTCTTCGTCGCTTCCATGTCGGCGGTCGAGGCGGGCGTCGTCGCGGCTTTCGCCGGTGACGGACACGATGGATCCGGCGGCCACGGCAGCATCGAGTCGGGCATCGTGCTCGCGCTCTTCGCCGGAGGATCGCTCGTCGGCGGCCTGCTCATGGGACACCGCGAGATGCGCCCCTGGTCGCTCGCGCTCCGCATCGGCATCGTGCTGGCCGGCATGCTCGCCGCGATGGTGAGCCTGAACATCTGGTGGCTGAGCATCGTGCTCTTCCTCGGCGGCCTCGGCACGGCGCCCGCGTTCGCGGCGCTGTCGAATATCGTCGCGTCGACCGTGAAGTTCTCCGAGACCGCAGAAGCGTACGGGTGGGTCGGCATGGGTCAGCTGGTGGGTGTCGCGATGGGCTCCGCGCTCGGCGGTGTGGCGATCGATGTGTTGAACGCCCGCGGCGCGATCCTGGTGGCGGCGCTGATGCTGCTGACCGCGGCGCTGATCTCGCTGGCTTCGGTCCGCTGGATTCCGGATCTCAAGGGCCGCACCATCGAGCCGCCGCCCGAGACCGGCACCCTGACCATCCCGCTCAACTGACGGGTCTCGACACCGCAGCCGCAGACTCAGACTCAGACTCAGACTCAGACTCAGACTCAGACTCAGACTCAGATAACGATCTCGCCACGCACAGGCGCACCGCAGCTCAAGCGGATGGATCGCACGACCTCGGCATCGTAGGGTGACGGCATGAAACGTCGCCTCACTCTGCCGATCGTGCTCGCCGCCGCGCTCTTCCTCCCGTTGACGGCGTGCTCGGCGCTGCCGGGTTCGGGTGGGGCCTCCAGCATCCCGGACGCCTCCGCACCGCACACGGAGCTCGACTCGCGGAGCGCCGACGGAGAGGCCGGTGGCGTGGCGGCGCCCGGCACCGGCGAGACTGCCGGCAGTAGTGCCGAGCGATCCGTGATCCGCACGGCGGACCTCTCGCTCGAGGTCGATGATCCCGGCGAGGCTGCCGACCGTGTCGCCGAGGTCGCGAGGCAGCACGGCGGCAGCGTGGAGTCCTCCACGGTGATGCGGGCGAACGGTGACGCCTCCGGCGGCGCCGATGTGACGCTGCGGGTGCCCGAGGATCACCTCGATGAAACGCTCGAGGCGCTCGCCAAGGTGGGCGAGGTGCGCTCGCAGAGCCGCTCCGAACTCGATGTGACGACAGAGCATGTCGATCTGCAGGCCCGCGTCGAGGCGCTCGAGAAGTCGGTCGAGCGCCTCAGCAACCTGATGGCCGGCGCCGACACCACGAGCGAGCTGCTCGAGGCGGAGGCCGCGCTGTCGCAGCGGCAGCAGGAGCTCGATGGCCTCCGCGCTCAGCTGAAGTCGCTGGAGGGTCAGGTCGACGAGGCCACGATCCACGTCTCGCTGCAGACCCGTGCGGCGCTGCCGGGCGGCGGTCCGGCGAACTTCTGGGAGGGGCTGCTCGCGGGCTTCGGCTCGCTCGGCTCCGCCGCCGCGGGGGCGCTCGTGCTCGCGGGCATCCTGCTGCCCTGGCTGCTCGTCGCCGCGATCGTGGCGCTCGCGGTCGTGCTCATCGTGCGGGCGGTGCGCCGGCGACGAGTTCGACGCGCCGAACCGCTTCAGAACCCGACGCACGGCGAGAACCGTGGTCCCGGCACCGGCGCATCACCGGCAGCAGGTTCCCGGCCGCACGCGGCCGACGCCCAGCAGGTGCCACCGGCCCACACGGAGCCTCCCGCGCAGACGCCTCCGCCTGCTCAGACGCCCCCGCCCCCTCAGCAGCCGTCGCCACCGCCGAAGAGCGAGCTGTAGGGCAGCTCGCGGCCGAGCACCCGTTCGGCCGCCCGGTGCCCGGATTCGAGTGCGGCGCTGACCGTGGCGGGATCCTCGGTCCACGTCGCCTCCCCCGCCAGGTGCAGCACGCTGTCGATCGGGGTGGCGATGAGGTCGTGGTCCTCGGGCCGAGAGCCCAGCGTCATGTACGCGTAGGCTCCCCCGCCCGCCCACGGGTCCTGTTGCCAGTGCGTGACTACGGCGTGCGACGGGTCGGGCGCCCCCGCCCCGTAGATGCCCCGCAGCGAATCCATGACCGACGCCACCACGCGGTCATCGGGCCAGTCCCGGATTTGCTTCGCGCACTCGCCCGCGGCGAAGGTGAGCAGCGTCGGCTCGCCGTGCAGCGCCGTGAGGTCGTACCAGGAGTGCCACCAGGCGGCGGCTTCGCCCTGACGGCGGATCGCGTAGACGTCGCGGTCCCAGAATCGCTCGGGGAAGCGCAGGAAGACCTTCTCGAAGGCATTCATCTCGAGTCCGGAGATCGCCTCCGAGACGGAAGCCGGCAGCGGCGGCTCGAAGACGAGCGCGCCCGAGCGCAGCACCCCGATCGGCACGGTCACGATCGCGTGATTCGCCGCGAACGCCCCGCGATCCGTCTCGACCTCGACCGCGGGGGCCGATCCCGATCGCGCTCCAGCACCCCCATCGGCCGCCCCGACCATCGCCGCCGAGCGCCGCACGACCCGCGACACCGCGTGCTCGAGTCGCACGTCGAGACCGGCGGCGAGGTGCGTCGCGAGCCGGTCGTAGCCCTCGGGGAACACCACCTCGTCACCCTCGACCGCGTCGTCGTCGAGGCCGTGCGCGTCGAGGCGGCGCTCAGCCGAGCACCGTCAGGTCCGTAGTAGGCGATCGGGCGCCTGCCCGCCTGGTAGCTGCCGACCGTGAACTCCACCTCCGGCATGCCGAACGCAGTGGTGGTCTCGTGCAGGGGGCTGTGCGCGATGCCGTGAATCCACGACGCTCCGAGATCGGTCACGCGGCCATCGGCGCGCTCGGTGTGCACGCGCCCGCCGATCCGGTCTCGCGCCTCGAGCACCGAGACGCGGTGCCCCGCCGCCGCGAGCAGTCTTGCGGCCGTGAGCCCCGAGACGCCGGCGCCCACCACGATCGTGTCGACATGCTCCATCGCCTGATCCTGCACTCTCTTCGCGAAGCGGGCCGGCCCGTCGGCGCCCGTCCGCTCCTCAGGATACCGGGGAGCACCGCGAGCCGTGCGGCGCTTCGTCGTCCGCGCGCTCGGCGCCCGGTACCAGTCCCGCGCGGGCGTCCAGCGCCTCGAGCAGCGAACGCTCGATTCGGACGAGCGCACGATCGCGGTGCAGCCAGGGTCGCAGCGCTCGCGTCACGGCCGGCATCATGACGAAGGTCATCAGCGGGGCGAGCACGGTGACCAGGAGCGCCGACCGCAGCGGCACCGGCATCTCTCCCCACCAGGGCAGCACCGAGATCACCGAGGAGGCGCCCACGTTGACGGGATACATCCCGATCCAGATCGAGGCGGCGCGCTTCCACCTCGCCGGAGCGGAGCGCGCGACCGGCCCGCGCCCATCACCCGCGCGCGAATCACCTCGCGCAATCATCATCCGCCGTCTGCCCGAGATCGCCGCCTGAGTGCCCATGCCGCCCATTGCAGCGCAGCAGCGTCACGCGCCTGTTACGCCTCGTCACGCGCGGGAGAAGATCCGGTTACGGTTCGGGATCGCGTGAGGGATCGGGATCGCCGCGCGCGGTTCGAGGGCTGGATACTCGCCGAAGCCCCGGCTCACTCGTCCGGAACGAGCACCGGGGTGTCTCGGTTGAGGCTCTCACCCCGGAAGAAGGGCTTCGCGTTCGGGCGGAGCCACCAGATGCCCATGAGCACGAAGCCCAGCAGGATCGCGCCGATCCCGATCACGAACGCACCGCCGACCCCGAGCAGCACCGTCTCGCTGTAATCGGTGCTCCACATGTCGATCGCCGACTGCACGAAAGCGTAGGTGAGCATCAGACCGCCGAGGCCGGGCAGGATCCCGCGCATCCAGAGGTTGCGTGCGCTGTCGCGCAGTGTGTCACGGAAGTACCAGAGGCACGCGAACGAGGTGATCGCGTAGTAGAGGGCGACCGCGAGGCCCATCGAGGTGAGGGAGTCGGCGAGCATGTCCTCGGAGAGGATCGACATGCCGACGTAGTAGATGATCGCGGCGGCACCCATGAGCGTGGTCGAGAACCACGGCGTCTTGAACTTGGGGTGCAGCTCGGCGAACTTCGCGGGCAGCGCCCGATACACCGCCATCGAGAGCGTGCCACGGGCGGTGGGGAGGATCGTCGTCTGCGTCGACGACGCTGCCGAGAGCATCACGCCGAGGATCAGGAACCAGCCCCACGGACCGAAGAGGGCACCGCCCAGCACCGAGAACACGTCGTCGAGGCTCTCAGGATTGGTGAGACCGTAGCCGGTATCGCCGAAGCCCGCGAACATCATCACCGCGACCGAGATGCCGACGTAGAGCACGATGAGCACCACGATGCTCGACAGGGCTGCTCGGCCCGGGGTCTTGCGGGGGTTCTTCGTCTCCTCGTTGAGCGCCAGGCAGGTGTCCCAGCCCCAGTAGATGAAGAGCGCGAGCAGCACCGCCTCGATGAATCCCGACCAGGAGGCGAGCTCGGCCGGGTTGAACCACTGCCAGTCGAAGGCGATGGATCCGGGGTT
Source organism: Leucobacter holotrichiae (assembly GCF_055791005.1). Classification (NCBI taxonomy): domain Bacteria; kingdom Bacillati; phylum Actinomycetota; class Actinomycetes; order Micrococcales; family Microbacteriaceae; genus Leucobacter; species Leucobacter holotrichiae. Next base: position 43,656 of record NZ_JBVUAC010000005.1, read on the forward strand.
GCTGCCGTCGAGCGCGTGCCACAGGGCGAGCACGCCGAAGAGCACCATCGCGACGATCTGGATGGTCATGAGCACCATCTGCAGCCGCTCGCCCATCTGCACGCCGATCGTGCTCACGAAGGTCATGATCGCCATGAACACGACCGACGTCGCGACCACGATCACGCGGTCGTCGGCGAACTCCTGGTTGCCGAGCAGCAGCCAGAAGTACTTGCCGGTGATCTCACCCACGTTCGCCAGGACCATGATCGCCGAGACCGCGACCGCCCAGCCGCCGATCCATCCGACCACGGGGCCGAAGCCCTTCGTACCCCACACGAAGGTCGTGCCGCAGTCGGGCATCTCGCGATTGAGCTCCTGATAGGCGAAGGCCGCGAAGATCATCGGCACGCAGGCGATGATGAAGACGAGCGGAGCCTGGGCGCCGACGGCGAGGATCACGTACCCGAGCGTCGCCGCGAGCGAGTAGAGCGGAGCGGTCGACGCCAGCCCGATGACGGTCGATCCGACCACGCCGAGCGCGCCCTCGTTGAGTCCCTTTCCGACGTGGATGTGCCCGGTGTCGGTGGCGTTGTCCAGCGTGTGTTTCTCCATGCGCTCACTCTGCTTCAGCGGATCCCGTCGTGAAATGATCGGGCTGGATCCGGCGGCCCCGTTGCGAACATCAGTCTATTACGCTGATTCCGCAGCTTTCAGAGCCGTGCACTATCGAGATCGATACCTCAACTTCGATTGAGCAACGCGAAAACGTCGGTGTCCGCGCTAGTGCTGGGCATCGAGGTGTGTCAGACTTGGCAGTGTCCGACACCCGACGAACGTCACTAAGGAGTGAGTCATCTATGGGCACCTTCGCCGTAATCAATCCGGCCACGGGCGAGACTGTCGCCGAGTACCCCGACGCGACGGCCGAAGAGATCGAGGCCGGCCTGGCTTCGGCTCAGAAGGCCTACAAGGAATGGGCTCGGAAGACCACGGTCGCCGAGCGAGCCGCGCTGGCGAAGCGCGCTGCCGAGCTCTTCGAGGAGCGCAAGGACGAGCTGGGCGCGATCATCAATCGCGAGATGGGCAAGCCGCTCGATCAGTCCGTCGGCGAGGCCGAGTTCTCGGGCGCCATCACCGCGGCATTCGCCGACAACGCCGAGAAGTGGCTCGCCGATGAGGAGCTCGAGGTCGAGGACGGCCTGAAGACCTTCCTCCGCTTCCAGGGCACCGGCGTGATCCTCGGCATCATGCCGTGGAACTATCCTTACTACCAGGTCGCCCGTTTCGCGGTGCCGAACCTGATCCTCGGCAACACCATCATCCTCAAGCACGCCGCGCAGTGCCCCGAGTCGGCGCTCGCGCTCGAGAAGCTGTTCCGCGACGCGGGCTTCCCCGAGGGCGCCTACGTGAACGTGTTCGCGACGCACGAGCAGATCGAGGGCATCATCGCCGATGATCGCATCCAGGGCGTCTCGCTGACCGGCTCGGAGCGCGCGGGCGCGATCGTCGCCGAGCAGGCCGGCCGCGCGCTGAAGAAGTGCGTGCTCGAGCTGGGCGGCTCGGACGTGTTCCTGGTGCTCGACACCGACGATCTCGACCACGCGGTCGAGCACGCCGTGGGCGGCCGCATGGAGAACACGGGCCAGGCCTGCAACGGCTCCAAGCGCATCGTGGTCATGGACAAGTACTTCGACGAGTTCAAGGAGAAGTTCGTCGCGGCGATCGGCGGTCAGAGCTACGGCGACGACTTCGGTCCGCTGTCGTCGGCTCAGGCGACCAAGACCCTCACCACGCAGGTGCAGGGTGCGATCGAGCAGGGCGCCGAGGTGCTCGTGGGCGACAACAGCCCCGAGGGCAACCTGTACAAGCCAACCGTGCTGTCGGGCATCACGCCCTCGATGGACGTCTACAGCCAGGAGCTCTTCGGCCCGGTCGCGCAGCTCTACAAGGTGTCGAGCGACGAGGAGGCCATCGAGCTCGCCAACTCCTCGCCCTACGGCCTCGGTTCCGTGGTGATCTGCGACGATCTCGAACGCGCCGAGCAGGTCGGCAACCAGCTCGACGTGGGCATGGTGTTCATCGGCGCCGCCGGCCTCGAGGGCGCTGACGTGCCCTTCGGCGGCGTGAAGAAGTCGGGCTACGGACGCGAGCTCGGCAAGGTCGGCATGCTCGAGTTCGCCAACAAGAAGCTCTTCCGCTTCGCGGCGAAGTAAGTCTGCTTGCGAGCGGCCCCGGGGACCTCACGGTCCCCGGGGCCGCTCGCGTTTTGGGGAGTTTCCCGGGCCTGCCGAAGGAATCGCCGTCCGAACTTCGGAGCTCGCCCGTTATTCGGAGGGAATCGCGGGAAACCGTCCGAAGGAGGGGCGCGATCCGAAGTTGGGGCGCGGCGGGCGGCTCCGGCTCAAGGGTGGGAGGCGAGGCGGAACGCCTCTGGCGGGAGCGCGACGCCCATCGTCGCGTCGGCCAGCACACGACCGATCGCGGGCACGAACTTGAAGCCCTGCCCCGAGAAGCCGGCACCCAGGGTGAGCGAACCGCTGCGGTCGAGCACGAAGCGCTCGCTCTCGGTCGACGTGTAGGTGCAGCTGATCTCCTGGGCGGAATCGGGATCGAGGCCGGGAAACCACTCTGACACGTGCTCGCGCAGTCGACTGCGCGCCTCGTCGGTGGCGCGGAAGGCGCGCGCGTCGGGGTCGATCCGCTCCCCCGTCGCATGAAAACCGACCTTCACCCCCTCGCCCGGCGTGAGCATGCCGTAGACGTTGCCGCGGTTGCCCTGCGGGCCGGAAGCGTGGAGGAAGTGGTTGAAGGACGGCCAGTCCGCGCCCTCCATGCCGGGCTTGATCGCGAAGTGCGCCGGGTGCTCCTCGGTGACCGTGAGCCGCGGCAGCTCCACGAGGTCTCCCAGCAGAGACTCGGTCCAGGCCCCAGCCGCGATGACCGCGCCCTCGGCCGAGAACTCGATCCGCTCGCCGTCGGCGGCCTCGGCGCGCACCACCGCACCCGCGGATCCCGACTCGATCCCGAGCACCCGATGGCCGTAGAGCAGTTCGGCGCCCGCGCTCCGCGCGAGCGCATCGAGCGTCTCGAGTGTGACAACCGCATCGATACGCCCGGCCTCCCGATTCACGAGCACGTCGGTGTCGAAGCGCAGGCCGGGCCACCGCTCGCGGGCCGTCGCGGCGCTCACCATCTCGGCGGCGGCTCCGCGGGCGCGCAGTGCCTCGTACGCACTCAGCACCTTGCGCTCGTCGCCGTGGGTCACCAGGCCCCGCAGCGTCAGCAGTTCGCGCCCGGACCGCCGCTCGAGCTCGCGGTAGAGACGCAGCGACTCGTCGTAGAGGTCGAGATAGTGCGCCTCGGCGTAGGCGTTGTTCATGTTGCGGGTCGCACCGTGGGACGCGCCGCGGGTGTGCCCCGGCTCGAACCGCTCCAGCATCGCGACGCGGATCCCGCGCTGAGCGAGCTGCCACGCGGTCGCCAGCCCCATCGCCCCGCCGCCGACGACGATCCGGTCGAACCGCCGAGCCATCTCGGTCATGCAGCTCCGCTCAGTGCCCGCGTGCGATCCACTCGTCGAGGTGCGGTTTCTCTGCCCCGATGGTGGTGGAGTCGCCGTGACCGGTGTGCACCACCGTCTCGTCGGGCAGCGCGAACAGGGTCTCGCGGATCGAGTCGATGATGGTGTCGAAGCTGCTGTACGAGCGACCCGTCGCCCCGGGCCCGCCGTTGAACAGCGTGTCTCCGGTGAACGCCGCGCCCAGCGCAGGTGCGTGGAAGCAGGTCGATCCGGGCGAGTGCCCCGGGGTGTGCAGCGCCGTGAGCTGCACACCTGCGACCTCGAACACGTCGCCGTTCAGGATCTCGCGGTCGGGCGCGTCGTCGTAGACCGCGTCCCAGAGCATCCGGTCCGCCGGGTTCAGACACAGCGGCGCGCCCAGCAGATCCGCCGCTTCTCGCGCCGCGCGGATGTGGTCGTCGTGCCCGTGGGTCAGCAGGATCGCGTGCGTCTTGCGATCCCCCACCGCGGCTGCGACGGCTGCGGCGTCGTGCGCGGGATCGATGACGATCACCTCGGTGTCGTCGCCCACGATCCAGACATTGTTGTCGACGTCCCAGGTGCCGCCGTCGAGCGAGAACGTGCCGCTCGTGACCAGGCGCTCGATCCGGGCGCCCGCAGCCCCGTTTGCGACGGTCTCGACCCCGCTCACAGTACGACCACCGAGCGCAGCACGTTGCCCCCGGCCATCTTGCCGAACGCTTCCTCGACCTCGCCGAGGCCGATGCGCTCCGTGACGAAGCCCTCGAGATCGAGACGCCCCAGCTTGTACTGGTCGATGAGCATCTGGAAGTCGCGACTCGGCAGGCAGTCGCCGTACCACGAAGACTTCAGCGATCCGCCCCGCCCGAAGACGTCGAGCAGCGGCAGCTCGAGCTTCATCTCGGGCGTCGGCACACCCACGAGCACCACGCGGCCCGCGAGATCGCGGGCGTAGAACGCCTGACGGTAGGTCTCGGGGCGCCCCACCGCGTCGATCACCACGTCGGCTCCGAATCCGCCAGTGAGGTTCTGGATCGCCTCGACCGGATCGGTCGTCCGCGAGTTCACGGTGTGCGTCGCGCCGAAGCGCTTCGCCTGCTCGAGCTTCGCGTCGTCGATATCGACCGCGACGATCGTCGTCGCTCCCGCGAGCTGCGCGCCGGCGATCGCCGCAGTGCCGACACCGCCGCAGCCGATCACCGCGACCGACTCGCCGCGCTTGATCTCACCGGTGTTGATGGCCGCGCCGATGCCGGCCATGATGCCGCAGCCCAGCAGGCCGACCGCGGCGGCGTCAGACTCTTCGTCGATCTTCGTGCACTGGCCGGCGGCGACGAGCGTCTTCTCGGCGAACGAGCCGATCCCGAGCGCCGCCGACAGCTCCGTGCCGTCCTCGAGCGTCATCTTCTGCGCTGCGTTGTGCGTCGCGAAGCAGTACTGCGGCTGCCCCTTCGCGCACGCGCGGCACTGTCCGCACACGGCCCGCCAATTCAGGATCACACGGTCTCCCACCGCGACCTCCGTCACACCGTCGCCGACCACCGCGACCCGCGCCGTCGACTCGTGTCCGAGCAGGTACGGGAACTCGTCGCCGATACCGCCCTGCTGGTAGTGGTAGTCGGTGTGGCACACGCCGCAGGTGAGCACGTCGACCACGACCTCCCCCGGCCCGGGCTCGGGAACAATGATCGTCTCGATCGTCGCAGGAGCGTTCTTCTCGCGCACCACAACGCCTTGAACCCGGTAGACCATGTGCATTCCCTTCGTGGACTTCGATGTACTCCCTTCGAGCCTATCCTCCACCGCCGACACCGTGCGAGCGGGGCGACCCTCCGAGTAGCTCAGGGCACGCTACTGCTCGAGCAGCAGCGACTCGAAGTACGTGCCGAGCTGTTCCGGAGCGTCGAGGGGCAGGATCGCCGAGACGTACTGATCGGGGCGCACCACGACCACGGCGCCGTCGCGGTCGATCTCGCGCTGGTCGAAGATATCATCGCCGGGCTTCGCGGCGTAGATCTTCTCGTAGTCGACCAGCTGGAACGGTCCCGAGAGCGGGCGGAAGAGCTCGTCGAGCGCCATGATGTCGACGTCGTGGTGCTCCTGCTGCATGATCGCCTTCACATCGAAGATCGCATCGATGTCGGCCCCCTCGGGTGTGAACCGCTTGATGGGCGACTCGTCGGCGCTGCGCAGCCACTCGGCCCAGCGCGCGAGCCGCTCGCCCGAGGCGTCGGCGAACGCGTAGACGCGGAACCGCCCGTCCGAGCGGTGGTGGTGGCCGAGGTGGATGTCGACGGCGTCGGCGACGCGAGTGGTCATGACCGACTTGAACCGCTTGCCGATCGGGAAGCCGGCGGCGAGGGCCTGGTGCTCCTTGCCCCCCGTCAGCATCGACTGCCCGTACTCGGTCATGAAGCCGGCCGGGAACTCGGCGGTCTGCACGTAGAAGTCGCGCAGCTGCGACGGCGAGTCGAACTCCTCGGGCTTCTTCGCCATCAGCGTCGACCACTCGAGGTCGAAGTCGATGAGGTTCTTCGCGGCGACCTGGCGCTCGTCGGAGTAGGTCTTCAGCAGGGAGTCGGGGCTGCGACCCTCGAGCACGTAGCCGAGCTTCCAGCCAAGGTTCCAGCCGTCCTGCATCGAGACGTTCATGCCCTGGCCCGCCTTGGCGCTGTGCGTGTGGCAGGCGTCGCCCATCAGGAACACCCGCCCCTTGCCGTCGGGCGAGGTCGCGGCGTCGTCGAAGCGGTCGGTGAGGCGGTGAGCGACCTCGTAGACGCTGTGCCAGGGCACGTCTCGCACCTCGAGGGTGTAGGGATGCAGGATCGCGTTCGCCTGCGCGATGACGTCTTCGAGCGGCGTGTTGCGCACCTTGCCGCCGTCGTTCTCGTCGGTCTCGCCGAGGTCGACGTAGATGCGGCAGAGGTGGTTGCCCTCGCGCGGGATGTGCAGGATCGAGCCGGCCTCGGAGTTGATGATGCACTTCTTGCGGATGTCCGGGAAGTCGGTGCGCGGCAGCACGTCCATGACGCCCCAGGCGTGCAGCGAGGCGCCGCCCTGCAGGGATCCGCCGATGGAGCGGCGCACGTTCGACCGCGCGCCGTCGGCGCCGATCACGTACTTCGCGCGCACGGTGAACTCGTCGCCGGTCGAGATCTCGGAGTCGTCGGTATTGATGCCGGCCCCGCTGTAGCCGGAGACCCGACGCAGCGTCACCTCGACGGGGTACTCGCCCTCGCCGACCTCGAGCCCGACGAACTCGTAGCCGTAGTCCACGTCTCCGCGCGCGGGGGCGCGGCGGGCGTACTCGGCGAAGTAGTCGATGACGCGAGCCTGGTTGACGATGAGGTGGGGGAACTCGCTGATGCCCTGCGGATCGTCGGGGGTGAAGCCCGTGCGCACGATGTTCTTCGGGTTCTCGGGATCGGGGTTCCAGAAGGCCGTCTCGGTGATGCGGTAGGCCTCCTTGATGATCTCCTCGGCGAAGCCGAATGCCTGGAAGGTCTCGACGCTGCGCGCCTGGATGCCGTCGGCCTGCCCGAGGACGAGACGGCCGTCGCGGCGCTCGATCGTGCGGGTGACCACATTGGGGAACTGAGCGAGCTGTGCCGCGGCCGTGATGCCGGCGGGGCCGGATCCCACGATCAGCACGTCGATCTCGGCTGGGAGCTCCTCGGGTCGATCGAGGCCGACCCCTGCTGCCGGCTGGACCCGGGGATCGGTCGAGACGTATCCGTGGTGGTGGAACTGCACTGTTTCTCCTCACTGAGCGGGCCACGCTCGCAATGTTCGATATTTGAACATCAAGTTTGAATATCGCACATTAAGAATAAACCGCGGCGCGCGATCGCACAACACCGCGCGCAAACAATTCCTACGGAAGAATATGCCCCATGGACAATTCGCCCGCGAAGGGACCTGCGGCTGCGGGCTCGCAGACCCTTTCCCGAGGACTTCAGGCGCTCGAGCTGCTGGCCGAGGCCGAGACCCCCCTCACGATCAACGAGCTCGCCGAGGGCCTGGGGATCCACCGCTCCAACGCCTACCGGATCCTCCGCACCCTCGAGCAGCGCCGCTTCGTCGCCCGAGACGACGCGGGCCGGATCCGCCTCGGCCCGAAGCTCACCGTGCTCTCGCACGGCGTGGCCCCCGCGCTCCACACCGCTGCGATGCCCGTGGTGACCGAGCTCGCCTACGAACTCGGCATGACCGCGTTCCTCACACTGCTCGACGCCGACGAGGTCGTGACCCTCGTGACAGTCGAACCCTCCAACGTCGCCGCGACGATCTCCCGCAACCCCGGCGTGCGCCACCCCGTGCATCTCGGCGCCCCGGGGCACGCGATCGAGTCGTCGCTCACCGCAGCGGAGCGCGAGGCGCGCCTCGGCTCCCCCGTCTTCAGCGAGGCCGCCGAAAAGGCGAAGCAAGACGGCTACTCCGCGAGCAACGACGAGGTGATCGACGGCGTCACCGGCCTCGCTGTGCCGCTCCGCCTGGTGGGCGAGCCTCCCGCCGCGGTCGCGATCGTGCACTTCCGCATGCCCGAACCGCTCGACGCCGCGGTCGCGGCGCTGCAGAACGCGGCCGCGCGGGTCGCGCAGAGCTACCGCTGAGCCGCCGGATTATCGCTAGAATAACCCTGTCCAGTCCGGTCGAGCTCTTCGGCCTGACCGGCCAAGGCGCTCGAAAAAGGGGCGCTGCTGTCGCACCGGCACCGCCGTCGATGCGACGAGACATACACGGCTCCAATATTCCCTTTCGAATCGCTCAAGGATCTGTGATGTCCACTCCGACTCCCTCGCTCACCCATGCCCTCGCGACCGCGCTCGCCAAGCACACCGACCACAGCTTCGGCTTGATGGGCAACGGCAACGCCCACCTCATCGAGCACCTGGCCCAGGTCGGCGTGCCCTACACCGCAGTGCGCCACGAGGCGGGCACGGTCGCCGCGGCCGACGCCTATACCCGCGTGAGCGGCAGGCTCGCGATCGCCACCACCACCTACGGCGCGGGCTTCACCAACACCCTCACCGCGCTCGCCGAGGCGGCGCAGGCCCGCACCCCCATGCTCGTCGTCGTCGGAGATGCCCCGAGCGCGGGCCCGCGCCCCTGGGACGTCGACCAGGAGATGCTCGCCGCCGCGCTCGGCGTGCGCACGCACATGCTCTCGGTCACCAACATCGAGCGGACCGTGGATCGCGCGGTCGCCTACGCGCACCGCGTGCGCCGGCCCGTCGTGCTCGGCATCCCCTACGACCTCGTGTCGGCTCCCGCCGTCGCTCCGCAGGCGGACCGCGATGGGGCGGGAGCGGGATCCGGATCCGGATCCGCGGGCATCGACCTGAACGACCCGGCGGTGCTGGCCTCGCTCAGCGCCTCGGTTGCCGACGTCGCGGCGCCCTCGCCCGCCGCGGTGACGCCCCAGCCGGAACGACTCGGGGGGCCCGCAGGCCACCAGCTCGAGGCCGCGGTGCGCGCACTCCTGGAGGCCGAGCGGCCCGTCGTGCTCGCTGGGCGCGGCGCGCACCTCTCGGGCGCCTCGGCCGAGCTCGGCGCGATCGCCGATACCCTCGGCGCACTCACCTCGACCACCGCGCTCGCGCGCAGCATTTTCCCCGATCCGCGCTTCGACCTCGGCGTGACAGGCGGCTTCGGGCAGCAGGCCGCGATGGAGACCATCGAGCTCGCCGATGTCGTGCTCGTGGTCGGCGCGAGCCTGAACCAGTTCACGATGCGCTTCGGCGACCTCTTCGGGCCCGGTACGACCGTGATCCGCATCGACGACGAGCAGGTCTCGCCGCCGAAGACCAACCGCCCGATCACCCATCTGCTGCTGCAGGGAGACGCCCGTGCGACGCTCGCCACGCTGCGCGGCGCGCTGCTCGATGCCGGCCGGGTGCCGAGCGGGTGGCGCGAGAGCGTGCCCGGCCTCGAGCCCGGCGGCACTCTCCGCGCTCGCGACAACGGACTGCTCGCCCACCCCGAGGGCATCTGCGCCGACGGCCGGCTCGATCCGCGCGCGGTGGCCGCCCGCCTCGACGAACTGCTTCCCGTAGATCGGCACGTCACCACCGACGGCGGCCACTTCATCGGCTGGGCCAACACCCGCTGGCACGTAGCATCCCCTGAGCGCATGATCATGGTCGGCACCGCGTACCAGACCATCGGTCTCGGCTTCCCCACGGTCGCGGGCGTCGCGGCGGCCGCTCCCGGCACTACGACCGTGCTGAGCACCGGCGACGGCGGCGGCCTCATGGCGCTCGCGGATCTCGAGACCGCGATCCGCACCTCTCCGAGCACCGTGATCGTGGTGTGGAACGACGGAGCCTACGGAGCCGAGGTGCACCTCTACGGCGAGATGGGGCTCGGGCAGGGCCCGATGCTGATCCCCGACGTCGACTTCGCGGGCGTCGCGAGCGCCCTCGGCGCGCGGGGAGTGCGGGTGGATCGCCTCGAGGACCTCGAGGCGCTGGCCTCGTGGACGGCGGCGGGGGCGCAGGGCACGATCCTGCTCGACTGCCGCGTCTCCCGCAGCGTTGTGGCCGAGTACCAGCGCGAGATCCAGCGCGTCAACGGCCTCGACGTCCCCGCCGAGTAGGGCGCGCGTTCGCGCCCCGAATGTAGACCTCCCGCACCGATGTAGACCTCCCCTACCGTGCGGGAGGTCTACATCGGTGCGGGAGGTCTACACCGGTCACCTCGACAGTCACGGCAGCATGTCCAGGAAGCTTGCGACATCCGCGCCGAAGGCGTGGGAGGCGCGACCCGGAACCTCGACGCCGAGCGACCGCAGGTGAGCCGCGAATCGAGCACCGGTCACGACGTGTCTCGCGGCCCACCGCACGCCCCGCATCATGATGGCACCGCTGACGGCGTCCTGCCGCAGCTTCTCGGCGAAGAACACGTCACCCGCACTTCTACCGTGCCGCAGTTCGACGTCGGAGTACTTGATCTTTCCGTCGCACTCGCCGAAAAGGTTCTGGTGCTTGAGCCAGAAGTCGAGATAGTACCTGCGACCGTCGGCTCCGATCACCTCGTGCTGGAGTTCCACCTCGATGCCGGCTTGCAGGAATCGCAAACGGCTTACGCTCTCCAGCGGGGAGTCGACTCGCGGATCGGCGAGCAGCGCGAATGCTCTGACCGCCCGGGCGTCCGGCGTAGGCGCGCGCACGTCCGAGTATGCGCTCGCGCCAGGCCGTCCAGCGCTCGCGGTCCACCAGCCTCCCGCAGCGCACCTCTCGACGCAGCGCCTCATCGGCGCACGCGAGCGCGATCGGGAAGGGCTCGGAGCGTGCGATGTCGAAGAGCGTGCGCTCGAGCGAAGTGCATTCGAAGCCGTCGACTCGAACGATGTCGTCGGCGGACAAGCTCTCCCTGTGGCGCACGCGTGACGGCTCGGGAACCCGTCTGGCGCCAGACGCCATGGTCGTGTGCACGACCCGGGTCTCCGAGAGCCAGCGCTCATCCTCGGACCCTGGTTCGTCTGCCAGCCAGCGAGACCAGACAGGCAACTGATGCAGCGTCGCGGCCGAGCGATGTGAGAACACGATCCGGGATGGGGCGACCCGCTGCGCCGCAACTACGGCGGCGAGGTGACGGGCGTCAGGCTTCACGGCCTCCCACCCACTGGCGGGCACGAACCATCCGGTGCGCAGTCTCGTAAGGCTCCCGCTTCGCACTGCCGCCGCGATCCCTCGTCCGGTCATCCCAGCGCGGTGAAGATCGCGCGTGCTCACGACGCTCTGCCGCGCTCGAGCGAGCGACTCGTCGAAGTCGACTCGGCGTTTCTGATCGAGGTCCATACGACGAGCCTCGCCGATATCGGCGAGCGAGGAGCTGCCCCCGTGATGATCTGTGGACAGCTCGGCATACTCACCCTGAGCCCGCGCGTCTGTGAGCGAACCTCTGCCGGTCTGACAGCCGTAGACCTCCTGCACCGTTGTAGACCTCTCCTACGGGATGAGAGGTCTACAACGGTGCAGGAGGTCTTCAACGGCGCGGTTTCGTCGAGGCGACAGGCAGCCGGAGCCCGGCGGACCGGCGCGAACGTCAGGCGACGCGGTACACGGTGTGGCGCACCCGGTCGGCCTCGCGCACGCCGTCGGCGACGAAGAGCGCGTCCTGCAGTTCGGCGAGGGCGGGGGCGGAGGTCTCGAAGCGGATCATCGCTCGGAAGTACACCCCCGAGGCCCCCGCGCGTCGGATGCCGGTCGCGTGAATCCCGATCAGCGCGCCCTCCCGGCTGCGCGCGTCGTATCGGGCGTCTATCTCGACGACAGTCGCGCCGTCCGGCTGCGACGATGCCGCGCGCACGAGCTGACGGTCTCCCCCGCCAGGCAGGATCTCGGCACGCAGCGCCCGCACCGCATTGCCGCTCTCGGCCTCCGCGATCCCACGCAGCTCGCCCCCGACGACCGGGGTGAAGCGGCGCTCACCATCGCGGGTGAGGCCGAAACAGCGCGGCTCGCCCAACTCGACCACGATCTCGCAGATGGGAGCGAGTTCCAGCGCCGTCATGCCGCCCCCGGCCCGACGCGGGCGTTGAACGACGAGCGGGCGTTCAGCTGCTCGGGGTGGAAGCCCGCCGCGATCTTGTACTCCGCGGCGATCGCCTCGAGTTCCTCCCGCGGGATCACGTCCTCGATGTCCGCGAAGCCCTCGGGAGCGCGCTCGCGCGCGATCTGCATGACGCGCTCCGGGCCCGTCTGACGGGTGAGCTCGAGCAGGCGCGCGGTCGCGGGGCGGCGGGCGCTCTCGTAGTCGGCGAGCGCCGCGTCGATCGTCGGCGCCGTCGCCAGCTGGAAGGCGAGCGTGCGCGCGTCGAGGGTGGCCTGGGATCCGCCGTTCGACCCGTTGGGGTACATCGCGTGCGCGGCGTCGCCGAGCAGCACGACCCGGTCGAACGTCCACTGCGGGATCGCGTCGCGGTCGACCATCGGGTACTCGAGCAGCTCCTCCGCGTCGGCGATCACCGCGGGGATGTCGAGCCAATCGTAGCTCCACCCCTCGAAGATCTCAGCGATCGGGCCTCGCTCGACCTGACGATTCCAGTCCGCGGAGGGCGACCCCCCGCCCCGGCGCTCCGCGATGAAGTTGAGGCGCTGCCTACCGTCCTCGAGCCGTCCGCTCAGCGGATAGGCCACGAACTTCTGCTCAGCGTCGCCGACCATGATCATGGTGCGGCCGTCGAGCAGGGGCTCGACGAGGGCGGTGCCGCGCCACAGCGTGAGCCCGCTCCACACCGGCTCCCCCTCGGCCGGATAGAACAGCTTGCGGGCCGCGGAGTGGATGCCGTCCGCCGCGATCACCAGGTCGGCCGACAGCTCGGCGCGGCTGCCGTCGGGCAGCTCGAACACGGCCGTCGCGCCGGGGGTTGCGGGATCGCCACCGACGCCCCCGGCGCCATCACCGCCATCACCACCGTCGCCCCCGGCACCCCCGGCACCGTCCCGCAGCTCGACGAGCTTGTGCCCGAGGCGGATCACGTCTCCGAGGCGCTCCTCGACGAGGTCGCGCAGCTCGAGCTGCAGCCGGCCGCGGTGCACGGAGAGCTGCGGCCACTCGTAGCCGGCGTCACGACCGCGCGGCTCGCTCCAGATCGGCTGACCGTGGCGGTTGAAGTAGCTGAGGGTGCCGGGCTCGACGCCGAGCGCCGCAATGCGGTCGGCGACGCCGAGCTCGGTCAGCTCGCGCACGGCGTGCGGCAGCAGGTTGACGCCCACGCCGAGTCCGCGGATCTCGGGGGTGCGCTCGGCGACGGTCACGTCGCTGAATCCGGCGGCCTCGAGGCTGAGGGCGGTGATGAGGCCGCCGATGCCGGCGCCCACGATGACGATCTTCATGAGGTGTGCTTCCTTACACGGTTGCGGATGGGAGGAATGAGGAGTCTCCTGCGAGAGACTCCGGGGGACGGCGGTCCGAGGTTCAGACGACGGCGGGGATCCGCTCGTGCACGATCTCGCCGGCCACGACGGTGACGGCCGTTGCCACCCGGAACAGCTGATCCTGCGGGATCTCGAACGGGTCCTCCGTGGAGACGACGAGGTCGGCGCGCTCCCCCACGCGCACGCGGCCGGCGGCGTCCAGCACGAGCGAACTCGAACCGCTCGTGTAGGCGGCGAGCGCCTCGGTGAGCGAGAGGGCCTGCGAGAGGTCGAGCGGCGGGAGCCCTGCCCCGGGGCCGAAGGGGTGCGCGCGGTTCACGGCGACGTGGATCGCCTGCCAGGGGTCGGCGAGCGACACCGGCCAGTCCGATCCCATCGCGATGTCGGCCCCGCTCTCGACGAGCTCGCGGAAGGGATACGACCGCGCCGAGCGCTCCTCGCCCACGACCGCGATCATCGAGGGATCGGTCGTTGCCCACAGCCCCTGGATGTTGGCCGTCACCCCGAGCGCGCCGAAGCGCCTCGAATCCTCCCGGTCGATCATCGAGAGGTGGGCGAGGTGGTGCCGGGGTCCCGCGCCATTCGCCCGTCGCGCCGCCTCGATCGCATCGAGCGCGACGCGGGTGCCTCGGTCCCCCATGACGTGCAGGTGCAGCGCGAAGCCGCGGGCGTCGAGCCGGATCGCGAGTTCGCGCATCGTCTCCGCGTCGATGTGCAGCTCGCCCGCGTGCGGATGCGAGCAGTACGGGTCGAGCAGCGCGGCGGTCTCGCCCTGGGGCACGCCGTCGACCATGGCCTTGCACGTCGAGGAGGCGAGCCCCGCGGCCTCGTTCTCGGCGCAGCGGCGTTCGAAGTGCTCGACCAGCGACGGCACATCGCCGAGCGTGGTGCCGGCCGGGATCCAGAGAGCGCCCGAGACTCGGCTGCGCAGAGACCCGTCTGCGATAGCGCCGAGGTAGGCGGGCGTGCAGTCGGCCTTGCCGTTGAACTCGCCGAGGATCGCCTCGTGCCAGCCGGTCACGCCGAGCGACCAGAAGTAGCGTTGCGCGTCGAGCAGCCCTGCGATCATCTCCTCGGTCGTGGCGCCGGGAATGAACGGCGCGAGCAACTCGACGCCGCCCTCGTTGAGATAGCCGGTGGGCTCGCCGTGCTCGTCGTGGTGCACGTGCCCGTTGGCCGGCTGGGGAGTGTCGCGGTCGATGCCGGCGATCTCGAGGGCGCGGCTGTTGGCCCAGAGCGTGTGGTGGCCGGCGTCGCTCAGCGCGACAGGACGATTCGGTACGAGGTCGTCGAGCATCTGGCGGGTCGGGTGCTCGAACAGTTCGTGGGACCAGCCGCCGCCGGTGAGCCAGGCCCCCGCATCGCTCGCGGCGTCGAGGTCGGCGGCGGCCCTCGCGATGAGGTCGAGGGTCTCCTCGACCGATTCCGCGGGGGTGAGATCGAGGCTCAGCCGCTCGACGCCGGCGAACACCGCGTGCGCGTGAGCGTCGACGAAGCCGGGCAGGATCGCGCCGCCGCGGGCGTCGACGACCCTGGTTTCGGGGCCGCGGTACGCGAGCACCGCGGTGTCGGTGCCGACCGCGACGATGCGGCCGGTCTGCACCGCCACCGCCGTGCTCGCCGTGCGCACCCGTCCGTCGAACACTCGGCCGTTCACGATGCAGAGGTCTGCGAATTCTGACATGGTCACTCTTTCTCTCTGGGGTGTCTAGACGAGCCGGAATACGCGGATCACCACGCGGCCGGGCTCGGGGCGCGCGTACCCGACGAACTGCGACTCGGCCAGCCACTGCAGCCCGGGGTGCTCGGTCTGGAAGGTGAAGGCGGTGCGGTAGTAGAGATCGCGCTCGCCCACGACCTCTCCGACGAGCATGCGCTCGAAGCTCTCGGGGTCGGTGCGCCAGTAGCCGCGGTTCACGACGTCGATCGCGGCGGATCCGGATCCGGATCCGTCGTCGCCCTCGCCCTCCGCCTCGCCAGCACCGCCGGGTAGCTCGGCCTCGATGACGTAGCGCGCGTCCAGGCGCACGGTGAGGCCGCGGCCGTGCCACCAGTCACCACCGCCGGGCAGGATCCGTCCGCGCAAGCGCGGGCCTTCGAAGACCCCGCCCGTGATCGGCGCGAAATGCAGCCCCTCCCCCTCCCTCGAGCCTCCGAGCGGCAGCGCATCGGCGACGTCGACCCGCAGTTCGAAGCAGTACTCGAACTCGGGCTCCATGAGTGTCGTCTCGGCGGCGTCGGTCATGCGAGGTCCTCCATGTCGGGAACGGTCTGGGTGCTGGTGACGACGGGGATCGCCGAGGTGCGGCCCGGCCGCCGTCGCCGCGGCTTCCACCCCTCCCGGGGAATCGAATCGAGCAGCAGCCGGGTGTACTCCGCGCGGGGCGCGTCGAGGATCTCGTCGGCGGTCCCGTACTCCTCGACCGCGCCCTGCCGCATCACGGCGACGCGGTCGCAGAGGCGCCGGATCACGGTGAGGTCGTGGGTGATCATGAGCAGCGCCACTCCGGTCTCGCGGCGGATCGCGTCGAGCAGCGAGAGGATCTCGACCTGCGTGGTCACGTCGAGCGCCGACACCGCCTCGTCGAGCACGAGGATGCGCGGATCGGCGGCGAGCGCCCTCGCGATGGCGACGCGCTGGCGCTGTCCGCCCGAGAGGGCGCGCGGGCGCGCGCCGAGCAGGGTCTCGTCGAGGCGCACCTGCCCGATCAGCTCGGCGATGCGCGCTTCGACGGCTGCGCGAGGGTCGCGCGGACGGTGCACGCGGATCGCTTCGGCGAGGCACTCGCGCACGGTCTGCCTGCGATCGAGCGACTGGTAAGGGTCCTGGAACACCATCTGCACGGTCTTGGCGCGAGCTCGGCGAGCGGCGGTGCCGCGGGCGGGTGCGCTCCAGTCCTCCCCCGCCACGGTAACCGTGCCGGCGTCGGCGCGCTCCAGGCCGCAGATGATGCGGGCGGTGGTGAACTTGCCGGATCCCGACTCCCCCACGATGCCGAGGGATCCGCCCGACGCGAGCTCGAACGCGACGTCGTCGACGGCGACGAAGGTCTCGCGTCCGCCGCCGGTCGCGCTGCGCACCCGGAAGGTCTTGCGCAGACCCTCGACCGAGAGGATCGGTGCGGGGCGGCGCTGCTCGGACGAGGGGGTCTCGACCTGCGCGACGGGCTCCTCGTCGAGGGCCGCGGCCATGAGCACGCGCGTGTACTCCTCGCGCGCGTCGCGACGCATGGTGGCGGACCGCAGCGTCTCGATCGTGCGCCCCTGCCGCATCACGGCGACACGATCGGTGACCGCGCCGGCGAGTGCGAGGTCGTGCGTGATGAACAGCATCGACAGCTCACGGTGCTTGCGCAGATCCCCGATCACGGCCATCACCTCCTCCTGCGTGGTGACGTCGAGGGCCGTGGTGATCTCGTCGGCGAGCAGGATCTCGGGATCCATCGCGAGCGTCGCCGCGATCATCACGCGCTGCAGCAGGCCGCCCGACAGCTCGGCCGGGAACTGCCGCATGCGGCGGGCGGGATCGGGGATTCCGACCTCGTCGAGCAGCTCGACGGCCCGCGCGCGAGCCGCATCCGGTTTCGCTCCGCCGACGCTGATCAGCGCCTCGGTCATGAAGTCGCCGATGGAGCGCAGTGGGTTGAGGTGGGCGCGCGGCGTCTGGAAGACCATGCCGATGCGCCGCGCCCGCAGCTCCCGCAGCTCGCGCGCGCTCGACTCGGCGACGTCGCGGCCGAGGATGCGGATCGATCCGCCCGTCTCGAAGTGGGCTGGCAGCAGGCCCGCGACGGCGCGCACCGCGAGCGTCTTGCCCGATCCGGACTCGCCGACGAGGCCCACGGCCTCGCCCGCGCCGACCCTCAGCGTGCAGTCGTGCACGAGCGTGCGGCCCGGCATCGAGATCGACAGCCCGTCGAGCTCGAGCACGGGGGCGGCGGTGTTCTCGGGAGTGCTCATCGTTCCTTCTCCTCTGCCCAGGTGGTGACGCGGGCGCCGATGATGCTCACCGACAGCACGGTCAGCACCACGAAGATCGCGGGGAACAGCGACTGCTCGGGGGCGCCCGCGAGGATGCCGGCCTGGCCGCTCGCGATCATCGCGCCCCAGTCGGCCGCGGGCGGCTGCTCGCCGAGGCCCAGGAAGGAGATCGCCGCCAGGTCGAGCATCGCGTAGCCGAAGCCCACCGCCATCTGCGCGGCGACGACGGGCACGAGCGCGGGCACGAGGTGCTTGAAGCAGATCGCGAGGCTCGACACGCCCTGCCCCCGCAGCGCGGCGATGTACGGCTTGCCGAGTTCGCGCGAGGCCGCTGTCTGGGTGAGGCGGGCGACGACGGGGATGTAGGCGATCGAGAGGGCGATCACCGGGGCGACGAGTCCCTTGCCGAACATCGCGACCGCCAGCACGGCGAGCACGAGCCCCGGGATCGCGAAGATCACGTCGACGACGCGCGCGATCGTGCCGCGCAGCACCCCGCCGAACCACGCTCCGGTCACCGCGAGAGCGGCCCCCGCGATCGTCGAGAGGATCACGACGAAGATCGGCGCGACGACGCTCGTGCGTGCGCCCACGAGCACGCGAGACAGGATGTCGCGACCCACGTCGTCGGTGCCGAACGGGTGCGCGATCGACGCGATGCCGTTCACGTCGCCCGCGTAGAGCTCGGTGTGGTCGTAGGGCGCGATCCACGGCCCGATCACCGCGGCGAGCGCGATGACGCCGAACACGGCGAGGGCCGAGACGAACATCCAGTCCTTCTGGGCCGCCCGGATCGCGGCCCTCGGCACGCGGCCGGATGCGAGCTGTGCGACGCTCATGCCTGTCTCCCTGCGGTGATGGTGTCCGGGTCGATGAGGGCGCCGAGCAGGTCGGCGACGGCGTTCAGCACCACGAAGATCGCGACGAGCAGCAGGGACACGAGCTGCACGACCGGCAGATCCTTGCGGGCGGCCGCCTCCGTGAGCAGCGAGCCGATGCCGCCGAGGCCGAACGCCTGCTCGGCGATGGCCGAGGCCGCGAAGAGGCCGGCGATGGTCGTGCCCGAGATCGCGAGGATCTGCGGCGATGCGTTGCGGAACACGTGCACGCGAAAGATGCGGCCGCGCGGGATGCCGCGCACCCTGGCCGTCTCGACGTGCTCGGAGTGCAGCTGCGCCACGAGCGAGCTGCGGGTGACGCGGCTGATGTACGCGATGAACATGACCGAGAGCGAGACGGCGGGCAGGATCAGGTGCCATAGCCGGTCCCACCCGCCCGATCCCTCGCCGAACACCGGGAACCAGCCGAGGCTCTTCGCGAAGATCCAGATCAGCAGGATCGCGACCACGAAGGTGGGCAGCGCCATGCCGAGTGCGGTGGCGACCGCGACCGCACGGTCCACGGCCGGACCGCGAGTCGCGGCGAGGATGCCCGAGCCGACGCCGAACACGAGGATGATCGCGACGGTGAGGAGCACCAGCTGGAACGTGACGCCGAAGCGCGGTGCGACGAGGTCGAGCACGTCGGTCTTGTAGACGAAGGAGCGCCCGAAATCGCCGGTGAAGACGCCGCCGAGCCACTGCAGGTAGCGCGACCAGATCGGCTCGTCGAGGTGGTACTCGGCGCGGATCTGGTCGATGAGCTCGGGGGTCGGCTTGGCGCCGCCCGCCAGAGCCGCGATGGGGTCGCCCGGCGTGAGCAGCAGGGCGGAGAAGATCACGACGCTCGACAGGAAGAGGGTCAGCAGCAGGCCGCCCAACCTTCCCAGCAGCGTGCGTATCACGAGTCCGTTCACCGTGTGGTTCCTTACGTGTTCGATCGGTTTCGAGCGGGTCGCTCCCCGGGCCCATCGGAAGGAGCGCTGGCGCGCCCCTCCGACGTCACCTGCCGCCGAGGTGCAGCGCCCAGGGGCTGCTGTAGATGGCGATCGAGGTGGTGGCACCGGTCAGCTCGTCGGAGAGGTAGGTGAGCTGGTACGAGCCCGCCAGGGTCACCTGCAGCTGATCGGGTGCGAAGATGCGCTGCGCCGCCACGAACTCCTCGGCCGCGGTCTCGGCGTCGGTCGCCGTGCGGGCCGCCTCCATGTGTGCCGTGACCTCGTCGTTCGAGTAGCCGCTCCAGTTGAAGACGCCGCCGCGGTCCTCGGGCAGCATGAACAGCGACGGGTACCCGATGACGCCTGGGGTCTCGAGGTAGCCCTGGGTGGCGACGAAGTCGATGCCGTCGCGGGCACCCGGATCGTAGAACATGGCGCCGAAGTCGGCCGGCTGCATCTCGTTGATCTCGATGTCGAGTCCGATGCTCTTGCCGGCGCTCTGCATGATCGCGGCCGTCTGCTGGAACTCCTTCGCACCGGCGGGGATCGCCACGACGAGGGGCCGGCTCACGTCCTCGCCGCTCTCCTCGATGAGCTGCTTCGCGCGCTCCAGATCGACCTCGGGGGCCTCGAGCTCGTCGTACGCCGTCTGATAGATCTCGCTCGCCTCGGACGCGCCGAAGGTGAACGGCGGCACGATGGTCTTCTGCACCTCGCCGAGGCCGTTCAGCACGGTGTCGATGTACTTCTCGCGGTCGATGGCGAGGCTCAACGCCTGGCGGATCGCGGGGTTGGCGGCCGGGCCGTCGGCCGCCGCGGGGCCGAAGCTGAACGAGGCGGTGGAGGGGCCGAGGATCAGGCTTCCCGCGCCGTCGCCCTCGAAGGTGCTGCGGGAGCCGGGCGGCACATTGTAGGCACCGTCGATCTCGCCCTGCGTGAGGGCTGTCGAGAGGGTCGAGCCGTCGGTCACGAACACGTACTTGAGCGTCTCGACGAGCGGGGCTCCGCCCCAGTAATTCTGGTTCGCCGTGGTGATGATCTCGCTGCCCGGCGTCCAGCCGCCCTGCTCGAGCTGGTAGGGACCGGTGCACATGAGCCCGCCCTCGGAGGTGCCGAGCGCAGAACCGGCCTGCTCGCCGTAGGCCTTGCTCATGACCGCTCCGGCGCCGCCCGCGATGGCGTCGCGGAAGGCGGAGTCGGGCGCGTTGAAGCGCACCGTCACCTCGAGGTCGCCGGTCTTCTCGATGCTCGAGACGAGCACGAAGGCGGCGTACCACTGCGAGGCCGGATTCTGCCCGCGCTGCAGGCTGTAGACCACGTCGTCGGCGGTGAGCGGCGTACCGTCCCAGAAGGTGACATCGTCTCGCAGCTTGATCACGAAGGTCACGGGATCGACCCACTCGGCGCTCTCGGCGACGCCCGGCTCGATCGAGAAGTCCGGCTGCAGCTGCAGCAGGTTTTCGCAGAGGTTGGCGATGATCACGGTCGCCGACGATCCGGGATCGAGTGTCGCCGGCTCTCCCTCGACGACCGACCACACCACCTCGTCGACCGGGTTCTCGGCCGGCGGCAGCGCGGCGGTGAGCCGGGCCTCGTCGACGGCTTCCCGGGGCTCCGACAAGCCGCCCTCGCGGGGTGCGCAGGCGCTCAGGGCGAGCAGTGCCGCCGTTCCGAGTGCCAATCCCGCGGCCAGTCCGCTTCGTTTCATGGTTCCGTCCTTTCGGAATCGCTCCGGAGCGGATCGTCGGTGATCCGTTCCGTCGTCATCATAATACAACGCCGTTGTACATCAATGTTGCGTTTTAGTTTCGATGGTCGCTAGGCTCGCGATATGCCCAAGGACATCGACCGCGAAGCACGATTGCAGGCCATCGCGGACGCCACGATCGGCGTGGCCCGCGCCTCCGGTGCGAACGCCGTGACCATCCGCGCGGTCGCACGCGAGCTCGGAGGGTCCACGACCCTCGTCACGAACTATCTCCCCTCGCGGGCGGCGCTGATTCTCAACGTGCTCGATCGCGCGAGCGCCCGCTGGCGCGCCGAGTACGAGGGCGTCACGGACGGCCTCTCCCCCGCTGAGCGCTTCGAAACCCTGGTGTCCTGGGAACCCGACGGCGACGAGGTCGAACCGGTGCTGCGGGCGCTGATCCTCGAGATCGTCGCGAACGCCGAGACCGAGCCGACGCTGCGCGACGCCCTGCGGCGCGAGTCGGAGTCGTACCGAGCCGTGCTGCACGACGCAGCGCGCGAAGCCGGCTACGCCGATCCCGATCTCGCAACCGAGCTGGGTTATCTGCTGCTGCGCGGCTCCTACTTCGCGAACGCCGAGGACCCCGCCTACTGGCACGCGGCGCGCACGCGCGAGATCACCCTCTCGGCTCTGCGGGCGCTGCCGCGCGTCCGCTGAGCCTCCGGCTCCGGTCCCGCTCCGTTCCATCATCGCACCGCGAAGACCCGGATGCAGACCTGGGGCTCGCCCGACTCGCTCTCGCCGTCACGCGCGAGCCCGATGAACTGGTGCTCGGCGAGCCAGCGGTGCGCGGGGGCGTCGGTTTGGAAGACGGGGGCCGTGCGGAAGTAGAGCCCCGGGTTGCCCTCGGGCACCTGCTCGCCGCGCTCCATGCGGGCGATCACCTCGTCGCTCGCACGGAAGTAGCCGCGGTTGAGCACATCGATCACGGCGCCGTCTTCAGCGCGGATCAGGTAGCGCGCCTCGAGCTGCGCGGTGCCCGAGCGCTCGACCGCCCAGTCGCCGCCGCCCGCGAGCACGTTGCCGTTCAGCCGCGGTCCGGTCACGCTGCCGCCCGAGATCGGGGTAAAGCTGAGCAGCTCGTCTGCGCCTCGGCCGATACGCAGATCGGGTTCGATCGTCGCGCGGATCTCGAACACGTACTCGAGGTTCGGCGCCGGAAGATCGGCGCCGCGGGTGGACGCGCTGCCTGCTTCGGCGGCTTCGGACGGGACGGCGCCGTCGGCGGCGGGCGTGGCCTCTGAATTCTGCTCGGTCATGCGAGTGCTCCTTCTAGCACGGGAATGTCAATGGCGAAGGCGTGCGGGCCGCCGAGCACGATGGTCTGCGTGTTCGGCATCATCCGCTCACCCTCCATCCAAGGGTCAGCTCCCGTGCCCGGCTGCGGCAGGAACTCCGGATAGTCGCTGCTCGAGACGTGCACCCGCAGTCGATGCCCCGCGCGCAACCGGTACCCGACGTGCCCGAGATCGATCTCGAGCGTCTCGGCCCGCGACGCGTCGCGCAGCTGCAGCTGGCCGCGGGCGATCCTGAGCGCGGTTCCATCCGGGGCGACGTCGAGCAGCCGCACGAAGCAGTCGGCGACGGGACCCGTGGAACGCAATCGCACACGCGCGACGACCGGGCCGGCCAGATCGACGTCGTCCCGCTGGACGGGAGCTTCGAACACCATCACGTCGTGACGGGCACCGAGGGGCGCCTCGTCGGGCAGATGCAGCAGGTACGAAAAGGCATCGGGCACGCTCGAGGGCACCGGGTTGGCGGGGTCGTGCTCCCAGTGAAGTTCATGCTCCTCCTCATGCCGCTCGCTCGCGAGCGCGCCGTCGGGCGTCCCGAAGCGCGTCTCAGTGCGAGCCTCCGCCGGCGGCCACTCGGCGGCGGTGCGGAGCTCGTCGGTGCCCGCGAGGTTCCAGCTCACGCGAGGCAGCTCGCTGGGGCGGCCCTCGCCGCGCACGAATACGGCGAAGAACTCCAGGGCGGGGTCGAGGTAGCCCGGCAGCATGGCCCGGATCTGCGCCTCGCTGCGATCCTCGACCCGATCTTCCGCCGACTCCAACAGCGAGTGGTTCTCGTGGTCGATCGACTCGATGCGCAGGTAGTGGTGCGCATCCCAATGGGGATGCCGCGCGATCTCGGCCACGTCGGCCCACGAGAGCGGCGCGCAATTGTCCCACCAGCCGATCGTGTGCAGCACCGGCACCGAGCGGCCCGCGAAGGGACTGCCGAGCGGGAAGCGTGGCAGGGTCACCGGGTGCGGCACCCACTGGTCGTAGGAGACGGACCGGGATCCCGCATGCGCCATGAACGCCTCGGCCTGCGCGGCGAAGTCGCGCCGTGACCAGTCGGGCTCCCAGAGCCAGGTGTCGGCCCCGTGGAAGTGCGTGAGCGGGTACAGGTTGGTGATCGCCATCTCCACGGGGCGCGTGCGGTCACCGGGATCCCGGCGCACGGGCTCGCCCAGCCGAGTGCCCGTGACGCGCGGCGCGATCGCCTTGAGCGCGGGGTGTCCGCTCGCCGCCGCGGCCCACTGCGTGTATCCGTAGTAGCTGTCGCCCCACATGGCCACCCGTCCGTTCGACCACCGCTGCTGCACGATCCAGTCGAGCGTGTCGGAGCCGTCGCGCACCTCGTTGACGAAGAGCAGCGCCTCGCCCTCCGAGCGGAACTTGCCCCGCACGTCCTGCACCGCGACGCGGTAGCCACGGGCGGTGAAGTACTCGGCGATCAGCGGGATGAAGGTGTACTCGCCGCTCTTGTCGTAGGGCAGGCGGATCAGGATCGTGTCGCCCGGCGTCTCATCGCGTCCGCCCCGCTCCCCTGCGGGCAGGTAGACATCGGTTGCGAGGTGCACGCCGTCGCGAGTGCGCACGCGCTCCTCACGGGCCAGCGGGCTGACCGGCGCCGGGGCCAGGTGCAGGTACTGCGTCGTCATGTCACTCCTTCGGGATGGGGCTCCGGATCTCACGGAGGATCGCGGAAGGGCCGCCTCCGGGCCAGCCGGTGAGAACCAAGCTAGGGCGGCTTCCGTAATTAGTCAAGTCCGACTAGACAATTTTTGTTCGCGACGGAATCCCGCTAGTCTTCGGAGGGGCCCGCGGACCTCGCGGCCTCACCCCCCCACCTCGGAAGGAGCGCGCATGGCACGCCCATCGGTCGCCGACGAGCGGCGCGAGCAGATCATCGAGGCGACCCTGCACACCATTTCCGAGCAGGGGATCAGCAAAACGACCCTCGACCGCATCGCCGACGCCGCCGGCATGTCACGCGGGCATGTGCGGCACTTCGTCGGCAATCGCGATCGCCTGCTGCTCGACGCCGCGCGCGCCTTCTACGCCGACGAGCGCGGTGAGCCGGCGATCCTGCCCGCCGCGGTCGACAATCTCGGCAGTGCCCTCGACTTCCTCTTCGGCAGCGAGTTCGCCGCGTCCAGCTCGGAGAACGCGATCGTGCTCGCGTTCGTCGAGCTCGCAAGATCCAACCCCGAGATCGCCGAGGTGCTCGCCGCCGCCTATTCCTCCACGCGCGAGCGGCTCGCCGCCTACCTCGCGGAAGCCAGGCCCGGCGCGTCCGCCGCCGCGCGGGAGGCCGCCGCGCAGGGCGTGCTCTCGGCCGCGCTCGGCAACGTGTTCATCGGCGACTTCGACCGCGACGAGGGCCGCACGGCCCGCGCACGTGCCGCCGTCGACGCCCTGCTCGCGACCCTGTAGCGATCCGCGGAACGGCGCCGGCCCCCGCCCCAGCCTTCCAACATCCCCTCCCTCGAAAACCGGAGTCCCAAAGTGCGGCTTCGACGCACTCGAAGCCGCACTTTGGGACTCCGCTCTTCCTTGCGACGGCGCAGGCAGCCGGGGACGGCGCCGGGACCGAGACGAGGCGGCGACGAGCCGGCGACGAGCCGGCGACGAGCCGGCGACGAGACCGCAACGGCACCTAGGAAGACGCTGCCACCACAGCACCGCGCGGCGAGGCCCCCGGCAGGCTACCGCGCGGCGAGCCCGTCGATGAGTCGGGCGAACGCCGCGAAGGCGCGATCCGCGTCCCGCTCGCCCGCGGCAACTCCGATCGCCGCCTCCCGCATGGCCCCGACCAGCAGCGCAGCCACGGCGTCGGCGTCGACCTCGGCGTCGACCTCCCCCGCGGCCTGCGCCGCCTCGAGCGCCTCGCGGATCATCACGATGCTCGATCCCGAACCGATGCCGCGCTCCGCCCCGTCGACGATGAGCGTCGGCCCCGACACGTTGTAGAAGTGGCCGATGCGGGCGTCGCCCGCGAGGTCGAACATCGCCCGGGCGTGGGCGACGATCCGACCCCGCCAGTCGCCCGCCGCCGAGACCGCCTCTCGCGTGCGCTCGACGAGTCCCCGCCCGAGCCGCGCGTACGCGGCGCGCAGCAGCTCATCGCGGCCGCCGGGGAAATAGGCGTAGACGGTGCCGCGCGAGATGCCCGACTCCGCCGACACCCGGTCGATGGTCGTCTCGGCGAGGCCGCTCTGGCCGATCACCGCGAGCACGGCGTCGACCAGTTCCTCGCGGGTGCGCTGCTGGCGGCGCTCGCGCAGCGTGGTCTGGGGTGCGGTCGGTGCGGTCACCCCATCAGTGTAGAAGCTGCGCGCGCCACTTGTGTACTCCGAGTTTGGTTTCTATACTCAGCGTATAAATTTCCGCACGGGCTCTCCGCTGTGGCATCCGCCGGAAGGAACCGAATGATCGCCGTCGATCTCCCCATCGCCACCCAGCTCGCACGCGAGGCCCTCACGGAGTACGGCATGGATCCCGCCACCGACCTCACCCTGCTCAAGCAGCGCGAGAACTTCGTCTTCTCGCTCACGGATGGGGGCACCGACTACGTGCTGCGGGTGCATCGTCAGGGCTACCACACCGACGACGAGCTCGGCTGCGAACTCGACTTCGTGCGCGCCCTCCACGGCGAGGGCGTCGCCGTGCCGAACTTCGTCACGTCCCGAGACGGCCGCGGTTTCTGCGTCGTCGGCCGCGACCACGCTGCGGGCCCCCACCAGGTGGACCTGCAGCACCTCATCCCGAACCACGGCAACTTCGGCGATGAGCGCACCGCGGTCGACGGCAGCGCCGACCTCGACGCTGCCGACTTCGCCGAGCTCGGCCGACTGGCCGCCGAGGTGCACCGCGCCACCGAGCAGTCCGGCTACACCATGGCCGTGCCGCGCGACGACTGGGATCTCGAGGGGCTCGTCGGCGCCGAGCCCGCCTGGGGCGACCCGCTGCGCATCGATGAGCTGCGGGGCGAGGAGCGCGAAGCCGTGGTCGCGGCGATCGAGCGGATCCGCGAGGTGCTCGGCGCCTACGGCATCCCCGCGCACCGCTTCGGCCCGATCCATGCTGACCTCACCCCCGAGAACGTGCTGCGCACCCGCGACGGTCTCGTGCTGATCGACTTCGACGACTTCGCCGCCGGCTGGCACCTCTTCGATCTCGCGACCGCGCTCTACTTCTTCACGCCGCACCCCCGCTACACCGAGTACCGCGACGCGCTCTTCGCCGGGTACGAGGCCGTGCGACCGCTCGACGGGGCCGACCACGACGTGTTCCCCGCGATCCTGCTCGCCCGCGGGCTCACCTACCTCGGCTGGGCGGCCGACCGCCGCGGCGAACCCACCGCCGAGTGGCACGCCACAACGGTATTGCCCAACATCGTCCGCCTCTCCCGCGAACTCATCGCGTGACTCCGACTCGCCGACTCGCTCACTCATCGAACACCAGGAGAACCCCGCAATGACCTCCAACGCCGAACTCATCGAACGCCGCAACCGCACCATCGGTCCCTACTCGCCCCTCTTCTACAACGAGCCGCTGCAGTTCGTGTCGGCGAAGGGCGTCTGGTTCACCGAGGCCTCGGGCGACCGCTACCTCGACGGCTACAACAACGTGCCGCACGTCGGCCACTGCAACGACCGCGTCGTGACCGCGCTCGCCGAGCAGGCCGCAACGCTCAACGTGCACACCCGCTACCTCAACGAGCGCGTGGTCGACTATTCGGAGCGCCTGCTCGCGACGTTCGAGTCGGGCCTCGACCGGATCTTCTTCGGAAATTCGGGATCCGAGGCCAATGAACTCGCGATCCGCATCTCGCGCCAGCTCACGGGCAACACGGGCATGATCGTGTCCGACTACAGCTACCACGGCACGACCATCACCCTCGCCGGCCTCACCACGGGGCTCAAGACCGCGACGCCGCTCGACCCGAACGTGCGCGCGCTGCGGATCCCGGATCTCGATCGCGACCCGCGCCCCGAGGCCGAGGTGCTCGCCGAGACCCTCGCATCGCTCGACGCGTCGATCGCGTCGCTGCAGGAGGCCGGTTACGGCATCGCCGCGTGCCTCTTCGACCCGCTGTTCTCGACGGAGGGCATGCCCCGCCTGCCCGAAGGCCTGATCGAGGGCATCGCCTCGCGCATCAAGGCGGCCGGCGGCATGGTCATCGCCGATGAGGTGCAGAGCGGCTTCGGCCGCACGGGGACGCACATGTGGGGGCACCAGTACGCCGGGCTCGACGCCGACCTCGTGACTATGGGCAAGCCGATGGGCAACGGACACCCGATGTCGGCGGTCGTCACGAGCGAGGCCGTGCTCGACGCCTTCGGCTCGACCAACGAGTTCTTCAACACCTTCGCGGGCAACCCGGTCTCGGCCGCGGTCGGCGAGGCCGTGCTCATCGAGATGGAGCAGGAGCAGCTGATGGCGCGGGCGAAGACCCTCGGCGAGGAGGCCGCCGCGCGTTTCCGCGGCTTCGCGGAGCAGTACGACTTCGTGCGCTCGGCGAAGGGCGTCGGCATGTTCCTCGGGCTCGACTTCGCAGTCGACGGGGAGGCCGCGCCGCAGCTCGCCAAGCAGGTCGTCGAGGCGATGAAGGCGCGCAAGGTGCTCATCTCGCGGATCGGCCGCGACGAGAGCGTGCTCAAGGTGCGCCCCCCGCTCGCGTTCGGCGAGGCCGAGCTGCCCATCCTGCTGGATGCGCTCGAAGAGTCCCTCTCCGAGGTTTAGCGGGTATCCTCTCCGCAGGGTGTTGCATCGACGACGTTGCATCATGAGAAAGGTGATCGACATGCCTACTGCAGAACAGCAGCACGTGTCTCGCGCAGATTCCCGGCCGACTCAGGTCGAGAGTCTCGGCGTGTTCCGCCGTATCGTCTCGCGCTCGTTCGTGCCGCTCGAGGTCAGCGCCGAACGCACCGATCCGTTCGCCGCGCGGCTCTGCTCGGCCGACGCCGACGACGTCGTCTTCACCGAGATCGCGGCGAAGCCGCACCTCGTCGAGCGCACGCCCGAGACGATCGCGAACGGCGGCAGCGGGTACTACAAGGTGAGTCTGCTGCTCTCGGGCAGCAGCATCCTGGTGCAGGACGGCAGGGAGCTCGTGATGCGACCGGGCGACCTCTCGGTGTACGACACCTCGCGCCCCTACTCCCTGCTGTTCGGCGAGGATTTCCGCAACCTCATCATGATGTTCCCGAAGGATCGGCTCGAACTGCCGAGCGCCTTCACGGATCAGCTGACCGCGGTCTCCCTCAGCCAGGAGCACCGCGGGATCGCGCCGGTCATCACGGCGTTCCTCTCGCAGTTCCCGGCGCAGCTCGCGCACCTCTCGGATCCGATCCGCGCGAAGCTCGCGCACACGAGCCTCGACCTCATGGGAACGCTGTTCTCGAGCATCCTCGACGCCGAGCCGGGCCAGCGCGACCCGCACCAGGTCTTACTGCAGAAGATCTACAGCTACATCGACCTGCACCTGTCGTCGCCCGATCTCTCCCCCGGCAGCATCGCCGCCGCGCACTACATCTCGACCCGCCACCTGCACTCGCTGTTCAGGCAGGCCGAGACCACGGTCTCGACGTGGATCCGCGAGCGCCGTCTCGAGCGCTGCCGCGCCGACCTGCTCGATCCCGTGCTCAGCGATCGGACGGTCTCGGCCATCGCCGCTCGCTGGGGCTTCACCGATGCGGCCCACTTCAGCCGCGTGTTCAAATCGGCGTACGGCGTCTCGCCGAGCGACCTGCGCCGCGGCTGAGGCGCGGTCTGCACCCGTCGTCCTGCGCCCATGCGCAGGACGACGAACGTGTGCGGGATGACGCGTGCTCGCACCCGATCGCAACCTACTCGTAACACTCGTTGACCGGTAGCGCACGACCGTTGTCGGAGGCGGTGATCGGCGCCCTCGACGGACGCCCCTCTGTCTACAGTGGTAACACTTCCGGGTTCCGCGGCGCTTGCAGCCCGGTCCGCACTTCATCAAAGGAGACGAAGCAGATGACAGAAGCAGAGATCGCAGAGTTCACGGAAGAGCGTCGCGGCGTCGACGAGTGGGCCACCTACGACGAGTTCGCGGCGGGCATCGACACGTACCGCCTACCGAACGTGTCGCTCGATGGCCGAGAGCTCTCACTCACCCTCGATGACGGCAGTTCGCTCTCGCTCGCTTTCGGCTCGGACACGGCGAGGTGGAGCGCGAGCGGCACCATCGCCGAGGCGGACGCGACCGATCCCTACGACGCCGTGCAGGTGCGGAAGGACGTGTTCTTCCTGAACCTGCCCCTGGAATCGCGGGACCGCGAGGCCGTCACCGTCGTCTGGTCCGAGCGCACCGGCCGAGCCATCGTCACCCACTCGCACATCGACGCCGAGCACGTCGAGGGCGAGCCCCAGGTGAAGCAGGTTTTCCACGCCGCCACGCTCGACGGCGCCGAGGCGATCGGCGATGAGCCGGGCGAATCGCGCGACCTCATCGGCATGCGCAACCTCTACCGCTACAGCCCCGAGCACCTCTACGAGCACGTCTACATGTCGACGGAGCGCTACGCCTGGCAGAACCTGCAGGGTGTGCAGCGCGGCCACGGCGATATGGACCTGTCGACCGTATGGAAGCTCGACGACGGTCTCTACCTCTTCTGCTTCCGCGAGTTCCGCATCTCGGTCGCGAGCGTGTGGTTGCACGATCTGGGCTACAACCTCATGACCACGGGCATCTTCCTGGGCATCAACGGCGACGGCGAGACGGAGCACTCCCGCGCCGGCGGCCACATCTATCCCATCGGCACCGTCCGGTACCCGGACGCGCAGCCGGTCTGATCGCACCTTCTTCTTGCAGCACCCCTTCATCCATCCGAGAGGACACACCATGAAATCACGCATCCTGGGCGCTGCCGCGCTGACCGCGGCAGCAGCACTCGTGCTGAGCGGTTGCGCGGGCAGCGATGGCGGTGACGGCGGGCCGATCAAGCTCGGCTCCGTCAACACCATCAGCGGCCCCGCCACCTTCCCCGAGGCGTCCGAGGCTGCGGCCGCCGTCTTCGACAAGGTCAACGCCGAGGGCGGCATCAACGGCCGCCAGATCGAGTACAAGATCACCGACGACAAGGCCGACCCGGCCACCGCGACGGCCTCTGCGCGAGAGCTGGTGGGCAGCGACGAGGTCGTCGCGCTCGTCGGCGGCGCCTCGCTGCTCGACTGCGAGATCAACGCGAAGTACTACGAGCAGGAGGACGTGCGCTCGATCCAGGGCATCGGCGTCGACCCCGGCTGCTTCAACTCGCCGAACATCGGCGCGGCCAACATCGGCCCGTTCAACGACACCACGCTCACGATGCTGTACGGCTCTGAAGAGCTCGGCCTCGAGAACCTCTGCGTGCTGACCAGCGTCATCGGCTCCACCGGCCCCGCCTACCAGGCCGGTGTCGACCGCTGGAGCGAGATCACCGGCAAGGAGCCCCTGTACGTCGACGACACCGTGCCCTACGGCGGCGCCGACTACACCCCCTACGTCGTGAAGGCGAGGGAGGCCGGCTGCGACGGCATCGTCACCAACAACGTCGAGCCCGACGCGATCGGCATGATCAAGGCTGCGAACCAGCAGGGCTGGGACGACGTCACCTTCCTGATGCTCACCTCGGTGTACAGCGAGAGCTTCGCCCAGGCGATCGACAACAGCGCGGCCGGCGTCTACGTACCCGCGGAGTTCTACCCCTTCACCGAGGACAGCGACGTCAACGCCGACTGGAAGGCGCTGATGGAGGAGAACGACATCACGCTCACCTCGTTCAGCCAGGGCGGCTACCTCGCCGCGACCTTCATGGTCGAGGTGCTCGAGGGCATCGACGGCGACATCACCCGCGAGAGCGTCAACGAGGCGCTCAAGAACATGGATCCGATCGAGACCCCCATGCTCGCCTACCCCTACCAGTTCGACAAGATGGCTGCTCAGGACTACGAGCCGGGCGGCTGGCCCGTCACCCTGCAGTCGGGCACCAACGCCTGGGAGAAGGCCGCTGAGGACTGGCTGATGATCCCCGCTCAGTAAGACCTCTCCGGTCTTCTACCCGGTGCGGCGGAGGGAACTCCCTTCCGCCGCACCGGGTGCCTCCGTTTCAGATATCGAAGGATTCCCATGCTTCTCAGTTCCCACCACTCACCGGGGAGGCGATCGTGAACGGCGGAGCCCTGCTGCAGGGCGCGCTCTCGGGTCTCGCCGCCGGTGGCGTGTACGCGGTGTTCGCGGTCACGCTCACGCTCATGTCGCGCCTCGTGCGCGTCGTCAATTTCGCCCAGGCTGCGACCGGCATGTTCGCCGCGTTCGTCGCGGTGTGGTTCGCCAGCAAGTTGGGCATGCCCGTGTGGCTCGCCACCATCGCCGGCATCCTGGTCGGCGCGCTGCTCTCGGCTCTCATCGGCTGGATCGCCGCCACCTGGCTGTCCGAGGCCGATCTGTCCACGCGATCCGCGATGACGGTGGGCCCCTTCCTGCTGCTGATGTCGCTCTCCTACATCCTCTTCGGCAACAAGCCGCAGCCCTTCGCTCCGATCTTCAACGGGCCGGCGTTCAGCATCGCCGGGGTCGTGGTGAGCTGGGTGACGGTGATCACCGTGACACTCGCGATCCTCGTCGCCGTCGCCGCAGCGCTGGTGCTGCGCAAGACGACCATCGGCACGAAGCTCCGCGCGCTCTCCGACCGCCCCACCACGGCAGAGCTCATCGGCATCTCGTCGAAGCCTCTGGCCATCGGAGTGTGGGCGGTGACCGGCGCGATCAGTGCCGTCACGATCCTCATCATCGCTCCGACCCAGTCGAACGACGCGGTGACGCTCTCGATGCTCATCATCCCCGCCGCCGCGGCCGCCCTGCTCGGAGGATTCAAGCGGCTCGACCTCGCGGTCGCGGGCGGCCTGCTGCTCGGACTCATCAACGGCATGGTCGCCCAGGTCAACGAGCTCACGCTGGTGCGAAACTTCGTGCCGCTCATCTTCATCGTCATCCTGCTGCTGTGGTCGCAGCGAAAGGAGGTGTGGGATGCTGCTCGCTAATCGGCGCCTGCGCACTGTCCTGCCCATCGCCATCGCGGTCATCGGCCTCGGCATCGGCTGGGCCCTGAGCGTCGGGCTCTCCGGCTACGTCGTCTACCTCGCCATCAGCATGGTCACCGCCACGATCTCGCTGCTCGGCCTTGGCATCGTCACGGGTTCGGCCGGCATCATCGCGCTCTGCCAGCTCACGTTCAGCGCCATCGGCGCGTGGGTCGTCACCTTCCTCAATCAGAACGAGGCTCCCGGCGGGTTCATCGTGTGGCTGCTCGCCGGAGCGGTCGTCGCCGCGGTCGCCGGCATCCTGCTCGGTCTGCCCGCGCTGCGTCTGCGCGGAGTCAACCTGGCGGTCGTCACCCTCGGCGCCGCAGCGGCAGTGGACGTGCTGCTCGTGCAGACCCAGTTCCCCGGTCAGAAGGAGGGCCTCTCGGTCGAGCGGCCCGGGCTCTTCTCGAGCGATCGCGAGTACTTCTTCTTCTCGATCATCGTGCTGGTCGTCTGCACCTACCTCGTGTTCCTCGTGCAGCGCAGCCGGGTCGGCAGCAGTTGGAAGGCCGTCGCCTTCTCCGAGCGCGGCACCGCCGCGGTCGGCCAGAGCGTGCGCATGGCGAAGCTGTCGGCGTTCGCCGTCAGCGCGGCGCTCGGCGGTGTCTCGGGCGGTCTGCTCGCCGGCCAGGTCGGGATCCCCTACGCCTCGAGCTTCACGCCCATCATGTCGCTCGCGCTCTACATCCTGGCGGTGATGAGCGGCGCCTACCTCATCGACATGGCCATCTTCGGCGGTGTGCTCTGGGTGCTCGTGCCCGAGCTGCTGAAGCGCTGGGGCGTGCCCCAGGACTGGGGCTTCGTCATCTTCGGTCTGCTCGGCATCCAGGCGATCACGGGCGGCTCGAATCTGGGCGAGGTGATCCGCGGTGGGTTCCGCAAGCGGGCGAAGAAACGGCAGGCCGCGCAGGCCGAGGCCGCCGCGAGCGATGTCGGCACGACCGCGCTCGACGTCTTCGCCGTGCCAGAGGCCGCCGAGCCGATCCCGGAGAACGCCGCCCCGGTGCTCGAGGTGCGCAGCCTCGGCGTGCAGTTCGGCAGCCTCAAGGCCAACGACGATGTGTCCCTGCAGGTGAAGCCGCGCTCCATCATGGGTCTCATCGGGCCGAACGGCGCCGGCAAGTCGACCTTCGTCGATGCGGTCAGCGGCTTCCTGCCCCAGCACACGGGCACGGTACTGCTCGACGGTGAGGACATCACTCGGCTCTCGCCGGTGGCCCGAGCCCACAAGGGTCTGCGCCGCACCTTCCAGCAGGATCGTGTGCCTCCCCAGCTGTCGGTCGAGGCCTACGTGCGGTTCGTCGCGCGCAAGCGCCTCGATCACGATGAGCTGGCGGACGCCCTCGCGTTCCTCGGCTGCCCTCCCCCGGAGGAGCAGCTGGCGAACGTCGACGTGGGCACGCGCCGCCTCATCGAGGTCGCGGCCGCGGTGCTGTCGGGACCGCGCGTGCTGATCCTCGACGAGCCGGCGGCCGGTCTCTCGCACGAGGAGCACCTGCAGTTCGGCCACCGGCTCACCCGGATCCCGTCGCGCTTCGACACGGCGATCGTGGTCATCGAGCACGATCTCGATCTCGTGCGCTCCGTGTGCACCGAGCTCACCGTGCTCGACTTCGGAAAGGTGCTCGCCCAGGGGCCGACCCGAGAGGTGCTCGACGACCCGGCCGTGATCGCGGCCTACATGGGAGATGCGGAGATGACGCAATGAACGAACTGCAACTGAGCGGCGTGACCGTTCGCCGCGGTGCCGGGCCGGTCGTCTCGGACGTCGACCTCACCGTGAGGGAGGGCAGGATCCTCGCGCTCGTCGGCCCGAACGGCGCCGGCAAGACGAGCCTGCTCGAATCGGTCTCGGGTGTGATCGGCCACGCAGCGGGCGACATCACGGTCGACGGCGAATCGATCGCGAAGTGGAACCGCGTGCAGCGCTCGCGGGCCGGCATCGCGCACATCGAGCAGGGGCGCGCGATCTTCCCGTCGCTCACGGTGCGCGAGAACCTGCTGCTGACCGCGAAGAATGATGCCGGCGTGCAGGAGGTGCTGCAGTCGTTCCCCGAGCTCGAGAAGCGCATCGACTCGCAGGCCGTGCTGCTGTCGGGCGGTGAGCAGCAGATGGTGGTGCTCGCGCGCGCGTTCGCGTCGAAGCCGCGGTTCCTGCTGATCGACGAGATGTCGCTCGGGCTCGCGCCCGTCGTGTTCATGCGCCTGCTGCCCCTCATCCAGCAGATCGCGGCGTCGGGTGTGGGCGTGCTGCTCGTCGAGCAGTTCACGCATCTCGCGCTCGGCATCGCCGATGAGGCGATGGTCGTCGCGAGCGGCCGGGTGAGCCACCCGCAGGGGTCGGCGAAGGCGCTCGAGGAGGATCCCGAGCTGCTGCGCCAGGCATACCTGGGCGGGTAGCCCGCCCATTCGCGACGAAAGGCGGGTTTCGCATCTCTGGCCGCGGTCGGAGATGCGAAACCCGCCTTTCGTCACTTGTCCGTCATGACAGGGCACTGCGGAAGGCGCCCGCTACTCCCGCTCGTAGACCGTCTCGCCGCCGAAGAGGGTGAGGTCGACGCGCAATTCGGTGAGCCGCTCGGGCTCGACGGATCGCGGATCGCGGTCGAGCACCACGAGGTCGGCGACCTTGCCAGGCTCGAGCGATCCGCGCCACTGCTCCGCGAAGCTCTGCTTCGCAGCGTTCGTCGTGTACGCCCGCAGCGCGGTCTCGAGGTCGACGCACTGCTCAGGGCCCGAAACCCGGCCCGTGGCCTTCGAACGACGGGTCATCATGCCTGCGACGCCCGCGAGCCAGTCGGGCGCCGTGACCGGCGCATCCGAGCTGGCGCAGAAAGTCGCACCCGATTCGGCGGCGGATCGGGTGGGCCACTGGCGCGCAGAGAGCTCCTCGCCCACCACGGCGTCCATGAGGTCGGTGATCTGCGCTTTGATGCCGGGGTTCATGTTGACGCCGTAGCCGCGCTCGCCGAGCTGCGCGAGGCGATCGTCGGAGATGAAGTCCCCGTGGATCACGTAGTGCCTCGCGTCGTCGCGGGGGTGCTCGTCGTTCGCGGCGACGAAGGCGTCGACGGTGATGTCGATGCCGTGATCGCCCGTCACGTGCACGCCGGCCTGCAATCCCAGACGATGCACGGTGGCGATCGCGCGGCGCAGCTCGGCCTCCTGCAGCGGCTCCGAGGCGCCGTGCACGCAGAGCGCGCCGTGGCCCTGCGACGGCCCGTAAGGTTCGTACATATAGGCGGTCTCGTTCGGCGGCACTCCGTCCGCGAACAGCTTGACCCCGATCACGTTCACGAGTCGCGGGTCGACGTCGCCGAGCCCCGCCTGCTGCTCGCGCACGCGCGGCTCGAGGCGATCCGCCGTCTCTCCCATCGCGAGCGGCAGCAGCAGCACCGAAACCCGTGCCGTCAGTTCCCCGCTCGCGACCAGCTCCTCGTAGGCGCGGATGGCGTCGCCGCCGAGCGCGCCGCCGAGCACGCCCTCGCCTCCCGGGCCGAGCCCGGGTTCGGTGTAGGCCGTGATCCCGCGCGCGTTGAGCCGGCGCACGGCGTCGGCGATGGCCCGCTTGCGGGTTTCGTAGTCGGGTCGCGGAATGATCGACTGCACGAGATCCTGCGCTCCCTCACGCAGGATGCCGGTGGTCTCGCCTGTCTCATCGCGGTCGATCACCCCACCCGCGGGCGCGACGGTGTCGTGATCGATGCCGGCGAGGCGCAGCGCGGCACTGTTGACGAGCACCATGTGCCCCGAGAAGTCGGTGAGGCAGACGGGATGCTCCGGCGAGACGCCGTCGAGGTCGGAGCGATGCGGGATCGCGCGTTCGCCGTCGAGGCACTCGCTCAGATAGCCGACATCCCAGCCCTGACCGACGATCCACTCTCCCGGCGCCGTGGTCTCCGCCGCCCCGCGAACGGCCTCCGCGATCTCGGCGATCGAGCGCACGGCGGGGAACGACAGGTCGAGCGAGTACGGCGGGCTGCCGATCCCCCACGCCGCCGCATGCAGGTGGGAGTCGTCGATGCCGGGCAGCACGGCCCGCCCCGCGAGCTCGACCACTCGAGTGCCGGGTCCGATCGCCTCGGCGATCTCCTCGTCGGAGCCCGTGGCGAGCACCTCGCCGCTCCGCAGCGCGATCGCCTGCGTGACGGTGAAGGCCTCGTCGAGGGTGTAGACGCTGCCTCCGCGCAGCACCAGATCGGCAGTCTCCATGGTGTTCCCTCCGGTCAGTCGGTTTCGATGAGGATCGGCGCGAAGAACTCCGCGAGTTCGGCAGTGCCGGACAGCGGCAGGATCGTCGCGACGTAGTGGTCTGGCCGCACCACGACGACGGCACCGTCGCGGCTCACGCCGCGCTCGTCGAAGATGTCGTTGCCCGGGATCGCGGCCCAGGTCTTCTCGTAGTTGATCAGCTGCAGTGGCCCGCGCCGCGGCAGGAACAGCTTCGGCACCCTTGTCAGATCGATGTCGTGGTAGCCCTCCTGGTACACGGCCTTGACGTCGAAGACGCTGTCGAGGTCGGCGGCGGCGGGTGTGAAGCGCCGCACCGGGGAGTCGGGCGAATCGAGCATCCACTCGGCCCAGCGATCCAGGGCTGCGGCGCCCGCGTCGGCGAAGGCGTAGATGCGGTAGCGTCCGTCGGCGCGGTGATGGTGACCCAGGTGCGCGAGCACCCCGTCGGCGACGCGCACCGCCTCGGCCGACTTGAACCGCTTGCCGAGCGGGAACCCCGAGGCGAGGCGCTGATGCTCCCCCGCCCCGGTGAGGACCGAGGGCCCGTACTGCGTCATGAAGCCCGCCGGGAACTCGGCCGTGGCGATGTAGAAGTCCTCGAGCTCGCGCGGGGAGGCGAACTCCTCGGGCTTCTTCGCCATGAGCGTCGACCATTCCCGGTCGAAGTCGATCAGGTTCTGCGCGATCACCCGGCGCTCGTCCGAGTAGGTCTGCAGCAGCGACTCAGGGCTGCGGCCCGAGAGCACGTAACCGAGCTTCCAGGCCAGGTTCCACCCGTCCTGCAGCGACACGTTCATACCCTGACCGGCCTTGGCGCTGTGGGTGTGGCAGGCGTCTCCCGCGAGGAAGACCCGCGGAGCGCGGTGCCCGCCGGGGTGCGCGTCGGCGTCGTCGAAGCGATCGGTCAACCGGTGCCCCACCTCGTAAACGCTCCACCACGACACGTCCTTCACTTCGAGCGTGTAGGGGTGGATGATCGCGTTCGCCCGCGCGATGATCTGCTCGACAGTGGTCTGACGCACGGCACCGCGATCCTCCTCGCCCACGTCGCCCAGGTCGACGTACCAACGCACGAGGTAGTTGCCCTCGCGCGGGATCAGCAGGATGTTGCCACCGTCACCCGATTGGATGATGCTCTTGCGGCGGATGTCGGGGAAGTCGGTCACCGCGAGCACGTCCATCACGCCCCAGGCGTGCATCGCCTGGTCGCCGGCGAGTCTGCCGCCGATCGAGGCTCGCACGCGGCTGCGCGCGCCGTCCGCGCCCACGACGTACTTCGCGTGCACCACCCGGGCCTGCCCCTCATCGGGGCCGGTCGTGCAGCGCAGGGTCACCGCGACCGGATACTCCTCGTCCCCGTCCCGCACCTCGAGCCCCTCGAACTCGTAGCCGTAGTCGACCTTCCCCCTCGCCGGTGAGCGCTCGGCGAACTCCGCCAGGTAGTCGGCGACGCGGGTCTGGTTGACGATGAGCTGCGGGAACTCGCTGATGCCGATGAGGGTGTCGGGTGTCGTGGAGCTGCGGCGGATGTTGCGCGGGTGCTCGGGATCCGGGGTCCAGAACTCCGTGTCGACGAGCTGGTACGCCTCCTGGATGATCTGCTCGGCGAAGCCGAACGCCTGGAAGGCCTCGACGCTGCGCGCCTGGATGCCGTCGGCCTGGCCGACCTCCAGCCGACCGGCGCGCCGCTCCACGATCCGCGTGACCACATCCGGGAACTGCGCGAGCTGCGCCGCCGTGATGATCCCGGCAGGCCCCGAACCGACGATCAGCACGTCGACCCGATCCGGCAGGTGCTCCGGACGGTTCAGACCGACGCCAGCGACCGGTTCGATGCGGGGCTCGCCCCTGGTGTATCCGTGGTGGTGAAACTCCATTGTTCCGCTCCTGGTGGTGGGGGTCTGTTCAGATCCGCGTCGCTCACATCCCGGCGTGCTCGAACGCGAGCGTCGGGAGGTCGACGATGTGCGCGCCGCCGTCGGCCATGATCACGGCCCCGGTGATGTACGACGACTCGTTCGAACCGAGGAAGCGCACGACCGATGCGATCTCGTCGGGTTCACCGACGCGCTTGAGCGGAACGTCGCGGGTGACACGACCGTAGGCCTCGTCGCGGCTGGCGATCTCGGGTACGTGCCCCATGAACTCGTCCATCTCGGCGTCGGCCATCGGGGTGCGGGTCCAGCCGGGGCAAACCGCGTTCACCCGCACGCCGTGCACGCCGTAGTCGCGGGCCATCGAGCGGGTGAGGCCGATGAGCGCGTGCTTCGTCGTCGTGTACCCGGCGACCTTCGGGCCGGCGAATACACCCGCGAGCGACGAGATCACCACGATCTGACCGCGGCTCTCGATGAGTGCCGGCAGGGCTTCGCGCGACATCGTGAACGCGGTCGTCAGATTCACCTTGATCGACGATTCCCAGGTGTCGTCATCGGTTTCGCCGACCGCATTGAAGCCGTGGCCGCCCGCGTTCGCGACGAGCACGTCGATGCGGCCGAACTCGTCGACGATCTGCGCGACTGCGGCGCGAGCCGATTCCCCGTCGGCCGCATCGGCGGCGATCGCGGTGCCGCCCAGCTTCGCCGCAACCTCCTCGATCGGGCCGATCCTGCGTCCGATGAGCACGACGCGGGCGCCCTCGCCCGCGTAGCGCTCGGCGATCGCGGCGCCGATGCCGGTGCCGCCACCGGTGATGACGACCACTCGCCCCTGAACGCCGTCGTTCTTGTCTGCCATTGAGATTCCTTTCGCCGGAGTCCTGTTCTGCGGATCGCCATGCCCCGTCCACTCACATCTTCCCGGCTCCGGGCGCTTCCGGGGAGGGTGTGGGCACTCGCAGCGCAGCACTCTTCCCGCTGAGTCAACTGCTCGACTGTCCAAATGCCAAGCCGCTTGGGATACTGAGGGGGAACTCCCCAACGGTCACCACGACGAGGATGATTTTCAATGACGCAAGCCGCAGGCCACCCGCATCGACCCGACGCCACGCACACCCACGGCAAGCGAGTGACCACTCCCGAGACGGTCGAGCACCCGCTCGACCCGCTCACCGGCGACGAGATCGCCGAAGCGCGGCGGATCCTCGCGGACGCGGGGCACTTCACCGAGCACACGCGCGTGCCGCGCATGCTGCCCGTCGATCCGCCCAAGGCCGACCTCGCGGCGTGGCAGCCGGGAGATGCGCTCGACCGCCGCATCAGGGTGACGCTACTCGATCGCAGCACCGGCGTCGCCTCCGAGGCGATCGTCGCGGTGACGCGCGGCGAGATCGACAGCCTGCGGGTACTACCGAACGGCGAGGCGCCCTACGGCCAGCCGCAGTACCTCTTCGAGGAGTACGAGGACGCTGCCGCGATCGTGAAGGCCTCCTCGGAGTGGCAGGCCGCGATGAAGCGCCGCGGTCTCGAGGATCGCATGGAACTCGCTTTCTGCTCCCCGCTCGCGCCCGGATTCTTCGGCCGTGAGGACGAGATCGGCAAGCGGATCGTGCGCTCGCACACCTACCTGCGCGACTCGGAGACCGACAGCCCGTGGGCGCACCCGGTCGAGGGTCTCGTGGTGCACGTCGACCTCACCGAACGCCGCGTGATCCGCATCGACGACGAGGGCGACATCCCGGTGCCCGAGGCGCACGGCAACTACACGCTCGACGTGCAGGGCCCCGCCCGGACGAGCCTCAAACCCATCGAGATCACGCAGCCGGAGGGGCCGTCGTTCTCGGTCGACGGCAGCCTCGTGCAGTGGGAGAACTGGAAGTTCAGGGTCGGCTTCACGCAGCAGGAGGGTCTGGTGCTGAACCAGATCAGCTTCCGCGACGGCGACGAGGACCGATCGGTCGCGCACCGAGCGAGCGTGCCCGAGATGGTGGTGCCCTACGGCGACACCTCGGTGAGCCGCTATTGGATCAGCTACTTCGACGCGGGCGAGTACCTGCTCGGCAAGAACGCCAACTCCCTCGCCCTCGGCTGCGACTGCCTCGGTGTGATCCACTACTTCGACGCGTTCGTGCCGGACGACCGCGGAAACCCGGTGAGCATTCCCCAGGCGATCTGCATGCACGAGGAGGACTACGGGATCCTCTGGAAGCACACCGACCTCGACGGCAATGCCGAGGTGCGCCGCAGCCGCCGCCTCGTCGTCAGCTACTTCGCCACCATCGGCAACTACGACTACGGCTTCTTCTGGTACTTCTACCTCGACGGCTCGATCCAGGTCGAAGCGAAGGCCACCGGTATCGTGTTCGCGGGCGCGGGGATCCCGGGCAGCGAGGACGCGCATCGCACGGAGATCGCACCCGGCATCTTCACCCCCGTGCACCAGCACCTCTTCTGCGCCCGCATCGATGCCGCCATCGACGGCGAGGACAACACGCTGCACGAGGTCGAGGCGGTGCAGATCCCGACGGGCCCCGACAACCCCTACGGCAACGCCTTCACCTGGTCGGACACGCAGCTCAGGAGCGAGCAGGAGGCGCAGCGGATCGCCAACGGCCTCACCGGCCGGGTGTGGGAGGTGCGGTCCGCGCACCGTACGAACCACGTGGGCAAGCCGACCTCGTACTGGCTGATCCCCGAGGGCAAGATGCTGCTCGCGGCGCAGCCCGAATCAACGGTGCACGGGCGCGCCAACTTCGCCACGAAGCATCTGTGGGGCACGCGGTACGATCCCGAAGAGCTCTATCCGGCCGGTTTCTACCCCAATGCGCACGCCCCGGGGGCGGGCCTGCCCGAGTGGACGAAGGCCGACCGCTCGCTCGACGGCGAGGACATCGTGCTGTGGCACGTCTTCGGCCCCACCCACATCCCGCGCACCGAGGATTGGCCGATCATGCCCGTCGACTACTCGGGCTTCTGGTTCAAGCCGCACGGCTTCCTCGACCGGAACCCCGCGATGGATCTCGCGGCCGACGCACGCGCCGGGGGCGGCGCGTGCGCCTCGGACGGCGCGGGATCCGGCTGCTGCGCGGGATCCGGCTGCGGATGCTGCGCGGGCGACACCTGCCGCTGCGGCAACGAGCGCTGCGCCTGCGGCAAGTAGCCCGTTTTCAACACACCACACCCCACGAACGGAGTCAACGATGACCACACAGCCCGATCTGATCCTCACCAACGGCCGCGTCTACACGGTCGATCCGGCGAACCCGCGAGCCGAGGCGATCGCGGTAGCGGGAGGGCGGATCGTCGCGGTCGGATCGGCCGATGAGGTCGGCGCACTGGCGGGTCCTGACACGGAGGTGCGCGATCTCGCCGGGGCCTTCCTCATGCCGGGACTCGCGGACGTGCACAACCACTTCTTCCTCGCCGGCAAGGAGGAGCTGTTCGAGCTGCGCGTGCCGATCGGGGCTCACCTCGACGGGATCCTCGAGGCAGTGCGCGCCCACGCAGCGGAGCTGCCCGCGGACGCCTGGGTCGTCGGCGGCCCCTGGGCGAGCGACCGCCTGAACGAGGTGAACACGGCCGACGCGCTCGCGCAGCTGGACGAGGCTGCGGGCGGGCGCCCGGTGATGCTCTCCGACGACTCCCACCACAACCGCTGGGTCAGCACCCGAGCGATGGAGATCGCCGGGATCGAGGCCGGTCAGCCCGGTGTGGTGCAGGACGCCGACGGCCGGCCCACGGGCGTGCTGCTCGAGGCCGCGGGGCTGCCCGTCGCGAAGGCGCAGCAGACGGCGGGCGGGCTCGAGCCAGAGCAGGAGCGGCGCGCGGCGCAGCGCGGCGTGGAGATCCTGAACTCCTTCGGAGTGACCGCGTTCCAGGACGCGGGCGTCTCGAACCACATCATGGAGGCGCTGCGCTCGCTCGATACGGCCGGCGAGCTCGACGCCTGGGTGATCTCGTCGATGCTCATCAACGACGACATCTTCGGCTTCGCCGAGATCGGCGACGGCCTCGTCTTCAACGGCGAGCAGTACCGCACCGAGCACCACCGCCCGGACTTCGTGAAGATCTTCCTCGACGGCGTGCCCCCGACCCGCACGGGCGCGTTCCTGGAGCCCTACCTCCCCGACGACGTGCACGGCGACCACCACCACGGCGACACCCTGCTGAAGCCCGAGGAGCTCACCGACTGGCTGCGCCGCGTCGCGAAGGCCGGCCTCTCGGCGAAGATCCACTGCACGGGCGACGCCTCGGTGCACGAGGTGCTGAACGCCGTCGAGACACTGCGCGGCGAGGGCATCACCGATACCCGCTACCACATCGCCCACGGCCAGTTCGTGCACCCGGACGACATCGCGCGCTTCGCGAAGCTGGGCGTCGACGCCGACATCTGCCCCTTCATCTGGGTGCCGGGTCCGATCGTCGAGGCGATCCGCGAGGTGCTGCCGCGCGAGCGCGCGGACCAGATGCAGCCGAACCGTGCGCTGCTCGACGCCGGCGCCATCGTCGCGGGCGGATCCGACTGGCCCGTCGCGGCCTCGCCCAACGCGTGGGAGGGGATCCACGGCCTCGTCACCCGCGAGGACCCGAACGGCCAGTACCCCGGTACGCTCTGGCCGGAGCAGGCGATCACTCTCGAGGAGGCGATCTCCGCGTTCACGATCGGCGCTGTCACCGCGATGGGACTCGCCTCGGAGACGGGCTCGCTCGAGGTCGGCAAGTCAGCCGACTTCGTGCTGCTGGATCGGGATCCCTTCGAGCACCCCGCGAACGAGCTCGTGCAGACCACGGTCGTGGAGACCTGGTTCACCGGTCGACGCGTCTACGCTCGCGACTGATCCGGCGCTGCCACCGAACCGTCACAGTTTCAAGGAGAACCTCATGCACAAGCTCACCGTGCTCTACCCCGAGCCCACCGACCGCGCCGCGTTCAAGGACTACTATCTGAGCACTCACCTGCCACTCTGCGCCAAGCTCCCCGGGGTGCAGGAGATCACCTATTCGCTCGACATCTGCGAGCCCGGCGAGGGCCCCTACTACGGCATCTTCCAGGCGACGTTCGCCGACGAGGCGGCGCTCGGCTCGGCGCTCGGTTCGCCCGAGGGCCGAGCGGTCGAGGCCGACGTGCCGAACTACGCCACGGGCGGCGCGATCGTGTTCCCGTTCGAGGTGGAGACGCTGCCGCTCTGATCCTCTGCCCTCGCCCCGCCCGCCCCTGCCCGCCCCTCGCGAGCCGTCCTATTTCTTGCGAACCGGCCCATGATTCGCGCATATTCCGGGCCGACTCGATACGAATAGGCGGTCTCGAGGGAGCGGGAGCGCAGGCCGGAAGCGAGAGCGGGAGCGCAGGCCGGGAGCTGGGGGAGCAGGCCGGGAGCTGGGGGCGCGGGCCGGGAGCGGGAGCGCGCGCCTCAGTCCGCGAGCTCCGCGACGGCCTCGCCGATCGCGCGCAGTACCGTGGGGTCGTGCCGAGAGCGCGCGCCCGGCACGTAGCGCAACCGCGAGATCCTGCCCCCCGAGAAGCGGAACCCTCGGTGCCGTTCGTGCAGTTCCCAATCGACGGGCCCGCCGTAGTCGTAGCCGACGCTGATGCCGGTGAACGGGGCCATGCCCAGCAGCATGGGCACCGCGGCGATCTCCGCGGACGGCACGCCGTCGACCTCAAGCCGCAGACGCCACCGCAGCCCCTCCAGCTCGTCGACGCGCAGCACGAGCTCCCGCGCCCCGGGCTGCAGCGCGACCCCCCGGGCGCGATGCATGTCGCCGTAGGCGTTGTAGGAGATGATCGGTGCCCCGTCCTCGATGGCCA
Source organism: Leucobacter holotrichiae (assembly GCF_055791005.1). Lineage (NCBI taxonomy): Bacteria > Bacillati > Actinomycetota > Actinomycetes > Micrococcales > Microbacteriaceae > Leucobacter > Leucobacter holotrichiae. The sequence continues at coordinate 87,901 of NZ_JBVUAC010000005.1, forward strand.
CCAGGTATCCGCCGCCCTGGTCGCCGTGGGCAACGAGCACACCGGCCGCACCCTCCTCGAGTTCGAGTGAGACCTCGACGACGAACGACTTCAGCACGGTCAGCTTCGCCGATCTGAACCGCTCGAGCGGCGGGCGGAACGGCACGAGCGACACCGGCGCCTCGAGTCGCGCCTCCGTCTCCGGGCGATTGCGGTGCAGCGTGCCGTCGTCGTCGAGAGGCAGCACGGCGTTGTTCCAGGCCTCATCGAGCCACCGGTCGGCGAGGGCGGCCACCCGCTCAGGGTGAGAGGCGGCCAGGTCACGCGTCTCGGTCGGATCGTCGGCGAGGTGATACAGCTCCCATGCTCCGCCGGCGGCGCCCTCCTCACGGCGAGGCGGCAGCGGGGACACGGCCTTCCACTCCCCGTCGACCATCGCGCGGCGCCCCACGCACTCGAAGTACTGGGCCTCGCGGCCCTCGGCTGAGGGATCGGCGAGCACCCCGGCGACGCTCCTGCCGTCGGGCTCCTGGGTCGGCCTCCCCCGCAGCTCGGCGAGCGGCTGCACCCCGGTCAGCTCGAGGATGGTCGGGGCGAGATCCGACACGAATACGAACTGATCCCGAAGCCCGCGCGCCTGCGCGGGAGCCGCCGGCCACGACACGATGAGCGGCGCGTGCACACCGCCCTCGTACGTCGACGACTTGAACGAGCGGAACGGGGTGTTCGAGACGCGCGCCCAGCCGGTCGGGTACTGGCTGAAGAGCCTGGGGCCGCCGATCTCCTCGGGATCGCGGGGCACGTCGCGCACCCAGCCCTCGGGCACGGGAGCCGAGTGTCCGAACTGGGCGAAGTAGCTGCGGGTGCCGCTCGGGCCGCCCTCCGCGGTGCCGCCGTTGTCGCTCGCGAGCACGACGATCGTATTCTCCAGCTCGCCGAGCCGCCTCAGGTGCTCGACGAGGCGTCCGACGCTCTGGTCGACCTCGTCGACCGCGGCCGCGTATACCTCCATGTGCCTGGCGAAGAGCGCGCGATCCTCATCGCTCAGCGACTCCCAGCTCGGGATCCGGCCCCCGTCGGCGATGGCGTCGGCGGGCAGCTCTGCCTGCGGCGGCACCACCCCGAGCTCCCGCTGCCGCGCGAATCGCGCTTCGCGCAGCGCGTTCCAGCCGGCCTCGTAGCGCCCGCGGTGACGCGCGATGTCGGCCTCCTTCGCCTGGATCGGCCCGTGCACCGAGGTGTGCGCGTAGTACAGGAAGAAGGGCTTCGACGCGTCGTTGACCCGCAGCTCGTCGATCATGGCGAGGGCCTCGTCGGTGAGCTCGTCGGTGAGGAAGTAGCCGTCGGGGAACTGCTGCACATCGACCACGGAGTTGTCTCGCACGAGACGGTGCGGATGATGCAGCGAGGTGAAGCCGTCCATGCTGCCGAAGTAGCGATCGAAGCCGCGCTGCAGCGGCCAGGACGACTTGTCGGCCGCGTCGTGCAGGCGCGACTCGAGCGTCAGGTGCCACTTGCCCACCGCGAAGGTGGCGTACCCGCCGGCCCGCAGGGACTCGGCGAGCGTGGGGGCGTCCTGCGGCAGCTCGCAGGTGAAGCCCGGGTACCCGGGATCGGTGTGCGCCACGTAGCCGAACCCCGCGCGGTGCGGGTTGAGACCGGTCATGAGGGCGGCGCGGGCCGGCGAGCACATGGGGGCAGTGCGGTAGTTCGTGAACACCCATCCGTCATCGGCCAGCGCGTCGATGTTCGGAGTCGGGATCTCACTGCCGAACGGACCGAGATCGCTGAAGCCGAGGTCGTCGACCAGCATCACGATCACGTTCGGGGCGTCATCGCGAGCGGTCGGGCGCTCGGGCCACCACGGCACGGAGTCCGAGACGAACTCGGCGACGCGACCTCCGAACGACTCGTATCCGCGCCGTGAGAGCTCGGTCCGCGCCGGTCGATCCCCCACCTCAGTGCGCCTTTCGGATGAGTTCGAAGATGTCGGTGCGGTGTTCGGCGAAGGCCGGGGTGGCGCGGGTGGTGATCTGGTCGCGGGGTGCGGGGAGGTCGATATCGACGATGCGGGTGACGCGGGCGGGGCGTTCGCCGAGCACGACGACGCGGTCGGAGAGGTACACGGCCTCGTCGATGTCGTGGGTGACGACCACGATGGTCATGCCGAACTCGTCGCGGATCTTCAGGCAGAGGTCCTCGAGCTCGAACCGGGTCTGCGCGTCGACGGACGCGAAGGGCTCGTCCATGACGAGCACCTCGGGCCGGTACGCGATCGCGCGGGCGATCGCGACGCGCTGCTGCATACCGCCCGAGAGCTGCCAGGGGTACTTCGTCTCCGCGCCGGCGAGCCCGACCGCGGCCAGCGCGGACCGGATCCGCTCTTCCCGGTCCGCGGCCGACAGACGCAGGTGCTTCAAGGGCAGGCGCACGTTCTTCTCGACCGTGAGCCACGGCATGAGCGAGCGCGTGTACTCCTGGAACACGAGCGCCATCTCCTCCGGCGGCCCATCGATCTGCTTGCCATCGATGCGCGCCGAACCCGACGTGATCGACTGCAACCCAGTCAAGCACTTCAACAGGGTCGTCTTCCCGATCCCCGACGGGCCGACGATGCACACGATCTCCGCGGCCTGCACCTCGAAGGTGAGGTCGGCGATGACGGGCACCGCTCCCTGTTTCGTGTCGTACGTCTTCGCGAGGCCCTGCACACTCAAACGGGGCACGGTCGTGGTGGTGGTCATAGGTTCTTCTCCTGCTGTCGGATAGCGATGTACCAGCGCAGCACGCGGCGCCGGAAGATGGCGAGCAGAGCGGTCGCGGCATAGCCGAGCACACCCAGCACGAGGATCCCGACCCACATGTCGGCGATCATGAACGACTGCTGCGCGAGCAGGGTGCGCGCCCCGAGCCCGACCGAGGCGCCCAGCATCTCGGACGCGATCATCACCACGAACGCGGTGATCAGGCTGACCTGCATGCCCGACAGGATGCGCGGGCTCGCCTCGGGCAGCGCGACCTGGAAGATCCGATCCCACACCCCCAACCGGTAGATGCGGCCCACCGACCGGCGATCCGGATCCGTGGCATGGATCCCATCGATCGTGGAGATCAGCACCGGGAACACCGCCGACAGCGTGATCGACAGGATGCGGGTCTCGTTGCCGAACCCGATCAGCGACACGAAGATCGGCACCAGCGCCACGGGCGGGATCGCGCGGAAGAAATGGATCGTGGGCTCCACCAGCCACGACAACCACCGCGACACGCCCAGCACGATCCCCAGCCCCACCCCGATCACGCAGGCGAGCGCGAACGACAGCAGCAGATTCCCCACCGACGACCCCACATCACCCCAGAACGCGGGAGTCGCCACCAGCGCCCCCATCCGCTCGAGAATCGTCTGCAACGGCGGGAAGAACGTATTCGTCGAGTTCGCCGACACCACCCACCACAATCCCAGCAACAGGATCGGGACGAGGACCTCGGCCCCGATCAACGCCCACTTGGGCAGCCCGCTGCGCTGCTGACGGCGCGCTTCTCTCGTGCGGATCAGCACGGTCGAGGTCACCGACATCACACCACCTGCTTCCGGTACTGGGGATGCCAGTGCAACAGCTTCCGCTCGCCCCACTGACTCACCCCCTGCACGATCAATCCCAACAAACCCAGCACGAGCACGTACGCGAACAAGCGCGGCTGATTGCCCGCGATCTGCGTCTGCACCAGGCTCTGCCCCAACCCCGGACCGCCCCCGATCAGACCCGCGACCACCGCCACGATCAACGCCGTCGGCGCCGCGACCCGCACCGCCGTCCCGATATACGGCAACGCGCTCGGCAACACGATGCTCCACAGCACCTCGCCCCGACCCAACCCGTACGACTGGCCCGTCGCCCGCGCCACCGGATCCGTATCGAACACCCCCGCCGACGCCTGCACCACAATCGACACGAAACACCCGACGAACACCAAGAACACACCCATGCCCGCCGTGGGACCCAGCACGAGCACCACCACCGGCAGAATCACGATCGGCGGAATCGGCTTCAAGAACTCCAACGGCACCCGCGTCGCGTGCATCGCCAACGGCGACACCCCGATCCCGACACCCAGCAGCACCCCCGCCACCGTCGCGACAACCAACCCCAGCACCGCCATCACCACCGTGTCCCACACCGCGGACCACATCCCCGCAGTCACGACCAACCCAGCCAGCTCCCCCACCGCCTCACCCGCGGTCGGCAAAGGCGACCCCGCAAGCGGCCCCACAGCCACCACCTGCCACACCCCGAACACGATCAACGCACCCAGAGCACCAACACCCCACCTCAGCAGTCGAGAATCTCGCACGGGATCACTCCGAGACGATCACGTCGGTAAGATCCACCGGCTCGGGCAGGAACCCGAGAGCGACCATCTTCTCGTTGGGGCGCTCGAGGTCTTCAGGGTTCACCACGGTCGGCCACACCGGCACCTTCACCTGGTCGACGGTGAGCTGCGAGTCGGTGTAGTCGAGACCCGCCTGGATGGCCTCCTCGGGGTTCTCGGTGGCCCACTCGTTCGACTTCACGATCGCCCGCTGGAAGGCCGCAATCGCGTCCTTCTTCTTCTCGATCGTGGTGGCTCCCGCAGTCCACAGGCCGGTCGCGCCCGTTTCGAAGAAACCGATCGACGGGGCGGAGAGCTGCTCGGCTCCCGCCGCCTCGGCCTCGGTCGTGAAGGGGCTCACGAGGCCGGCAGCGTCGACGGTGCCGTTCTGCAGCCCGGCCACGGCCGAGGTGAAGTCGAGCACGACCCAGTTCACGCCGGACGCGGGATCGATGCCCTCCTTCTCGAGCTCGCCGGCGATGACCACCTCGAGCTGCGCCTTGCGCGCCGGCACTGCGATGGTCTTGCCCTTGAGATCCGCGACCGAGTGGATATCGCTGCCGACCGCGGCGAACAGCCCGGTGTCGTCGAAATCAGCGGGATCGTCGATCTCCGAGGGGTCGGCGGGATATCCGTCGGCGGCCCCGATCACCTTGATGCCCACGCCCTGCCCGAGCGCATTGAGCAGCGGAATGCTCGGAGAGTACGCAATATCGACCTGGCCGCTCTGAGCCGCGGCGAGGCCGGCCGGCGGGTTGGCGACGATCGAGGTCTCGATCTCCAGGCCCTCCTCCTCGAAGAAGCCCTGTTCGATGCCGCCGATCAGGCTGCCGTCGGAGGTGAGGCCGATCGTCGCCACCTTGAGAGTCGTGACGTCGCCGTCGCCGGACGGGGCTTCGGTACCACCCCCTCCCGACGAGCAGCCGGTGAGTGCAAGCGCGGCGGCCGGGATGAGAGCGAGCGCACCCCACAGGCGGTTGATCTTCTTCATGTGTACGACTCCTTCGTCGGCGGAGGTCGACGCGGGCGCCGAGCTCACTTTAATCACCATTCGGTGACTAAAGATTAATCTCCAAGCGGCAACTTTAAGTAACGCTCCGGTAACGATTAATCACCAATTGGTGACGAAAACAAGCTGGGCGGGTCGAAACTGGATTCCTCCCTAGAATTCAAGGGACGAACGGAGACACATGCCGAAGATCGTGGATCATGACGAGCGACGATCCCACATCGTCGAAGCCGTCACCCAGATCATCATCAGAGACGGCTTCGACCGGGTGACCATGCGCGAGATCGCCGCCGAGGCCGGATACGCCCATGGTGCGATAGCCCGCTACTTCCCCGACAAGAAGAGCCTGCTCACCGCGGCCTTCCTCGAGGTCTTCCAGAAGTCCCACGAGTACACGCTTCGCCGCACCGAGGGCGTGCGCGGTCTCGAAGCGCTCCGCCAAATGTGCCTCGAACTCATGCCGCTGGAGGCTGACGGACCCCAGCGATCCAGGGTCGTCCTCTCATTCTGGGACCGTGCCGCCCAGGACCACGAGCTCTGGGAAATCCACCACGAGAACATCACGCGGCGGCGAGACCTGATCCGAGGCTTCCTCACCGAGGCCCGCGAGGACGGCGAACTCTCCGAGGAGGTCGACATCGAGGACGCGGTGAACCGGGTCTCGGCGCACAACGCGGGCTGGCAGATGATGGCCGTGCTCGTGCCCGAGGCCGCGAACGACGCCAGCATCAACACCAGCGTCGACTCCTTGATCGCCGACCTGCGGGGTTCCGCATGAGTGGGCGCGACGCCGCGAGCGGGCGCTACTGCGGCCCGGTGCGCGACGCGCAGAACCGGCGGCCTCCCCGATGCGCGTCGCAAGGAGACCGCCGGAGCGCTCGATAACCGCTCGGTCACGCGGCGGGCTGGATCTGCCTCAGTGTCGGGAACATCATGCCGGTCACCGGAGTCAACTCGATGTCAGGGGTCGTCACGTAGGTGTTCGCCGACTGATACCAGACGACGTTCCACGCCTGCTCCGTCACCATCTCGTTGAGCTCACGGATCTCGGCTTCCTGCTCTTCGCCACGCGGCGCCTCGAGAGCCGCATCGACCTGCGACTGCAGCTCCGGGAACTCGGAGATATCGGGTTCGGGCATGTACCACTGCGGCACCGTGAACTGACGGGCGATGGTCGCGACGGGATCAGAGTCCACGGCGAGCGAGACGATGAACATCGGGTAGTTCGGAGCGTTCGACTGATAATCGGTGAACTGATACTCATCCCAGGTCACCCGGATCCCGAGCTCCTGAAACACCTGCTCGACCGTGGGCTGCCAGGCCTGGAAAGGTCCGGACATCGGCATCGCCACCTCGAAACCGTCGGCATATCCCGCCTCCGCCATCAGCTCCTTAGCCTTCTCCATGTTGTAGCCGTATCGGTCATCGAGAGCAGGATCGTTACCGGGAAAACCGACCGCGAAGACCTGGTTGGTGACCTCGCCCCGATCGCGTCCGAGCGAGGACAGGATCTCTGCACCGTCGAACGCATAGTTGAGCGCTTGCCGAACACGCACGTCGCCGAGGGGCTCGAGTTGCTCGCCGGTGTGGTCGTTGATGCGCAGGCCAATCCAGGCTGCGACCTTCGATTCCGTCGACTAACCGTTCTGCTCCGCCATCTCCACTGTCGTGTCGTCGGCGAAGGTCACATTGATCTGGCCGGCCTCCATAGCATTGTTCCGAGCGCTATCGTCTTGGATCGGCAGCACCGAGACCTTCTCGAAGCGGAACTCGTCGGCCGCCCAGTGGTCGGCCACACGGTCGAAATGATATTCAGCGCCGGGTATGCTGCTCTCCGACAGCGTGTAGGGACCGGACCCGACGGGGGCTTCGGCGAGAGTGCCGGCCTCGATCGCCGACGGTGCGGCCATGTAGCTTCGGCCGAGCCCCATGAAATAGAGCAGCCGATCATCACGAGCACTCAGATCGATCTCCACGGTGTCCTCATCGACCGCCGTGAAACTCTCAACGTTGAGATATGCCTCGCGGGAGATCGCTCCGTCTCGCAGGTACTCGAGGTTCGCGACGGCAGCATCGGCATCGAACTTCTCGCCGTCGGAGAACACCGCGTCGGTGCGCAGCTCCAGCGTGACCGTCAGGAAGTCTTCCGAAACCGTCCAGTTCGTGGCGAGCGCCGGAACGGGCTTCCCCTCCCCGTCGAGCGCGACGAGCGGATCGCAGACCGCAGAAAGGTAAGGGCCATTGAACCCGATATCAGCGACAGCGGTGTCCCATGAGGTCAGATCCATGAAGTTGCCGATCTTCAACTCGGTCGGCGAAGTCGAGGAGCCCTCGTTCGGCGATCCTGCTCCCGAGCAAGCGGTCAGGGCGAGCGCGACGGCCGTGAGCCCGGCGGCCACGGCGAGTGTTCGTTTCATGATGTTCCTTTCAGTAATACTGCGAGTAGTCGTGCTTCCCGCGCGACCGCCTCGTCAATCCGCGACGGCGAGCGCGGCCTCCCCGATGCGGTGCAGCACAGTACGGTCATGTCGAGAGCGCTGCCCCGGCAGATAACGAAGCTCGACGATGACCCCGCGGGCGAACCGGAAACCGTCGGCATGGCGCTCCGCGAGCTCCCAATCGACCGGACCTCCGTAGTCGTAGCCCACGCTGATACCGGTGAAGGGCGCCATTCCGAGCAGCATGGGCACCTCGGGGATCTCCGCCGCCGCGCGACCGTCGACGAGAAGCGTGATCCTCCATCGCAAGCTTTCGATCTCCGCGAAACGGAGCTCGACCTGGTGCGTGCCATGCCCGAGAGGGGCCGCTCGCACCCGCCTCATGTCTCCGTATGCGTTGTAGGAGATAAGAGGTGCACCGTCCTCGATCGCCAGCAGATACCCGCCACCCTGATCCCCGTGCGCGACGACGACCCCCTCGGTATCGTGCTCGATCTCGAGGTCGGCGATTACGGTGAACGACCGCAGCACGGTCAGCTTCGAAGCACGGAACCGTTCGAGAGGGGGCCTGAACGGCGTCAGCCGCGTTTCTCGAGAGAGCGCGCTTTCGCTCTCCGGACGAATCGAGAACAGACTGCCGTCGTCGTTCAACGGGAACACGGTGTTGCGCCAGGCTTCGTCCCGCCAGTTCTCCGCCAGCTCTCGAACGGTGTCGGGAAACTCGGAGGCGCGATCCCTCGTCTCGGTCGGATCCGAGGCGAGGTCGTAGAGCTCCCAGCGACCGCCGGTCGCGCCTTCAGCAGGGGTCGGCGGCACGGGGGAAAGAGCCTTCCACCGGCCGGAGACCAGGGCACGCGATCCGAAGGCCTCGAAGTGCTGGAGGTCGCGGCCGGGAGAAGCGGCATCCGCGAGCGCCGCGGCAAAACTTCGACCGTCGAACTCGAGAGCCGGTTTGCCGGAGCGCACCGGCAGCGGCGGGATACCCGCGAGTTCGAGCAGGGTGGGCGCGAGGTCCGAGACGAAGACCGACTGGCCACGCAGCCCTCTACCCCGGAGCCCCTCGGGTGCGGCGGGCCACGACACGATGAGCGGAGCGTGCACGCCCCCCCTCGTAGAGGGTTCCCTTGAACGCCCGGAACGGGGTGTTGGAAACCCGCGCCCAGCCAGCGGGATAGTGCCCGTGCACCCGAGGACCGCCGAGCAGATCGAGTTCGCGGGGGACGTCTCGCACCCAGTCCTCCGGGAGCGGGAGCCCGGACACGAACTGGGCGAAGTAGCTTCGTGTACCCCGCAGGCCGCCCTCCGCGGTACCTCCGTTGTCGCTCGCGATCACGATGATCGTGTTGTCGAGTTCACCCAGCTCCCGGAGCCGTTTGACGACTCGCCCCACACTCTCGTCGACCTCACTGACACACGCGGCGTACACCTCCATATGGCGCGCGAAGAGTTCTCGCGCTTCCTCATCGAGATCGTCCCACGCCGGGATCCGGTCTCGGTTCTGCCCCGGTTCCGGGAGCACCGAGAGATCGGCGGCGATCCCGAGCTTCTTCTGCCGCTCGAAGCGCTCTTGCCTCAGGGCATCCCATCCTGCGGCGTATCTTCCTCGATATCGGCGGATATCCTCGCTCTTGGCCTGCACCGGCCCATGAACCGCGGAGTGAGCGAAGTACAGCAGGAACGGCTTACGGCTATCGTTGGCCCGCAGATCGTCGATCATGCCGATCGCCTCATCGGTCAGGTCATCCGTGAGGAAGTAATCTTCGGTGAACCCGGTCCGATCCACGACTGAATTGTCACGCACGAGCCGATGCGGATGGTGGAGCGAGGTGAACCCGTCCATACTGCCGTAGTAGCGATCGAAGCCCCGCTGCAGCGGCCATGACGACCTGTCGGCTGCGTCGTGAAGTTGGGATTCGACGGTGAGGTGCCACTTCCCCACCATGAAGGTGGCGTATCCGCCCGCGCGGAGCGATTCCGCGAGAGTCGGGGCATCGTCAGGGAGGGTGCAGGTGTAGCCCGGATATCCGGGATCCACGTGCGCCACCGTGCCGAAGCCCGCTCGGTGCGGGTTCAGCCCGGTCAGGAGCGAAGCCCTCGCGGGCGAGCAGACCGGCGCAGTGCGATAGTCGGTGAAGACGCAGCCGCTCTCCGCAACGGCATCGATATTCGGGGTCTCGATCTCGCTGCCGAACGGCCCCAGGTCGCTGAAGCCGAGATCATCGACCAGCACGACCACCACGTTGGGAGCGCCTTCGGGCGCGAGGTCCCGAGCGGGATACCACGGGCTCGAGGCCGAGGCGAACTCTTCCGCTCGGCCACGAAAGCTCTCATACCCACGTGCATCAGATCCTGCCATCGCATCCTCGCTATCTTTAGAGACCAATTGGTCACTAACGATAACCGCGTCGCGATGCGCAAAAGTTACAAATCAATAACTTTCTACAAATGGAGAATAAAGTAGGCTGGGAGCACCGGTCGCAAGACACTTCCGCGACCCCTGGCCCCTGCCGAGCGCGGAGAACCGAGAATGCCCAGAGTTATCGATCACGATGCGCGTCGCGACGAGATCGCGGAAGCTGCATGGCAGGTCATCGCACGAGACGGCTTCGACCGACTCACGATGCGCAATATCGCAGCGGAAGCGGGTTTCACGCACAGCGCGTTCGCCCGCTATTTCCCCGACAAGGAGAGTCTCCTCACGGCCGCGTTCCTCCGCACCCGCAATCTCGCGGACCAGAGCATCGAAGAGATGACCGCGGGCAAGCACGGGCTCGAAGCGCTGCACAGCCTGTGCCTGGCCGTGCTGCCTTTCGGGGAGGACGGGAGCCGACACGCACGCGTCGCCCTCGCGTTCTGGAACCATGCTGCGCAGAACGAGTCGTTCTGGTTCACGCAGCGTGAGCATGCACGTCGGTGGAGGGCTCGCATCATCCGCTTTCTCGAGGAGGCGGAGGACGCGGGCGAACTCGCGCCTGGCCTGGACCTGACCACGGCGTCCGACGAGATCGCCGCCGCGAACATGGGCTGGCAGACCCTCCGTCTCCTCATGCCCGAGTTCGCGACCGATCAGCGCATGCGAGCCTCTCTCGACTCACTGCTGGCCAGCATCAGCCGCGAAGGGAGCGGGGCATGAACGCGGGTGCGACGCCGACCGACCAGCCGCACTGCTGCGGGCCCACGATGGATGCCGACGCCGCTGGCCTCGCGAGGGCCCCGAAGCCAGAGAGCGCGATTCCCGGGAGCGTCGCCTCCGGCTCGGGCGAGCACCGGATCGAGCAGTGCCGCATCCCGGCGGGAGCCTTCACGATGGGCGACGCCTCCGGCGACGGACTCGCCGCCGACGGCGAACTGCCGCTGCACACCGTCGAGCTCGACGCCTTCGAGATCGACGCGACCCCCGTCACCAACGAGCAGTTCGCCCGCTTCGTCGAGGCCACCGACTATCTCACCGACGCCGAGCGCACCGGCGCTTCGGCGGTGTTCCATCTGCTGGTGGATGCCCCCACCGCAGACATCATCGGTCCGATCGCGGGCACACCGTGGTGGATCGGTGTGGGCGGAGCCGACTGGCGGCATCCCGGCGGTCGGGCCTCGTCTCTCAGCGGACTCCAGCAGCACCCGGTCGTGCACGTCAGCTGGGCCGACGCGCTCGCCTACTGCGAGTGGGCCGGACGCCGTCTGCCCACTGAAGCCGAGTGGGAGCGCGCGGCGCGTGGCGGGCTCGAGTCGGCGACCTACCCCTGGGGCGACGACCCCATCGACGGGAGCGACGGGACTTGGCGCGCAAACGTCTGGCAGGGATCCTTCCCCGCTCACAATACCGCCGCGGACGGCTGGATCGGCACGGCTCCCGTGCGCTCCTTCACTCCGAACGGCTATGGGCTGTGGCAGGCGGTCGGCAACGTCTGGGAGTGGTGCGCCGACCGATTCGATCCTCGCTACTACGGGGTCTCCCCGCGCGAGAACCCCGAGGGCCCGACCCCGAGCGACGGAGCGGAGCGGCGGGTGCTGCGGGGCGGCAGCTATCTCTGCCACCCCTCCTACTGCAACCGCTACCGCAACTCGGCCAGGTCGAGCAACACCCCCGATTCGACGATGGGCAACGCGGGCTTCCGCACGGCCGGAGCCTGAACCGGCTCCGGCGCTCGGGCGGAGTACGCCCCTCCGTTCACCTATCGAGAGTCACCGAGGGCAACTCGCCGAACTCCTCGCGATACTGACCCGAGAATCGTCCGAGGTGCGTGAAACCATGGCGAAGCGCGACTGCTCCGACCTGCTCCCCCAGCGGGTCGGAAGCGAGCAGCTCTTTGCGCACCCTGCGCAGCCGCTCTCGACGCTGCGCTCGCATCGGGCTCTCCCCGATCACCTGCCGGAACGCCGATTGCAGGGTACGGCCGCTCACACCCGCATACTCCGCGATCACGCCCAGCGACAACGGCGGGCCTTCCGCATGCATGATGGCTTCCATCGCCGACGCGACCACCCGATCGTCGCTGCGCTTCCCGTCCGACTCCTCACCTTCCGACTTCAAGACACTCACGATGAAACCGTCGACGCAGCGCTCGCCGAGATACCGCACGATCCCCGCGTCGAGATCTGCGAGCCGTTGAGTGGTGCGAATCGTCGACCGTACCGCGGTGATCCAGTCACGCCCGACTCCCCGCGACACATCGAGTTCCGCAGCGTCCCAAGGCCGCTCCCCTGAAGCAGCCAACTCATGCGCCAGACGCTGCTCTACCAGCTCACGATCGAGCTTGATGGCCAACATCACGCACGGCTGCTCCCAACCGCTGATCGCGGTCGAGACATCCGGGGTGTAGAGCGCTGCTCGAGAACTCGTGGCCTGCAGATGCTGATCACCGATGGAAGTACGGAGCGTACCTTGCAGGGGAACATTGACCTGGAAGGCCGTCTCATACGGATCCGTATCGATTCTGACCGCCGTGGAGTACCGGAGCAGACCTGCTGTCACCGGGCCGAGTCGCGCCGCCGTGAGCGTGAGAGTGAGCTCATCCGAGGCAGTGCCCGCGATCAGCGGCGTGAGACGGTGGCGATAGTAGAGTCGCTCACCGAGCACCTGGGCGGCGTGAAGCGATCGTGCCCGCGCGGAGACGCCCACGGCTCTCAGCGGAGGCTGGCTGCTCGCCACGCTTCTTGGCTCCCCCGGGGCCGCCACCGTTCACGCTCCAGTGCCGACAGTGTGGAATGAACGACTGTCATAGACGAGCGCACGGGCGTCCGCGCGAACGCGGATCCCTTCGACCCTCACGAAGAACACCGTGTGCGTGCCCTGCTCGAGAGTGCTGGAGATACGGCCCGAAAGCGCTACGCGCGCGTCTCGAATCGTCGGAATCCCGACCAGATCCTCCCAGATGTCCCACGAGAACCTTTCCTCCATCGGGACTTTCGTCTGCCCCGAGAAGTGGCGCGCCAGCTGCTCCTGCTCTCCGGCGAGCACGTTCAGGGCGAGCCGTCCGTTTCCGACGAAGACATCGTGGGCGGCGCTGCTGCGGTTGATGCAGACCAGCAGAGTCGGCGGGTCGTCGGTCACAGAGCAGGCGGCGCTCACCGTGATACCGAGCCGGCCTCGCGTGCCGGCAGTGGTCACGACGTGCACCGCGGCGGCAAGATTCGCCATCGCCTGTCGGAACTGCAGTTGCTCAGGGCTCAATTCAATCATGATGCTTCTCCTCCCGTAATCGTGTAGTCGAGAACGACCGCCCCACCCGTGGCGTAGTTCGGCACATCGGCTGCGACATCGCGTCCCGCTTCCGAGCTCATGGCCAGCCGGAAGGCATCGGCGTCCGCGAACTCCGCCTCGAACACCGCGAAGTAAGGGGCCGGGGTACCATCGGGCCCTGGCTGCACGTCGATGGAGTAGCGCCAAGCGAGCATTCCGGGCAGTTGCTTCGCGAGTTTCAGGTGCGTCGCTTCGTAGTAGTCGATGAAAGCTCGGCGGTCCGCAGGTTCTGGATAGAGCACAGTGAGCTTGTGCATGGAAGTCTCCTTTCGGTTCTTCGCGTCACTCGCCGGTGGTCGCCGCGATCGCCGCAGCGACACGCTCGGGGGAACCGAGCAGATCAATCTGCCGGATGGGGTAGTTGAAGTTCTCTGTGAAGCGGTTCGCCAGCTCCTGGTTGTGCACCATCTCGGTGAAGAGGAGAGGGATCTGCTCGGCGGGAGGGTTCTGGATGATGATGTTCACCCAGTCAGTGGACGCCTCAAGACGTTCAGCACGGCGCCGGGCGACCTTGCGCATGAAGCGCTCGTCGAAGACATGATCCTCTCGGATCGCATCGGCCACCACTTTCGCGGAGTAAGTCGCGGAGTTCGCACCCTGTGCCTGCACGGGGTCGACTGTCATATGCACATCTCCGAGCGCAAGCAGATACCTGCCGTTGGGCAACAGCACGTAGTCCTCCCGAAGCACCGGGGTGACGGCGCCCTGCAAGATGTCCTTCGCACCGTTCTGCAGTTCGAACGCGCTTTCGTCGATCCGTTCGTAGACGGTGGGATGAAACTCCTTCAGCATCTCCAGTGTGAGAGCCCGATAAGCCTCCGGATCCTCCTCGTAGCGACGGTCGGTCAGCACTTCCTGCGGGCCTCCGGGAACGCTCTCGAATAGCAACGCGTTAACCTTGCCCGAGAACGACCACATCGGCAGCACGAGCAGCTCTCCCGCGGGCGGTGCAACGCTGATCTCTACGCCACGAGGATCCCGTTCTGCAACACCTTTCCAGAATCCCACGGCGAGTTTGCGCTGCGGACTCGTGTAGGGGGACTTGCTTTCCCGTCGCGGGAACAGCGCACCGATCTCGCCCTTGCCTGTCGATACGACGACGAGGTCATGTTGTTCGGTGAGCGCCTCGATCTCGGCCACCGAGAGGTCGCGGATCTCAAGTCGTCCGCCGCGAGCCTCGAACTCTGTCATCAGTCGAGGGAGGTAGATGCGGTAGTCGATGATGCGCGCGGGCTTCTCGAAGACGCCTTTGAAACGACGATCATCGCCCCATCCGTTGTAGTGGTAATGATATGAGTACTCCGCGTCGGTGCCCGGCCATTCCCCGATGCCGAGCTCGTGCTCGATATCGATCGTTGCACTCATGTGCGCGACGCTATTCATGATCCGACCGTCCGCGACCTGTTCAGCTGTGCGGTTCGTGTAGATCGTGACGTCGAGGTCCTGCTGCCGCAGATGCAGGCCGAGGTGCAGCCCAGCGACCCCCGCGCCGACGATACCGATACTGGTCATGTTCTCTCCGTTCTCGTGAAGGGACGCCGACGGAGTCGCCCGCGCCATCGCGTTAGCAGCTCGATATAAGAGCTTGTATCGAGCGTCTGCTCGATATTTGAGCACCATGCTACGCTTGGCGCCCCGCAGCACAATAGGGGCTTCGTAAAACGGATAGTGTGAAGAACAAGATGCGGAGCTCGGAACAGCCGGAACTCCGGTTCGGTCTCAGCTCGACCACACCTCGGCAGGCCGCTCGATACGGAGCGCCGCATGCTGCAGTGGCTGCGCGACCTCGCGGAAGCGATGCTCGCTCGTCGGATACACCACGGCGAGACTGCCTCCCTGACTATCGCCCATCCTGACCGGCCGGGCGACCGCATCGAAGCCAGGGAACGGCCCTCCCTTGGTGTGTACATATCCGATCTTGCGGGCGAGCTTGACCTCGTCGGAGTCATCTTCGCTCAGCGGATCGAGCGCGAGAATCGCCATTCCCGGCGCCCCCGAACTCAGCGGGAATCGAGTACTGCGGCGGATCGATACCGCCGCCGTCTGCGAAGAGGGCCTCGCGGAGAAGAGCACGACTGCGTGGTCCTTCTGTGCAACGCAGAGAATCGCGGTCGCCTGCGTCGCATTCGCGAGTTCATCGAGAATGTCTTCGACCCGCAGCTCAGAGCCACTCAGACCGGATTCGGCAAGTGCGGCGATCCCGAGGCCGAGGATATAGCGACCGTCCTGCGCACGGCTCACGAAATGATAATCCTCGAGGGTTCGCAGAAATCGGTAGACGATGGAGCGGTGCAGGCCGAGTTCGGCGGCGAGTTCGCCACTGGCGCGAGGCTTTCCGTCAGCCAGGATCCCGAGCGCATCGAGCGCGCGTTCGAGCGTCTGCGATCGGCTTCCCCGAGCACCGCCCGCGGGCCGCCGAGAGCCCGACGCGTCGGTAGACGACTCACCGGGACGCTCGGACATGCGACTCGCGCTCCTTTGCTCAGACGTTGTAGTCCTCTCATGCTATCCGAGCGCTCAGACAGGAAAACACCGAGCAGGTGCTCGCTCGCTGACGATGAGCGTGCCGGCCTCCGCGGTGGCGTCGGCGCGGATCGCCGGAAATCGCGGACGCGATTCCAGCTGAGCGATCCACGGGCCCACGCAGGATAACGATCTTGAGAAGGCTCGGCACCGACCCCTCAGATCGCGGTGGTGAGGTAGCCGCCGTCGACCGGCAGCACGGCTCCGTTGACGAACGACGCCGCGTCCGACGCGAGGAACGCGATCACCGCGGCGACCTCGGCGGCCGCGCCGAAGCGGGCGAGCGGCGTGCGGGAGAGGATCCGCTGCTTCGCCCGCTGGTCCAGACCGTCTGCGAGCGGTGTCTCGATCCATCCCGGCGCGACGCAGTTCACTCGGATGCCGTCGCCCGCCCACGCCTCCGCGAGCGACTTCGTGAGCTGCACGACGCCGCCCTTCGACGCGGAGTACGCCACGCGCGATCCTCCGCCGAAGTACGCGAACATCGAGGCGATCGTGACGAGGGATCCGCCCGACGCCGCGAGCAGCGGGCGCGCCAGCTCGGCGACGCGGTACACGGCGGCGAGCTGGATCGACACGACGGTGTTGAACGGCTCCCACTCGAGTTCGCGCTCCCCGAGGCTGATCCCGGCGGCGGGAACCAGCACGTCGAGCCGGTCGAGCCCGGCGATCAGCGCACGCAGCGCTTCGTCGTCGGTGACGTCGACCTCGACGAGTTCGAGGTCGACGCCCTCCGAGCTCTCCGTGCGCTCGGCACCGAGACCCACCGCGAGCACGCGGGCGCCCAGGCGCGCAAACGCCTCAGCCGTTGCGAGACCGATCCCCGAGGTGCCGCCCGTGACCAGCACGGTCTTGCCAGAGAAGAGCCCGGGGTCCAGGGCGGGAACCGCGTGCGCGCTCATCGCCGATCTCGCTAGCGTTCGCCCGCGAGCACGAACTTGGCGCCCTGTTCGCCGATGAGGATCGCGGGAGCGTTCGTGTTGCCCGTCGTGATGCGCGGCATCACCGACGCGTCGATCACGCGCAGCCCGTCGACCCCGTGCACCGCCAGCCGGGGCGACACCACCGCGAGCTCGTCGACGCCCATCTTGCAGGTGCCGACCTGGTGGTGGTAGGTCGCGAGCGTGTTCCGCACGTAATCGACCAGATCCTCACCGTCACCCACATCGGGACCGGGATATATCTCAGCGGCACCCCAGCCCCCTTTATCAGGCTCTGCGGCAAGTGATGGGCGGCTCCCGATTCTGCGGCACTGCCGCACCGACGCCACGAGCGACGCCACATCGTCCTCGTGCTCCAGCGCGTGCGGGTCCAGCAACAGCGGATCCTCCGGCCCGGGCCCCGACAAACGGATCTCGCCCCGCGACTGCGGCGTCACCAACCCGGCCATCAACGAGAACCCGTTCTCCCCCTTCGGCTCCAAGAAATCACCGTACATCGGCACCGAGAAATGGATCGGCTGCGTATCCGGCCGATCCAGCTCCTCCCGACTCTTCCAGAACAGATGCGACTGCGTCACCGACACCCCCTCACGCGGCGGATCGATCGGAGTCTCCGTATCGAAGATCACCGGCGCCAGATAGTGATCATGCAGATTCTTCCCCACACCCGGCAAATCCACACGCGGCTCGATCCCCACCTCCCGCAACTCATCGGCCGGACCGATCCCGCTGCGCAGCAGCACCCGCGGCGAATCGATCGCACCCGCCGCGAGCACCACCTCATCCGCCCGCAACTCCCGCAACTCCCCGCCCTGCGCAAACCGCACGCCCACCACACGAGGACGCCCGCCCTCGCCGTCCTCGGCGAAGAGCAGCTCGTGCACATGACAGCCCGTCTCGAGCCGGATGCGATCCCGCACCGGCTTCACGTACGCCATATACGTATTCAGCCGCTTCCCGTCACGCACCGTGATCTGCTGCTGCGCCACCCCCTCGATCGAGGCGCCGTTGTAATCCGGGTTACGCGCGAGCCCCTCCTCGACCGCGGCATCGATGATCGACCGCTGGATCGGCGACAACTCGTACTCATCCGTCACATCGAGCAGCCCCTCAGCACCGTGCAGCGCCGGCTCACCCCCGCCACGATAATGCTCGATCGCCCTGAACACCGGCAGCACGCTCTCCCAATCCCAGCCGTCATTTCCCAACGACGCCCAGTGATCGTAATCCTGCGGCACACCCCGCACCCAGATCATCGCATTCAACGAGTGGGAACCGCCCAGCACCCTGCCCCGCGGCCAGTGCAGACGATGCCCGTTCGCGCCCGCCTGCGGCACCGTGTAGTAATCCCAATCATCCGGCGAATGCCACAGCTCGCCCATCCGGCTCAGATCATGGATCGCGGGATTCGTATCCTCACCACCGGCCTCCAACAGCGTCACCTCGACCCCGGCATCAGCCAACCGACGCGACACCACCGACCCTGCCGAACCCGCACCCACAACGATCACGCTCTTCGGCACCACCGAACCCGAACGCTCCGACATCAGAACTCCTCTCACGGGCGGCATCCTCGCCGCGCCCTCGTGTCCAGAATCTCAGCCGTGCGATGCGCCGTCGAGAGCCGTCGCGGAGTCGTGCTCGCAGGCGCAAGCCCCCTGCCGGTGCGGTCAAACCGCGCCAGGCTCGGTGCCGGGGCGGGTACAGGGGCGTCGAAAGGCGGATAACGCAGCTCGGGATCCGGATCCTCGTGCGTCTTCCGTCTTTCGGCACCCCTGCCCCGGAGCGCTCAGCGACGCGTCGCCCGCGTCGCCCGCGCTCGCAGGCCGAGCACCGCGCCGCCGAGAAGCAGCGCAAGCGCGGCCGCGCCGAACAGGGGGCCGGCGCCCGCCGATCCGGTGCTCGCGAGATCGGTTCCGGATCCGCCGGCGTGCCGTCCATCCGCTCCTCCGGAGGCCGCCTCGGCGCCCGAGGCTGCATCGGCGCCCGAGGCTGCATCGGTGCCCGACGCGGCCTGCCCTCCGGCATCCTCGTCACCCGGGGTCGCGCCATCGGCGGATCCCGCGTTCGCATCGCTGTCGCCCTCGGCCGCGGCGCCCGCGTCACCGCCGTCGGCGCCCGAGTCGGCATCAGCATCGCTGTCGCCGGACCCGGGGGTCGGCGCGAAGGCGATCCGCCCCTCGAGTTCGGGCGATACCGGGCTGTGCGCCCGCAGGTACGCCTCGAGCATCGGAGTCGCCGAGCCGTGATCCGCCACGGTCTCGGCGTCGATCGCACCGGGGAACTCGCCGCCGCCCTTCGGCAGCGCCACCAGGTAGGTCGTGTCGAGGCCGATCGGCTCGCCGTCGACCGTCACGCTGTGCACGCGGCGCTCGGCTTCGACGTCGATGGCGTAGCCGCCACCGCCCACATGGATGAACTCGCCCGATTCCCTCGGGTACTCCCGTACGCACCGTTCGATGTAGTCGAGGATCTGCTGCCCCGTCATGCGCTTGGTGATGATGCTCGTGTCGACCCGCGCGATCTCGAAGAGCTGGCGGCGCGTGATATCGCCCGGCTCG
Source organism: Leucobacter holotrichiae (assembly GCF_055791005.1). Taxonomy (NCBI): domain Bacteria; kingdom Bacillati; phylum Actinomycetota; class Actinomycetes; order Micrococcales; family Microbacteriaceae; genus Leucobacter; species Leucobacter holotrichiae. Next base: position 107,463 of record NZ_JBVUAC010000005.1, read on the forward strand.
ATCTGGCCTCCGACGTACCCGGCTGAGAGGAACGCGAGATCCGCCTCGGTCGCCTCCTCGACCGCGTCGGCGAACATGTTGGCGACGGCAGCCTCCCCGGTGCGCACGAGCGAGCGATTGCCGTCGAGCGGTACCAGCGTCGACCCGACCACCTCCGCGAACTGCTCATCAGCGCTCTGTCGCATCTGATCCAGCGCCCGCTGGGTATCGGGCTTCGGCGCGAGCCCGGCCAGATCTTCGAGCCCACTGAGCTGCGCTTCCACTCCGGCGACCCTGCCGTCGACGAGGTCGAGATCGACCCGGCCGATGTATTCCGAGAAGCCTCCGGCCTGCGCGATGAGCGTGCCGTTCACGACGAAACCCTCGGGAAACGCCGTGTGACTGTGCCCGTCGATGATCACGTCGAAATCGGAGATCGCCTCGGCGAGCTTCGGGCTCGACATCTCCGCGTCGAGTTCGCCCAGGTGCACGAGACCCACGAGCAGGTCGACACCCTCCGCGCGCAGCTCGGCGACTCCCCCGCGCGCCACCTCGATCGCGTCGACGTAAGCGAGATCGTCGGCTCCCATGAGCGCGGAGGAAGGCGTGGTCACCCCGACGATCCCCACGGTCATTCCGTTCGGCAGGTCGACCGTGGTGGTGGTCGGGGCGATCGGCCGCTGATCGGTGCGGTAGATCATGTTGCCGCCGAGTGCCGGGTAGTTCAACGCGCCGAGCCGTTCCTCGAGCACGGACGAACCGTAGGTGAACTCGGCGTTTCCCACCGTCATCGCGTCGAGCTCGAGGGTGTTCAGCACCGGCACGAGGCCGGCGCCCTCGTCGATCGCGGAGTACGGGTTCCCCGCGAACACGTCGCCCGCGTCGAGGAAGAGCGTGTCGGGATTCTCCGCGCGCACCTGCGCAGCGTAGGCTGCGGCGCGGCCGTAGCCGATGCCGGGCTCTCCCTCGAACACGTTCGAGTGCACGTCGTTGATGTGCACGATGCTGACGGTGCCCGTGTACGCGGGATCCGCGGCGGCTTCCTGCGCCACCGCCGCGGGCGCGGCCGTTAGGAGCAGCGCGGCTGCCGCAGTCGCGGCCGCGGTTCCGATGATCAGGTTCTGCGAGGTTCTTCTCCGTTGAAGCATCCCCTGATGCTAAGGCAGTGCCTGGGCGCGCTCTAGGGTTTCGACGCACCCGCATTGCACCACTGCGCACAGCGGTCCGGAAGGGCGCCGGTAGCGCGCCGCCGTTTTCGTCTACACTGGAGGAGAAAACTCGAACTCGCCGGAGAGGTTCTCAATGCCGAAGATCATCGACCACGATCAGCGCCGCAAGGAGATCGTCGACGTCACGTGGCAGCTCATCGTGGAGGGCGGCATCGAGGCGGCCACCATGCGCGAGATCGCGGCGCGGGCCGGCTTCGCGAACGGCGCCCTCAAGCACTACTTCTCGGGCAAGGACGCGATCATCGAGGGCGCCTACGAGCGGTCGCTGTCGCGCATCCGCGGCCGCCTCGCCGAGCATGTCGAGGGCAAGCGCGGCATCGAAGCACTCGAGATGTCGATGCGCTACACGCTGCCCACCAACGAGGATGCGACGGCCGCACGCGTGCTGCTCTCGTTCTGGGAGCGCTGCGCCTTCAGCAGCGAGATCGACCACGACTACGGGGAGCACCTCACCGATTGGAAGGCCGGGTATATGCAGTACCTGCACGAGGGGCGGGAAGACGGCGACATCGTCACAGAGACCCCCGACGAGCAGCTGGTCAGCGAGATCGTGCTCATGAACATCGGCGCGACCGTAACCCGCGTCGTGAGCCCCGAGCATCTCGACAGCACCGTGCTCGACGCGCAGGTCACCGACTTCATCGCGCGGCTGCGCAAGCCCTGAGGGGCGGCGCTCAGCCCTCGCGCGGCTCCCGGAACGCCAGCACCCGCGCGGGGTTCTCGACCATCATGCGGTCAAGCGCCTCGGGGGCGACGCCGAACTCCTCGAGCGTCGGCAGGAAGTGGTCGAGGATGTACCCGTAGCCGTGCCCGCCGTAGCGGCGCAGCTGCACCCGCTGGCACACGTCCCCGCCGAGCACGAGCTGCGATCCCCACCCCTCGGCGACGAGCTGCGCGAAGCCGCGCGCCACCGAGCGGTCGGTGAACGGGAAGAGCGTGCCCCACGGGCTCCCGGTCGTGCCCAGGAAGTCCGCCTCGACGGTCGCTCCGCGCGAGAGCAGCCGCCGCGCGAGATCCATGTCGTCGGCGATGGTGCCGGCGTGCCCGAAGACGACGGAGCGCGGATCCGCACCCTCCTCCTCGAGCGCATCGAGCACCCGCAGCTTCGCCTCGCCGAAACCGCCCATGTGCAGCGTGATCGGCGCGCCCGTCAGAGCCGAGGCTCGCCCGGCGGCGCGCACGCTGCGCATCTCCTCGGAGTCGACGGGATCTCCCTCGGCGCCGACCTCGCCGATGATGCCCGAGCGGATCCCGGTGCTCCGACCGTCCGCGTCAGGGACGCCGAGAACGATGTCGCGCACGATCTCGGCGGCGAGATCGTCGATGCTGCGGTCGGAGAAGCCGGCCGGGTGAAGATCCTTCTGGTACCAGCCGGCGCCCATCACGATGTTGAGGCCCGAGGCGCGGCTGAGTCGCGCGAGCGCCCGGGCATTGCGGCCCACGCCGTTCGGGGTGACCTCCACCATCGTGCCGCCGCCCTGGCGGGCGAAGTCGCCCACCTCATCGAGTGCCGTGTCGAAGTCGCCGAGCACATCGTTGTCGATGTTGGGGCGGCCTCGGCGCACAGCGGCGAGCGCGTCGAGGGTGAGCGGATCCCCGGCAGCTTCGTCCCATTCTCCGGGCCGCGGGTTCGGCGTGTGCGCCGGGCGGCGGATGTCGAGGAAGATGTGCTCGTGCATGAGCGTCGGGCCGAGCTGTTCGGACGGCAGCGGGCCGAGCACGGTCTGCACGAGACCCGAGAGGTTCGGGATCGGCGGCAACCCGTCGGGATTCGGGATCGGGCGGCCGCCCTGTCCGATCGCATCGTTCGCACTCATGCGCTCGCTCCCCGAGTCGTCTCGTCGTCGTGCTCCCCGACGCGCGCGGGTTCGCGCGCGAGCAGGCGCAGCGCGTTCCCGCCGCCGACGGCGGACACCAGCGCGTCGTCGGCGCCCAGCATCCGCAGATACGGCAGGAACTGCTGCGGCACGAACTCGAGCCCGTTGCCGCCGTACGCCGCGAGCCGGTGCTTGTTGCGTATGCCGCAGCTGAGCAGGATCCGGCTCGCCGCTCCCCGCTCGGCTGCGCGCAGGATCGCGACCGCGATGTCGTGGTCCGAGACGATCGTGCGCACGTTCGGGATCCGCCCCAGCTGGTCGAAGCAGCTCGCCGCACCGAGGTCGAGGAGCGCATCGAGGCGGCCGGGATCCGCGCCCGCTCCGGAGGTGTCGCAGACGAGGCCCGCGGCCCCGGTGAGCATGACGCGCGAGCGGTCGAGGCCCGCGGACTCCGCGACCTCCAGAGCCTCCTCGAACAGGGCCACGGCATCGCGGGCCGCTCGCTCCTCCGTGACGCCGACACCGCCGGCGCACCCCTGCGAGACGCCCCAGGGGTCGGCGCGCGGGGCGAGCACGAGCGCCGTTCCGGCCCGATGCGCAGCCGCGGCGGCCGCGGCGAGGAGCGCGCGATCGGTGTCGGGTGCGGCCGAGGAGGCACCGGATCCACCTGCGCGGGCGGGCAGCGGGATCGCCCCCACGACACCGGCGTTGTACTCCTCGAGCTCGACCGCGATCCTCTCCCCCGCAGCCTCAGGGTCGTCGCGGGGTGCGAGTCCGCCGTCGGGCGCGGATTCGCCGTCGCGCGCTGGTCGGCCGCCAGCCCCCGCGGCTCGGCCGTCGACGCCCCGCACGATCGCGATCCCGCTCGCGCGGCTCAGGCACGCGAGCGAAGCGAGGTCAGCGGTCGAGCCGGATCCGGCGAGGGCGACCACCGCGGTCGCGGCGGCATCGCCGTCTTCGTGGCCGTTCTGCCTGCCCGTCGCCGCCGCGAGCGCATCGAGTGCGCCCTCGGCATCCGCGGCCGCGAGCGTGCGGTCGTCGGTGTTGGGCGCGCCCAGCATGAGCCGGCCGAGCATCGACATGCTCACCGTCGCACGCGCGAACTCCGCGTCGGTGGCCGGTACGTCTGCGTTGCCGCGCTGCTGCGGCGGGGCGCACAGCAGAGTCTCCGCTGCGAGCACGGTGCGCAGCGGTGCCGCGTCGACGGCTCCCAGCACGGTCTCGATGACGGGCATCCGCGATCCTCCATTGCGTTCACATCCCGGGCTTGCACGCCCGACCCTCATACCCCGCCGCTGAGCCTGTCGAAGGGACCGGTTCTCAGCCCCTTCGACAGGCTCAGGGAGCGGAGACCCGACCCGAGCTCAGACCGCGGTCGCGACGAGCACGCGCGGGCTGCCGGGCAGCGCGACGAGGCGCTCGGCCTTCCAACCGGTCTCGGCCAGCCAGCCCTCCACCTGCGCGATCGGGTACACGACCGTGCCGTCGATGTTGAAGTATTCGCCGGCGTGCAGGGCGTCGATAGGGCGCTGCGTCTCGTCCTCATCGAGGAAGAAGTCGAGCAGCATGAGCGTCGCCCCCTCGGCGGCCGCGCCGCGTGACGCCCGCAGGATCTCGCGGTTCTGGGTCTCGTCGAAGCGGTGCAGCACGTGGGTCAGCAGCACGAGGTCGTGCTCACCGCCGGGCTCGGTCGACTCGGTGGCGCCCTCCTCGACGGTCACGCGGTCTGCGAGCCCCGCTGCAGCCGCGGCCTCGGCGATGCCCCCGGACATGTCAGGGGCGTAGACGAAGCGGATCTTCAGCTCGGGATTCTGCTGCATCGCGACGATCGAGAAGCCGGCCGCGAGGCCGCCGAAGTCGAGCGCGTTGCGGTACTGCGAGAAGTCGAACGCCTCGCCGAACTGCTCGGCGTGCAGGGCGTTGTAGGTCATCACGCCGTTCAGGAAGAACGCCCAGCCCGCCTCGTCGAGGTCGAGGGTGCCGGCCTCATCGGTGTCGACGGTCTGGTCGTAGCCGAGCCACTGCTTGTAGCTGATGTCGCCGAGGAAGGCGACGAACGGGGTGAGGTCGATCTCGCCCTTGCCCGAGAGGTACTTCTCGGCGTCTGCTGCGAGGGAGTAGACGCCGTTCTCGCGCCCGAGCAGGCCGAGGCTGTTCATGGCGTCGGCGAGGGTGCGCACCTGGCGCTCCGCGTGCTGCGTGGCGGCTGCGAGCTCGGAGAGGTTCTTGGGCCCGTCGGCGAGCGCCTTGAAGAGGCCGATGCGAGCCGCCGCGTCGAGCTGCTTCGCACCCATGAATCCGATGGCGATGTCGACGATGCGGGAGGGGGTTGCGGTCATGCGAGTCGTTCCTTGCGATTCAGGGCCGCCCCGCGAGCGGGACGACGGTGTCCGTGGTGTGGCCTGCGGAAACTCTACATACGTAGACATAAAAAGTCCAGCGCCCCGGTGGCTTATTTTCTACTACCATAGAAAATAACGGAGGTTCGGGATCGCCGACTGTCGCGATCCCGAGCCGTACGATGCGGGATCGCGCCGAGCATCCCGGCCCGCTCCCCCAGACCTCACCGCCCACCCTTCACCGTCGAAAGGCTTCCCAATGGTTCTCGCAGTTCACCACTTCCCCGCACCCGAGAGCGATCTGCCGCCCGTCGTGCTGATCCACGGCTTCGCATCGAGCGCAGCCGAGGACTTCCTCGCGACCGGCTGGCCCGAGGCGCTGAACGCGGTCGGGCGCTCGGCCATCGCGATCGACCTCCCCGGACACGGCGAGAGCCCGGCCGTCGAGTCCTCCGCCGAGGCCACCACCTCGGCGGTGGTCGCCGCGATCCTCGACGGCGTCTCCGAGATCGCCCCGGAGGGCGCGTTCGACGTGATCGCGTATTCCCTCGGCGGCAGGCTCGCGTGGGAGTTGCCCGCGGCGTCGCCCCGCGTGCGGCGCATGGTACTCGGAGGGGTGAGCCCGCTCGAGCCGTTCACCGCGGTGGATCCCGCCGAACTCGACGCGGCCCTCGCCGGCGCCGAGCCCGGCAACCCGCTCGTCGGCATGATGGCCGGCATGATCTCCGCGCCGGGACGCGACACCGCGTCGCTCGCCAGGCTGATCCCGGGCCTCGCCAGCGAGCCCTTCGCGCCGCAGTCCACGGCCCCCGCCGTGCCCGCACTGCTCGTCGCGGGCAGCACTGATCAGATGACGCAGGGCATCGAGGATCTCGCCGACGCACTGCCCGACGGCTCCCTCACGCGCGTGCCCGGCGATCACCGCGGCGCGCTCGACAGCCCGGAGTTCCGCGAGGCCGCGATCCGCTTCCTCGCCCAGTAGCCACCCCCTCACCCCCTCACCCCCAGGAAACGCAGAGTCCCGAATTGCGGGATCACCACCACCCGAACCCGCAATTCGGGACTCCGCGTTTCCTCAGGTGGGATGCCAGCCCCGTGAGCGCAACGCCCGGCGCGCCTGCCGCAGCTGGCTGCTGAGGCTGTCGTATCGCGTGAAGCACACCGGCAGCCACCCCTCGGAGCCGAGCGCGTTGAGACGCCTCGCGTCTCGCCCGCGCTGGGCTTCCTCGCCGTGATACTCGCCGTCGTACTCGAAGACCACCCGGTACTCGTACAGCACGAGATCGCCGTAGAACACCTCACCGCCCGCGAGCTCGATCCGCCCGTTCGGAACGCCCGTCGGCACTCCGTCGTCCTCGAGACGAAGCCGCAGCCGCGTCTCCCGCGGGGAGTGCGTACCCGGCATCATACGGACCCGTGCCGCCCTCAAACGAGCGATGCCCCTCCAATTGCGCAGATCTCCGAGCATGGCGTCGACGGCGTCGACCGACACCAGCGGCTCGAAGCGATCCCACAGTCGCTCGCCTGCGACGAGCAGTGCCACGTCGCTCCACACCAGCCCCGCCAGTGATGCCCAGGCATACTCCGGAGCGAGCACCCTCACGCCGCTCCGCATCACGACCGGCAGCGCGCGTTTCGTACGCGAGCCGCACACTCCCCTGCCGCCGGGAGCGTTCGCACCGCCGATCGCGACCACGTGCAGTCGGGGATCGGTCTCAAGTGCCCTGGGCAGGGGCAACCCGTGCAGCCGCGCCGCCGTGGCTCCGCCGATGGCCCAGTTCTCAGGTTTGTCCGTCAGCAGCAGACGGCAGCGATCCGCCAGACTCCGCACTTCAGAGCGAGGTGCTCGCACGCCGTGGAACTCCCGCTCCAGATCCGCGCAGCGCAACCGATGAGGCGGTACCCCTGACGCGAGCGCGGCGCTCACCGTGAACGGCGCACCGACGAGGCACGGAGGGAGGGGTGAGGGATCGCGAGGCATGCCCAGCATCCTGGCGCGGCCTCGGCACCCGAAACGAGTTATCCACCACGTCTGGGGCCAATTCGAGTCATCCGGTCAATTTCGGCCAGGTGTGAGCGAAGTAGCGCACGCTCAAGCCACGCCGACTTCTCGATCGCGGAGTGTCAATCTGCGGCTTACCCCGCCCTCGACCCCGCAATTTGAGACTCCGCGATCCATGGGGAGGGTCGGCAGGCGTCCACCCCTACGCGGCAGGGGGCACAGGGGACGCAGGGGATTCCCAGACACCGTCGGCCCGCACCTCTCGGTCGAGCCAGAGCTCCGCGGTAGCCTCGCGGATTCGCTCCGCCCCCACGCGGTCGAGCAGCGAGATCGCACCCAGATTGTCGTCGAGCTGCCGCACGCTCGAGGCCCCGAAGAGCACGTTCGCCGTCGCGGGGTTCGCGAGGCAGAACGCGATGCCGAGCTGCGCGGGCGTCGCATCGAACGTTGCAGCGATCTCGGCGACGCGCGGGTAGGCTGCGACGATGCGCTCGCGGATCCCCCCGACGTCGGCGCCGATCTTGCGGCGCGGTTCGAGCTTGCCGACCAGGATCCCGCCCTCGAAGGCATCCGATGCCTGCAGCGCGAGCTTGCCGTTCTCGAACCAGCGTCCGTAGAACTCCCCCTCGGCCATGCTGCGGCGCACGAGCCCGTACTTGAGCTGGGCGAAGCTCGGCGGGGTCAGCCCCTCGGCGGTCGCCGTATCGAGCGCGAGCTGCAGCGACTCGGCCGGCCAGTTGTTGACCCCCCAGCTGGCGAAGCTGCCGCGGTCGATCTCCGCCTGCACATCGCGCACCACCTGGGCGATATCGATGTCACCCATGAAGTCGCCCACGACGACCGTGTCGAAGCTCTCGGGTCCGCCGGCCCCGGCGCCGATGCGCTCGAGCGAGACGTCCATCTGGCTCGCGAAGCCGGTATCGGGGTATTCCCACAGCCAGAGCTTGCCGCAGAGCCGATAGTCGGAGCGCGTCAGGCCGAGATCCCGAATCGTCTCACCGAAGAGCAGGTCGGTGCGGGAGGCCTCGGCATGCGGCCCCATGTTGTAGTAGGCCACGTCGAAGAACGCCGATCCCGCTTCGGCGGCCCGGCTCATCAGCGCGCGGCGATCCGCGGCCTCCATGCGGTCCCAGATATTCCAGGAGCCGAGCGCGAAGACCGGCACCTCCGGCCCGCCGGGTCCGAGCTTCCGAGTGGGAACCTTGCCGTTGAACTCCACAACCGCCTCCTCGCAGTTCGAGATTCCGGCTCCGCCGAGCCGTTGCCGTTTATTTTCTACGATCGTATAATATAAATCGCGAACGATCCACTCTCGCATTCGACCGACGAAGGAGTCACCGTGACCTCACCCGCGCCCACCTCCAGCCCCAGCCCAGGCAGCACTGGACCCCGCACCGTCCTCATCACCGGCGGCGCCGGCGGGATCGGACAGAGCATCGCCCGGGCCTTCATCGCAGCCGGGGATCGCGCGATCCTCGCCGACCGCGATGCCGCAGCGGTGACCGCGGCGGCATCGGAGCTCGGCGCCGAGGCCCTCGCGCTCGACATCACCGACGCCGCGGCCGTCGCCGCCGCGCTGAACGGCCTCGCCGAGCGCGGCGGCGTCGACGTGCTCGTCAACAACGCCGGGATCCTGTCGGTGCGCGGAGCGGTGACCGAGCTCGAACCCGACGCCTACCGCTCGATCCTCGAAGTGAACGTGATCGGCACCTTCAACATGATCCAGGCGTTCGCGAGGCACCGCATCGCGGCCAGCGGCGGTGGTTCGATCGTCAACATCTCGTCGATCGGCGGACGCCAGCCGACCCCGGGCATGGGCGCCTACGAGTCGAGCAAGGCAGCGGTCGACTCCGTGACCCGCTGGGCGGCGATCGAGCTGGCCGCCCACGGCATCCGCGTCAACGCGGTCGCCCCCGGGCCCGTGCTCACGCCAACGCTCGAGATGGGAATGCCCGAGGGATCGGCGGCGCGCGAGGCCTGGTCGAGCCGGATCCCGCTCGGCGACCTCGCGAAGACCACCGACATCGCACCCTCCGTGGTATTCCTGGCGAGCACCGATGCCGGGCACATCACCGGAGTGAGTCTGGCCGTGGACGGTGGCCAGCTGCTCACCTGAGCCTGGGTACCCGCACCCGCACCGGCACCCGCACCCGCACCGGCACGCCAACGCGGAGTCCCGAACTGCGGCTTCCACCCGAGGAGTACCAGCAGAATGGGACTCCGCGTTGGCGTCGGCCTTGGGTCGGGATTGGCGTTGGGCTCGGGGCTGGCATCGGCGCATGCGGGAGCGCGCCGCCTAACGTTCGAACACGACCCGCCCGTCGAGCACGGTGAGGTCGACGGGCACCTCGGGCAGCGCCGCGGCACCGACCTCGAAGGGGTCGCGCGCCAGCACGACGAGGTCGGCGACCTTGCCCGTCTCGATCGTGCCCTTCCACGTGGCGGCACGGTCCTGTGCCGCCGGCACCGCGGTGTAGGCGCGCAGCAACCGATGCAGGCGGTCTCGCGCCGCTTCCGGCGCGGCCGATCCGCCCATCGCGACGATGCGGGCGTCGGCGTCGGCGATCCATCTCCGCCAGTCGAACCCGAGGATCGGCGAATCCGACGAGAGCACGAGCACCCCCGCATCGAGCGCGGCGCCGAGCTGCCAGGCGCTGTCGGCCACGGCATCACCCATCATGCTCGCGAGCCAGTCGCGAGTGATGGCGGCGATGCCGGGCTGCGTATTGAGCCAGACGCCCAGCTCGGCCATGCGCCGCACCTGAGCCTCGGTCGCGAGGTCGCCGTGGATCATGACGTGGCCGAGCTCGTGCGACGAGGGGGCGTCTGGCGCGGCCTGGGCCTCGGCGATCGCGTCGAGCGCGACCTGGATCGCGCGGTCGCCGGTGGCGTGGAGGCCGATCTGCAGGCCCGCCGCGTGGGCGGCTCGGATCATCTCGGCGAGCCGCTCGGCCTTTTGCTCGACGGTGTCGCCGTGCACGAGCAGGTCGCCGTGGGTGCCGTCGTCGTAGGGGTGCGAGGTCCACGCCTGGCGCGAGAGCGGGATCAGATCGCCGAAGATCTTCACGCCGGGGACGTTGAGCCAGGCGGGATCGGGTTCGGGATCGGCTGCCGCCCGCTCGCGGATGCCGGCGAGCACGGTATCGACGTCGCACGGGCCGTCGAGAACCCCGTAGAGGGCCAGCATGGTGACCCGCTGGCGCAGTTCGCCGGCCGCGGCGAGCTCGCGGTAGACGTCGAGCACCTCGCTGTGGAAGCACCCGGTCTCGCCGTCGTCCTCCCCCGGGCCGATGCCGGGTTCGGTGTAGCTGGTGATGCCGAGCTCGGAGAGCATGCGGCCGGCGGCGAGGATCGCGGCGCGGCGCGAGGCCCGATCCGGCGCGAGCATCCCGCTCACCTTCGCGGCGGCCTCGGGATCCGGAGCGCCGAAGAAGGTGTGCGGCCAGCGCGCCCCGAGCCAGGTGGCGTGCAGATGGGAGTCGTTGATGCCCGGCAGCAGCGCCCGGCCCGCGAGATCGACGACGCGGGTGCCGGGGCCGATCAGCGGCTCGATCTCGGTGTCGGAGCCGACGGCCGCGATGCGCCCTTCGACGACCGCGACGGCCTCGGCGCGGTCGTCTGCGCCACCGACGCCCGCACTGCCGCTCCCCTCGGCCATGGTCAGCACGGTTCCGCCGCGCAGCACGAGGTCCGCCCGACCGGACGCGAAGAAGGGGTCGACCTCGCGCGCCCCGCCCGAGGATGTGTCACTGCACTGCACCATGGATGCACTCCGTCTCGATGAATTCTCTCGCGACCTCGCGATTTCGCGACTCTCGGTTCGGCGCCCGCATCGCATCGGCGAATCGGGCTTCCCGTTTGGGTCAACGTATGTAGAATAAAACCACATCCTCGGCAGTCGGGCAACGACGCCATGCCGACATCCACGGAACGGAGCATTCGATGACGATCCCCACGTCCACCCGCGCCGCGGTGCTCACCGAGCACGGGCGCCCCCTCGAGATGCAGGACCTGCCTCTGCCGGAGCGCATCGAAGCCGGCGCGGCGCTCGTGCGCATCACCTGCACCACCCTCTGCGGCACCGACATCGAGATCTGGGCGGGCAAGATGAGCTTCCCCGGCATGCTGCCGATGGTGCTCGGCCACGAGATGGTCGGCGAGGTCGTCGCGGTCGGCGAGGGCACGACCGACGCCCTCGGCGAGCCCATCGCGGTCGGCGACCGCCTCGGCTGGTCGGAGTCGGTGTGCGGCGAGTGCTTCGGCTGCACCATGCTGCGCCAGCCGAACGCCTGCTCCAAGCGCGGCTACGGCTTCCTGCAGCGCAGCGACGTGCCGCCCTACGCCACCGCAGGGCTCTCCGACTACGCCTACGTCACCCCCGGCGCCCAGAAGCTGCGGCTGCCGGCCGAGGTGAAGGACACGTGGGCCTCGGCGGCCGGCTGCGCGGCGAAGACCGTGCTGCGGGCCTTCGATCGGGCGGGCGGCGTGCGTGCCGGATCGCGCGTGGTGGTGCAGGGCTCGGGGGCACTGGGCCTGTTCGCCACGGCCGTCGCGAGCATCTCGGGGGCCGGCACCGTCGTCACCGTCGGGGCGCCCGCCGCACGGCTCGAGCTGGCGAAGCGCTTCGGCGCGACCCACACGGTCGACATCGGCGCCGCCGGCGTCGACGGCGGGCCCGGCGGGTCGGATGCGACGATCGCGCGCGTCATGGAGATCACCGACGGGCAGGGCGCGGATCTCGTGCTCGACTTCGCGGGCGCTCCGAGCATCGGACCGGAGGCCGTAGCCATGGCGGCGCAGCGCGCCACGGTGGCGATCGTCGGCTCGACCGGCCCCGCGGGGGACCCGTTCCCGCTCTCGACCGTCATGGGCAAGGAGCTCACCGTCGTCGGATCGCTCAACGGCGACGTCTCCGACTACTACCGCTCGATCGAGTTCTTCCGCACCTTCGCCGACCGCTTCCCGTGGGACGAGCTGTTCTCCGCGCCCTGCGGCCTGGCCGAGGCCTCGGACCGGATCGCGAACATGCACCGTCTGGGCGAGGTCAAGGCCGTGATCGATCCGCGGATCGACGCCGCCTGATCCGCGACTCCACTGAAAGGACCTGTACATGAACACCCCGATCCCCCGCCGCCGCATCGGCCTGAGCGACCTCGAGACCTCGATCTTCGCGCTCGGCTCCTGGCACATCTACGACCGCATGCACTTCGAGGACGCCGTCGCGATGGTGCGCACCGCGATCGACCGCGGCATCAACCTGTTCGACGTAGGCGTCTACGGCGCCCCCGGCATGCCGCCGGCGTTCACCGACGTGCTGTTCTCGGCGATCATCCGCGCCGCGGGTGTGCGCCGCGACGACTACCTGCTCTCGGAGAAGCTGTGGCTCGAGGGGTGGGACTCGGATCGCGGATTCCGCCCGCAGCTCGAGAACGCCCTCTTCCGCGTCGGCGACGACCGCGCCGACCTCGTGATCCTCGGCGATCTGCGCCGCGACGACGTCGAGCTGCGCGATATCGCCCTGAGCCTCGATGAGCTGCGCCGGGACGGTCTGATCCGCGCCTGGGGCGTGAACAACTGGTCGGCGGCCAACGTGCAGGCCCTGCTCGACATCGCCGAGGCCGAGGGCGTCGCCCGCCCCGAGATCGCGCAGCTCAAGTACAGCGTCTCGCGCCGCTCGATCCCCGACGGCGAGCCGTTCGCTCGGCTGTGGCAGCGGGGGCTCTCGATGCAGGCCTCCGACGTGATGGAGGGCGGCTACCTCGCGGGCAAGGTCGAGACCGACCGCGTGGTGGGTCGGGATCCGGGCGGGATCCGCCAGCGCATCATCGACGACGTGCCGGCCTTCGTGGAGCTCGCCGAGGAACTGGGCGGCACCCCCGTGCAGCTCGCGATCGCGTTCACGCTCACGCACCCGGCGACGGCGACGACGCTCTTCGGCACCTCGAGCGAGGCGCAGCTGGAGGCGAACCTCGGCAGTCTGGAACTGCTCGAGCGTGTGGGCGCCGAGGAGATCCGCGCCCGCGTCGAACCGTTCTGGGCCGATCGCGGTCTCGTCGATCCGGAAGGGCCGTGAGCGCGATGAGCACCCCGAACCGTCCGATCGCGCACGGCGCCCCCAGCGTCGCCCCCGTCCCGTTCGATCCCGAGCTGCTGCCCGCGCTCGAGGCCCTCGCGGCATCGCCCCAGCCGGGGCTGAGTCGCGCCACGCTCGCCGCGATGCGGGAACCCGGCGCCGGGCCGGCCTTCCCGAGCGGCGCCGAGCTGGTCGCGGGGCGCCCCGTCACCGCCGAGGAGCTGCTGATCCCCGGGCCGGATGGCGCACCCGACCTCGAGATCACGGTGTTCGCTCCCGCGGATCGCGGGCCGAGCCCGCTGCCGGTGCTCGTGAACTTCCACGGCGGCGGCATGATCGTCGGGCATCGCACCTGGGAGCATGGCCGGGTGGCGGACCTCGTCGAACGACACGGCGTGGTCGGCGTCAACGTCGAGTACCGGCTCGCCCCCGAGCACCCCTACCCCGCCGGGGCCGAGGACAACTACGCCGCGACCCGCTGGGTCTCGGAGCACGCGGCCGAGCTGGGCGCCGATCCGGATCGCCTCATCGTGATGGGCGGCAGCGCAGGCGGCGGCTTCGCGGCGGCGGTGTCGCTCATGGCACGGGATCGCGGCGGCCCAGCGATCGCGGGCCAGCTGCTGCTGTGCCCCATGCTCGACAACACCAACTCGACCGTGTCGAGCCTGCAGTACGACGGCATCGGCACCTGGGCGCGCGAGGCGAACCTGCTCGCGTGGGAGTGCGTGCTCGGCGAGGAGCTCGCCTACTCGCCCGAGGCTCCGGCCTACGCGGCTCCGGCGCGGGCGGCCGACCTCTCGGGACTGCCGCCGGCGTTCATCGAGGTGGGCGCGGCCGAGATGTTCCGCGACGAGGACGTCGACTACGCGCGGCGCATCTGGGCTACCGGCGGACAGGCCGAGCTGCACGTCTGGTCCGGCGGATGCCACGGCTTCGACATGTACATGCCCGACACCGAGATCAGCCGGGCCGCGCTCGCATCGCGCGACTCGTGGATCGCCCGCGTGCTGAGCGGAGGCGGCGATGCCTGAGACCGGCTCCCCCTACCGGGCGCCCGAGCCCGCGAGCCGCCCCGCTCCTGTGCCCTATGACCCCGAGCTCGAGAGCGGGCTCGCCTTCTTCCTCGATCTCGTCGAGCGGATCCCGCTGCGTGCCCACACGATCCTCGAGAACCGCGCCCACTTCGAGACCGTCATCCCGCCGATCGAGGCGCAGGCCGACGGCAGGGCGGTCGAGTGGGAGCACCGCACGATCCCCGGCCCCACTGGCGCGCCCGACGTCGACGTGACGATCGTGCGTCCCAGCGACTCCTCCCGCAGAACGACGGATCCTCTCCCGGGAGTGCTCGGCATCCACGGCGGGGGCTACGTGCTCGGCACGCGCTTCTTCGGCACCGGCGAGCTGATCGATCTCGCCGAGCGCTACGGCACCGTCGGCGTCGCGGTCGAGTACCGCCTCGCCCCCGAGCACCCGGCACCCGCCGCCGCGGAGGACTGCTACGCAGCACTCGCCTGGATGGCGCAGCACTCCGCAGAGCTCGGCGTCGATCCCACCCGCATCGTCGTCTCGGGAGCCTCGGCCGGAGGCGGCCTCACCGCCGCGGTGGCGCTCATGGCGCGGGACCGAGGCGGCCCGGCGCTCGCGGGACAGCTCGTGGGCTGCCCCATGATCGACGACCGCAACGCCACGGTCTCGGCGTGGCAGTACGACGGCATCGGCGCCTGGGACCGCAACAACAACGACACCGGCTGGGACGCCGCGCTCGGCGCAGACCGCGGCGGCGAGCGCGTGCACCCGTACCAGGCTCCCGCGCGGGCGACCGACCTCTCGGGTCTGCCCCCGGCGTTCATCGAGGTCGGTTCGGCGGAGATCTTCCGAGACGAGTCCGTCGACTACGCGAGCCGCATCTGGGCCGCCGGCGGAGAGGCCGAGCTGCACGTCTGGTCCGGCGGGTACCACGGCTTCACGGGCTTCTCACCCGATGCCGCAGTGTCGCGCGCCGCGAACGACGCCCGCGACAGTTGGTGGCGCCGGATCCTCGCCCGATGAGCGCGCGGAGGCGACGGAGCGCGCGATCCTCCCCCGCCCGGCCGATGGGGCTGCTGCGGATCACCCTCGTGCTGGGGCTGCTCGAGGCCTTCGGTCCGCTCTCGATGGATCTCTACCTGCCGCAGCTACCGCAGCTCGCGCAATCCCTCGGCACCTCCGATGCGCTCGCGCAGGCGACCATGTCGGTGTGCATGATCGGGCTCGGGATCGGGCAGCTCGTCGCCGGCCCGCTCTCCGATCGCTTCGGCCGCAAAAGACCGCTGGTCGTCGGGGTGATCCTCTTCTCGGTGCTCTCGGCGGTGTGCGCGATCGCGCCGACGATCGAGGTGCTGCTCGCGGCGCGTCTCCTGCAGGGGCTCGCCGGATCGGCCGGGGTGGTGATCAGCATGGCCGTGGCGAGGGATCTGTTCCATGGCATCGAGCTCTCGCGCATGCTGTCGCTGCTCGCGCTCGTGACCTCGCTCACCCCGATCATCGCGCCCGTGATCGGAGGGCAGCTCGCCCGGGTGATGGACTGGCGCGGCATCTTCTTCGTGCTGGCGGGGATCGGCGCCGCGCTCGTGTTCGTCGCGGTGTTCGGTCTGCGGGAATCGCTGCCCGCGGCGGGGCGGCACGCCGGCGGGGTGCTCGGCACGACGGTGTCGCACGCCTCGGTGGTGCTGCGCGATCCGCTGTTCGTCGCACTCATGCTTGCGGCGTGCCTGAGCGGCGCGGCCTTCTTCTCCTACCTCTCGATGTCGAGCTTCGTGCTGCAGGGACAGTTCGGGCTCACCCCGCAGCTCTTCAGCCTGGTGTTCGCGATGAACGCACTGTCGCAGCTGGGCGGGGCGCAGATCAGTCGGGTGTTCGTGCGGCGGCTGGGCACGGCGCGCATGTACCTCACCGGGCAACTCGCCGGGGCGACCGCGTCCTTCGCGCTGCTCATCGCGACGCTGCTCGGTGCGCCAGTGCCCGTGTTCATCGCACTGCTCGCACTCTACCTGGGGGCGGCGGGGCTCGGCGGGCCCAACGGCACGGCCCTCGCACTCGGCGGGCACGGGTCGCGAGCCGGCACCGCGTCCGCGCTGCTCGGCATGGCCATGTTCACGGCCGGCGCCGTCGCGGCACCGGTGGTATCGGCGCTCGCCGGGAGCTCGGCCGCGACCATGACGACGAGCATTGCGGCGGGCGCCGCGGCGGCCGCGCTCATCGGCTGGCTCGCCGTCCGACGGCTCGCCCGTGAAGCACCGGGGACCGATCCCGCCCCCTCGCCGGCGACTGTTCCCTCAGAGACAACGGGGGCACCGCACGAGTCAAGCCCCGATGAGGCGGGGAAGCTACGCTGAGAGCACCTAGCGGTATTCGACCTGGAGGATCCATGGAAACCTACGAAAGCCTGCTCGCGGCGGTTGTCGCCACTGGTGGCGAGACGCGTGACTCGGTCAATCCGGCCACTGACGAGGTCATCGGGAAGGTGCAGAAGCAGTCGATCGAGGATCTCGAGGCCGCGATCGACACGGCCGAGGCGGCGCAGCCGGCGTGGGCCGCGCTCTCCGACGAGGAGCGCAGCGCGTATCTGCACCAGGCGGCGGACAAGATCGAGGCGTCCGCCGAGGCGCTCGCCGAGCTGCTCTCGCGCGAGCAGGGCAAACCGCTCAACGGCCCGAACGCCCGCTTCGAGGTCGGCGGCTGCGTGGCCTGGACCCGCACCGCGGCCGACACCCCGCTGCCGGTCGAGGTCATCGTCGACGATGAGTCCGGGTACGCCGAGATGCACTACCGCCCCATCGGCGTCGTCGGCGCGATCTCGCCGTGGAACTGGCCGATGATGATCTCGATCTGGCAGATCGCGCCCTCGCTGCGCATGGGCAACACCGTCGTGATCAAGCCGGCCGACACCACCGCGCTCTCGGTGCGCGCGCTCGTCGCCGTCATGAACCAGGTGCTGCCCGAGGGCGTGCTCAACATCGTGACCGGTCCCGGCCGCACCGTGGGCGACGCCCTCACCCGGAGCCCGAAGATCGGGAAGATCATGTTCACCGGTTCCACCCCGGTCGGCCAGCAGATCATCGAGGCGTCGGCGAACAACGTCACCCGCCTCACGCTCGAGCTCGGCGGCAACGACGCCGGCATCGTGCTCCCCGACGTCGATCCCGCCGCGATCGCCGAGGAGCTCTTCTGGGGCGCGTTCATCAACACCGGTCAGACCTGCGCCGCGCTCAAGCGCCTCTACGTGCACGACTCGGTCTACGACGCCGTCGTCGACGAGCTCGCGAAGTTCGCCGCGAACGTGCCCATGGGCGTCGGGCTCGACGAGAACAACGTGCTCGGCCCCTTGCAGAACCCGGGCCAGTTCGACACCGTCGACCGGCTCGTCGAGGCCGCCAAGGCCTCCGGCGCCCGCGTAGTGCTCGGCGGGGAGCCCGACCGCGACGCGCCGGGCAACTTCTACCCGACCACCATCGTCGCCGATATCGACCCCCACAACGATCTCGTCGTCGAGGAGCAGTTCGGGCCGGCGCTGCCCATCATCCGCTACACCGACCTCGACGAAGCGATCCGCCTCGCGAACGAGCTCGAGTTCGGCCTCGGCTCCTCGGTCTGGACGCAGGATCGCGCCAAGGCGCTCGAGGTCGCGGGCCGCCTCCAGGCCGGCACCACCTGGATCAACTCCCACGGCGGGCTCCACCCCATGGTGCCCTTCGGCGGCGCGAAGAAGTCCGGCTACGGCCGCGAGTTCGGCGTCGAAGGCCTCAAAGCCGTCGCCGAACCCCAGGTGATCAGCGGACGCTGACCCGAGGCTCGAAGAAGGGCGCGGTGCTCGCTCGAGCACCGCGCCCGCCGTCGTCTCGTCGCCGTGTGAGACCTCCCATCGTCTTCCCGATATGAGCAGGAGAACAGTATGAGTGAAGCAGCAGCGGTCGAGGCCGCAGTGCAGAAGTACGTCGACGGGTGCAAGGCAGCCGATCCCGCGGTCGTGCGCGACGCCTTCGATCCGAACGCGATCATGTGGGGCTATCTCGGACCCGACTACGCCACGATGAGCGGAGCGGAGTTCGCCGACAACGTCGTGGCGACCGCAGCACCCGCAGGGCCCGAGTACTCCTCCGAGATCCACAGCGTGACCGTCACCGGTGACATCGCCCACGCCGTGCTCGACGAGCAAGGCTTCCTCGGCGCCGACTTCCGCAACCACTTCGGGCTCATCAAGCGCGACGGGGTGTGGCGCATCACCAGCAAGGTTTTCACCACGGTCTGAGCTCGAGGGGCCTCAGTGACCGACAGCGCGCCTTCCACCGGCCTCGACTTTCTCTACCTCGACGAGCCGGCCATGATCGCCGCCGGCGTGACCGACATGGCGGCGTGCGTCGACACCATGACCGACGTGCTCGAGCTGTTCGCCCGGGGCGACTACCGCTTGGCCGGCGCCGACAGCCTCTCGCACGGAGCGATGCTGTCGTTCCCGGCCGATCCGGAGTTCCCAGGCATGCCCGCCGACGGCCCCGACCGCCGATTCATGGCGATGCCCGCCTATCTCGGGGGCGACTACCGCGCGACGGGGTGCAAGTGGTACGGATCGAACGTCGAGAACCGCCAGAGGGGTCTGCCCCGCTCGATCCTCATGTATACCCTCAACGACACCGACACCGGGGCGCCGCTCGCGATCATGTCGGCGAACCTGCTGAGCGCCTACCGCACCGGCGCGATCCCCGGAGTGGGGGCGCGATACCTCGCACGCGAGGATGCCCGCACGGTGGGCGTGGTCGGACCGGGACCGATCAACCGCGCCTCGTTCGAGGCTTTCATGGCGGTGCGGCCCGGCATCGTCGAGGTGAAGGTCCACGGCATCGTGCGAGCCGACGTCGACGGGTTCATCCGCTGGACACGACAGCAGTTCCCTGCGGTCGCCTCGGTGGTGGCGGTCGACAGCATGGAGGCCGCGGTCAGAGGCTCCGATATCGTCAGCATCGCGGTGCCCAGCCCTTCGGGATCCGAGCACTATCCCTTCGTCGTCGACGAGTGGGTGAAGCCCGGCGCGTTCATCTTCTGTCCAGCGCACCTCGCGCTCGACGATGCACTGGTCGAGCGAGCTCGGCACGTCGTCGACGCCCGGCGCATCTACGAGGTGTGGGCCGACGAGGTGCCCGCTCCCGCGTACGAGACCGTGGGACTCTGGGGCGTGCACCTCGTCGAGCGCGTGCGCGCCGGGAGCCTGTCGGCCGAGCGATTCGAGGACCTCGGCGAGATCATCCCCGGCCTCGCCCGCGGACGCGAGCACGACGACGAGGTATTCGTGTTCGGCACGGGCGGCATTCCCGTGCAGGATGTCGCGTGGGCGACCAAGGTCTACCGCAACGCGATCGAGCGCGGCATCGGCACGAGGCTGCGGCTCTGGGATTCGCCGGCGCTCTCGTAGGGCGGGCCGGACGCGACGCGTCCGGCCCCGAGCGTGCAGTCGGTAAGACCCGCGTCTACCAGCGGGGCTTGCGCTTGCCGTCGGCGCGGTTGCCGCCGCGGTCGCGCTGACCACCGTCGCGCTGACCACCGTCGCGCTGGCCGCCATCGCGGCGGTCGTTACGATCCCAGCGGTCTCCCCCGCCCCGGCGGTCGTCGCCGCGGTCCCAACCGCGGTTGCCGCGGTCGCCACGGTCATATCCGCGGTCGCCGCGATCGTTGCGGTTGCGGTCGTAGCCGCCCCGGTCGTAACCACCGCGATCGTCACGCGAGCCGCGATCGTAGCCGCCTCGATTGCGATCGTAGCCGCCTCGATCGTCGCGGTCGCGGCGCTGGTATCCGCCCGAACGGTCTCCGCGATCCCCGCGCTCGTACCGATCGTTGCGACCCCCGCGGTCGTAACGATCACCGCGATCTCCGCGGTCGCGACCGCTCGAGCCGCCCTTGTCGAGAGACATGTCGATGAGCTTGCCGCTAATGCGGGTCTGCGCCAGCTTGTCGAGCGAGTCGGCGGGCAGGTGCTTGGGCAGCTCGACGAGGGTGAACTCGTCGCGGATCTGGATGCGCCCGAAGTCGTCGCGCGACAGCCCGCCCTCGTTCGCGAGCGCGCCCACGATCTGCCCGGGCTTCACCTTCTGGCGATGCCCGATCTCGAGGCGGTACATCGCGAGGTCGTCGCGGCGCGCACGCGGGCCGCGATCCTCGCGCTCCCGGCGGTCGCCCCGGTCGCCGCGATCACGGCCTCGCGAGCCGTCCTCCAGGAAACGCGCGGCCTGGGCGCGATCGCGCTCGAACTTGCGGTCATCGGCCTCGGTGAGCAGCAGCGGGGTGTCGCCCTGGGCGACGACGGCGAGCGCCGCGGCCACATCGGCCTCGGGAACATCGTGGTGCCGCACATAGTGGTCGATGATGTCGCGGAAGGCCTCGATGCGCTTGGTCTCATCGAGCGCGGCCGTGATGGCGTCGTCGAAGCGCGAGAGCCGCGTGGCGTTGACCTCCTCGACGCGCGGCAGCGGCATCTGGGTGAGCGGCTGCTTGGTGGCCTTCTCGATCGCCTTGAGCAGGCGCTGCTCGCGCGGGGTGACGAAGCTGATCGCGTCACCGCTGCGACCGGCGCGGCCGGTGCGGCCGATGCGGTGCACGTAGCTCTCGGTGTCGATCGGCAGATCGTAGTTGATGACGTGGCTGATGCGCTCGACGTCGAGGCCGCGCGCGGCGACATCGGTCGCGACGAGGATGTCGAGCTTGCCGTCCTTGAGCGCCTGCACGGTGCGCTCGCGCTGCGCCTGCTGGATGTCGCCGTTGATGGCCGCCGCCGAGTAGCCGCGGGCGCGCAGCTTCTCGGCCACCTGCTCGGAGTCGCCGCGCGTGCGAGTGAAGACGATGAGTCCGTCGAACTCCTCCACCTCGAGAATGCGCGTGAGCGCGTCGAGCTTTTGCGTGTACGAGACCACGGTGTAGCGCTGCGTGATGTTCGAGCTCGTCTGCGTCTTACCCGCGATCTTGATCTCTTGCGGGTCGTTGAGGTGCTGCTGGGAGATGCGCCGGATCTGCGCGGGCATCGTCGCGGAGAACAGTGCGACCTGCTTCTCGGCCGGGGTGTCGGCGAGAATCGTCTCGACGTCCTCGGCGAAGCCCATCTTCAGCATCTCGTCGGCCTCGTCGAGCACGAGGTACTTGATCTGCGAGAGGTCGAGCGAACCGCGGTTCAGGTGGTCCATCACGCGTCCCGGCGTGCCGACGACGATATCGACGCCGCGGCGCAGTGCACTCAGCTGCTGGCCGTAGGCCTGGCCGCCGTAGACGGGCAGCAGGCGCACCTCGGGCAGGTGGGAGGCATACGATTCGAAGGCCTCGCAGACCTGCAGCGCGAGCTCGCGGGTGGGTGCGAGCACGATGGCCTGCGGCACGCCGAGGCCCGGCTGGATACGGGAGAGGATCGGCAGCGCGAACGCGGCGGTCTTGCCGGTACCGGTCTGCGCGAGGCCGACCACGTCGCGGCCGCTGAGCAGCACCGGAATCGTCGCGGCCTGGATGGCCGAGGGGTTCTCGTAGCCGACATCGGTGATGGCGCGCAGCACGTCGGGTTGGAGCCCGAGGTCTGCGAAGGTGGTGCGGGGCTTCTCGGCGGCAGCCTCGGTGGTGGAATCGGTCTCGGGAGCGGGGTTGGCCGGGGTATCGGCCTCCGCGGGAACTTCGGGCTGGGTCTCAGCCGGCACAGCAGCCTCGGTAGAGGCGACGTCGGTGGCGGTCTCGATGGGCTCGCCTGCGTCGACGTTTTCAGAATTGGTCATCATACAAGCTTACCGCGGATTCCTCGACGCCGCGCCGACGCGCTCAACTCCCGGCTGTGAGTCCGCCCTCGGCGATCCACGACTCCGCCCAGCGCATCGCCTTCGCAGGGTCATCGGTGACCCGGGAGGGGCCGCCCCAGAATCTCATGCCCTTGCGGATCGCCTTGGCATTCGCGGCCTGCGACTCCGCCGACAGCACCACGGCCAGCCCGAGGCAGTTCTGCTGCAGCAGCGGCTTCATCCGCTTCGCGATGCGCACGAGCTCTGCCGCGCTGCCCAGCAGCCGCAGTTTGCTCACGACCGAGGGCAGCTCGATCACCGCGGCGAAGCGGCCGCCCTCCGCCGCCCGCTCCAGCTCTCCGGCGAGTTCGCGCGCGCCCTCGATCGGTGTGCGGTCGCTGACGTCGAAGCGCAGCAGCCGTGCCTCGGATGCAGATGTCGGGCCGGTTCCGGTCAAAGCGGTTCTCCTCGTGCTGTGCGTCATAACGGTCGCATGGGGGTTCGCCCACGGCGACCGGCTTCCGATCGAGGCTACACCGGGCGGGCCGCGCCGGTCGAGCTCACCCTCACTCGCGCACCCGCAGACGCGGAGTCCCGAATTGCGGCCTCGGGCCGGCTCGAAACCGCAATTCGGCACTCCGCGTTCGCGGCCCGGGATGAGCGCGAATCGCCCCTACGCCGTCGGGGACTCGCGCAGCGCGAGCCATTCCGCCCGGCGCTCCGCCTGCCGTGCCGGATCCGCGACCGGGGAGGCCGCGAGCAGGCGCCGGCTGTAGGGGTGCTGCGGATCCCGCGTCACCTGCTCCCCCTCCCCGATCTCGACCAGATTGCCGCGGTACATCACGGCGACGCGGTGGCAGATGCGCCGCACCACGCCCAGGTCGTGCGAGACGAAGAGGTACGAGACCCCGATGTCGCGCTGCAGTTCGATGAGCAGATCGAGCACGGTCGCCTGGGTCGTGAGGTCGAGCGCGCTCACCGGCTCGTCGCAGATGATCAGCCGCGGCTTGCGCACAAGGGCGCGCGCTATCGCGATGCGCTGCCGCTGGCCGCCCGAGAACTCGCTCGGGTAGCGGTCGATGACGCTCGCCGGCAGGTTGACCCGCTCGAGCATCTCGCTGACGACCCTGCGCGCTTCGGAGCGGGAGGTCCCCGCGGTCGAGAGCGGCTCGGAGAGGATGTCGCCGATGGTCATCTGAGGGTTCAGCGAGCCGTAGGGGTCCTGGAACACGACCTGGACATCGGAGGCGAGGTCGCGCCTCGCCCGGCCCTTGAGGTGCGTGATGTCGCGTCCGTCGAAGGTGATGCGGCCCCCGGCGACGGGCACGAGGCCGAGGATCGCCTTCCCCAGTGTCGACTTGCCCGATCCCGACTCCCCGACCAGGCCCACGCACTCCCCCGCGCCGATCTCGAGGGACACCTCGTGCAGCACCCGGTTGGGCTTGCGCCGCGACCCGTACTCGACGACGACGTTCTCGGCGCGCAGCAGCGGCTCGACCGCACTCGCGCCGACTGCACCCGATTCGTTCGCGCTCATGCCTGCTTCTCCTTCGCTGTGTCGAGTTCCACTCGGCTCTCCGCGCCGTCGAGCGAGGCCGCGATGAGCTCTCGGGTGTAGTCGCTCTCGGGATCCTCGAAGATGGGGCCGACGTCGTCGATCTCGACGATGGATCCGGAACGCATCACGACGACGCGGTCGCAGAGGTCGGCGACGACGCCGAAGTTGTGGGTGACGATCACGAGGGCCATGTCGTACTCCTGCTGCAGTTCGCGCAGCAGCTCGAGCACCTCCGCCTGCACCGTCACGTCGAGCGCGGTCGTCGGTTCGTCGGCGACGAGCACCGAGGGCTTGCCCGCGATTGCGCCCGCGATGAGCACGCGCTGGGCCATGCCGCCCGAGAGCTCGTGCGGGTACGACTTCATCACTCGCTCGGGGTCGACGATGCCCACGCGGTCGAGCATGGCGAGCGCCCGCTCCCGTGCTTCGGCCTTGCTCATGCCGTGCACCGCGCGCAGGGGCTCGGTCAGCTGGAACGCGATGGTGTACGAGGGGTCGAGGTTCGACATCGGCTCCTGCGGAATGTAACCGATCTCGTGGCCGAGCAGCTGCGCCCGATCTCGCTTCGACAGCGCCGTCACATCTTCACCGCCGATCCAGATGGCGTCGGCCGTGTAATAGCCCGACTTGGGCAGCAGGTCGAGCATCGAGAACACGGTCTGCGATTTACCCGAGCCCGACTCGCCGACGATGCCGAGCACCTCTCCGGGCGCCACGTCGAGCGTGATGCCGTGCACCACCTCGACCTCGCCGTCGGGGGTCTCGTAGTTGACGCGCAGGTTCTCGAGCCGCACGGCCGAGTCGACCGCGGCGACCGAGATCGAACCGGTGGTCGTGGTGGTCGCGCCGACCGGCTTCTTCTCGGCGTTGAGGCGGGCGATGCGCTTGCGCTCTCTCCGCGACAGGGTCGGGGTCTTGACGCTGATCACGTCGGCGAGGGTGGACCCCATGATCGCGAGCACGGCGATCGTGATGCCGAGTGCGAGCGAGGGCCAGAGCAGGAGGAGCGGATCGGTGCGCATCACGCGGAAGCCCTCGTTCATCGCGGCGCCCCACCCGGGGGTCGTGCCGCCGCCGATGCCGAGGAACTGCAGGCCGGCCTGCATGCCCATCGCCATACCCGCGGTAAGAGCCGACTGGATCACGATGGGCGCGACGACCGCGCGGATCACGTGACGTCCCATGATGCGCAGGTCGGAAAGGCCGGCGACCTTGGCTGCGTCGACGTAGGCCTCGCCGCGCACCGCCATGACGGTGGATCGGGTGAGGCGGAAGTAGCCGGGCGCCATGAACACGCCGACCGTGATCATGAGCACGGTGAAATCGTTGCGGAAGGCGGTCGCCACGATCAGCAGGATGATCATGCCGGGGATCGCCTGGAGCCCGTCGCTGATCCAGGTGCCGATGCGGTCGACCGCGCCGCCGTAGTATCCGGCCGCGAGCCCCGACGGCACGCCGAGCACGAGCGAGGAGAGGATCGCGACGAGCGCCCCCCACAGCGTGATCTGGGTGCCCCAGATGATGCGGCTGAGCACGTCGCGACCCGTCGTGTCGACGCCGAGCGGGTGCTCCGCGCTCGGCAGAGAGCGCGCGAGACCGAGGTCGACGGCGTTGGGGTCGTAGGGCGAGAGCCACGGCGCGAGCACCGCGACGAGCACGATGAGCAGCAGGATCGCGGTGGTGACGGCGCCGGCGGGGCGGCGCAGGAAGCGGACGAGGGTCGTACCGCGGTTGCCGCCGCGCGAGTCGACGGAGTCGGCGACGGTGTCGGTGATCGGTGCGGTCATTTCACACGGGCCTTCGGGTTGATCCAGCCGAGCAGGACGTCGAGCAGGAAGTTGACGATGACGACGAAGACCACGGTGATCACCGTGATCCCGAGCAGCATCGGGATGTCGCCGTTCTGAGAGGCGCCCTGGGTCATGGCGCCGATGCCGGGCAGGGCGAAGATCTGCTCGACGACGATGGCGCCGGAGAGCAGGCCGACGAACATGAGGGCGAGGATCGTGAGCGATGCGGGCGCCGCATTGCGCAGCAGGTGGATGACGACGCGCCACTGCGGCAGGCCCCGGCTGCGCAGCGTGCGCACGTAATCCTGCCGGTCCGCCTGCATGATGGCGTTGCGCAGCTGCTCGGCGATCATCACGATCGCCCCGAGGGCGAGCGCGACCGCCGGCAGCGTGATCGACAGCGCCCAGCCGCTCACGGACTGCGAGGGCTGGGTGTAGCCGACGGCGGGGAACCACTTGAGCTGCACCGCGAAGATCATCACCAGCACGAGCGCGACCCAGAAGCCGGGGAGGGCGAAGAGGATCACCGATCCGGCCTTCACGGCGCGGTCGATCCAGGTGTTGGGGCGCAGGCCGGCGATGACGCCGAGCACGCCGCCCAGAATCGCGGAGAGCAGGATCGAGACGCTCACGACCGACAGCGTGACGGGGAGCTTGAGCGCGATCTGCTTGCCGATGGGCTGGAAGTTCTTCCAGGATTCCCCGAAGTCGCCCCGCAGCATGCCGCCGACCCAGTCGCCGAACTGCACGAGCAGCGGTCGGTCCGTGCCGATCTTCTGCGCGAGCGCCGCCTGCGCCTCGGGCGTAGCGGCACTGCCGAGCAGGCCGAGCGTGGGATCGGGGATCGCGGCGTGCGCGAGGAAGAAGGTGCCTGTCGCGACCGCGAGCAGCAGGATCACCCCCGAGAGCAGCCTCTTGAGCGTGAATGAGAGCATCGGATCTCCTGGGTCGTGGGTACTCGGGAACGGAGGATCGGGGAGGGCGCGCACCGCGCGCCCTCCCCGATCGCCGTCAGCCCTCGAGGTTGATGTGGCGGAGGGTCGGGAACATCATGCCGATGACCGGCGTGACGGTGAACTCCGACGTCGAGATGTAGGCGTTGTTCGCCTGGTACCAGACCGAGTAGAAGGCCTCCTCGGTGACCATCTCGTTGAGCTTCTCGATCTCGGCGGTCTGAGCGTCGCCCGGCTCGGCCGCGAACACCTTGTCGGCCTGGGCCTTGATCTCGGGGAAGTCATCCATGCCGGTGTTCGGGTTGTACCACTGCGGATTGACGATCTGACGCTCGACCGTGGCGACCGCGTTGCCGTCCATCGAGATCACGCCGATGAACATGGGGTAGGTAGGCGCGTTGCCCATGTAGTCCATGAACTGGTACTCGTCCCACGTCACCTTGATGCCGAGCTCGCCGAACACCTGCTCCACCGAGGCCTGGTAGGGCTGGAACGGAGGCGCCATGGGCATCTTCACCTCGAAGCCGTCGGCGTAGCCCGCGTCGGCGAGCAGCTCCTTGGCCTTGTCGAGGTCGTACTCGTAGAGCCCGTTGAGATCGGGCACGTTGCCCGCGGTGCCGTCGGGGAAGACCTGGTTGGTGGCGGCCCCCTCGCCCTGCGCCAGGGCGTCGAGCATCTCGGGTCCGTTGAAGGCGTAGTTCAGCGCCTGGCGCACGCGCACGTCGCCGAGCGGCTTGCCCATCTCCGTCGAGCCGGCGCGGTCGGTGAACTGCAGGCCGACCCAGGTGGCGACGCCCGAGCTCACATTCCAGCCGTGATCCTTCGCGAGATCGATCGCGGTGCGGTCGCCGTAGATGACGTTGAACTGGCCGCCCTCCATGCCGTTGAGCATGGCGGTCGGATCGCTGAGGGGCGAGATCACGAGCGGATCGAACGGGAAGTCGTCGGCGGCCCAGTGGTCGGCGACCTTGTCGAAGTGGTACTCGGAGCCGGCGACGCTCGCGTCGGAGAGCGTGTAGGGTCCGGATCCGACGGGCGCCGTCGCGAGGCTGCCGTCGTCGATGGCGGAGGGCGCCATCATGTAGCTGCGGCCGAGACCCATGAAGTAGAGGATCGTATCGTCGCGCTGGGTGAGGTGGATGGCGATGGTGTCCTCGTCGACGGCCTCGAAGCTCTCGACCTTCGTGTAGGCCTCCTGCGAGCGCACGCCCTCCTTGAGGTACTCGAGGCTCTTGACCGCGGCGTCGGCGTTGAACTCCTCGCCGTTCGAGAACACGGCGTCGGTGCGAAGATCCATGGTGATGGTCTTGAAGTCGTCGGAGACCTCCCACTTCGTCGCGAGCGCCGGCTCGGGCTCGCCCTTGCCGTTGTCCACGACGAGCGGATCGTAGACCGCGGAGAGGTACGGGCCGTCGAAGCCGATGTCGGCGAGTGCAGGGTCCCACGAGGTCACATCGAGGAAGTTGCCGACGTTGAGCGGCACGACGGCGGCGGCTTCGTCGCCGCCCCCGCTTCCTTCGCCGGAGCCGCCGGCCGAGCAGGAGGTCAGCGCGAGCGACACTGCGGCTACGGCAGCGAGGCCCGCGAGGGTTTTCTTCATCATGTCTACTTCTCTCGGTCTTCGGAGATTTGCGTGAGGGGTGAGGCGCCGTCGCTACTCCACCGCGCAGCCCGGGAACGGTGTCCCAACAGATGCGATGGACGTCACTCCGGCGTGCCGTCGGGTTTCATTCTACGCACGTTGACAATAAAAACAAGTCGGATTCGATGCCGAGAATGTTACGAATTCGCCACGGATGATTCACGCCGAAACAGTGGCGCGCTGCGCGGGGGATCGTATACGATCTTCGCAAGGCGAGGCGGAGCCGCACGGCGCACCGTCGCGCACCGAACGAACCAGGAGGCCCAGTGCTCGAGCAGTCACAGATCGAATCCATCGCAGACGAACTGGTGCAGGCGGACAAGGATCGCGCGATCCTGCCCAAGCTCACCGCCCGCTACCCCGGGATGGTGATCGAGGATTCGTACGCGATCCAGAAGGTCTGGTCCGATCGCCGCATCGAGGCGGGCGCCCGCCTCGTGGGCCACAAGATCGGCCTCACCTCCAAGGTGATGCAGGTCGCGACCGGCATCACCGAGCCCGACTACGGCGTGATCCACGACGACATGGTCTACGAGTCGGGGTCGGTACTCGAGTTCGACCGCTACTCGAACGTGCGCATCGAGGTCGAGCTCGCGTTCGTGCTCTCGAAGCCGCTCTCGGGCCCCGGCACCACGATCTTCGACGTACTCGACGCCACCGCCTACGTCGTCCCCGCCCTCGAGGTGCTCAACTCGCACCTCGAGCTCGAGGGGCGCACGATCGTCGACACGATCAGCGACAACGCCGCGATGGGGGCGATGGTGGTGGGCGGACGCCCCGTGAAGGTCGACGAGCTCGACCTCACCTGGGCGAAGGCGCTGCTCTACCGCAACGAGACGATCGAGGACTCGGGCGTGGCCGGCGCCGTGCTCGGGCACCCCGCACTGGGCGTCGCCTGGCTCGCGAACAAGCTCGCGCAGCACGGCCAGTCGCTCGAGGCCGGCGAGATCATCCTCGCGGGCTCGTTCACGAAGCCGATGTGGGTCGAGCGCGGCGACACCGTGCACGCCGACTACCACGAGCTGGGGTCGGTGACATGCCGCTTCATCTGACTCTCCCGGCGACCCTCCGCGACCGACTGGAAGAGGCCGAGCGCCCGCTCATCGGACTCTGGGCCTGCGCCGGCAGCCCGATCACCGCCGAGATCGTGGCCGGCAGCGGCTGCGACTGGGTGCTGCTCGACGCCGAGCACTCCCCCAACGGCCTCGAATCAGTGCTCGCACAGCTCTACGCGATGTCGGCCTATCCCGTCGCCCCGCTCGTGCGCCCGCCATACGGCGACACCGTCACGATCAAGCAGTTCCTCGACCTCGGGGCGCAGAACCTGTTGATCCCGATGGTCGACTCGGCCGAGCAGGCCGCCGAGATCGTGCGCGCCGTGCGCTACCCCGACGGCTCCTCCGGGGGCGGGGTGCGCGGCGTCGGATCGGCACTCGCGAGGTCCGCCCGCTGGAACCGCGTCGAGGGCTACCTCGGCCGCGCCTCCGAGACGATCAGCCTCACCGTGCAGATCGAGTCGGCGGCCGCGGTCGCGGATGTCGAGCGGATCGTGGCGGTCGACGGAATCGACGCGATCTTCGTCGGCCCCTCCGACCTCGCGGCGTCGATGGGTCTGCTCGGGCAGCAGAACCACCCCGACGTGGTCGAGTCCGTGCTGCGGGCGATCAGGGCGGGTGTCGCCGCGGGCAAGCCCGTCGGCGTCAATGCCTTCGTCGCCGCCGACGCGGACCGCTACATCGAGGCCGGCGCCTCCTTCGTGGCCGTCGGCGCCGACGTCGCGATCCTCGCCCGCCAGACCGAGGCCCTCGTCGAGCGCTTCACCGGCGGCACGGGCACGGAGCGCGCGAGCTACTGAGGCGCGGCGCGGCCCCCAGTTCCCTCTCGCCTCCCCTCCCCCCTCCCCCTCCCAGAAACGAGGAGTCCCGAATTGCTGGTTCCAGAGATGAGGAAGCAGCAGTTCGGGACTCCGCATTCTCGGAAACGGGGATCGAAGATGCTCGGCAGGGAGGGATCGAGATGCTCGGAACCGGGGATCGATCCCCCCCTTCCCAAACCCACCCAGATCGTATACGATAAGAAATACAACGAGCGCACGCCCCGGCGTGAGCCAGATGAGCGAGGTAGCCATGACATACGGAATCGAGCAGCTGGGCATCGAGACCCCCGGCAAGATCATTGCCGTCCACCTCAACTATCCGTCGCGGATCGCGCAGCGAGGCCGCGAGCCCCAGTTCCCGTCCTACTTCTTCAAACCGGCGTCGTCGCTGGCCCCCACGGGCAGCACGATCGAGCGCCCCGCCGGCACCGAGCTGCTCGCGTTCGAGGGCGAGGTCGCGCTCGTGATCGGCGAACCCGCCCGCTGGGTCTCCCCCGAGGACGGCTGGAAGCACGTCGCGCAGGTCACCGCCGCCAATGACTTCGGCCTCTACGATCTGCGCGCGGCCGACAAGGGTTCGAACGTGCGCAACAAGGGCGGCGACGGCTACACCCCGATCGGCCCGGCCGCGATCTCCACCGAGGGGATCGGACAGGATCAGTGGCGCGTGCGCACCTGGGTGAACGGCGAGCTGGTGCAGAACGACACCAGCGACACGCTGAAGTTCCCCTTCGGGCAGCTCGTCGCCGACCTGTCGCAGCACATGACCCTCGAGACCGGCGATGTGATCCTCACCGGCACCCCGGCCGGCTCCTCGGTCGTGATCCCCGGCGACGTGGTCGAGGTCGAGGTCGACGCGCCGAACGCGCCTGGCGCCCCCACCACCGGTCGTCTCATCACGACCGTCACTCAGGGCGAGCACGCCTTCGGCGACTTCGGCAACAGGCCCGCCGTGGACGACAAGCAGCGCATCGAGGCCTGGGGCAGCGAGGCCGAGCAGGCAGCCGCGGCCGCGGCCGGTCGCGCCACCCCGCTCGACGCGCCCTCCTCGGCCGACGAGTCCGGTCCGGCAGCCGGCCCGCTCACCGCCGAGATCCGCGAGCTCCTCGACGGAGTCGCCGTCGCGACCGTGTCGGCGGCCCTGCGCAAGCGCGGCTACGTCGACATCTTCATCGACGGCGTGCACCCGAACCACGAGGGAGACACGATCCTCGGTACGGCGAAGACGCTGCGCTTCATCCCGTTCCGACCCGACCTGTTCAAGCAGTACGGCGGCGGGTTCAACGCGCAGAAGCGCGCCTTCGACACCGTGAACGAGGGCGAGGTGCTGGTGGTCGAGGCCCGCGGCATCCCCTCCACCGGTACCGTGGGCGACGTGCTCGCGCTGCGCGCGCAGGTCCGCGGCGCCGCCGGCATCGTCACCGACGGCGGCGTGCGCGACTTCGCGGCCGTGCAGGAGTTCGACATCCCCGTGTTCTCGCAGGGTGCGCACCCGAGCGTGCTCGGCCGCCGGCACGTGCCCTGGGAGGTCGACGTGACCATCGCCTGCGGCGGTGCGGCCGTGCAGCCGGGCGACATCATCATGGGCGACCGCGACGGTGTCATCGTGATCCCGCCGTTCCTGCTCGAGGAGGTCGCCCGCGAGGCAGCCGCGCAGGAGGCGGCCGACGCGTGGGTCGCGGAGCAGGTGGCGAAGGGCGCCCCCGTCGACGGCCTGTTCCCGATGAACGCCGAGTGGAAGGCCCGCTACGAGGCCGAGCGCGCCGAGAAGGAAGCGCAGGCGTAACCATGGCCGCCGAGTCCAAGTCCGAGCGCGCGTACCGCCTGATCCGCAGCAGGATCGACAGCGGTCAGTACGTGCCCGGATACCGTCTCGTGCTCGCGACCATCGCGAGCGAGCTCGACATGTCGGTCGTGCCCGTGCGCGAGGCGATCCGCCGCCTCGAAGCGGAACAGCTCGTCACCTTCGAGCGCAACGTCGGCGCCCAGGTCTCCCTCGTCAAGGAAACCGAGTATCTGCACACCATGCAGACCCTCGCCCTCGTCGAGGGAGCGGCCACCGGTCTCGCGGCGCCCTACATCACCGCCGACCAGATCACCCGCGCGCGGGCGGTCAACCAGACCATGCGGGAGTCGCTCAGCGCGTTCGATCCATTGCGCTTCACCGAACTCAACCTCGAGTTCCACAGCGTGCTGTTCGAAACCTGCCCCAACCCGCACATCCTCGACCTCGTG
This sequence comes from Leucobacter holotrichiae, assembly GCF_055791005.1. NCBI lineage: Bacteria > Bacillati > Actinomycetota > Actinomycetes > Micrococcales > Microbacteriaceae > Leucobacter > Leucobacter holotrichiae. The sequence continues at coordinate 139,733 of NZ_JBVUAC010000005.1, forward strand.
CACCGCGGTTGGAACCGCATGAAGGTGCTCCGCAACTCGTCCTTCAGCTTCGTGCCGGGACGAGCGCAGGAATCGGTCGAGGAGCACGAGCGGATCCTGCAGCTCATCGAGAGCGGCGCGGATGTGCTCGACATCGAGATGGCGGCGAGAGCGCACCGCACCTCCACGCTCGAGGCCGTGCTCGCCCACTCGGACGAGCACAAGCACGCGTCGGAGCGGCAGAGCATTCCTGCCGCCTGAACCCACTTTCCATTCCACCCACCACCGCAAATCCAACCCCGGAGGCGAAAACATGACCCAGGAGAAGCCCGCAGGGCTGCCAGACAAGATCCGCCACTTCATCGACGGCAAGGACGTCGACTCCGTCGGAGGCGAGGAGTTCGAGGTTCTGAACCCCGTCACCAACGAGACCTACATCATGGCCGCATCGGGCCAGAAGGCCGACATCGACCTCGCGGTCGCCGCAGCGAAGCGCGCGTTCGAGGAGGGCCCCTGGCCGAAGATGAAGCCCCGCGAGCGCTCGCGCATCCTGCACAAGGTCGCCGATATCGTCGAGTCGCGCGACGAGCAGCTCGCGCAGTTCGAGAGCTTCGACTCGGGCCTGCCCATCACCCAGGCCAAGGGCCAGGCGCGCCGCGCGGCCGAGAACTTCCGCTTCTTCGCCGACCTCATCGTGGCGCAGCACGACGACACCTTCAAGGTGCCCGGCGTGCAGATCAACTACGTCAACCGCAAGCCGATCGGCGTCGCGGGCCTCATCACCCCGTGGAACACGCCCTTCATGCTCGAGTCGTGGAAGCTCGGCCCGGCACTCGCGACCGGGAACACCGTCGTGCTGAAGCCGGCGGAGTTCACCCCGCTCTCGGCTTCGCTGTGGGGCGAGATCTTCCGCGAGGCCGGCGTGCCCGACGGCGTCTTCAACCTGGTCGGCGGCTTCGGCGAGTCGGCCGGCGACTCGCTCGTGAAGCACCCCGACGTGCCCCTCATCTCCTTCACCGGCGAGAGCCGCACCGGCCAGATCATCTTCGGCAACTCGGCGCCGTTCCTCAAGGGCCTCTCCATGGAGCTCGGCGGCAAGAGCCCGGCGGTCATCTTCGACGACGCGGATCTCGACACCGCCCTCGACGCCACCGTCTTCGGCGTGTTCAGCCTGAACGGCGAGCGGTGCACCGCGGGCAGCCGCATCCTCGTGCAGCGCGGCATCTACGACGAGTTCGTCGAGCGCTACGCCGAGCGCACCAAGAACATCGTGGTGGGCCTCCCCTCGGATCCCAAGACCGAGGTGGGCGCGATCGTGCACCCCGAGCACTACGAGAAGGTCATGAGCTACGTCGAGATCGGCAAGAGCGAGGGCCGTCTCATCGCCGGCGGCGGGCGCCCCGAGGGCTTCCCCGAGGGCAACTTCGTCGCCCCGACCGCCTTCGCCGACGTCGCGCCCGACGCCCGCATCTTCCAGGAGGAGATCTTCGGCCCCGTGGTTGCGATCACCCCCTTCGACACCGAGGAGGAGGCGCTCGAGCTCGCCAACAACACCAAGTACGGCCTCGCGGCCTACATCTGGACCTCCGACCTCAAGCGCGCGCACAACTTCGCGCACGCGGTCGAGGCCGGCATGGTGTGGCTTAACTCGAACAACCTGCGCGACCTGCGCACCCCCTTCGGCGGTGTGAAGGCATCGGGCCTCGGCCACGAGGGTGGTTACCGCTCGATCGACTTCTACACCGATCAGCAGGCCGTGCACATCACGCTGGGCACCGCGCACTTCCCCCGCTTCGGCGCCGGGAACTGAGGCAGCCCTCACTCTCCATCACACTGCAAGGAAGCAACATCATGGCAAAACTGAACGAAGAAGATAAGCAGTCCGCGGGCTTCTGGGTCACCAAGGAGGCCCCGATCGTCTCCGACAACCCGATCCCGACGGCGACCTCCCCCGCGCCCGACATCCTGCGCTGCGCGTACATGGAGCTCATCGTCACCGACCTCGCCGCCTCGCGCGAGTTCTACGTCGACGTGCTCGGTCTCTACGTGACCACCGAGGACGACGAGGCGATCTACCTGCGCTCGACGGAGGAGTTCATCCACCACAACCTCGTGCTCCGCAAGGGGCCCGTGGCCGCGGTCGCCGCATTCTCGTACCGCGTGCGCACCCCCGAGGATCTCGACAAGGCCGTGGCGTTCTTCACCGAGCTGGGATGCGAGGTGCGTCGCAACGAGAACGGCTTCGTGAAGGGCATCGGCGACTCGGTGCGCGTCATCGATCCGCTCGGCTTCCCCTACGAGTTCTTCTACCAGACCGAGCACACCGAGCGCATGTCGTGGCGCTACGACCTGCACATCCCGGGCGAGCTCGTGCGTCTCGACCACTTCAACCAGATCACCCCGGATGTGCCGCGCGCCGTCGGCTACATGCAGAACCTCGGGTTCCGCGTGACCGAGGACATCCAGGACAACGAGGGCACCGTCTACGCGGCGTGGATGCGCCGCAAGCCCACCGTGCACGACACCGCCATGACCGGCGGCGACGGCCCCCGCATGCATCACGTGTGCTTCGCGACCCACGAGAAGCACAACATCCTCGCGATCTGCGACAAGCTCGGCTCGCTGCGCAAGTCGGACAGCATCGAGCGCGGCCCCGGCCGCCACGGCGTCTCGAACGCGTTCTACCTGTACCTGCGCGATCCCGACGGCCACCGCGTCGAGGTCTACACCCAGGACTACTACACCGGCGACCCCGACAACCCGGTCGTCACCTGGGACGTGCACGACAACCAGCGCCGCGACTGGTGGGGCAACCCGGTCGTGCCCTCGTGGTACACCGACGGCTCGCTCGTGCTCGATCTCGACGGCAACCCGCAGCCGGTCGTGAAGCGCACCGACGACAGCGAGATGGCCGTGACCATCGGCGCCGACGGCTTCTCGTACACCCGCGAGGGCGACGACGTGAAGGGCTTCAAGCTCGGCGAGACGCTCTAGGACGATCCTTCGAGGGGCTCGGGCGCGCAATGCGTCCGAGCCCCTCGTCGTTCATCGGCTCCGAGCTCCCCAGCCGCCCGGCGCTACCGCGGTGGGATCCCGAGTGCGAGCTCCGCGTAGCTGCGCACCGCGGCGCGGCACTCCTCCCTCGGCGTCCGATCGCCCACGAGGGGGTAGAGATCGTAGGCGTCCTCGAGCGCGACGAGGTTGCGGGCGATGATACCCGGGGGCGAGGCGAGGGTGAACTCCCCCGTGCCCGCGCCGATCTCGATGAGGGTGCGGTAGAGCATGATCTGGCGCTCGGTGAGGGCGCGGTGCGCGGGCAGGTACTCGGGGTGCTCGGCGAGGATCGGCACGCTCTCGTAGACATAGCGCAGTTCGTCGCTGATCTCGTCGGGGACTCCCGCTTCGATGAGAGCGTAGATCCGCGCCGTCGCGCTCTCCGGTCGATCGATGATGCGTTGACGCTGTTCGCTGAACTGCTCCATCGCCCCCGCGAGCGCGGTGATCTGCAGCTCGTTGAGGCTGGAGAAGTAGTGCAGCACGTTCGCCGGGCTCATCTGCGCCTCTGCGGCGACCGAGCGCACGTTCACGGGTTTGCGGGGGTGGGATCGGGCGACCCTCCAGAACGCCCGGATGATGTCTTCGCGGCGTTCGTGCCGGCGGCGCGCGGTCGCGTTCATGGTCTCAGCCTAGCGGGCGGCCCCCGGGCCCGGGAGCCGCCCGGACCGTCCTCCCTACTCGGCGGCCACGACCTTCACCGACTCGGTGAGGCTCGCATAGTAGGCCGGCTTGCGCTTCTTGAGCACGAGCCCCACGATGATGCCTCCGATGAACAGGATCGGCGTCGGCAGGAGAAGCACCTGGTTGATCGCCCCCTCGAGCCCGGTGACCACCTCGAAGTTGGTGACGATGAGGAAGTAGCCGATCAGCAGGCCCACCGCACCGATCGCAGGCGCGATGATGACCCGCCAGACGCTGTGCCCCCGGCGATCCCTCACGAAGTACCAGACCACCGCGACCGCGGTGATCGCCTGGGCGAAGACGAGTCCCTGCACACCGGTCGCGTAGGTCCAGATCGCGAGCCCGAGGAACGGATCCGCCTGCAGCAGCAGCGCGATCACCACGGCGAGGAGCGAGACTGCCGAGAGCGCGATGCTCGCGACCGCAGGCGACTGGCTGCGCACGCTGGAGCGGCCGAGGACTCGCGGCAGGAGACCCTCGCGCCCGAGCGAGAAGAGGTATCGAGTGCACGCGTTGTGGAAGGCCAGCACGCAGGCGAAGAAGCTCGTGACGATGAGGATCTTCATGACGAAGGCGGCCCAGGCGCCGGCGTAGTCGCCCGTGCCCTCGATGACGAGCGTTTCGAAGGCGTCACTGCGTGCCAGCTCGATGAGTCCGTCGACGCCGAATGCGAGGGTGAGGATCCAGAAGGTGAAGGCGTAGAAGATGCCCAGGAACGCGATCGCGATGATCGTCGCGCGCGGCACGGTGCGCTCGGGCCGCTTCGCCTCCTCCGCGTAGATCGCGGTGCTCTCGAATCCGAGGTAGGCGCCGAATCCGATCACGAAGAGCGCCCCCGCGCCTGGCGCGAAGAACACGTTCTGCGGGTCGAAGGAGGCGAGGCTCGCGGGCTCGGGTCCGCCGTCGATGAGCACTGCGGCGGCGAGTACGAGCAGGATCGCCACCTCGAGCGTGAGCAGCACCGCGAGAACCTTCGCGCCCACGTCGACCTTGTTGTAGCCGAGCACGCCTACGACGAGCACCGCGCCGATCGAGTAGACGCCCCAGTGGAGTTCGAGCCCGAAGAGCTCGGCGAAGGTGAACTCGGCGAAGAAGCCGATGAAGCCGTAGAAGCAGGTGACGAGGGCGACATAGGCGAACACGGTCACCGAGGAGACTGCGAGGCCGGCCGGCTTACCGAGTCCGCGCGAGACGTACGCGTAGAAGGCCCCGGCGTTGCGCACGCTCTGGGACATCGCCGTGAATCCGAATGCGAAGCAGATGAGCACGGCGCCCGAGAAGAGGATCGCGCCCGGAGCGCCGATGCCTCCCATGCGGAAGGAGGTGATCGCCCCGCTGACGATCACCGTGAGCGGAGCCGCGGCGGAGATCACGAAGAAGACGATGTCCCAGGTGCCCAGCCTTCCGGAGGCGAGCTCGCCGCCCTTCGCCGTTACCGTGGTGGATGTTGCTGACATTTCGACCCCTTCGTCTTCGGAACCCCCGGGATTGTCGAACACCGATCGAATCAGTGCGGCTCAAGCCCTAGAAATGTAGTGTAGTAACAGAAGGAAGGATTAAACAATGTTCAATATCTCGGATCCGGGGATGTCCTCGACCGACCGACCGCAGGACGCGCCGCGCGCTCGCGACCTCGGCATCCCATTCGACGGCACTCCGGGTCCGCTGAACGCGATCACCGACGTGCCGGGTGTCGAAGTGGGCTTCGTGACGCTGACCGGCGAATCCCCCGCCGTCGCCCGCACCGGGGTCACCGCCGTCCTGCCGCGCGGTCGCGACCGAGCCGGGCTCCCCTGCGCTGCCGGAATCGCGGTGCTCAACGGCAATGGCGAGCTCACGGGGCGCAGCTGGATCGAGGAATCCGGCCAGCTGCAGGCCCCCATCGCGATCACCAACTCGCACGCCGTCGGCGCGGTGCACCGCGGCATCGACCGATGGATGGCTCTTCATCACCCCGCGGTCGCCGCTGCCTGGATGCTGCCGGTGGTCGGCGAGACCTGGGACGGCTACCTCAACTCGATCAACGCCGATATCGTGCGCCCCGAACACGCCGAGGCAGCGCTCGACGCGGCCTCCGGCGGGCCGCTCCCGGAGGGCAACGTCGGGGGCGGCACCGGCATGAACTGCTACGGATTCAAGGGCGGCACGGGCACGGCCTCGCGCGAAGCGCGGATCGGCGAGGAGTCGTACACGGTCGGCGTGCTGCTGCAGGCGAACTTCGGGTCCCGAAGCGAGCTCAAGGTCGCCGGTCGGCCGCTCGGCCGCGAGTCGCAGGCCCCCAACCCCATGGAGACGAGCGACTGGTTCGACCGCGAGCTCCCCGGTTCTCGCGCGGTGCCGGGAGCCGGCAGTGTCATCGTGATCGTCGCGACCGACGCGCCGCTGCTCCCCGATCAGTGCGAAGCCCTCGCCCGCCGTGTGCCGCTCGGTCTCGCCCGCACGGGCACGACGGGCAGCCATTTCTCGGGCGACATCTTCCTCGCGTTCTCGACCGCGAACGAGGGATCTCTCGGGTCGCGCATGTCGGAGACCGGGCCGGTGGTCGAACAGCTCTCGCACGTGGCGTGGGGGCGCATCGATCCCCTGTACGCCGCGGTGGTCGAGGCCACCGAGGAGGCGGTGCTCAACGCACTCGTCGCCGCCCGGGACACCGTGGGGCGAGACGGACACGCGAGCTTCGCACTGCCCCATGACGAGGTGCGGGCCGCGTTCGCCGCGAACTGAGCACAGCTCGCGGCGAACGCGGCCCGCAGAGACAGGCCTGAGCGCTACGCCTCCGATCCCTCCAGCTCGTCGAAGTTCTCGAGATCCTGCGTCAGCCGCTCGTAGGTCTCGGGCCGCCGCGCCTTCAGGTAGCGCGCGTAGATCAGACCGCCGATCACCGCGAGCACGAGCACCCACGGCAGCATGAGCACGTACAGCGCACTCGAGCCGGCGACCAGATCGAAGTTGACGATCGCCATGATGCTGAAGAGCAGCAGGGCGAGGAATCCGAGGCCCGGAGCGACGAACGTGCTCAGGATCCGCGGATCGCGCTGACGCCGGAAGTACACCAGCACCGCGAGCGCGGCGATGGCCTGCACGATCATGATCGAGAGCGTGCCGAAGCCGAGGCCGACCGGCACGAGCGTGGCGACGGGGGGCAGCGGATTGCCCTCGGGGTCGGTCTCGACGAAGATCGCGAAGATGCCCGCGATCACGAGGGCGAAGACGAGGTTCACCGCGAGCCCGCGCTGCGGCGCCCCCTTCGCATTGGTCTTCGCGAGCCAGCTCGTCAGCACGCCCGCGCGGCCCAGCGCGTACAGGTATCGAGCCGCCGAGTTGTGGAAGGCGAGCTGCGCCGCGAAGAGGCTGACCACGAGCAGCACGACCGCGACGATCCCCATCACCGGTCCGAGGTACTGATCCATGAGCACGAGGGTGAGGTCGCCGCCGTCGAGGTGGTCGAGACCCGCCTGCTGCGCGTCGAAGACCCCGAGCGCGCTCACGATCGCCCACGCGCCGAATGCGTGCAGCGCGCCGATGAGGATGATGGCGACGTAGGTCGCCCGCGGAATCGTCTTGCGAGGCTCGCGAGCCTCCTCTCCGAAGAGGGCGGTGGCCTCGAATCCGATGAACGCAGTCGCGACGAGCAGCAGCGCGATCCAGACCGATCCTCCGACCAGGATCTCCGGGCTGAAGGCGAGGGTGAACGCCTGGAAGTCGAACCCGGTCGTGAAGAGCACCGAGAACCCGAAGACGAGGATGAGCAGGATCTCGAGCACCAGGGCGATCGCGAGCACGACGGCACTGACGTGGATGCCCGAGCGGGCGAGCAGGAAGACCACGATGCAGAGCACGAACCCGCACAGGTACCAGTGCAGCTCCACGCCGAAGATCATGGGCAGCGCCACCGCCCCGGTGAAGAAGCCGATGGTGCCGAGGGCTCCCGCGACGAAGACGTTGTACCCGATCGTGGCGATGAGGCCGGTGATGAGCCCGGCGGCCCTGCCGAGCCCTTTCACCGCGATCGCGTAGAACCCTCCGGCGTTGGTGAGTTCCTTGGTCATCTGGGCGTAGCCCACCGCGAAGAGCAGCAGGGCGATCGCGACGAGGATCACCGCGACCGGTGTGCCGCCGCCGTTGCCGAAGGAGATCGCGAGGGGCAGCACGACGATCGCGACCGTGACGGGCGCGACCGCGGCGAGGACGAGGAACACGATCGACGAGACGCCGAGCTTGTTCCGGGCCAATTGGTTCTGAGAGATGTCATTCATGCTGACTTCTTAACACGGCGGCGGGAGGCGGGGGCGGGCACGGAGCCCCGCCGTCGCTCTCAGTCAAGGATCGGCTCGGGATCCGCGCCCGGAGTCACGACGGGCACCGGTGAACAAGCGGCCCAGCCGGCCGGTCACCGAATTATCCATATGGATAGCCGTGCGCTCATCCTCAAGCCCCGTGCGCCCAGAGCACAGCCTCGGGCTTCGCTCTCCAGCGACCGGTTCATAGACTCATCACGAACACGCCTCCGGCGCCCCACGGGCGCGTCCGGCAACGCAGCCATTCCGAGAGGAAACCCGCATGACCACATCAGCACCGACAGCAGAGGTCCACGACCCGGGTCTCAGTCGCCGCACGCTCGGCGTTCCCGCCATCACCTTCATGATCATCGCGGCCTCGGCGCCGCTCACCGTCGTCGCCGGCGGCGTCACCACGTCGTTCGCGGTCACCGAATCGCTCGGTGTACCCCTCGGCTTCCTGCTCATCGCGATCATCCTGACCGTCTTCGCCGTCGGCTACACGGCGATGGGACGGTTCATCACCAACGCCGGCGCGTTCTACGCCTACATTTCCCGCGGCCTCGGCCGCCCGGTCGGGGTCGGCGCCTCCCTCATCGCGCTCGTCGCCTACAACGCGATGCAGGTGGGCATTTACGGGCTCTTCGGCTTCCAGCTCTCCATGTTCCTCGAGGCCAAGTTCGGATTCTCATCGCCGTGGTGGCTGTGGATCCTGCTCTGCATCGTTGTGGTCGGCGTGCTCGGCGTGAACCGCGTCGATCTCTCGGCCAAGGTGCTCGGACTGCTGGTCGGCCTCGAGTTCCTCGTGGTCATCGTCTTCGACATCGTCTCGCTGAACGTCGCACCCGAGGGCGTCACCGCCGCTACGCTCGACCCGTCGGCGCTCTTCGGCCCGTCGCTCGGCATCATCCTCGTGTTCGGCGTCGCGGCGTTCATGGGTTTCGAGGGCGCCGCGATCTACGGCGAGGAGGCGAAGGATCCGAAGCGCACCGTGCCCCGCGCCACCTACGCGGCGGTCGCGATCATCGGCGTCTTCTACGCCATCAGCGCCTGGGCGTTCTCGGTCGGCATCGGGCCGTCGCAGATCGTCGCCCAGTCGCAGGAGTTCGGCCCCGACCTCATGTTCATCTTCATGGGTGAGCACACGGGCGTCATCTTCGCGGACATCATGACCCTGCTCTTCATCACGAGCCTCTTCGCATCCCTCCAGTCGTTCCACAACGCGGTCGCGCGCTACTTCTTCTCGCTGGGACGCGAGGGCGTGCTGCCCGCCTGGTTCGGGCACACGAGCAAGGCCGGCGCCCCTTGGGCCGGCTCCGTCGCGCAGACCGTCATCGCGCTCGTCGTGGTGATCGGCTTCGCCCTCGCGGGCGACGCCTTCGGCGGCGCCGAGGCGATGCTCGGCGACATGGCCTTCCTCTACCCGGTGCTCACGATGTTCACCTGGCTCACCAACACCGGAGCCGCGGCTCTCGTGCTGCTCATGGCGGTGATCGCGGCGGCCGTCATCGGCTTCTTCCGCAAGAATCGCCACGATCTCAGCCTGTGGACCACGGTCATCTCGCCCGTGATCTCGGGGCTCGCGCTGCTCTGGGTCTTCATCATGATCCTCGCGAACTTCCAGCTCATGCTCGATCAGGAGAAGCCCGACGCGACCACCTTCATCCTGCCCGGCCTCATCTTCGCCGCGGGCATCATCGGCGTGGTGTGGGGCCTCGTTCTCCGCTCCCGCAACCCCCAGGTATACCGGCAGATCGGACACGGCACCGAGCCCGGCGCCTACGGCACCGAGATGATCGACGTGGTCGACGAGAAGCTCTGATCACATAGAAACGGGTGTGGCCCGGAAGCGTTCGCTTCCGGGCCACACCCGTTTCCGGTCCTGCGGACTATCAGGCCGCCACCCCGCGCTTCGCTCCGTAGGCTGGCCCTGTGGGGCCACCGCGGCCTGGCAAAACGCTGCCGCGTTTTGCTGTCAGGCCGCGCCCTCGAACATGCTCGTGACCGAGCCGTCCTCGAAGACCTCGTGGATCGCCTTCGCGAGCAGCGGAGCGATGGGCAGCACGGTGAGCTTGTCGAACTGCTTCTCGGGCCCGACGGGCAGGGTGTCGGTCACGACCACCTGATCGATGAAGTCCTGCGAGAGGTGCTCGGTCGCCTTGCCCGAGAAGATCGCGTGCGTGCAGGCGATCGTGACGCCGCGCGCACCGGCCTCCTTCAGCGCCCCGGCAGCCTTCGCGATCGTGCCGCCCGTGTCGATCATGTCGTCGACCACGACACACCAGCGATCCTTCACCTCGCCGACGATCTCATGCACCGAGACCTGGTTCGGCACGAGCGGATCGCGGCGCTTGTGGATGATCGCCAGCGGAGCGTCGAGCCGGTCGCTCCACACGTCGGCGACGCGCACGCGCCCCATGTCGGGCGAGACGACGGTGAGGTCATCACGATCGATCGTCTTCTTGAAGTGATCGAGCAGCACCGGCATCGCAAAAAGGTGATCGACGGGGCCGTCGAAGAAGCCCTGGATCTGCGGAGCGTGCAGATCCACCGACATGATGCGGTCAGCCCCCGCGGCCTTGAAGAGGTCGGCGACGAGGCGCGCCGAGATGGGCTCGCGCCCGCGCCCCTTCTTGTCCTGGCGGGAATAGGGGTAGAAGGGCGCCACCACGGTGATGCGCTTCGCCGAGGCGCGCTTGAGCGCGTCGACCATGATGAGCTGCTCCATGAGCCACTCGTTGATGGGGTTGGTGTGCGACTGGATCACGAACGCGTCGGCGCCGCGAACGCTCTCGTCGAATCGGGCGTACAGCTCGCCGTTGGCGAAGGTGCGCGCGTCGGTCGGAACGAGTTCGGCGCCGAGTTCAGCGGCCACCTGCTCGGCGAGCTCGGGATACGCCCGGCCCGTGATGAGGACAAGCTTCTTCTGCCCCGCCATCTCGATCTTGCTCATGGGTACTATTTCCCGCTGTCCTTTGCTCGTTGCGTTTCCTGTGCGAGTTCCGCCGCGCGGGCGGTACTCGTGCCGGGCCGGTGCTCGGCCACCCACCCCTCGAGGTTGCGCTGCGGCGCTACGTTGAGCGCCAGCGATCCCGAGGGGACATCCTTTCGCACGACCGTGCCGGCGGCCGTGTACGTGCCATCCTCAATGGTAACCGGAGCGATGAGCACGTTCTTCGAGCCGATGCGCACACCGTTGCCCACGACCGACTGGTGCTTCTGCACACCGTCGTAGTTGGCGAAGATGGTGCCCGCCCCCACGTTGCTGTCGTCGCCGATCACGGCGTCTCCCACATAGCTGAGATGCGGCACCTTGCTGCCCTCGCCGATCTTCGCGTTCTTCGTCTCCACGAACGCGCCGAGCTTGCCGCCGGTCCCGAGTTCGGTGCCGGGGCGGATGTACGAGAACGGCCCGACGCTCACCTCCGGCCCGAAGACGGCGAGGGTGGCTTCGCTGCGCCGGATCCGCGCGCCCTCTCCCACTTCGCAGTCGACCAGCGTCGTATCCGGGCCGATCACCGCACCCGCCGAGATCGTCGTGGCGCCGTGCAGGAAGGTGCCCGGCAGGATCTCGGCGTCGGCCTCGATCGAGACATCCGCGTCGATCCAGGTGGTCGCCGGATCCTGAATGGTGACCCCGTTCCGCTGGTGCTCGCGCACGATGCGGCGATTGAGCTCGCGACCGGCCTCCGACAGCTGGGCGCGGTCATTGACACCCGCGATGATCCAGGGATCGTCGGTGGCGACCGCCTCCACTCCCCCGCCGCTCGACAGGATACGGGCCGCCGCGTCGGTGAGGTACTTCTCGCCCTGGGCGTTGTTCGTGTCGATCTGCGCGAGCGCGACCTCGAGCGCGCGCCGAGCGAACACGTAGATGCCCCCGTTGATCTCGGTGATGCGGCGCTGCGCCTCGCTCGCGTCCTTCTCCTCGACGATGCCGGTGACCGAGCCGCTCGCATCGCGGAGCACGCGGCCGAGCCCCGTCGGATTGTCGAAGATGGCGGAGAGCATGGTCATCGCCCGACCACCCTCGAGGTGACCCTGCACCAGGCGATCCAGCGTCGCGGTGTCGATGAGCGGCACATCTCCGGACAGCACCACGACCGAACCCTCGAAATCGTCGGGAAGCGCGGCGAGCGCCTGCTCGACCGCCCGGCCGGTGCCCGGGATCTCGTCCTGGTCCACGATCACGGTGTCGGGGGCATGATCGAGGATCGCCTCGGCCACCCGCTCCCGATCGTGGCGCACCACCGCGAGCACCCGCTGCGGAGAGAGGCCGGCCGCGGTGTCGAGCACGTGGGCGATGAGCGAGCGCCCCCCGATGCGGTGAAGCACCTTCGGCAGCGACGACTTCATACGGGTGCCCTGGCCCGCCGCGAGGATGACAACTGCTAGGGAGCGTTCTGACATGTGATGTTTCCTTACCCGGTAGTGCAGAGCGGGCTTTCAATGCTCCGCATCGGAACACCGCTCCCAACATAACGGAGAAGCTGCGCTTCTCCTCATGTCTGTCTGCGCTTGTGAGCGCAGGGCGGAGCGGGCTCCGCCCCTAGGGTTCGAACCTAGACCTCACAGCTCCAAAGGCTGTCGTGCTGCCATTACACCAAGGCGGATCGTGCCGCGAGGGCACCATACAAGTCTGCCAGATCGTCGGAGGTCCCGCGCCCAATCCGCCCCGGCGATGGCTCCTGCGGCGCAGATCTGCCGCGCAGCACACCGATACACGCGATTCCGTGTACCGCACGGCAGATCCGCGCTGCACCGCCGTGCCGACCCGATCTGCCCGCTCACCCCTTTCCCGGGCACGAGCAGGGATAATGGTGGGATGAAGCAAGAGGATGAGGTCGATCGCATCATTGCCGCGTGGGAGCGTGAGCGCCCCGATCTCGACCTTGCACCGTTGACCGTGTTCTCGCGGCTGTGGCGCATCGCCAAGCACGTCGAACGCGCACGCGCGCACGCGTTCGAGCGCTCCGGGCTCGCTTCCTGGGAGTTCGACGTGCTCTCGGTGCTGCGCCGCAGCGGATCCCCGTTCACGCAGAGCCCCAAGGTGCTCGTGCAGCAGACCATGGTCTCGAGCGGCACGATGACGAACCGCATCGACCGCATGGTCGAGCGCAACCTCGTGCGCCGCCTCACCGACCCCAACGATGGCCGAGGCGTGCTCGTCGAGATGACCCCGAACGGCCTCACTCTCGTCGACGCCGCGATGACCAGGCTGAGCGACGCCGAAGAGCACCTGCTCGGCGGGCTCGCCCGTTCCGAACGGGACCGCCTCTCGGTGCTGTTGCGCAGGCTCGCAGCGAGCGTCGACCGCTTCGAACCGGTCACGGGCCCCATCGACCTGCCCGCGGGAGGCTGAACGGCTCGAGGAGCCCCGGCGGACTCCCCCGTGCCGCGGAACGGGTCAAGTAGTAGATTCCCCCAGAGAGGGAAGGAGCTCATCATCGAAGCCATCGTGTTCGACTGCGACGGGGTGCTCGTCGACAGCGAGAGACTCTTCGTCACCATCGACCAGCAGGTATTCCGCGAACTCGGCTGGGAGGCCACCGTCGAGGAGATCACCACTCGTTTCGTCGGCAAATCCGGGCGGGACTACGAGAAGGCGCTCCGCTCCGTGCTCGGCCCGCTTCCCGATGACTGGCGCGAACCCTATTCCCACCTGTACGCCCAGGCCATGAGCGAGCGTCTCACCGCGGTCGACGGAGTGGAGGCGGCGCTGCAGAGCATTCCGCTCCCCAAAGCCGTCGCTTCGAACAGTTCGAGGGACGCGCTCCGAGCGTCGCTCACCGTCACATCCCTGCTGCCGTACTTCGACGACCGCGTCGTCAGTGTCGACGACGTCGAGCACGGGAAGCCCGAGCCCGACGTGTATCTCCGCGCCGCGGAGCTCCTCGGGCTATCGCCGGAGCAGTGCATCGCCGTCGAAGACAGTCCCACGGGCGCCACGGCAGCACTGGCTGCGGGGATGCACGTGCTCGGCTATGGCGGCGGGCTGGTGCCGCCCGGTGCGTTGAGCGAGCTCGGCGCGTCGGTCTTCATGTCGATGGACGAGCTCCCGGCCATCGTCGCCGAACTCACGTGACGCCCCTTCGACAAGCTCAGGGGGGGCGGGCGCTCCTCGGTCAGACTCCGGGCAGCTCGCGGTCTTCTGGGAGCGCCGGCGTCGAGGCCGGCGGACGGCGCAGGCTGCCGGATCCACCGCCCTCGAACGCCGCGGCATATCCGAGCAGCACGGGGTCGGTGTAGGCGGCGCCCGCGAAGGTGAGGCCGACGGGCATGCCGATGTCGCTCATGATCCCCATCGCGACCGTGACGCTCGGGATCCCGAGGTGCCGCAGCGCGTAGTTGCCGTTCGAGAAGAACACGCCGTTCGACCAGGCGTGATCCGCCGCGTCCATGTCGCGCTCGGCGTTCTCGCGGGCCACATCGGCGTTCGCGGGGAACACCACCCCGTCGAAGCCGTTCTCGGCGAGCCACGATTCGAAGAGATCCTCGCGCAGCCTCACGAGTGCGCGCAGACCGTCTGCGAAGTCGGGGCGCTCGCGCGGGTCCGGGATCCCCCGCTTCGCGTAGGCCACGGTCTCGCGGTAGCGGTTCTCGTAGTCCTCGACCTCCTCGTAGCGGTCGGGCAGCGTACCGGGAGGCTGCGGGAAGATCTGATCCGGATCCACCACCGCGAGCTCAGGGATCGCGGGATCGCCGTTGGCCTTCAGGAAGTCGTCCCAGCCGAAGGCGAGGAAGTCGGTGAACTCGGTGTCCATCCACCCCTCGGGCAGCACTCCGAGCGCTCCGACGTTCTCCTGGCCCGGCCGAGCGCCCTCGTACTGCTCGATGAGCGGGAAGTCGGTCACCACGACCTCGGCGCCCAGCGATTCGAGACGCGCCCTCGCCTCCGCGAAGAGCTCGAGCACGGAGGGCCGCACAGCGATCGGGAAGTTCGGGTCTTCACCGAGGTACATCCGCGGAACCGCGAACCGCTTACCCTCGAGGGCTCCGGGATCGGCGACCTCGAGATAGGAGGCCGGCCGGTGCTCGCTCGGCTTCGGCAGCTCGACGACGCTCTGGTTGCGCCAGAAGTCGCCGCGGGTGATCTCGTCGTCCTGCACGAGCACGTCGAGCAGGCGCAGCATGTCTGGCATGGAACGGGTGTGCGGCACGACCACGTCGCGCGCCGGGAACAGGGGCCAGTTGCCGCGGATCGACAGCACGCCCCAACTGGGCGTGTACGCGCAGAGAGCGTTGTTGGAGGCGGGGCTGCGGCCGCTCGACACCGTCTCCTCGCCCATGCCGAAGACGGCGAGGTTGGCAGCGGTCGAGACGCCCGAGCCGTTCGACGACCCCGAGGCGTACGCCGCGGCGAGGTAGTCGCGGTTGTAGGGGCTCTCGGCGCGGCCGTACACGCCTCGCTGCATGCCGCCGTCGGCCATCGGCGGCATGTTGGTCTTGCCGATCAGCACCGCTCCGGCCTCGCGCAGCTTCGCGACCGAGAACGCGTCCCACTGCGCCACGAGATTCTTGAACGCCGGCGATCCCGAAGCCACCGTGAGACCCTCGACCATGTACGAGTCCTTCACTGTGAACGGCACGCCCTCGAGCGGCCGCTGCTCCCCGGCTGCCCAGCGGCGGTCGGATTCAGCGGCCTCCTCCAGCGCCCGCGGGTTGGGCACCACGATCGCGTTGAGGCCGTTCTCGCCGCGGTCGTAGACCTCGATGCGGGCCAGGTAGCGCTCGGTGAGCCAGGTGCTCGTGATCTCGCCGCGGCGCAGTGCGCCGAGCACATCATCGATGCCCGCCTCGATCAACTCGAACGCCTCCGGAGTCGCGGCCCCCGCTTCGTACGCCTCGGTGCGGTCACCCATGGATCCCTCGCTTCTTTCGATTCTTCGGATGCGCGGCCATTGCCGCGAACGGCAGAGCGCCGTATCCTGAAAATAGTTTCAGTTGTGATCGACCGGGTGTCAAGTGGCCCGCGCCGATCAGTCGGAGAAAGGGCGGGATCGTGGCGGCGGAAACCCGTGAGCGCATCATCGAGGCCTGCGAACGCGTGATCGCGCGCGGAGGCCTCCGCGGTTTCCGCATGGGCGATGTGGCTCGCGAGGCAGGCGTCTCGATCGGCCTGCTCGCCTATCACTTCGGCGACCGCGACGGGCTGCTGCAGGCGGCCCTCGACCACGTCAACGAGAGCGCGGCGCGGCGTGCGGAATCGGCCTCCGAGCAGGCCGTGGCCGGGGCGGCCGGGAACGAATCACCTCCGCCGGCGGACCGGCTCGCCGCACTGCTCTGCTCGGAGTTCGGCGACGATCCGCAGGTGCGCGCGGGGTCGACGGCGTGGAACGAGTTGCGAGCCGCTGCCGTGTTCGACGCGGATCGGGCCGCCGCGGTCGCCCGATCCACCGCCGATTGGCAGCGGGAGGTGCGGGAGCTGCTTCTCGAGGCCCGGCCGGAGATCGATCCGGATCCCGCGGCGCTGATCCTGACCGCCCTCGTCGAGGGCCTCTCCGGACGATGGCTCACGGGTCAGCTCACGACTGAGGAGGCGCAGGGCGCGGTCCACGAGGCGCTGCACGGGCTCGGGATGCGGGTCTGATCGTTGCGAGGGCGAGGATCAGGCGCGCCTCGACGGCCGGGCGCGCCGAGCCCTCTCAGCGGCGACACCGCGCAACGCCTCACCCAGCCAGGAGACGACAGCGGCGTTCTCGCCTGCGCGGCGCATGAATGCCACCCGTCGTTCACCGAGATCCTGCACGGTCGGTCGCAGTACGACGTCGAAGTCAGGATCGACGCTGGCGGCGGTCGTGAGCGCGAACCCGAGCCCCTCCTCGACGAGTCCGTGGATCATGTAGAGGTCATCGGTTCGCATCAGTTCGCGCACCGGGTAGCCGGCAGCACGGCAGACGCGGCGCAGCACCCGGTCAGAGGCTTCGTCATCGCTGCGGCTGCAGAGCCAGGCCACACCCTCGAGCTCGGCGAAGTCCAACTGCTCGCGGGCCGCCCACTCCCCCTCGCGCGCGACCATCACCCCGTAGGGTTCGCTCAGCAGCGTTTCGAGCACCAGGTCGGGAGCCGCGAACGCGGGATCGGCGGACGCGTCGAACACGAGCCCCGCGTGGACCTCCCCCGCTCGCAGCAGCCGTGCGACCTCGCTCGGCTCGGCTTCGATCACCTCGACGCGCACCGGGCTGCGCTGCTGCAGCGCCGAGATCGCTGCAGGCAGCAGCCGCGATCCCATAGAGGCGAAGGTACCGACTCGCAGCGTGACGAGTCCGGCGTCGCGCAGATCCACCACTTCTCGCTCCGCGCGATCGATACCCGCGAGCGCCTGCTCGATCCGCTCGGCGAACGCGGCGCCGAGCGGGGTCAATCGCGTTCCCCGGCGGTCACTCTCAACGAGCTTCGCGCGAAGATGCGCTTCGAGCCCGCGGAGATGATGCGTGAGGGTGGGCACACCGTAGTGGAGCGCATCGGCCGCGCGCGTCAGGCTGCCGTGCTCGCGCACCGCGATCAGCACTCGGAACTGCTGCAGATTCATCACCCCTAGAGAATATGTCACTGAGATCAAATTTCTGATATTCCGAATGTGATCTCCGATCCCTACTCTGATGCTCATGTCCACCACCACCCCGCACGCCCCGGCGCCACGAGACTCCGCCGCGGCGATCCCTGAACACCAGTTCGAGACCCCGTTCGCCGACGCCCTGCGCTCGCTCGCGCGGCACGACTGGCAACGACTGCACGTACCCGCACACCACGGTCACGCGGAGAACGCGCCCGGCGTCGCGAATCTCGTCGGCGCCGAGACGCTGCGGCTCGACTTCCCGATGCTGTTCAGCAACGCGGATCAGGAGACCTGGCGCCTCGTGACGCCCGGCCGGAGGACCCCGATCATGCGCGCGCAGGATCTCGCGGCTGAAGCCTGGGGCGCGAGCCGGGCCTGGTTCATCACCACGGGCGCCTCGGGCTGCAACCACATCGCGACCTCGGTCGTGCGCGGGCTCGGATCGGAGCTGGTCGTGCAGCGCAGCGTGCACTCGAGCGTGATCGACGGCATCACGCACGCGGGCCTCATCCCCCATTTCGTCTACGGCTCGGTCGACGCGGGGCTGGGATCCTCCCACGGCGTCACCGCGGAGCAGGTCGAGGCCGCGCTCGCCGCCGCCCCCGCGAGCGCCGCGGTCTACATCGTCTCCCCCAGCTACTTCGGCGCCGTCGCCGACATCGCGGCGATCTCGGAGGTCGCCCACCGCCACGGCGTGCCGCTCATCGTCGACGAGGCCTGGGGCGCCCACTTCGGTTTGCACCCCGAGCTGCCGGCCAACGCCGCGCGCCTCGGCGCCGACCTCGTGATCTCGAGCACGCAGAAGGGCGCGGGATCGCTCGCCCAGTCGGCGATGCTGCACCTCGGGCACGGACCGCAGGCCGAGCGGCTCGAGTCGCTCGTGGACCGCGTGGTGCGCTCCTATCAGTCGACGAGTACGAGCGGCCTGCTGCTCGCCTCGCTCGACGAGGCGCGGCGCCACCTGGTGACGCGGCCCGACCGGATCGAGGCCGCACTCGCCTCGGCCGAGCGGATCCGTTCGCTGGTGCGGGCGGATCGCCGGTTCCGCGACGCCACCCCCGACATCCTCGCGAGCCCCGACGCGATCGCGAACGACCCCTTCAAGATCGCGATCGACACGCGCGGCGCGGGCATCACCGGGGATGACGCCCACAATCGGCTGCTGCGCGACCACCGCATCTACTGCGAACTGTCGACGCCCGCGGCCCTGTTGCTGCTCATCGGAGCCACCTCCCCCGCCGACGTCGACCGCTTCTGGGAGGCGCTGCAGGCGTTGCCCGAGGCCGCCGTCGAGCCGGAGCGACCGATCGCGCTGCCCGCTCCGTGCGAGCGCGCGATGGGCCTGGACGAGGCGTTCTACGCCCCGGTCGAACTCGTATCGCACCATGCCGCCGTCGGCCGCGTCTCGGCCGATTCCCTCGCCGCGTACCCGCCGGGCGTGCCCAACGTCATGCCGGGCGAGGTGCTCTCGGCGGAAGTCGTGGGGTTCCTGCGCAGTACCGCGGCGTCGCCCTCCGGCTACGTGCGGGGCGCCGCCGATCCCGAGCTCGCCAGCTTCCGCGTCGTCGCCCAGTAACCTCGAACACCGTCAGGGCCGAAAGGCCACCGCACAAAGGAGTGTCATGTCCACCACCGAAACCACCGCGCCGCCCGAGGAGATGCATCGCGGCCTGAAGAACCGCCATCTCCAGCTCATCGCCATCGGAGGCGCGATCGGCACGGGCCTCTTCCTGGGCTCCGGCAAGCTCATCAGCGTCTCGGGGCCGTCGATCATCTTCGTCTACATGGTGATCGGCTTCTTCGTCTTCTTCATCATGCGCGCGCTCGGCGAGCTGCTGCTGTCGAACCTGCACTACAAGACCTTCGGCGACATCGCGAAGGACATGCTCGGGCCGTGGGCCGGGTTCTTCGTGTCGTGGAACTACTGGTTCTCGTGGGTCATCGCCTGCGTCGCCGACATCGTGGCGATCACCGCGTACGTGCAGTGGTTCAACGAGGACATCCCCAGCTGGGTGCCCGCACTCGTGGCAGCCGTGGTGCTCCTGCTGCTCAACCTGCAGCCCGTCAAGTACTTCGGCGAGACGGAGTTCTGGTTCGCCATCATCAAGATCGTCGCGATCCTCGGTCTCATCGCCGTCGGGCTGATCCTCATCTTCACCCGCTTCGAGAACCCCGACGGCGACGTCGCCTCGATCACGCACCTGTGGGATCACGGCGGCATGTTCCCGATGGGCGCGAGCGGCTTCGTGCTCGGCTTCCAGATGGGCATCTTCTCGTTCATCGGCGTCGAGCTGGTCGGCACTGCCGCCGCGGAAACCCAGAACCCGCGTAAGACCCTGCCCAAGGCCATCAATTCGATCGTCGTGCGCATCATCATCTTCTACGTGGGCGCCCTCGCGATCATCATGAGCGTCACCCCGTGGGACCGGATCGAGCCCGACAAGAGCCCGTTCGTGTCGACGCTCGCGACCGCCGGCTTCGGGCTCGCGGCGTTCGCGATCCAGCTCGTGGTGCTCACCTCGGCGGCGTCGAGCGCGAACTCGGGGCTCTATTCGGGCACGCGCATGCTCTTCGGTCTCTCGAAGGACGGCCACGCCCCCAGGGCGTTCTCGCTGACCGACTCGCGCGGCGTGCCGACGAGGTCGGTATTCTTCACGGCGGTGTTCCTGTTCAGCGCGATCCCGCTGCTCTTCGCCGGCGACGGCGTGGTCGCCGCGTTCACGTTCGTGTCGTCGATGTGCGCCACGCTGATCCTCTTCACCTGGGGCTCGATCGTGGTGAGCTACATCGTGTACCGCCGACGCTTCCCCGAGCGGCACGCGGCCTCGAAGTTCAAAATGCCGCTCTCGCGGATCGCGCCCTGGCTCGTGCTCGCATTCTTCGTCTTCATTGCCGGCACCCTGCTCTACGGCGATGACACCCGGCCCCCGTTCCTCGCGGCCCCCGTGTGGTTCATCGTGCTCACCGCGCTCTGGCAGTTGCGCAAGCGCAAGCTGCAGCGCGAGGGGCGCCCGCTGACCGCTCCGGTGCCCACGGTGCCCCACCCCCTCGACGAGGAGTAGACGGGGCCCACGGGGCGGGGCGGGTCACCCCCTGAATCGGACGGGACCCGCCCGAGCACCTGACGCGGAGTCCGCGCCGGCGAACGGCTCGGGATCTGGCGGAGCTGCAGACCCGAGCGACGGGCCCGTCCCCGGTGGGTGGTCGGTGTAGGTGCGTCCGGTGGGGCTGGTCCAGCGGAGTGTTCCGCGGGAGTGCTGCTCGGCGTGCCAGCCGCCGTGGTGTTTGAGGGTGTGGTGTCCGCGGCAGAGGTGAGCGAGGTTATCGGTCGCGGTCGGCCCGCCCCTGGCGGCGTCGAGGGTGTGGTCGAGATCGCAGCGAGTGGTGGGAACTCTGCAGCCGGGGAATCGGCAGCGCTGGTCTCGTACTGTGAGGATGCGGCGCATCTGCTCGCTCGGGCGGTAGCGGTCCACGCTGAGCACCTCACCGGTCGGGTCGGTGTGCACTCGGGTCCAGGAGTCGGCGTGCCCGGCGAGCTCGCGTGCGGTGTGTTCGTCGATGGGCCCGTACCCCGAGAGCTCCGCCCCCGCGTGCCGCTGATCCGCGGGATCGCCGCCGGGCTCGTCTCCGGGTGGGAGGATGTGTGCGGGGACGGTGATCTGGACGCTCGCGCGGATCGCTTCGCCCGGGGACCCGGCGAGCATCACGCGCTCGTCGGAACCGAGCAGTAGGTCCGTGAACGCGTCGGCACGGACCTGGTCCCGGGTGCGGGGCACCGGTTCGGTCTCCGTGTGGCGGGGAGCGGTGTCGTGTACGGTGCGCGCGCCGCGCTCGGCGGCTCTGGCGATACGGGTGAGCCGGTCGTGAATCGCATAAGCCTCCACCGCGGGCAGGTGCGCGATCAGATCTGCCATCCCGTCGTCCCCGTCGACCACCCGCACGCACCGCTGAGCGATCGCCTCCCGGTGCCGGGTCTCGATCGGGCGCTCGGCCCAGCGCTCGGCGATACGCTGCGCGATCGGACGCAACCGGTTCGGCGTCTCCCGCACCGCGATCCCGAGCACCTCGCCCTCGTACCCCGCCCGCCGCTGGCGCACCCCCTCCTCGTCGCCGGCACCGATCACCATCCCCGCGTCGACGACCACGCGCGCATGCGCGAGCGACACCTCGGCCTGCTCGAGCGCGGACAACGTCGCTGGGGACCCATGGGTGAGACGGAACGCGAGATCCATCTGCGACTCGACCTGGTACTCACCCACCCCCAGCGCGGTCGCCAGTTCCGCCCGAAGCGAGCGATACCGGATCTCCCGCGATGCCCCGCCCCCGAAACCTGCCCCGGCATCCCCGATCGTGACCTCATCGATCGCGGCCGCGATCAACCGCGCACGGCCCGCATCGACCCGGCGCTGCTGCCACTCCAACCGCTCCAACCACGACACCACCCCATCCACCCCGCACAACCCACCCGAGGCCTCCCCCGACCGGCCGGCCGAAGACACGTCGGGCAGTTCGCCCGAAGATACCTCCGGCAGACCACTCCCGGGCGCGCACCCCGGCGCGCCGGCCCCACCCGCGGCCCCGAAGCAGTACTGATCGGTCATGACACCATTGCACCAGCAACCACCGACATTCATAGAGCCGGCTGTTCCTGAGCCGATTCCCGCTCTGAGCAAGGGCGGGGCGCAGGAGGGCGAGCGGCCAGAAATGAGGTCTACGCGTTCGCCGCGCTCCGCGCTAGATGCAGTTCGTGAGCTTCGAGTTCCGTCTCCACATTGGGCTCGGAGCCGGCCAGCGCCTGCCCCGCGGTCTCCCGGATGCAGCAAACGGCGATGAGCCCCACCACCGACATGCCCATCAGGTAGAACGCCGCGGCCGCCGGATTGCCCGTGGTTCGCACCAGCGAATCGATCACGAGCGGCGCGGTGCCCCCGAAGAGCGCGATGGAGATGTTGTACGAGACTCCGAGGCTCGTGTTCCGCGACGCGGTCGGGAACATCGCCGGGTAGGTCGACGCCAGAGTTCCCATGTAGAGCGCGACCGGGATACCGATGAGCGCGAGGCCTCCGACGATGGCGACCGGGGAATCGGCTCCGATCAGCATGAACGCAGGGAAGGCCAGCACGATCACCCAGATCGCGGCAGCGAAAAGAACCGGTTTGCGCCCGAGACGATCCGAGAGCATCCCGACGAAGGGCATGAGGCACGCCATGAGCAGCATGAGCGGGAGAGAGAAGAGATTGCCCTGGACGGCGTCGTGTTCGAGCACCGTGGAGAGATAGGTGGGCATGTAGGAGGTGAAGGCATAGCCAGCCGAGTTCGCGGCGGCGACGAGCAGCACCACCAGCAGCATCGGGCGCCAGTTCCTCGCGAAGACGCGCAGTGGATTGACCTTCAGCGGGCCCGTCGCATCTGCGCTCCGCTCTGCCGCGAGCGCCGCGAAGTGGGGCGACTCCTCCACCCGCATCCGCAGGTAGACCGCGATGAGGCCGAGCGGGCCCGCGATGAGGAACGGCACCCGCCAGAGTCCGGCTTCCATTGCTTCCTGCCCGCACAGGACCTGCATCACGGTCACGATCGCGGCCCCGAGCACGAAACCGAGGTAGCTACCCCCGTCGAGGAACGCCGCGTAGAACCCTCGCCTGCGATCCGGAGCCGACTCGCTGATGAAGGTGAGGGCGCCCGTGAATTCTCCACCCGCCGAGAAGCCCTGCAGCACCTTCAGCGCGACCAGCAGCACGGCCGCGCTGGCCCCGATCATCGAGTACCCGGGGAGCAGTCCGATGAGGAAGGTAGCGACCGCCACCAGCGTCAGCGTCATGAACAGGACGCGTTTGCGTCCGATCTTGTCGCCGAGCCATCCGAAGAAGAGGCCACCGAGAGGCCGGAAGAGGTACGTGCTCGCGAAAGTGCCGAGCATGAAGATCACCTGGGTCGCCTGATCCGCCTCCGGGAGGAAGACGGGCCCCAGCGTGACGATGAGGTACCCGAACACCCCCACGTCGTACCACTCCATGATGTTGCCGACGAAGGTGCCCCGTACGGCCCTGCGCAGCTCTCGTTTGCGGACCACGTTGATGGTCCCTGTATCGAGCGTCGTGCTCTCAGGGGCAGCGGGTTCGGTCATCTCGGAACTCCTTTGTCTGTGACGATGATGGATGGCACTGGGGCGGCCGAGCAGGGCCGGCCCGCAGGATCGGTGCCGCCGTGCTGAGCACGGATGTCAGTCGGCCGTGGGAGCGGTACGTCGCTGCCCGAACACGGCGAAGTAGTAACAGAGGTATGCCGCGAGCGTCGCGGTCATGTCCTGATGATCCGTCATCGGGTTGACCTCGGTCACCGCGAACGAATCGCAGTGCGGAGCGAGCGCCGCCACCGCGTCGATCGCCTGACGCGAGGTCAGCCCGCCGGGTTCGAGCGCACCGGCCCCGGGTGCGTGCGCCGGATCGATCGCATCGATATCGAAGGAGAAGTGCACGTGATCGGCACCGGCAATGCGACGCAGGATCCGATCCACCGCCGCGTCGGTGCCGATGCGCGCGAACTCCTCAGCGGTGATCCGAGCGAGCCCCGAGTCTTCGAGGTATCGTCGCGACGAGGGGAAGTTGAAATGCCGGAGACCGACCTGGATACTGTGCGCGGTACTCGCGCGCGGGAGCTCGAGAGAGCGCCGCATACCGCTCGATTGGCTGTGCGTGCCCTGCTGCACATTGGCGTCCATGACGTCGAGATGGGCGTCGAAGTGGATCACGGCGACGCTTCCCTCGGTGGCATCGTGCAGTCCTCGCGTACCCGCGTAGAGGAAGCAGTCGTCGCCGCCCAGCAGGATGGGTACGCGCCCCTCACGCACTGTCGCGGCCACCCGGTCGGCCGTGCGATCCAGTGTGGTCATGAGATCGTGAGCCACGACCTCCGCGTCGCCGCCGTCGATGAGCTCCGGAGCCGGGTGGAGCTCGCCCGTTTCGAGCGAGAAGACCTCTCCTCCCTCCACACGCTGGGTGATCCAGCCCAGCGCGTGACGGATGCGGTCGGGAGCGTACCGCGATCCGGGGAACCCGAGCGTGGAGGCGCCGTCGAAGGGCGCTCCGATGAGCTCGAACTGGCGGGCTGCTGCGATCATGCGGTCTCCTCCGTAAGGTGGTCGTCTCGGTCCGATGCGGTGTTCTGTCCCAGCCTCACGGGTGCTCCACAATGAAACAACCACGTATATCGTGAATGTCAATCTCAATATTCACTATCATCGTGAATATGGCTCCGACGCTCGCCGATCTTCTTTCCAACCGATCGCTCGCCCTCACCTGCGTCACGGGCCACGACTCCCTCCATCGGCCCGTCTCCCGGGTGCACGTGGCAGAGGTGAGCGATCCGAGCCCCTGGTTGACACGGGACGTGCTCCTGCTGACGACCGGACTGCTTGAGCGAACGCCCGAGGAACTCGACAACTTCTTCGCCGCGCTCGCGGGCCGCGAGATCGCCGCGGTCGGGTTCGGCGTGGGTCTCATCGTCGAGGCGGTTCCCGAGGAGTGGGTGCGCGCTGCCGACCAGCACGGGATCCCTCTGCTGAGCATTCCGCTCTCCACCCCCTACATCGCCATCTCCGAGTTCGTCTCGACCCGTCTGGCCGACCGGCAGCTCGATCAAGTGAGACGCATGCTCGAAGTCCAGCAGCGCATCGCGTATTCAGAGGCGCCCCCCGCTCAGCAGATCGAGGCGCTCCGATACCTCGCACGGGAGCTCGAAGCCGTCGTGCTCTGGATCGCACCCGACGGCGCGCTCCGCACAGCCGGAGACGGTATCGCGCTCGGCGCCCGCGAACGGCAGATGGTGAGCACGGAGCTCTCGCGCCACATCGCCTCGGGCCGTTCGACCGGTAGTGCGTCGATCGGCGGATTGTTCGTGCACTTGAAAAGCACCGCCGGCTCACCGATCGCGGTGGCGCGCCCTCGGCGCTATTCCCCTCTGGAGCAGGGACTCATCGGTTCTCTCGCCACCTTCATCGATCTCTCGCGCGATACCGCGGCGTTGCCCGGTCTTGCCGCTTCCCTGCGCGAGCAGCTGCTCTCCGAGGCGATCACCGGCCGCCTGACGGCGGACGCCCGACTCTTCGAGGTGCTCTTCTCGGGCACCGAGGCGTGCACGGCGGTCTTTCTCGCTCCGACCCCGGAGACGAGGGACGCCCGGGTTCGGGAGCCGGCCGCCGGCCTCCTGCTCAAGTCCTATCTCGCCGCTGAGCTGGCCGAGGGAATCCCGGCCGCCGCGCCGCTGTTGAGCACCGTCGACGACGGCTTCTATCTGATACTCCCCACCGTATCGGCGAACCGGGCGGCTCCGGCGGTCGAGCGCTTCCTCACCCGGGAAGCGAGTATGCTCACGGGCTGGAGCGCCGGTATCAGCGAGACGCGGGAGCCCGGCATTCTGCGTGAGCTATGCGCATCGGCCCGACGAGCGCAGGAGGCAACGGCGTTCCACCGGGAAGCCCTGGTACTCAGCGCCGACCAGCTCGGTCATCTGGAACTCATGGGCGATTGGTTCCGCAGCAGCGGCGAAGCACCGGTCTTTTCGGATTGGCGCCTCCGGATCACCGACCTCGAGCCGGCCCGGGCCGAGCGCCTGCTCGGCCCGCTGCGAGCATTCCTCTCCGTGAATGGGGCGCTGGAGCGCGCCGCCGCCGCACTCGGCCTGCACCGCCAGACGCTGAACGCCCGACTCGCCGAGGTCGAGCGAGTGCTCGGCGTGTCACTCTCGGACCCGACCGACCGCGCTCTGCTGTGGCTCGGTTTCGAGTCCGGCGCACTGAACGGCACGGATGCAGGATGACGCTCGGGGGTCAGCCCCGCCGCCCCTCAAGCGAACGCCGACACCCCCGTGATATCGCGGCCGATGATGAGCGCCTGCACCGTCTCGGTGCCCTCGTAGGTGTGCAGCGCCTCGATGTCGGCGAAGTGACGGGCCACCCGGTTCTCGAGCAGGATCCCGTTGCCTCCGAGCAGATCCCGCGCGTTGGCGGCCATCGCCCGAGCCGTGCGGGTCGCGGTGTACTTGCCGAGCGATGCGCCGGGCCCGGAGAGCTCGCCGCGTTCCTCGGCTCGCGTGAGCTGCATGAGCAGCGTCTGCAGCGAGGTGAGCTGCGAGAGCATCTCGGCGAGTCGCGCCTGCACGATCTGAGACGCGGCGAGCGGTCGGCCGAACTGCACGCGCTGCTTCGCATAGTGCACAGCGGTCTCGTAGACGGCGGTCGCCTGGCCGAGGGCTCCCCAGGCGACGCCGAGGCGCGTCGCCTGCAGCACCCGCGCGGTGTCCTTGAAGCTGCGGGCGCCGGGCAGCTTGGCGGATGCCGGCACGCCGACGCCGTCGAGTTCGATGTGCGCCTGCCAGATGGCACGCAGCGACATCTTGCCCTCGATCGTGGTGCCACGATAGCCCGGAGAATCCTGCGGAACGATGAACCCCTGCACCTGCCCGTCGTCGCCGCGCGCCCAGACGACCGCGATACTGCCCACGCTTCCCGATCCGATCCACTTCTTGTGGCCGGTGATGACGTAGCCGCCGTCGCGAGCCTCGGCCCGCGTCTCGAGACTCACCGAGTCGGAGCCGTGGGTGGGCTCAGTCAGGGCGAAGGCCCCGAGCTCGGCGCCGCGCGCCATCGGTTCGAGCCAGCGCTGCCTCTGCTCCTCGGAGCCGCACTCCGCGATCGATCGCATCGCAAGGCCGCCCTGCACCCCGACGATAGTGGCGATAGATCCGTCGCCGCGCGAGAGTTCCATCATGGTGAGGCTCGCTGCGAGCAGGCTCTGCTCGGGGAAGCCGGGCACCTCGATGCCGTCGCGCAGCAGGTCGAGGTCGCCGAGCCGCTTCGCGAGGTCGAGCGGGTACTCGGCACGATCCCAGATCCCGGCGATCACGGGGCGCACCTCGTTCTGCACGAATTCGCGTGCCCGATCGCGGTAGGCGAGGTCGTCGGCCGAGAGGCCGCGGAACACCCCCGCGACGTCGGGGTCGATCGGCTCCCACAAATCGTATTCCGGTTCCTGGGTACCGAGTGCGACGGGCGACTTGCTGTGCTGAGACATTGCGGATCCTCCCCGCGCCGTCGGATTCTCGTGCCACTGCGGTGGCCGGGTCGGCGCGTGTTTCGAGCATGACTGAGACCGCGTCTCATGTCAAGCTGTGATCCCCGGATACATCACCCCTCATGCTTCATCAATTCAGCACTTCATACGATGGGACTCCGTGCCATTTCGGTGAAATGTGCTACCGTCGGCGTATGCCAGCGAAGCCCCCGACCGTCTCCGCGCCGCACGAGCACGAGAACTCGACTGCCGCGATCCGCCGCCTCGCCGAGCAGGGCTACGAGGCGACCACGGCCGGCGACCTGGCAGACGCGGTGGGCATGAGCCGCAGCACGTTCTTCCGCCGTTTCGGCAGCAAGGACGACGTGATCTTCGCCGATCACGACCACGCCCTCGCACAGCTCGGAGCCTCCCTGGACTCCACCGAGCTCTCCCCCGCGGATGCTCTGGCCGAGGGCACGGCCGACGTGCTGCGTCTGCTGGTGCGCGATCCCGAGGCCGCCCGTCTGCGCTTCGAGCTGATGCGCGAGACGCCGGCGCTGCGCGACCGGGAACTGGTGATCACGCACCGCTACGAGCGGGTGTTCGCGCGATACATCCGCCGTGTGCAGCAGCCCGCGACGCCGGACTGGGTGGCATCGGCGCTCGCGGCGTCGCTCGTCGCGGTGCACAACGCGACGCTGCGCGATTGGCTGCGCGACCGGGTCTCCGATGCGCCTCGGGCCGTGGTTCGGGATCTGCGCAGACTGCTGGCGCTCTACGATCGCTGGCTCTCAGCCGAGGGCGCGCACCAGCGGGTCCTGGTCGCGGTCTACGACGCAGCGGCCTCCCCCGATGCCGTGCTGGGCGCCGTCGCGTCTCAGCTCGAGGCCGAAGCCCGCTGAGGTTCGCGCGATCCGGCGCACCGAGCCCGCCGATCCCGAGCGCCCGCGCCTACGCGCTTACGATGGACACGTGACCACCGGCGACCCGCTCCCCCGACGATGAACCATCTCGTCGACTCGATCCCGACCCTGATGGGGATCGCACTGCTCGTCGCCCTCGCAGCGGTCGTGCTGCGGTACGCAGGCGCGGGCGGCTGGTGGGTCCCCGCCCTAGCAGTGCTGCGCGGCGGCCTACAGCTCGCCGCCCTGAGCATCGTGCTCACGGGTGTGATCACGGATCCGCTGTGGGTCGGGATCGCGCTCGCCGCGATGTTCTCGGTAGCTTCGACGACCAGCGCCCGGCGCATCTCCTGGGGATGGCGGCGGTTCGGAATCATCGCCTCGGCAATGCTCGCAGGCGTCGCGTCGACGCTCGTCATCATCTTCGCCAGCGGTGCCGTGGACCTCGCGCCGCGCTATCTGCTCGCGCTGGGCGGGATCCTGATCGGCAACTCGATGACCGTGGCGACGCTCGCGGCCCGGCGCGTGCACGAGGGCATCGACGAGCACTGGGACGAGGTGGAAGGCTGGTTCGCCCTCGGAGCAACCCCGCGCCAAGCGACCGCCAGTTTCGCGAGGCGCGCCATCGGCGAAGCGCTCGTGCCGTCGACCGATCAGACGAAGACGACGGGATTGGTCACGCTGCCGGGCGCTTTCATCGGCGCGATCTTCGGCGGTCTCGATCCGATCGAGGCCGGCCGGTTTCAGATCGTGGTGCTCGCGGGCATCCTCGCCGCCGGTACGATCACTTCGGTCATCGTGGCTCGCGGCCTCGCACCCGTGACTCAGCGCCCCTGAAGCGGGATCGTCACCCCCGGTTCAGCCCCTCGGCGAGCATCACGAGGATGCCACTGGGTCCGCGGAGGTAGGTGAGTCTGTAGACGTCCCCGTAAGTCGCCACACCGCGCAGCGGGCGGCAGCCGTGACGCGCCGCGATCTCCAGAGCCTCATCGAGGTCGTCGACCGAGAACGCGACTCGGTGCATGCCGATCTCATTGGGGAGCGTGGGCTCCGTCTCGATCGCGTCGGGGTGGATGTACTCGAAGAGCTCGAGCCGGCCGTGGCCGTCAGGTGTCTGGAGCATCGCGATCCTGGCATGATTGCCGTCGAGGCCGACCGCGGTATCGGCCCACTCGCCGCTCACCGTATCGCGCCCCAGCACCGTGAGGCCGAGATCGGTGAAGAAGGCGATGGCCGCTTCGAGGTCGCGAACCGCGATGCCGACGTTCTCGAGTCTGATGCTCATGGACGCATGATAATCGAGGCTGCGGCGAGCGCTCTCAGAGAATCGGATCGCTCGCGAACAACTGAGCGAATCACCCGATGAGCTCGCCCAGCTCCAACCAACGGTCCTCGAGCGCCGCCACCTCGTCCTCGAGCGCCGTGATCTTCACCATCTCGGCGTTCAGCAGCGCGTAGTCGCTCTGGTCGAGATCGGCGAGCCCGGCGCGCGCCTTCGCGGCATCGGCCTGCAACTTCTCCATCTTGCGCTCAACCGCGACGAGCTCCTTCTCGGCTGCACGGCGCTCAGCACCGGAGAGGGCGGCGTTGGATTCCGCGACCTGCTTCGCGTCCGCAGAATGACCGGAGGAGTCCACTCCCGCCGCAGAGCGAGACGGACCCGCCGTCGCTGCACGATCCTGAGCCGCCCGCAGTTCGAGGTACTGGTCCACTCCCCCGGGGAGATGCCGCAGACGCCTGTCGAGGATCGCGTACTGCTGGTCGGTGACGCGCTCCAGGAAGTACCGGTCGTGCGAGACCACGATCAAAGTGCCGGGCCACGAGTCGAGCAGATCCTCCATCGCGGCGAGCATGTCGGTGTCGAGGTCGTTGGTCGGTTCGTCGAGGATCAGCACGTTCGGTTGGTCGAGCAGGATCAGCAGCAGCTGCAGCCGTCGCTTCTGACCGCCCGAGAGATCCTTCACCGGCGTCGACAGCTGCGCGCTCGTGAAGCCCATGCGCTCGAGCATCTGCCCCGGGGTCAGCTCCTGGGCCTTCGACCCACTGCCCACGGTGAAACTCGTGCGCAGACGGCCGATGACGACCCGCACCTGCTCATTCAGGTGCTCCTCGAGTTCGTCGAGGCGCTGGGTGAGCGTGGCGACCTTCACGGTCTTGCCGCGCTTGACATCCCCCGTCGTCGGCTCGACGTCGCCCGAGATGAGACCGAGCAGCGTCGACTTGCCCGCCCCGTTGACACCGAGGATGCCAGTGCGCTCTCCCGGAGCGAGCCGCCATTCGATGCCTTCGAGGACGACCCGATCCCCGTACGAGACGCCGGCGTCGAGCAGGTTCACGACCTCTTTACCGAGGCGCTGCACGGCCATCGACTGCAGTGAGACCTTGTCGCGGACCTCGGGGACGTCGGAGATCAGCTCGTTCGCGGCGTCGATGCGGAACTTCGGCTTCGAGGTGCGGGCGGGCGCGCCGCGGCGCAGCCAGGCCAGCTCCTTACGCGCCAGGTTCTGCCGCTTCTGCTCGATCGTCGCCGCCTGCCGATCCCGCTCGACGCGCTGCAGGATGTAGGCGGCGTACCCACCCTCGAACGGTTCGACGATGCGATCGTGCACCTCCCACGTCGTATTGCACACCTCATCGAGGAACCAGCGATCGTGCGTCACGACCAGCAGTGCGCCCTGCCCCTTCGGCCAGCGGCGTTTCAGGTGCTCGGCGAGCCAGGCGATGCCCTCCACATCGAGGTGGTTGGTGGGCTCGTCGAGGAAGAGCACCTCATGGTCGCCGACCAGCAGACGTGCCAGTGCGACACGGCGACGCTGGCCGCCCGAGAGCGCATCGACCCGGGCCTCCCAGTCGAGGTCGCCGACGAGGCCGGCGATGACGTCGCGCGTGCGCGAGTCGCCGGCCCACTCGTACTCGGGCCGGTCACCCACTATCGCGTGCCCCACCGTCGCGCCGTCTTCGAAGACGTCGGCCTGATCCAGCACCCCGATCGTGGTGCCGCTGCGCATCGTGACCTGCCCGTCGTCGGGTTCGCGACGCCCGGCCAGCATCATGAGCAGGCTGGACTTGCCGTCGCCGTTGCGACCGACGATGCCGATCCGATCGCCCTCGGCGACCCCCAGCGTCACCGAGTCGAACACGGTCTTGGTCGGAACTTCGAGGTGCAGGGCCTCGGC
This sequence comes from Leucobacter holotrichiae, assembly GCF_055791005.1. NCBI lineage: Bacteria > Bacillati > Actinomycetota > Actinomycetes > Micrococcales > Microbacteriaceae > Leucobacter > Leucobacter holotrichiae. Next base: position 171,413 of record NZ_JBVUAC010000005.1, read on the forward strand.
CCCCAGGAGATGAGCCATAACCCATCCAGTCTAGGCGTGCGAGCGGTAATTGCGATGCGTCGATACCCAGGGAAGGGCCGTGCCTGCGCGGAGCTGGGGAATAACTCGGATGCGCGGACACGGCCCTTCCGGTGCCGCTCGCCGCGGAGGCGTGCGGCGCACCTCGCCGCACGTCGGGGGAGTACGTGCGTCGAGGCGGCTCGATGGCGGCGCTCGGTCGGTGCCGAGCGCCGGTTGTCCCCACGGGGCAGGATCAGCGAGCACCGCCCTCCCCCTGGATGAGCGCGGCACTGTCGAATATGCGGTGCACATCGATGCCCAGGAACCCCGCGATCCACTCCAATTCGGAGACGTCGAAGGGCTCCGAGGCATCGAGGCGTCGCAGCAGTGCTTCAGGACTCATCCCCAGCATCGCCGCGACCTCAGTCGGCGTTGCTTCATGGCTTGCCAATTCCCGGCGTACCGCTTCGGCGACCGCCGCTACCCAATTCCCCTTGTGAACATTTGCGGGCACATTGAGTATGCTTGCACACATTTGTAAGCAAAATGATCCGAGATCGTGAAATCGCGGTAGGCGGTCGCTCTCGGGGACCTGAGTACGCTTGAGACATGGCACAACCAGGCAAACGCCGCTCCACCCTCGGGCCGACCCCGTTCGCCAGGCACCTCGGCTCCTACCTGTGGTCACTGGTCAGAGCGGAGAACGGCGACCGGTCGGGCCGGTGGCTCGCCGCCCGCACCGATCGGTCGAACGGGTACTGGGAGAAGATCCTGAATCTCCGTCAGGCCATGACCACGAACGATATCGCCATCGTGGCCGAGCTGTTCGGCGTCTCGCCCTACCAGTTCGTGCACGAGGCCAGGGAGTGGGACGGCGAAGCGCAGGAGCGCTCTCATGCTCCCGTCGTCCCTCTCGCCTCTAAGAACGTCGGAGGCTCCACGCATACTGAAGAGCACCAGGACCGCGAGCCCCGCGTCGCCTTCCGCGACGACAGCGGCTCGGGCGAGCTCATCGACGAATAGGAGCCCCGATGGATCCCCTCGACCGTTACGCGCAGCAGTTAGGGGTGACCATCGAGTGCACGCCCGACCTCGACCCGGATTTTCCAGGCGACTACTCCCATCGCAGCCGTCACGTGCGCATTCTCGACGGCATGACGGCGGTCAAGACGCGCACCGTGCTCGCGCACGAGCTCGGTCACGCCAGCTATGGCGACGAACCCAGCCCGTGCCTCCGCACTGCCGAGTCGCTCGAGCGCCGAGCCGACGAGTGGGCGGCGCACTTCCTCATCGACGCGGAAGAGTACCGTCTCGCGGAGCAGCGCTTCGGCAGCAATGTGGTGTGGCTGGCACAGGAGCTCAGCGTCATGCCGCGTCTGGTGCGCGCCTACCGGCGAACCCTGAGACGCGTCGGCGACAGCGTGTGCGTCGACCCCGGCATCACGTCCGCGATCCCGCGGAGTCGATACGAAGCGGAACCCTGAGCAGCAGCCTTCGACGCGATTCGAGAGCCGCGTCAGCGGGCTGCGAGGGCGGCACGCGGGCTGGGGTTCAGAGCCCCGTCTGCGCGGTCGATCAGGCGCAGCAGGATCCGCCGCAGCAGGAGCCGCCGACCTCGCCCGAGTTCAGGAGATTGAGGATCTCCCTCGACTCGGCGTCGGCGAATCCCGCCGCTCCCCCGACCCCGGCCTCGCCCGAACCCGCCTCGGGGTCGAGCTCGGCCGCGATCTCCGCTTCGACGGCTGCGCTCGCGATCGACTGCTGCTTCTCACTCATCATGGTTCCTTTCAAGCCTGGTCGGCGTGGTGGTTCTCGGGTGCCTCTGCGGCACCGGTGCTCGTGTCGGCACCGGCGTTCGGGCCCACACCGGCACCCGGGCCGTCGGCGCTAGCGCGGAACCCGAGCACCTGCTCGAACGCCCCCGCGAAGGCCTCGCTGCTCTGCGCCCCCGAGACGCCGTACTTCTGATCGATCAGGAAGAAGGGCACCCCGCTCACCCCGAGCATACGGGCACGCGCGATGTCGCGCTCGACGGCCTGCCCGTACCCCTCGTCGTCGAGCGCCGCGCGCACCGCATCCGGGTCGAGCCCCACCTCGGCGCCGAGCCGGGCGAGAGTGCCGGGATCCGACATATCCTCACCCTCCGCGAAGTACGCGCGGAAGAGGCGCTCCTGCATCTCCGTCTGCAAACCCGACTCCGCTGCGAGGTGCAGCACCCGATGCGCCCGAGCGGTGTTCGTATGCCTCACTCGCGAGAAGTCGAACTCGATGCCCTCGGCCGCCGCGAGCTCCGTCATCTGGGCGAGCATCTGCTCCACCTGCGCGGCGGGCATACCCTTGTGCCGCACCAGGAAGTCGACCTCGCTGCCCGAGAAGTCGAGCGGCGTGTCGGGGGCGAGTTCGAAGCTGTGCCCCTCGACCTCGAACTCGACATCGGGACGCCGGGCACGGAATGCCGCGACACCGGCCTCGAAACGATGCTTGCCGATATAGCACCACGGGCAGGCGATGTCGGACCAGATGTCGACGCGGATCGTCTCACTCATGCTCGCCTCAACCACCTTCGACGGCTCATTATTCCTTGCGCTCCCCACAAAGCACCGCGGCGGCGGATCGGGGTCTCCGATCCGCCGCCGGTCCCTCCCGATTCGCCGGGAGCCATGCCGCAGCGAGGCCGTCGCGGCGCTACCGGTTCGAGGCAGAAGCCTGCTCCTCGTGCTCCAGATCGCCGCTCGGCTGATGCAGGAGGTAGCGCTCGCGCGAATCGTCGAGCTCATCGAGCCATCTGGTGTGGTGCTCGACGGCCATAGTGCCGGTCATCACCGAGCGATGCGCTTTGTCGCGGTAGGTGAGGATGTCGCGCTTCTTATCCTGCTTCCACGCGAGGAAGATCTCGACCACCGCGTCGAGATCGAACATCGGGTAATCGGTCGCCTCGATGAGATCTCGGATGTAGTCGGCCTGGAAGCGCACCGCCGCGGGGTCGTCTTCGAGGGCTTCATGCCGTCGCAGCCACTCCTCCATGTGCGCGACGCGCTCCTCCGGCGAGGGCAGCTCTGCACGACCGAGGATGAGGTCGCGCGCGTACCAAGCCTGAGCATCGAACATGTTGAAGGTGAACCACTGATCCTGCGCCCCGAGGTAGTACAGGTGCGGGTTGCCCTGCCACACCACACCGCGGTAGAGGCCGATCGGGTACAGGTTGTTCGGCGAATCGATGCGCATCTCGTTCGGCAGGAACGGGTAGTGGTGCAGGTAACCGGTGCAGAGCACGACCGCATCGAACTCTCGGCACTGCCCGTCGACGAACGAGACCTCGGCACCGTCGAAACGGAGGATCTCGGGAACCTCGTCCACCCCGTCGGGCCAGGCGAAGCCCTGCGGCCGGGAGCGGTAGCTCATCGTGACGTGTCGGGCACCCATCTTGTGCGCCTGCACCCCGATGTCCTCGGCCGAGTACGAGCCCCCGATGAGCAGCACACGCTGTCCGGCGAGGCGCTCGGCGCCGCGGAACTCGTGAGCATGGATGACCTCGCCCGGGAACGTCTCGATCCCGTCGAAGTTCGGTACGTTCGGGTACGAGAAGTGCCCCGTCGCGACGATGACCTCATCGAACACCTCGCGCGATGTGCGCCTGTTCCGCAGGTCCTCGACAGTGAGGGTGAACCGCTCGGCGGTCTCGTCGTAGTCGATCCAGCGCACTGCGTGGGCGAACCGCACCAGGTCCTTCACCCCCGACTGCGAGGCCCGTCCGTCGATGTAGTCCCACAGCACCTCGCGCGGCGGGTACGACGAGATCGGCCGACCGAAGTGCTCGTCGAACGTGTACTCGGCGAACTCCAGGGCCTCCTTGGGCCCGTTCGACCAGAGGTTCCTGTACATGCTCGAGTGAACCGGCTCACCGTAGTGATCGGTGCCGGTACGCCAGGTGAAGTTCCACTGGCCGCCCCAGTCGTCCTGCTTCTCATAGCAGATGATTTCGGGGATCTGCTCCCCCTGGCTCTCCGCTGCCGCGAAGGCCCGCATGGCCGCCATTCCGCTCGGCCCAGCTCCGATGATCGCTATTCTTTTCTGCTGCACATAGGCCTTTCCACCCTCAGGAATCTCCCTCGGGCATCCGTGAGTATGTTCGTTCGGGTAACAAACACCGCGCAGCGTGGAAACGCGCTCGACACTCTGCGCAGGCTCCCCCTCACACTTTGGCCACATGTGCGTGAAGAGTCAAGTTGGCCGGGGCGACCCCGTTCGCCTCACCGATCCTCCCCGGCCCTCACCGGTCCCGTCCGCCCCAGCCCACCTGCCGATGTAGACCTCTCGCACGGTTGTAGATATCTCGCGCGGTACGGGAGGTCTACAACGGCACAGGAGGCCTACAATGGCGAACGGATCATTTAAGACCGATCCCGGGCTGGTGAGCCCGGCGCGGATCGCGGGAAAACGCTCCGCGTTTTCCCCTAAACGATCCGCGCCCCAGGAACCGGGCCGGTGACGGTGAGCGCCCGCACCCCCGCGCGGTTCAACACGCCGCGCAGCTCGGCGGCCTCCTGAGCATTTCCTACGAGGAACGCGACCGTGGGCCCCGATCCCGAGACGATACCCGCACGAGCGCCCCGCGACTCCCCCAGCTCGAGCAGCTCGGTCAACTCCGGAGCGAGCTTGAGGGCCGCGACCTGCAGATCGTTATGCATCGCATCGGCGAGCGAATCGGCATCCCCGACGCGCACAGCCTGCAGTACTGCAGTGTCGACCTTCACCTGATCGGGCTGCCTGCCGAGGTCGCGCACGTGCGCGTCCCGGTGCCGGTCGAGCATGCGGTACACCACAGGGGTGCTGAGACCCGCGTCGGAGAGGGCGAGCACCCAGTGGAAAGTTCCCTTCGCGAGCGCGGGGCTGAGCTCATCACCGCGACCGGTGCCGACTGCCGTGCCGCCCTCCAGCGCGAACGGAACGTCGGCCCCGAGTTCGGCGGCGATCGGCAGCAACCCAGGTCGCCCCAGATCCGTGCCCCACAGCTCGTCACACGCGACCAGGGTTGCAGCAGCGTCAGCGGATCCCCCGCCCATGCCGCCGGCGATCGGCACGCGCTTGAACACCGTCAGGTCGACACCGCCCGAGTACCCCGTGCGCTCGGCGAGCAGCTTCGCCGCCCGAACCGCCAGGTTGGAGCCGTCAGTCGCCAGGCCGCTGCTGTCGATCGGCCCCGTGAAACGCACCGAGAACTCATGAGCCGGAGTCGCGGTCACCTCTTCGAACAGCGAGACCGCCTGATACAGCGAAGCGACATCGTGATAGCCATCGTCCTGCAGCGCGCCCACGCGGAAGAACACGTTGATCTTGCCCGGTGCCCGCACCGTGATCGATCGCCCCCGAATCGCGCTCATGGTTACACGCTAGCGCACGCCGGAGCGCCCGAGATGCACGCGAGCGATCGCAAGGAACTCGTCGATCCCCAGCTGCTCCGCGCGAGCGGTGGAAGCGACTCCTGCGGCTTCGATCGTCGCCACAGCCTCGTCGAGCGGCCCGAGCACCGCCTGCAGCGCCTGACGCAGCATCTTGCGGCGCTGAGCGAAAGCGGCGTTCACCAGTTCGAACACGAGCATGCGCTCGGTCTCGTCGCCCCTCGGCTCTGCAAGCTTCTCATACGCCACCAGCACCGAATCGACGCCGGGCACCGGCCAGAAGATGCGGCGGCTCACATTGCCCGCGATCCGCCACTCCCCGTACCAGGCCGCCTTGGCGCTGGGAGCACCGTACTCCTTCGAACCGGGGCCGGCCGCGATCCGGTATCCGACTTCCGACTGCACCATCACAAGGCCGCTGCGCAGCTCGGGAATCAGCTGGAGCAGGTGCATCAGGATCGGCACCGAGACGTTGTAGGGCAGGTTGGCGACGAGCACGGTCGGCATCGGAGAACCGTCGTGCTTCGCCGCTTCGCCGGTGGCCGGATCGCCCGACCCGGCGAGTGCGCGCAGGAGGACCGCGCGGCTCAGGTCGAGGGCGTCGGTGTTGACCACCCGCAGGCGCGGGGCTCGCTCGTCGGCGAAGATGCCCGGCTGCATCGCGCGGGCGGTGGCGAGCAGCTCGTCCGCGAGGCGGCGGTCGATCTCGATCGCAGTGACATCGGCGCCTACCTCGGTGATCCCGAGAGTGAGCGAGCCGAGACCCGGGCCGACCTCGATCACGCGGTCGCCCGCCTCGACGCCGGCGAGCCGCACGATCTTGCGCACTGTGTTGGGGTCGATCACGAAGTTCTGGCCGAGCTTCTTCGTGGGCGAGACCTCGAGTCGCGCCGCGAGCTCGCGGACCTCGTTGGGCCCGAGCAATCGGCCGCCCGCCCCGACGGAATCGGGCGACGCCGACTCAGTCATCGCTGTCCTCGTCCCAGGACCCGTAGACCCGCTCGGTATTCGCGGCGATGCGCGCGCACACGTCATCGAGCGGCTCCTCGAGCGTTTCCGCCATGCGACGCACGGTGTGGGGCAGCAGGTAAGGCGCATTCGGCCGCCCGCGGAACGGTTCGGGCGTGAGGAAGGGAGCGTCGGTCTCGGCGAGCACCAGCTCGGGACGAGCGACGGCGAGCGCCTCGCGCAGCGCGGGGGCGTTCTTGAAGGTCGAGGTACCCGAGAACGACATGTACCAGCCGTGCTCGTTGCAGATGCGCGCGAGGCGCGCATCGCCCGAGAAGCAGTGGAACACCGTGCGCTCGGGCGCGCCGACCCGCAGCAGCGTCGCGACGACCTCGTCGTGGGCGTCGCGATCGTGGATCTGCAGAGCGATCCCGTTGGCTTTCGCGATCTCGATGTGGGTCTCGAACGACTCGATCTGAGCGGCCCTGCCGTCTTCGCCGGTGCGGAAGAAGTCGAGACCGGTCTCGCCGACCGCGCGCACCCGAGGCTGACCGGCGAGGCGGGCGATCTCAGAGAGGTGAGAGCTCAGCAGTCCCTCTGCGAAGAGGCGGGGCGCCTCGTTCGGGTGGAGCGCGACTGCGGCGAGCACGCGCCGGTCGCCCGCCGCGAGCTCGGCGCTCCACCGACTCGTCTCGAGGTCGGTGCCGACCTGCACGATGCCGCGCACGCCCACCGCCGCCGCCCGGTCCAGCGAGTCGAGCGGTTCGAGCTGGTCGACCCCGTCTTCGAACTCGAGGTGGGCGTGGTTGTCGTAGACCGGGGCCGGCAGCGGCTCGGGACTCTCGGGCCGTGTCGTGTCGCGCGATCCGCCGTCCTTCCGCTTGCGCAGGCCGCCAGTGGGCGCCTGCGCATCGCGCTGCGCGGGATCGGTACTCACTTGTCGGCCTCGATGCGCGGGAACAGCGGGGGAAGCTCGTGCTGCTCGGTTCCGGCGGCGAGCCGGCCCCAGCGGCCGGCCTCGCGGATCGGCTGCTCGGAGAGCGCGCCCAGAGCCGCCTCCGCGCCGAGCGCGGTCCACAGCTTCGTCGCCGCCTGCGGGATCACCGGTGCGAGCAGCTCGGCGAGCACGCGCAGGCCCTCGGTCGTCGTGTAGAGCACGGCGCCCAGGCGATCGCGCTGCTCGGGATCCTTGGCGAGCGCCCACGGCTGCTGCTCGGTGATGTAACCGTTGAGGGCGTCGACCAGCTCCCACACCGCGGCGATCGCCTCGTGGATCGCGAAGGCTTCGATCCGCGCATCGGCGCGCGCGGACACGTCCGCCGCAAGGTCGCGGATGGCGACGTCGTCGGCGTACTCCGCCGCGCCGGACGCGACCTCGGGCACGCGGCCTTCGAAGTACTTCTTGTTCATCGCGAGCACGCGGCTGGCGAGGTTGCCGAAGCCGTTGGCCAGTTCGGCCTGGTAGCGAGCCGCCAGATCCTCCCAACTGAAGGAGCCGTCATGGCCGAACGAGATCGCCCGCATGAAGTAGTAGCGGAACGCATCCGAACCGAAGGTGTCGGTGATCTCGTTCGGCGCGATGCCGGTGAGCTTCGACTTCGACATCTTCTCGCCGCCGACGAGCAACCAGCCGTGCGCGAACACGTGCTCGGGCACCTCGAGCCCGGCCGCCATGAGCATGGCCGGCCAGATCACCGCGTGGAAGCGCAGAATGTCCTTGCCGACGATGTGGGTTGCGGGCCAGCGCCGCTCGAACTGCTCGGGATCGGCGCCGTAACCGGTCGCGGTGACGTAGTTGAGCAGCGCGTCGAACCACACGTAGGTGACGTGCGAGGAGTCCCAGGGAATCGGGATGCCCCAGTCGAACGAGGTGCGGGAGATGCTCAGATCCTCGAGCCCCTGCTGCACGAACGCGATCACCTCGTTGCGGGCGCTCGCGGGCTGCACGAAATCGGGGCGCTCCTCGTAGAGCGCCAGCAGCCGATCCTGGAACGCGCTCATCTTGAAGAAGTAGTTCTTCTCCTGCAGCAGCTCGAGCGGCTTCGAATGGATCGCGCAGACCTTCTCGCCCTCGAAGGCGCCCTCGCCGTCGACGATCTCGCTCTTCGGTTTGAACTCCTCGCAGCCCACGCAGTACAGCGCCTCGAACTCGCCGGCGTAGACGTGGCCGTCGTCGTAGAGCTTCTGCAGGAACTTCGCGACACCCTCCTCGTGGCGCGCATCGGTCGTGCGGATGAAGTCGTCGTTGGAGAGGTCGACGGTGTCGAGCAGCGGCTTCCACGCCGATTCGACGAGCCGATCCGCCCACTCCTTCGGAGCTACGCCGTTGGCGGTCGCGGTGCGCAGGATCTTCTGACCGTGCTCGTCGGTACCCGTGAGGAACCACGTGTCGTCGCCCGCCTGCCGATGCCAGCGCGCCAGCACGTCAGCCGCCACCTCGGTGTACGCGTGCCCGATGTGCGGAGCGTCGTTGACGTAGAAGATGGGGGTCGTGATGAAGAACGAGGAGGGCTGTGCCCGGTGGTCGAGTGCCATGGGTTCCATTGTATTCGGAACGACTGACACGCTCGTCCGTGTTACCCACGGGCCGCGATCCCCCAGCCTGCCGGAGTAAGATCGAGTGCATGAGCGAAGAAGCGACCGCCACCGAATCGTCCGTCCCTCAGAAGCGTCTCGTCGTCACCGAGATCCCCGGTCCCCGCTCACGAGAGATCCATGAGCGCCGCCGCGCGGTCGTTCCGCCCGGGGTTCACAGTGTGCTGCCGGTCTACGTCGAGCGCTCGCACGATTCGATCATCGTCGACGTCGACGGCAACCACCTCATCGACGTCTGCGGCGGCATCGGCGTGACCACCATCGGTCACACCGACGGGTCCGTCGTCGCTGCGGCGACCGAGCAGCTGAACAAGGTCACGCACACCCTGTTCACCATGACCCCGTACGAGCCGTACGTGCAGGTCGCCGAGCACCTCGCCAAGCACGTGCCCGGATCCACCCCCGAGAACCCCTACAAGACCCTGCTCATGAACTCGGGCGCCGAGGCCGTCGAGAACGGCGTCAAGATCGCCCGCAAGCACACCGGCCGCCCCGGCGTGGCCGTGCTCGAGCACGCCTACCACGGCCGCACGATGCTGACCTCGACCATGAACCACAAGGCAGCGCCCTACGCACTCGGCTACGGACCGCGCGCCGGCGATGTCTACAAGGCGCCCAACTCGTACCCGCTGCACGACGGCCTGAGCGGCTCCGACGCGGCGGCTCGCACGATCGCGCACCTCGAGAAGATCGCGGCAGCCGAGGATCTGGCCTGCCTCGTCGTCGAGCCGATCCAGGGCGAGGGCGGCTTCATCGTGCCCGCCGATGGCTACCTGCCCGCGCTCGCGCAGTGGTGTCGCGAGAACGGCATCGTCTTCATCGCCGACGAGGTGCAGGCCGGTATGGCACGCACCGGCACCGTCTTCTCGATCGAGCAGTTCGGGGTCGAGCCCGACATCGTGCTCTCGGCGAAGGGCATCGCGGGCGGCCTGCCGCTCGCCGGCATCACCGGCCGCGCCGAAATCATGGACAAGTCGCAGCCCGGCGGGCTCGGCGGCACCTTCGGCGGCAACCCGGTGTCGTGCGCCGCGGCGGTCGCGGTGTTCGAGCAGATCGAGCAGGAGGGTCTGCTCGCCGAGGCGAAGCGGATCGAGGCCACCTTCACCGCGGGCCTGAACAAGCTCGCGAAGAAGTACGACAGCATCGCCGAGGTGCGCGGCCGCGGTGCGATGCTCGCTATCGAGCTCGTGAAGCCCGGCACCCTCGAGCCCGACGCCGCGCTCGTCTCGCACGTCATCGACTTCGCGGCGAAACAGGGGGTCGTACTGCTGAGCACCGGTATCTACAACCAGGGCATCCGCTTCCTGCCCTCGCTGAAGATGACCGACGAGCTCATCGAGGACGTCATCGGCGTGCTCGACAGGGCATTCGCAGCCGCGTAGCTCCCGCCCCGGCTGACTTCCGTTCTGCACATCGAAAGGCGGATATTGCATGAGGATCCGTGGATCCTCATGCAATATCCGCCTTTCGAGTGTGACGGGCCTCCGACCCGGGGCGAGAACCGGCCCGCTCCTCCAAGCCCTATGCAGTGATCTCGAGGCCTGAAGCCTCGAAGCTGCCCGTATCCACCACATCGCCGACGGCGTGCACGTCGATCACGATCACCGTCACGTTGTCGCGTCCCGCGTTGTCGAGGGCCTGCTGCACGAGCGTCCGCGCCGCCTCCTCCGCTGTCGGCTGCGAGGCCAGGTAGTGCTGAATGCCGATGTCCGTGAGCTCCTTGATGAGCCCGTCGGAGCAGATGAGGAGGCGCTGGCCGGGGATGAGGGCGAGCGACGTGTAGTCGGGGATGGGCGGCTCGTTGAACCCGACCGCCCGGGTGATCACATTGGCGTGAGGGTGCACCTCCGCCTCCTCCTCGCTGATCGCACCCGTGTCGATGAGGTGCTGCACGACGGAGTGATCCACGGTGATCTGGCTGAGAGCGCCCTTGAAGTACTGGTAGACACGTGAATCGCCGATGTTGAAGACCCGCCAGGTCGGCTCGTCCTCGGTGCTCAAGCACACGCCCGTCACGGTCGTGCCCGCCCCCAGCTCGGTCTCCCCCGCATCGAGTTCGATGTCGTCGACCGCGTCGCCGAGCACCTCATCGATGTCGTGCTCCGTGACGTTCGCGGTACCCCCGAGCTCCGCGAGGCGCCGCACCACGGCTGCGGAGGCGATCTCGCCGGCCGAGTGCCCGCCCATCCCGTCGGCGACGGCGAAGATCGGCGGGATCGTGACGTAGCTGTCCTGATTCGTATCGCGTCGTCGTCCGACGTCGGTCAGCCCGAACCACGAGAGCTCGATCTCGAGGTCGCAATCCTTGCGGTAGCGCAGACGACGCCGCGATGCATTCTCACCGCGCGCGGTCACTGCTTCCACCTCCGAGACACCCGAGTATCCTACCGCGCTCCGGTGGCCGCCGACGACCCGGGAGCGGGTGCCCCGAGCTCCGTGACCAGCGTGACGGTGCCCGAACTCGCGTCGAGACTCATCTCGAGGTCTTCGTCGGCTGCCCAGGCGAGAAGCTCATCCGCGGAGTCGATGTCGGCTCCGGATCGGGCGAGACGACGCACCAGGTCGCCCTTCGCAGCCTTGTTGAAGTGGTTGAGGGCGCGTACCTCGCCGTCGGCGCCGCGCTGCACGACCTGCAGGAAGAAGCCCGCGCCAGACGGCAGCGGGGCGAGCGCGACGTAGTCCTTCGACCGGAGATCGAGCACGAACCCCGCCCGGTTCCACTCGAGTCGCGCGTGGGCCTGCGCCCAGAGGCGCTTGAGCGGTGCGCCGAGGGCGGGCAGGCGCGAGCCGGCGGAGAGACGATATGCGGGGATCGGATCGCCCGCCCCCACCAGGCCGAGCAACGCTGATTGCACGAGCACGTGCTCCGAGAGCCACTCGCGCGCCGCCTCGTCGAGCGAGGCCACGTCGAGCGCGTCGTAGAGCACCCCCGTGTAGCGTTCGATCGCGGGCATCACGCCGCTCTCGTGCAGGCGCAGGTTGTGCTGCAGTTCGGAGCGGTTCTTCACTCCCAGTTTGAGGGCCTTCGCCGCGGCCTCCTCGTCGCCGCGGCTCAGCTCCTCGAGGGCCTCGCGCACTCTGCGTCGCACCAGGCGCATCTCCTCGTGCTGGTGTCCGTGCAGGGCCCCCGGCTGCAGCACGCCCTCGCCGCCGACGCGTTTCGTCTCGGAGGGCGGCAGCAGAATCAGCATGAAGGTCTCCTGTTCTGATTCGCACGGGCATAGCGGAGCCTCCGCCGCGAACCGGAGTCGGGGCCGGAACGGGTGACGACAGACGAGAGGCCGGAGCCGCTCACGAAGAGCGGATCCGGCCTCGACGTCGGAGGGAGGGATTAAACGATCTGGCGCGGTGGCGCCAGCAGCAATCGTGGAAAAACGCTGGCGCGTTTTTCTCTAAACGATCTGGCGCGGTGGCGCCAGCGTCGATCGTAGAAAACGCGATGCGTCTTCTTTAAACGATCGACGCCCTTCCCGCGACGATGGTCACGGTGTCGTGATCGACCGAGAGGAAACCCCCCTCGGCGTCGACCGCGATCTTCTCGCCGCCGGCGGTGGTGACCCGCACCTCACCCTGCGCGAGCAGGGCGAGCAGCGGCTCGTGCCCACCGAGGATGCCGATCTCGCCCTCGACCGTCTTCGCGACGACCTGGGCGGCTTCGCCGGCCCAGACCTCGTTATCGGCCGAGACGACACTCACGTTGAGCGCCATGGCTTAGGCCAGTTCCTTCTGCATCTTGGCCCAGTTCTCCTCGACGTCGGAGATACCGCCCACGTTGAAGAAGGCCTGCTCCGCGACGTGGTCGAACTCGCCCTTGCAGATCGCGTCGAAGGACTCGATCGTCTCGGTGAGCGGCACCGTGGAGCCCTCGACACCGGTGAACTTCTTCGCCATGTAGGTGTTCTGCGAGAGGAACTGCTGGATGCGACGTGCGCGCGCCACGGTGATCTTGTCCTCTTCGGAGAGCTCGTCGACACCGAGGATCGCGATGATCTCCTGCAGCTCCTTGTTCTTCTGCAGGATCGCCTTGACCGTGGTGGCCACCCGGTAGTGGTCCTCGCCCAAGTAGCGGGGGTCCATGATGCGGCTGGTCGAGGTCAGCGGGTCGATCGCGGGGTACAGACCCTTCGAGGCGATCTCGCGCGAGAGCTCGGTGGTCGCGTCGAGGTGCGCGAAGGTCGTCGCCGGGGCCGGGTCGGTGTAGTCGTCCGCGGGCACGTAGATGGCCTGCAGCGAGGTGATCGAGTGGCCTCGGGTCGAGGTGATGCGCTCCTGGAGGATGCCCATCTCGTCCGCGAGGTTCGGCTGGTAGCCCACCGCGGAAGGCATGCGGCCGAGCAGCGTCGAGACCTCGGAGCCCGCCTGCGTGAAGCGGAAGATGTTGTCGATGAAGAGCAGCACGTCCTGCTTCTGCACATCGCGGAAGTACTCCGCCATGGTCAGCGCCGACAGGGCGACACGGAGACGGGTCCCCGGGGGCTCGTCCATCTGGCCGAACACGAGGGCGGTCTTGTCGAAGACGCCCGCCTCGTCCATCTCGTGGATGAGGTCGTTGCCCTCACGGGTGCGCTCGCCCACACCGGCGAACACGGAGACGCCGCCGTGATCCTGCGCCACGCGCTGGATCATCTCCTGGATCAGAACGGTCTTGCCGACGCCGGCGCCGCCGAACAGGCCGATCTTGCCGCCCTGCACGTAGGGGGTGAGGAGGTCGATCGACTTGATGCCGGTCTCGAAGAGCTGAGTCTTCGACTCGAGCTGATCGAAGGCGGGCGGCGTGCGGTGAATGCTCCAGCGCTCGTTCACCTCGATGGTCTCGCCCTCGGGGAGGTTGAGCACGTTGCCGGTGACGTCGAACACCTTGCCCTTGGTGACGTCGCCGACGGGCACGGTGATCGAGTCACCGGTGTCGACAACCTCCTGGCCGCGCACGAGGCCGTCGGTCGGCTTCAGTGCGATGGCGCGGACGAGGTTGTCACCGAGGTGCTGAGCGACCTCGAGCACGAGCTTGAAGGGCTCGGCGCCCTCGCCCATGTTCACGGTGGTCTCGAGAGCGTTGTAGACGGCGGGGATCGCGTCGTGCGGGAACTCGATATCGACGACGGGGCCGGTCACTCGAGCGATCCGCCCGACGACCTTCGTTGCGGCCTCAGTCGCCACTGCGGCGGTTTCGGTCATGTTTCTCTCTCTTCGTGCTTTCTAGCTCGACAGCGCGTCGGCGCCGCCTACGATCTCGGAAATCTGCTGGGTGATCTCGGCCTGGCGAGCGTTGTTCGCGAGGCGCGTGTAATCGCGGATCAGCGCGTCGGCGTTGTCGCTCGCCGACTTCATCGCCTTCTGCGTGGCCGCGTGCTTGGCGGCGGCCGATTCCAGCATGGCGTTGAAGATGCGCGACTCGATGTAGGCCGGCAGCAGCTGGTCGAGCACCGTGTCTGCATCGGGCTCGAACTCGTACAGCGCTTCGGGTGCGTCGGTCGCCTCTGCGACACCCTCGACGACCTGCAGCGGGAGCAGGCGGTGCACCTCGGGGACCTGGCTCACCATGCTGATGAGCCGGTTGTAGACGAGGTGGATCTCCTGCGCGCCGCCCTCTTCGGCCGGGCGGGCGAAGATCTCGAGCAGAGACTCCGCGACCTCCTTCGCCGTCTCGAAGGCGGGGTTCTCGGTGTCGCCGGTCCACACGCGCTCCGACGGGCGACGACGGAAGGAGAAGTACCCCTGGGCCTTGCGGCCGATCAGGTAGTACACGACTTCCTTGCCCTCGTCGTGGAGCAGCTCGGTGAGCTCCTCCGCCTCGCGCAGCACCTGCGAGTTGAAGGCGCCCGCGAGACCGCGGTCAGAGGTGAAGATCACCACTGCGGCGCGCTCGACCTTGTCGGCCTCGACGAGCAGCGGGTGGGCGGTGTTCGAGTGCGTGGCGACGGCGGACACCGCCCGGGTGATCGCGGTGGCGTACGGCGTCGACGCCTCGACGCGGGCCTTCGCCTTCTGAATGCGAGAGGCTGCGATCAGCTCCATCGCACGGGTGATCTTCTTGGTCGTCTGGGCAGAACGAATCTTCTGCCGGTAGACCCGAAGTTGCGCTCCCATGTCTCTCCTGTACTGGTCGGGGCTGGCTGGTCGAGATAGTTCGGGATCGGCGGGGGCTTGCGCCCCCGCCTGGATCCGTCGCTACTTCTTGACGACCAGCTGCTCCTGCTTGATCTCTGCCTCGTCGAGCGCGTCGAACTGCTCGTTCAGGCTCTTCCCGGACGAGGTGCGGAACTCGCTCTTGAACTTCTCGATCTGCGCGGTGATCTCGGCGACGGTGTCGTCGTCGAGCACGTTGGTCGCGCGGAGCGTGTTCAGCGCCTCGGAGTTGCGGCCGAGGTAGTCGAGGAACTCGCGCTCGAAGCGCAGGATGTCCTCGACCGGGACCTCGTCGAGGAACCCGTTGGTACCGGCCCAGATCGACACGGTCTGCTCCTCGACCGGGTACGGGGTGTACTGCGGCTGCTTGAGCAGCTCGGTGAGGCGGGCGCCTCGCTCGAGCTGACGGCGGCTGGCAGCGTCGAGATCGGATGCGAACATCGCGAACGCCTCGAGCGCGCGGTACTGGGCGAGCTCGAGCTTGAGGGTGCCGGAGACCTTCTTGATCGACTTCACCTGCGCGTCGCCGCCGACTCGCGACACCGAGATGCCCACATCGACCGCGGGGCGCTGGTTCGCGTTGAAGAGGTCGGACTGGAGGAAGATCTGGCCGTCGGTGATCGAGATCACGTTGGTCGGGATGTAGGCCGAAACGTCGTTGGCCTTCGTCTCGATGATCGGCAGACCGGTCATCGATCCCGCGCCCAGCTCGTCCGAGAGCTTCGCGCAGCGCTCGAGCAGGCGGGAGTGCAGGTAGAAGACGTCACCCGGGTAGGCCTCGCGCCCCGGCGGGCGGCGCAGCAGCAGCGACACGGCGCGGTAGGCCTCGGCCTGCTTCGAGAGATCGTCGAAGATGATGAGCACGTGCTTGCCGTCGTACATCCAGTGCTGGCCGATGGCGGAGCCGGTGTAGGGAGCCAGGTACTTGAAGCCCGCGGGATCGGAGGCGGGCGAGGCGACGATGGTGGTGTACTCCATCGCACCCGCGTCCTCCAGCGCGCCCTTCACCGAGGCGATGGTCGAGCCCTTCTGGCCGATCGCGACGTAGATGCAGCGCACCTGCTTGGTGACGTCGCCCGACTCCCAGTTGGCCTTCTGGTTGATGATGGTGTCGATCGCGATCGCGGTCTTGCCGGTCTGGCGGTCGCCGATGATGAGCTGGCGCTGGCCGCGACCGACCGGGATCATGGCGTCGATCGCCTTGATGCCCGTCTGCAGCGGCTCGTGCACCGACTTGCGAGCCATGACGCCGGGAGCCTGCAGCTCGAGCGCGCGGCGGCCCTCGATGCCGGAGATCTCGCCGAGGCCGTCGATCGGGTTGCCGAGGGGGTCGACCACGCGGCCGAGGTAGCCCTCGCCCACGGGCACCGAGAGCACCTCGCCGGTGCGGGTGACCTGCTGGCCCTCTTCGATGCCGGTGAACTCGCCGAGCACGACGACACCGATCTCGTTCTCCTCGAGGTTCTGGGCGAGGCCCAGGGTGCCGTCTGCGAAGCGCACCAGTTCGTTCGCCATTACGCCGGGGAGGCCCTCGACGTGGGCGATGCCGTCTGCGGCGTCGACCACCGTGCCGACCTCGGTCTTCTCCGCCTGGGCCGGCTCGTACGACGCTGCGAAGTCATTCAGCGCGTCGCGGATCTCGTCCGGGCTGATTGAGAGTTCTGCCATTTCGTTTCCTCTGTCTGATCCGGAAGCGCCGCCCCCGGGGTGAAAAGTTGTGCCCTATGCTGCGAGCTGCTGTCGAAGGTCGTCGAGGCGAGCGCGAACGCTGCCGTCGATCACGTCGTCGGCGATCTGAATGCGCACACCGCCGATGAGCTCGGGATCGATGACGGTGGTGATCTTCACCGGACGACCGGCGGACTGCTCGAGTGCCCGAGCGAGCCGCTCCTGCTGTGCAGCCGAGAGCGGTGCCGCAACCGTGACGGTCGCGAGATCGCTGCCGTTCTGGTCGGCGGCGATACGAGCGGCGCTGCGGAGCGAGGCGTCGAGCCTGCGGCCGCGCGGGTTCGCGACGAGGTGGCTGACGACCGAGACCGCGGAGGCCGACGTCTTGCCGGCGAGCAGGCGCTGCACGAGCGCGACCTTGCCCGTCGGGTCGACGAGCTTGCTGCCCAGGCTGAGCTGCAGCTCGTGGTTGCGGTCGACCAGATCGGCGACCGCGAGCAGTTCGTCGGAGAGCGCCGGGTTGGCGAGGCCCTCGGCGCGGAGGCCGAGCTCCTCGACGCCCGAGACGAACTCGTCGACGTTCGACCAGCGCGCCTGGACGGCGGCGGTGAGCACGGAGCGCGCGTCAGCGGTCAGCCCGCCGAAGAGCCGTGCGACGATCTGCCCCTTGCCCTCGGCGCTCGCCGAGGCGTCGCCGAGCGCCGAGGCGAGTGCGGGGCTCTCGGCGATCCGATCCGCCGCCAGCAGCAGTTCGCCGCCGGTGGCCGGGTCGATTCCCGCCCGCAGCGCGGTGCGCGCCTGGGCCAGTGCTTCGCGTGACGCGCTTCCCATCAGTTCGCCGCCTTCTCGGATGCTTCGAGGTCAGCGAGGAAGCGATCGACGAGCGCCGACGCCTTCTGGTCGTCGGCGAGGCTCTCACCGACCACGCTGGAAGCGAGACCGAGGGCCAGCGAGCCGACGTCCTTGCGCAGCGAGACGACGGCGCTCTGGCGCTCCGCCTCGATCTGCGCCTGAGCCGCCTGCGCGATGCGGGCCTGCTCGGCGATGGCCTCTTCGCGGGCCTTGGCGCGGATCTTGTCGCCATCGGCGCGGGCGTCCTCGCGGATCACACCGGCCTCTTCGCGAGCGCTGGCGAGCTGCGCGGTGTACTCCTGCAGCGCCGCCTCCGCCTTCGCCTGGGCCTCATCGGCCTTGGCGATGTTGCCCTCGATGGCCTCTGCGCGAGCATCGAGCATCGCCTGCATCTTGGGAAGGAAGACCTTCCAGAATGCGATGAGCAGGATGACGAAGATGACTGCCGACCATACGATGTCGTACGTCGCGGGGAGCAGCGGGTTGTGGTCCGCGGTCTCAGCAGCAACAACGATTGTGTTGATCATCGCTGCCTCCTCTCATGTCAGTTACGAAACGTGTTGTAGAAGAACGTTTCTTAGTAGCCGAACATGTAGGCGGTGCCGATGCCCACGAACGCGAGAGCCTCGGTGAACGCGATACCGATCCACATCAGCACCTGCAGACGGCCGGCGAGCTCGGGCTGGCGAGCGACGCCCTCGATCGTCTTGCCGACGACGATGCCCACGCCGATGGCGGGGCCGATGGCGGCGAGACCGTAACCGACGGTGGCGATGCTACCCGAAACTTGAGCGAGAACAGACACAGTATGTGTTTCCTTCCGTGTGTTGAGTACGGCGGTTGCCGAACCCGGGTTGGTTTAGTGCTCTTCAGCCAGCGCGAGCTGGATGTAGACAGCGGTGAGAAGCGTGAAGACGTAGGCCTGCAGCACGGCGACGAGGATCTCGAAGAGCGTGAACGCGAAGCCGAAGCCGAAGGTGAAGACGCCGAGCACCGGGAAGAACCCGCCGGCGTAGAGGATGAAGAAGTTGGTCGCCGCGAAGAAGAGCACGAGCAGCATGTGGCCGACCATCATGTTCATCAGCAGACGCAGCGTGAGCGTGACGGGGCGGATCACGAAGGTCGAGATGAACTCGATGGGCGTGACGATGATGTAGATCGGCTTGGGTACGCCCGCGGGGAAGAGCGAGTTCTTGAAGAAGTTCTTCGGGCTCTTCTTGATGCCCGCGTAGATGAAGGTCACGTAGGAGACGACGGCGAGCACGAGCGGCGTGCCGATCACGGCGGTGCCGGCGACGTTGAGGCCCGGCACGATGCCGGTGACGTTGAACGCCAGGATCATGAAGAACATCGCGCACAGGATCGGCAGGAAGCGACGGCCGTCGACCTTGCCGAGCAGATCCTCGGCGATGTTGACGCGCACGAAGTCGAGCGCCATCTCGGTGAGCGACTGACCGCGGGTCGGGATCACGCGCATCTTGCGCGTGCCCAGCCAGAAGAGCAGCAGCACGAGGAGCGCCATGATCACACGGATGATCATGATGCGGTTCATCTCGAAGGGGGTGCCCTCGAAGAGCACGGCGTCGGGGAAGAACTCCGCGATCGACGGCGGATGGAATTCACCCTCTTCCGCGGTAAAGACAGTAGGGGCCACGAGTTGCACAGCGTTAGCGAACAGCGCCATTCTCCTGATTCGGGGTGCAGATCGAAACTGCACAGCGGCGAACGATGGTCGTGCCCCCAGGGCCCGCAGGCATACGCATAGCGCGTCCAGGCTGGGAACTCTTCAATCCTAGCAAGGTTTTCGACTCAGGTGAAACCGAACGGGCAGCTCTACGACCGCCGCAGCCTCACACCGATCCGGAGATGATCGGGATGCGGGATCGGGTCACCACGATCACGTCCAGCACGAGCGATGCCAGCACGCTGGCGATCAGCCCGAAGAAGAGGATGTTCGTATCCAGCCAGGGCTGACCGCGCAGCAGCAGCACGGAAACGATGAACGCGATGAACTTCAGCAGCCAGCAGCCCAGCACGATCCCGAAGAAAACTCCGATGTACACGGGGCTCTCGACGAACCGATTGGCGAAGGCGATGCTGCCGATCGTCAGCAACAGGAAGAACCCGCCCATCGCGGTGCCGATGAGCCCGCCGACGACGCCTTCTCCCCCGGAGACCAGCCAGCCGATACCCGCGAAGACCGCCATGAGCACGATCGTCGCGATGATCCCCCACCGCAGCGCCCGCAGCAGAACCGGCTGCGATGCCGGCATGGGCCGGGGGCCCTGGTCGGGCGTCTCCTGCGGCTCGGGCTGGGTTGCGTCGCTCACTCGAGGATCCTCTCATCCGGTTCCGCCCCGGCCGTGCGCTCGGTGCTCGGGGCGTCGACGGGTGTTCCCCGCCTCGGCAACGCTATCAAGTCGCGCTGTGCGAATCGTGCGCGCACCCGCACCGCGGGGAAGAGCAGCAGCAGCACGCAGGCGATCCCGCCCACCACGAGCACCACGACCGGCAGTACCCAGCTCTGCAGCGTGAACACCAGCAGCACGGCGACCGACAGCACCGCGGTGCCGAGGTAGAAGATGAACACCGCCTGCAGCGGCGAGTGCCCCATGTCGAGCAGCCGGTGGTGCAGGTGCTGCCGATCCGCGGTGAACGGGCTCTTGCCCGCCTTCAGGCGCCGCACGACCGCCAGCGAGAAATCGGCGAGCGGCAGGGCCAGCACCGCGATGGGGAGGATGATCGGGATGTAGCTCGCCAGCACGAGCTTCTGATCGAGCGCCGCCGGGTTGATCTGTCCCGTCACCGACACGGTCGAGGTCGCCATGAGCAGTCCGACGAGCAGGGCCCCCGTGTCGCCCATGAACATGCGTGCGCGATGCCAGTTGAACGGCAGGAAGCCGACGCAGATCCCGACCACCACGATACCGATGAAACTCGCGAAGACCACGGAGTCGACACGGCCGCTCTGCTCGTTCAGCAGACGCGTGTAGATGAAGAAGAGCGAGTTGGCGATGATGGCGACGCCCGCCACGAGCCCGTCGAGGCCGTCCACGAAGTTGACGGCGTTCATCACCAGCGTGATCAGGAACACCGTGATCACGAAGTTGGCCGCGGGCGAACCCACCACCAGGGTGTCGCCGAAGGGCAGCGAGACGATCTGCACCCCGTTCCACGCGAGCAGTCCGGCCGCGGCGAGCTGCGCCGCGAGCTTCACCATCCAGTCGAGGTCGAGCAGATCGTCGAGGATCCCGACGGCGGCGATCAGCGCGCACGCGCCCAGGAGGGCCCACATCTCCGGACCACGGGTGAACAGCCCCGAGAACTCGGGCTGCGCGCCCGCCACCGCGAAGGAGGCGAGGATCCCGATGAACATCGCGATGCCACCGAGACGGGGTGTCGGCGTGCGATGCACGTCGCGCTCGCGCACCTCGGGGGCGAGCCGGTAGCGCCTGCTCAGCCGCAGCACCGCGTACGACGCCGCCGCCGTCACGAGCACGGCGACGGCGGCGACTACGAGGTAGGGCGCCATTTCGATCCCCGGCTCAGTCGGCGAAGGTCGCCTGCGGCAGCACCTCGGCGAGCGCCTCTCGACTCACCCCGCCCTCTCTCAGGATGCGCAGCTGCCCGCCCTCCTCCGTGAGACCGGTGGCGTCGATGATCGTCGACGCCACTCCGTCGCCGGGCGTCTCGCCGGCCTCCAGGTAGACCTCCACCGAGTCGCCGAGCATCTCGTGCGCGGCCGCGGCGGTGCGGGCCGCGGGCTGGCCGGTGAGGTTCGCCGATGAGACCGCCAGCGGGCCCGTCTCCTGCAGCAGCTCGAGAGCGAGCGGCTGATCCGGAATCCGCAGCGCGACCGTGCCCCCCGTCTCGCCGAGATCCCAGCTCAGCGAGGGGTTGGCCTGCGTGATGATCGTGAGCGGGCCGGGCCAGAAGGCCTCTGCGAGGGCCGTGAGCGGCGCCGTGACCTCCGCAGCGAGGGCGGAGAGCGTGCTCGTGTTCGGGATCAGCACGGGCGGGGGCGACTGCCTGCCGCGACCCTTCGCATCGAGCAGCCGCTGCACGGCCTCCGGCGTGAACGCGTCGGCGGCGACGCCGTAGACGGTATCGGTCGGCAGCACGACGAGCTGCCCGCTGCCGAGCGCGCGCCGCGCCGTGCGGGTGCCGGTCAGCAGTTGGGAGCTATCGGAACAATCGAACACCTCGGCCATAACGGACCATCTTACTCCGGGAGCCCCACCGGAGCCTGGGCGCCAGTGTGCCAGGGCGCCAGGGCGCCCGGGCACTGCGTGCCTGCGTCCCCACTCCGCGAGGGGGCGCCAACTGCTCAGATGTATCGAGTTCCGAACAGTCCCTCCGAGATACGGATCTCGCATGCCTGATCGCGATCAGACGTGCGAAAGTCGTATCTCGGCACGCGTTCCCGGCGGTTTCGCCCCTTCGACGAGTTCAGACGCAGCACAGGCTGAGGGGGCGGAGCCCCGCCCCCTCAGCGACGGGCCAGCGTCGCGCGATCCCGGCCCGTGAGGTCGGGGCGGGTGACGGCCTCGCGCCAGCCGTCGGCTGTCAGCAGCTGCCGGATCGCCGCCCCCTGCGTCTCGGCGTGCTCCAGCACGAGCAGGCCGTCCGGGCGCAGAAGGTCTCGGCCGATCCTGCTGATCACGCGGATCAGGTCGAGGCCGTCCGCACCGCTGTAGAGGGCGAGCCCCGGGTCGTGATCGCGAACCTCGGGATCCCGGAGCACCATGTCTTGCGGCACGTACGGCGGATTGGAGACGAGCACGGCGACCCGGCCGGCCAGGGGTTCGAAGATGCGGCGGAGCTCGGATCCGCCCGGTTCGATCCCGTCGGGCGAATCCTGGTCACCCTCGCATGACTCGGGGAGGATCGGATCGAGCTCGGTGACGTCGCCGCGCAACAGCTCGACGCGATCCTCGCCCCACTCGCGCACATTGCGGTCCGCCCAGGCCAGCGCCTCAGCGCTCTTCTCGACCGCCCAGACCCGCGCCTCGCTCACTTCGTGCGCCAGCGCGAGCGCGAGCGCTCCGCTGCCGGTGCAGAGGTCGACGGCCAAGGGCTCGGGATCAGGCAGCCGCCGCAGTTCGTCGATGGCGAACTGCGCCACCGTCTCGGTCTCGGGGCGCGGCACGAACACCCCGGGCCCCACCGAGAGCTCGATGCCTCGGAAGGGTGCCCGTCCGGTGAGGTGCTGCAGCGGCACGCGGCGGGCGCGCTCCCCGGCGAGCTCGGTCAGCGCGGCGAGTTCATCCGGAGCGAGGTCCCGCCCCATCACGGCAAGCGCCTGCACCCGCCCTCGCGACACCCCGAGCACGTGCCCGACGAGCAGCTCAGCATCGGTCGCCGGATCCTCGATCCCCGCCGCCGCGAATCGCTCCCGCAGTTCGTCCAGCACCCCGCGGATCCCCCGCGGCTCGTTCCTCGCCTCACTCACTCCCCAACCCTAACCGTCGCCGTAACAGAGCGACGCATCCATAACGCCTTGCACACCCTCGGATAACTGCACGCTATAGTTTTGGGTGGCTTCGTCCCCCGACTCTCTGGAGGAGATCACACTCATGGCACGCACCTACGACAACATCACTCAAGCCTTCGGCAACACCCCCCTCGTGCGCCTCAACCGCGTCACCGACGGCGCCGAGGCCGAGGTCTACGCCAAGCTCGAGTTCTACAACCCCGCCGGCAGCGTCAAGGATCGGATCGGCATCGCGATCATCGACGCGGCCGAGGAGTCCGGCGCCCTGCAGCCCGGCGGCACCATCGTCGAGGGCACGAGCGGCAACACCGGCATCGCACTCGCCTTCGTGGGCGCGGCGCGCGGCTACCGCGTGATCCTGACCATGCCTGAGACCATGAGCATCGAGCGCCGCAAGCTGCTCGCCGCCTACGGTGCCGAGATCGTGCTCACCGAGGGGCCCCTCGGCATGAAGGGCGCCGTCGCGAAGGCCGAGGAGATCGCCGCCTCGACGCCGGGCGCCGTGCTCGCCCAGCAGTTCGCGAACCCCGCGAACCCCGCGATCCACCGCACGACCACCGGCCCCGAGATCTGGAACGACACCGACGGCCAGGTCGACATCCTCGTCTCCGGCATCGGCACCGGCGGCACGATCACCGGCGCCGGCGGCTACCTCAAGGAGCAGAACCCCGAGGTCAAGGTCATCGCGGTCGAGCCGATCGACTCTCCGCTGCTCACCGAGGGCAAGGCAGGCCCCCACAAGATCCAGGGCCTCGGAGCGAACTTCGTACCCGACATCCTCGACCGCGAGGTCTACGACGAGGTGATCGACGTCAGCCTCGCCGACTCGATCGCGAAGGCCCGCGCGCTCGGCACCGATGAGGGCATCCTCGCGGGCATCTCGGGCGGCGCGGCGGTGTGGGCGGCGACCGAGGTCGCGAAGCGCCCGGAGAACGCCGGCAAGAAGATCGTGGTCGTGGTGCCCGACTTCGGCGAGCGCTACTTCTCGACCGTGCTCTACGAGGATCTGAACGTCTGATCTCCATCAGTCCGGGCCCGCGCGGGAATCAACCGCGCGGGCCCGGTGTTGTATCCCAGCAGCCGACCAGCCCGACCAGGAGGGACGCCAGTGAGCTTCTTCGGCCGCATCCGCGAGGACATCCGAGCCGCCAAGGCCGGCGACCCCGCCGCCCGCAGCGGCATCTCGGTGCTCCTCATCTACTCCGGTCTGCATGCCGTCTGGTGGCACCGCGCCTCGCACGCGATGTGGCTCCGGGGTATGCGATTCCTCCCCCGCGCTCTGTCCCAACTCGCGCGCTTCTTCACCGGGATCGAGATCCACCCCGGCGCGACGATCGGCCGACGCCTCTTCATCGACCACGGCATGGGCGTCGTGATCGGGGAGACCGCGGTCGTGGGCGACGACGTGCTCATCTACCACGGCGTCACCCTCGGCGGCACCGGGCACAGCCGCGGCAAGCGGCACCCCACCATCGGCGACCGCGTGGTCATCGGCGCCGGGGCGAAGGTGCTCGGCGATATCGAGCTCGGCCACGACAGCGCGGTGGGGTCGAACGCCGTCGTCGTGCGCTCCGCGCCGCCGTGGACCACGCTCACGGGCATCCCGGCCCAGGGGCGCCCGCGGCGCGGCGCCCCCGTCGCCGAGACCCCGGATCTCGCGGACTTCTACGTGATCTGAGCCCGGTTCGGCATCGGCGCCGGACCGTTCAGCGCAGTCGGCGCCCGTGCTCCTCCATCCACCGCTTGGTGCGGCGCTGCTCGATGAAGATCATGGCGATCCCACCCACCCAGAACGGGATCTGCACGGCGAACGCCACCTTGAAGGCTCCCAGGGAGTAGTGGTCGGGCGATCCTGCGCCCTGCAGATCGAGCACGAAGCCGATGAGCAGGATCACGAACAGCGAGGCGATGAATCCGCCCATATTCACGAGGCCGGTGCCGAAGCCCGCGAAGCTGCGGGGCGTGTGCGAGCGGGCGACCTCGAAGGCGATCATCGATGCCGGGCCGCCGAACGGCATCACGATCATCAGCGCGACCAGCAGCCACATCGGCGGCGGCCCCGGCCACAGCAGCACGGTGCCCCAGACCGCCATGATGGCCGCGGTGATGCCGACGTTCATGTAGACGCGGCGCTCGACGAAGCGCGAACTCAGCGGGCCGAGCAGCAGGCCGGCCGTCATCGAGGCGAGCACGACGATGTTGAGCAGGCCGCTCGCGGTCGCCCCGTCGAGGCCCGCGCCTCCCGTGAGGAACGGCGTGCCCCACAGCAGGATGAACGCGTTCAGGGCGAACGGAGACGAGAAGTGCACCCAGAACGCGAGCCGCACCCCCGGCAGCGCGAGCAGGCGACGCAGCTTGCGCCAGAACCCCAGACCCGGCACCCGCGTCGCGGTGATGACGGGAAGCATCCCGGTCTCCGGCGGCGGCATCGCGAACGCACCGGTCGCCTCACCCGCACCCAGCGAGCGCGCTTCGCGACTCAGTCGACCGATACGCCCGGTGAGCCGCTCGACCGGCGTGCCCTCCCCCGGCGCGTTCCGCAGCACGAAGCAGCCGAGGATCATGACGAGCAGGCCGACCGCGGCCACGCCCAGGAACCCCGTCGTCCACCCGAATCCCGCAACGACGAGCGCGAGCGGGGTCACCGACACCAGTTGACCCGCCTGACCGATGAGGCCCGTCAGCTGGCTCACGACGGGTAGCTGCCGCACCGAGAACCACTCCGGCAGCAGGCGCATCACACTGATGAAGGTGCAGGCGTCGCCCGCGCCCACGAACACGCGGGCGAGGATCGCGAGCCACACATCCGAGACGGTCGCCATGATGCTCTGCCCCACGACCATGAGCAGGCCGCCGCTGAGGATCATCGCCGTCGCACCGAAGCGGTCGAGCAGCGTGCCGACCGGGATCTGCAGACCGGCGTAGACGATGAGCTGGATCACCGGGAACGCCGACAGCGTGGTCGCGTCGATGTCGAAGTGGTGCTGGGCGGCGGGGCCGAGCGCCGCGAGCGAGGAGCGGTTGATGATCGCGACGGCGTAGGCCAACGCGGCCACGCCCCACACCACCCATGGGAGAAGTGGCCGTGCCGTGCGCATAGGCTCAACTCTACTCTTCCCGTGGTGCTCGGTACCTGGCCGACGCGACGTCCGACCGCGCGCGTGCGTCGGCCGTTTCGGCGGGCGCCCAGCGGAAACGCTCGGCGAAGCGCGCGAACCACGGCATGCGGGTCAGGGTCGCGAACAGCAGGTAGCCGAGCAGGCCTCCCACCACGTTTGAGAGGAGATCGCTGGTATCGGCGATGTGCCCTCCACCGAAGAGTTCCTGCACCGCGAACTGCGTCATCTCGATGCCGAGGCTCGTGGCCGTGACCGCGATCAGCACCCTCCACCAGGACGGCTTCGCGAACATCAGCGCGAAGAGGATCCCGAGCGGCACGAACACCAGCACATTGGTCACTGCATCCTCGAGCTCGTAGTTGACGAACGGGACGAACACGACGCCGGCCGTCCACGGCTGCGTACCGGGGATGACGTGGACGTAGATCGGGAACACGGTGTTCGCCGCGATCCCCGCCGCATACACTCCGAGCGCCGCCGCCACCGCGGCACGCGGGACGGTGAAACGGCGCTTCACCACGAGACGCCGCACCAGCAGTCCGAAGATCACCGCCCCCAGAGGAATGACGACGGGCAGCACGGGCACCTGCTCGAAAGGATCGCTCACGACCCTCGACGCTACCCTCCGAGAGTTGTGCGATCACCCGGCTTGCCGGGTGATCGTTTCGCTGGCGCCGGTCAGCCGCGCGGAGGCAGCGGCGGTCCGTCCGGGAAGTCGCTGCGGGTGAGGTCGAGGAGGAGCCCGTCTTCGAGGTGCCCGCCGGGCCGCACCTGGTAGTCGCGCATCACCCCGACGCGCCGGAAGCCGAGCCGCTCGTAACTGCGGATCGCGCCCTCGTTGTGCACATTGGGATCGAGCGTGACACGGCTGATCCCCGCCGCGAACTCTTCGCGGATCGCCAGGGCGAGCACCTCCTCGCCGATGCGCCGACCGCGGAAGCGCGTACCGATGAAGAGGTGCATGACCGTGGTCGGGTACTCGGGATCCTCGCCGCGCAGCACGTACATCGCGCCGGCGCACACTCCCCCGACCTCGATGATGCGGGTCGCGGCGGCCTCGATGAACTCCTCGCGCACGCGCTCGGGGGCGTAGCCGACCCACCACTCGGCCACCTCGGGTTCCCGCAGGATCGCGAGGAGCGGATCCTCGTCGGAACTCTGCGGCGCCCGCAGCGTGACGAGCGGGCCTACGATGGGAGCAGTGATCGCGATAGCGGATGTCATGCTCTCAGCGTAGCCCGCCCGTCGCTCGTCGCGACCGACGGAGCGCCGCTGCTGCTGGAAGGCCGCTGCTGCCGGACCGGCTGCTACTGCCTGGCTGCTACTGCCCGAGCTGCTTCAGCCGGTCTTCCTCGTCCATGCGGATGCACGACTCGATCACGGGATCGAGCGCGCCGTTCATGACGTGATCGAGGTTGTACGCCTTGTAGCCCGTGCGGTGGTCGGCGATGCGATTCTCGGGGAAGTTGTACGTGCGGATGCGCTCCGAGCGATCCATGGTGCGGATCTGGCTGGATCGGTGCGCCGACGCCTCCGCCGCCGCCTCCTCAGCCTGCTTCGCGAGCAGGCGGGCGCGCAGCACGCGCATGGCTGCTTCGCGGTTCTGCAGCTGCGACTTCTCGTTCTGCATGGCGACCACGATGCCGGTGGGCAGGTGCGTGATGCGCACCGCGGAGTCGGTGGTGTTCACCGACTGCCCGCCGGGGCCCGATGAGCGGTACACGTCGATCTTGAGGTCGTTCTGGTTGATCTCGACCTCCTCGGGCTCGTCGACCTCGGGGTACACGAGCACGCCCGTGGTGGAGGTGTGGATGCGCCCCTGCGACTCGGTGACCGGCACGCGCTGCACGCGGTGCACGCCGCCCTCGTACTTGAGGTGCGCCCACACGCCCTGCGAGGGGTCGCTCGCGTTCGACTTGATCGCGACCTGCACGTTCTTGTACCCGCCGAGGTCGCTCTCGTCCTTCTCGAGGATCTCGCTCTTCCACCCCTTCGACTCCGCGTAGTGCATGTACATGCGCAGCAGATCGGCGCCGAAGAGCGCGGACTCCGCACCACCCTCGCCGCCCTTGATCTCGAGGATCACGTCGCGGGCGTCGTCGGGGTCGCGCGGGATCAGCAGTCGGCGCACCTTCTCCTGGGCCTCTGCGAGGCCCTCCTCGAGACCCGGGATCTCCTCGGCGAAGGCGTCGTCCTCCTTCGCCAGCTCGCGTGCGGCCTGCAGATCGTCGCCGAGCTGCTGCCACTGTTCGTAGGCGGCCTTGATCTTGCTGAGCTCAGCGTAGCGCCGGTTGACGCGCTTGGCGCGACCCGCATCGGCGTGCAGCGCGGGATCGGCCAGCTCCTCCTGCAGTCGGGCGTGCTCGGAGAGCAGCGCCTCCACCTGTTCGAACATCAGGCGCGGCTCCGCTGGACCTCTGCGAGCAGTGCGGCGTTGGAGGCGGTGGCGCGCAGGCGCGCAGCGATCTCGTCGGCCGCGTCGTCATCGGACGCGATGCGCTCCCGCAGCGCGGAGAGTGCCGCGGCCTCGGCCGCGCCGAGCATCGCCTCGGCATTGCGGGTGAGCGAGGCCTCGAGATCCACTGCGGGGACCGTGCCGGGCAGGCTCTTCTCGAAACGGACCTCGCTGTTGGCGACGGCGCGCACCTCGCGCAGCAGCAGCTTGTCGGCGTCGACTCCGGTCTTCGTCTGCGCCGTGGCGAGCACGGTGAGGGAGCCGCCGTTCTCGACGTTGCGGGCCGCTGCGAGCAGACGCTTGATCTGGCCGAGCGCGAACTCGTCGATCTCGTCGAAGGCGGGGCGCGCCGAGGCGTGCTGCGCCTGCGCGTAAGCGCGCGCGAAGCGGTTCAGGGAGTCCACGAGCACCACGACGTCGTGCCCGAGCTCGACGAGGCGCTTCGCGCGATCGATGGCGAGCTCGGCGACGGTGGCCTGATCCTCGGCGGGACGATCGAAGCTCGCCGCGACGACCTCGCCCGAGATCGTGCGCTGCAGGTGGGTGATCTCCTCGGGCTGCGCATTCGCGAGCACGACCATCAGGTGAGCGTCGGGCCGGTTGGCGCTGATCGCCTGCGCGAGTTCCGAGAGCACTCCGACACCGTGAGCGGAGGCCGGCAGCACCAGCAGACCGCGCTGGCCGAGGCCGATGGGCGCCGCGATGTCGATGGCGCGCCCGAGCAGCCGATCCGGCGTGGTTTCGAGCGACAGGCGCTCCTGGGGGAACACCGGGGTGAGGTCCGCGATGTCGACGCGCTTCTCGTTCTCATCGACGGTGCGTCCGTTGACGGTGTCGACCTTCACGATGGCGTTGTACTTCTGGCGGCCGCCGCCCTCGCCCTCGCGGGGCTGACGGATCGCGCCGACGACCGCGTCACCGCGGCGCAGGCCGTACTTCTTCACCTGGCCGAGCGAGACGTAGACATCGCTCGTGCCCGGGAGGTAACCGCTCGTGCGCACGAAGGCGTAGTTATCGAGCACGTCGAGGATTCCCGCGACGGGCAGCAGCACGTCGTCCTCGGTGATCTCGGGCTCGAGATCGTCGTTCTGGCCGCGGCGCTTGCGATCGCGCTGGCGGGTGCGGGTGGAGCGCGACGCGTTCTCGCCCTTGCCCTGACCGTTCTTGTCGCCGCCCTGGCTCTGGCCGCGCCCCTTGGAGTCATCGTTCTGCTCGGCCGCCTCCGCCGCCTCGCCGTTCTCGTTCTTCTGCCCGCGGGTGCGACGGCCGCGGCCGCGGCCGTTGCCCTCACCCTCGGCGTCGGACTTCGCAGCGTCGGACTTTGCAGCGTCCGCCTTGGCAGCCTCCTCCTTGGCGGGTTCCTCGGCCGACTCGTTCTGGGGAGCTTCGTTCTGGGACTGCTTGCCGCGTCCCTTGGCCTTCGCCTTGCCGCCGGTAGCCTGCTCCGCGCTCTTCTCGGCGGGCTGCTCCTCCGTCGCCTCGGTCTCCGCCTGAGGCTTCGACTCGGCGGCCTGCGCACGGCGCGAACGACCGCGTTTGGCGGGAGCCGCAGCAGTCTCGGCGTTCTCAGCGGCCGAGCTATCGCTCTCGCCCGCGGGGGCCTCGGAGGCGATCGCGGCATCGGTAGCGGGCGCCTCAGCGGCCGCCTCGGCAGGAGCTTCTTCCGCGGCCTTCTTCCGGCTGCGCGAAGCACGCTTCTTCGGCGCCTCGGCAGGAACCTCTCCGGCGTCCGCTGCATCCGGCTCCGCGGGGGTCTTCGCTGCCGCAGGCTCCGCAGGCGCGTCGGCGGCCGGCGTCTCAGCGGGAGCCTCCTCTGCGACCTTCTTCCGGCTGCGCGAAGCACGCTTCTTCGGCGCCTCGGCAGGAGCCTCCGCAGCGGGAGCGGCAGGAGCCTCGGCAGCGGGAGCGGCGACCTCGGCAGGAGCACCAGCCTCCGCAGGAGCAGCGGCCTCCGCAGGAGCAGCGGCGCCCGCCGCCTGCGTCTCCGCGGGGGCGGCCTCGCTGACGGTTCCCGCAGCGGTGCTCACGCGACGCGAGGCGCGGCGCCGCACGGGCGCGGTCTCCTCAGCTGCGGGGGCAGAGTTCGTCTCTTCGACGTTCGATTCCATCGTTCTTCCTCTCGGAACGCGCGGGTTCGGCGGCCACAAACGGCCCTCCCGCGGTGGTGCACAGACTGTGCTTCGGGATCACCGGACCTGTCGTCTCGGTGAGGGAATGATCCACCGGCCACGAGCGAGGAGCGAGAACGCGATGCGCACCGACTGCTCGCCCGCATGATTGCTAGGCGGGGATCGCCTCCACTGTAGCACCCTTCGTGTCGACGGCGAGGATCAGCGCCTGCCAATCGCTGTGCTCCGCTTCGACGAGGTCGACCGCTCGCAGTCGGTCCGCCGGCCCGTTCGAGAGCACCAGGATCGAGGGCCCCGCCCCCGACACGACTGCCGGATGCCCCGCCTCGCGCAGCTCGCCGATCAGATCCCGGGTCGCGGGCATCGCATCGCCCCGGTAGTTCTGATGCAGCCGATCCTCCGTCGCCTCGAGCAGCAGCTCGGGGCTCTGCGTGAGCGCGGCGATCAGTAGCGCGGAGCGCGAGACGTTGAACACCGCGTCCTCGTGAGGCACCTGCTTCGGCTGCAGGCTGCGCGCGAGCTCGGTCGACATCGTGAAGCTGGGCACGAGCACCAGCGGTGCCACACCGCGGTGCACCATGAGCCGCTTGAACCGCGGCCCTTCCGGGGTGGTCCACGCGATGGTGAGACCGCCGAAGAGCGCGGGTGCGACATTGTCGGGGTGCCCCTCGAGCTCGGTCGCGAACGCGAGCAGTTGCTCCTCGCTCAGCTCGACCGGGTCGACGGGGTCGCTCTGCAGCAACCCCGCGGCGACCATCACACCGGCGACGATCGCCGAGCCCGAGGAGCCCATGCCGCGACCGTGCGGAATGCGGTTGTGCGCCGTGAGCTCGAGGCCGGGCACGGCGCGGCCCAGCCGCTCGAAGACGTGCGCCGCCGAGCGCACGACCAGGTTGGAGGCATCGGTCGACACCTCCCCCTCACCGACGCCGGTGACGTGCACCGTGGCGCCCGGTGCCTCGCGGGTCACCGCGGTCAACTCGTCGCCGTAGGCGAGGGCGATGCCCAGCGTGTCGAAGCCCGGCCCCAGGTTCGCGCTGGTCGCCGGCACGCGGACGCGCACGGCGCGCTGAGCGCTGGAGCCGCTCACGCGTTGCCCTCGAGACGCAGCACGCTGGTGACCTCGATGACCATCTCGGAGGAGCGAAGCGCCTCCACGGTCGCCGCGAGGTCGGCCTCCCGGGCGACGTGGGTGCCGATGACGAGCGCGGCGCGAGCCGCCTGATCGCCTGCGCCCTGCGCTGCGGTCTGCTCGACGCTCGCGGCCGACACGCCGTGCTCGGCGAGAATACCGGCGATCGCCGCGAGCACGCCCGGCTCGTCCCGCACCTCGAGCATCACCTGATAGGCGGTATTGACCTCGCCCACCGGAAGGATCGGGAGGTCGGCGTGCTGCGATCCGGCGATGCCCGGGCCGCCCGCGACGTGGCGCCGGGCAGCGGAGACGAGGTCGCCCAGCACGGCCGACGCGGTCTCCGCGCCCCCGGCTCCGGCTCCGTAGAACATAAGCTCCCCCGCGGCCTCGGCTTCGACGAACACCGCGTTCTTGCCCTCGTGCACGGCGGCGAGCGGGTGGTCTCGGCGGATGAGCGCCGGGTAGACGCGCGCCGAGACGCCGTCGACGCCCTCCGAGGAGGTGAGCCGCTCGGCGATCGCGAGCAGCTTGATCACGTAGCCCGCGTTCTTCGCGGCCTCGATCTGCTCGGCTGTGATGCCCGTGATGCCCTCGCGGTACACGGCTTCGACGGGCACCTCGGTGTGGAAGGCGATGCTCGCGAGGATCGTCGCCTTCTGCGCCGCGTCGTAGCCCTCGACGTCGAGGGTCGGGTCCGCCTCGAGATAGCCGAGTTCGCTCGCGACGCGCGCCGCGTCCTCCGCACTGTCTCCGAAGCGGTCCATGCGGTCGAGGATGTAGTTGGTCGAGCCATTGACGATCCCGAGCACGCTCGTGATGTGGTCGCCGGCGAGGCTCTCGCGCAGCGGGCGCAGGATCGGGATGGCCGCGGCGACAGCGGCCTCGTACGACAGCTGCGCGCCGACCTGCTCGGCGGCGTCGGAGAGCTCGGGCCCGTGGGCGGCGATCAGCGCCTTGTTGGCGGTGACCACGTCGGCGCCGCCCTGCAGCGCCTGCAGGATCAGAGACCGCGCCGGTTCGATGCCGCCCATGAGCTCGATCACGATGTCGGCGCCCTGCACGAGGCGCTCTGCGTCGGTGGTGAAGAGCTCCGCGGGGAGTTCGACGTCGCGCTTCGCTTCGACGCTGCGCACTGCGATCCCGGCCAGAACGAGGCGCGCGCCGACGCGCGCGGCGAGCTCGTCGCCGTGCTCGAGGATGAGCCGGGCCACCTGTGCGCCGACCGAGCCGCAGCCCAGCAGCGCGACCCTCAGATCACGGTACTCGTTCACTTCGTATCTCCGTTTCGTTCGAGAATGCTTCTGTTCGACTGTCAAGGTTCGGAGGCCGCCGGCCCGTGAGAGCAGTCTGCGGGCGACCTCCGACATTCATGGTGAGGGGGTCGTGACGACGCTCTTCGCGAGCAGCTCGTCCTCGGTCTCACCGCGCACGATGATGCGCGAGGCTCCCTCGCGCACCGCGACCACCGGGGGTCGAGGCACGTAGTTGTAGTTGCTCGCGAGCGACCAGCAGTAGGCTCCCGTGGCCGCCACGGCGAGCGTGTCGCCCGGACGCACGTCGCCGGGCAGCACGTCGCGCTGCACCACGACATCGCCCGATTCGCAGTGCTTGCCGACCACGCGCACGAGCGCCGGATCGGCATCGCTCGATCGATTCGCCAGGCGCACCTGGTAGTCGGCGCCGTAGAGGGCGGGGCGGGCGTTGTCGCTCATGCCGCCGTCGACGCTCACGTAGAGGCGCGAGGAGCAGCCGAGGTCCGCGGGATCGGCAGCCGCGTCCGAACCGGCGAGCGCCACCTCCTTGGTTGTTCCGACGGTGTAGAGCGTCACCCCCGACTGACCGATGATCGAGCGCCCCGGCTCGAACGCGAGCTTCGGCACCGCGACGCCGAACTCCCGGGCGCTCGCGGCGACGATGTCGGCCAGCTCCCGCGCGATATCGGCGATCCTCGGCGCCTCATCGGCCTGCTCGCTCGTGTAGGCGATGCCGAAACCGCCGCCGAGGTTCAACTCGGGGATCGGTGCGCCGACGAGCCGCTCGAGCTCGGGGTAGACGCCGAGCAACCTCCGAGCCGACTCGCGGAAACCGTCGGTCGCGAAGATCTGGGAGCCGATATGGCAGTGCAGGCCGACGAACTCGAGGCTCTCGTGGGCGAGGATCGCCTCGACCAGGCGAGGCGCGTCGCCGAGCGGCTGGCCGAACTTCTGATCCTCGTGCGAGGTCGCGAGGAAGTCGTGAGTGGAGGCGTGCACTCCGCTGTTGACCCGCAGACGCACCCGCTGCCGTCGACCGGCCGCGCTCGCGGCCGCGGCGATTCGCTCCGTCTCGATCTCGCTGTCGATGATGATCGTGCCGACTCCGGCATCGACGGCGCGCGTGATCTCGCGCTCGGACTTGTTATTGCCGTGGAAGCCGATCTTTGAGGGATCGACGCCCGCTGCGAGCGCGACGGCGAGCTCACCCCCGCTCGCGACATCGACGGCGAGGCCCTCCTCGTCCATCCAGCGGGCCACCTCGACGCAGAGGAATGCCTTCCCTGCGTAGTAGACGGTGGCCTCCGTGCCGACGCGCGCGGCCTCGCGCTGCAGCGCCTCGCGCACCTCACGAGCGCGATCCCGAGCTGCTTGCTCATCGACGACGTACAGCGGCGAACCGTGCTTCGCTGTGAGCTCGGTGGCCGGGATCCCGGCGAGCTTCAATTCACCGCACCGGCTCCCGCGGCGCGCCGACGGGGGGAACACCCGAGGGTCGACGGCGTTGAGGTCGCTGCCTGGTGCGGCTGTGGTCATGCTTCACTCCTCAGGGATTCTTTCGGATCCGTCGACGCTCGATCAGCCTGACGGCAACCGGCGAGCGGACCCGGATTGGCCCCTGAAGCCTGCGAACGGAGGAACACCTCGGAACGGACCGCTCCAGTTTAGCGGGACGACAGTGCCGATGCTGTATGCGACCGGGATCGACGCCGCAGCGGACTGCCCGCTACTCGCAGCTGCCGGGCTGCTGCTCGGCCGGGTCGGAGAGGATGCGCGGAGCGAGATCCGCGGTGATGGATGCGGATCCCGTACTCGACAGCGAGATCCCCGTGAGCTCCACGCCCGCGGGGAGATTGCCCCGCACGCAGACCGTCTGCGTCTCGAGCAGCGGACGCAAAATGCCCCCGCCGACATCCGCGAGCTGATCGGCGTTCAAGTCGAACCCCGCAGCCGCGGCACCGCGCGGCTCCACCTCGACCTCGCCGTCCTCGGTGACCCTGATTCCGAGAGACGCCGTGATCGGTACCTGCTGACCGAACAGCTCGAGAGTGCGGCCGACGACGAGCGAACCGTCGCGCACCTCGCCCGTCTGCGCGACGCCCTGCGTGAGCAGGCTCACCACGGATCCGAGCTGCTCCTTGTCGACCCTCAGCTCCGCGGTACCGTCACGGATTTCACCCTGGGTCGGATCGAACGGCACGAAGCTCGCCCGCACCGTCCCATCAGCGGAGACGCCCTCGAGCAGGGGCGCGTCGGGCACCGTCACAGTCACCCCGCCGATCCCGCCGCGCAAAGCGTTCAGCAGTGAAGAACCCGACAGCGAGACCTCGACGGGATGATCCGGCGTGAGACCGAGCCCCTCGCGCACCGAGTCGGCGACGATCCCGGGCGAGATCGCGCGGAGCACCAACTCCACCGCACCGCCCAGCACCGCGATCGCGAGGATCGCGCTGAGAATCCGGAGCCACCACCGGGGCTTGCGTTCGGCCTTCACGTCGATCGCAGGCCTACAGTCGCTCGGGAGCGGAGACGCCGAGCAGATCGAGGCCGTTGCGCAGCACCTGGCCGGCCGCGTCGTTCAGCCAGAGCCGGGTGCGGTGCAGATCCTCGACGGGCTCCTCACCCATCGGGATCACGCGGCAGTTGTCGTACCAGCGGTGGTACGCGGCGGCGAGCTCCTCGAGGAAGCGCGCCACGCGATGCGGCTCGCGCAGCTCGGCGGCGCCGGCCACGATGCCCGGGTACTGCTGCAGCTTGCCGAGCAGGTCGGTCTCGGTCTGATGCGTGAGCAGCTCGGGTGCGAAGGCGCTGCGATCCACACCGGCCGCTGCCGCGTTGCGGTCGACCGCGCAGGTGCGGGCGTGCGCGTACTGCACGTAGAAGACCGGGTTGTCATTGGTGCGGCTGCGCAGCTTCTCGCCATCGAGGGAGAGCGGCGAATCGGCGGGATAGCGCGCGAGCCAGTAGCGCAGCGCGTCGCTGCCCAACCACTCGAGCAGATCGTCGAGCTCGATGATGTTGCCCGCCCGCTTCGAGAGGCGCGCGCCGTTGAGGTTAACGAGCTGGCCGATGAGCACGGTGACGTCGGTCTCGATGTTGTCGCCCGCGGCGCCGGCGATCGCGGTGAGACGCCCGATGTAGCCGTGGTGGTCGGCGCCCAGCAGGTAGATCTTCTCGCCGAAGCCGCGGTCCATCTTCGAGAGGTAGTAGGCGGCGTCGGCGGCGAAGTAGGTATAAATGCCGTTGCCGCGGGTGAACACGCGATCCTTGTCGTCGCCGAATGCGGTCGTGCGCACCCACACCGCGTCGTCCTCGTCGTAGACGTGGCCCTGCTCGCGCAGCCGGTCGATCGCGGCCTCGATGGGGCTCGGCTCGCCGTTCTCGCCCTGTGCATGCAGCGTGCGCTCCGAGAAGAACACGTCGAAATGCACGTTGAAGCGCTCGAGCGAATCCTTGATCTCAGCGAGCTGCAACTGGTAGGCGAGCTCCTGGGCCTGCTCGAGAGCGGCCTCGCGGTCGCTCTCGGCGAGTTCGGCGAGATCCGGGATCCGCTCGCGCACCTGCGCGCCGAGCGACTGGATGTACTCGCCGGGGTAGGCGTCCTCCGGGGCCTCCTCGCCGAGCGCGGCCGCCAGCACGGAGCGGCCGAACTTGTTCATCTGCGCGCCCGCGTCGTTGATGTAGTACTCGCTCGTCACATCCGCGCCCGCGGCGCGCAGCACCCGCGCCGTCGAGTCGCCGAGAGCCGCCCAGCGGGTGTGGCCCATGTGCAGCGGCCCGGTGGGGTTGGCGCTCACGAACTCGAGGTTGATCCGCTGGCCCGCGAGCACATCGCTGCGGCCGTAGGCCTCGCCCTGCTCGACCACGCGACGAGCGGTCTCACCCGCGCTCGCGGCGTCGAGGGTGATGTTGATGAAGCCGGGGCCGGCGACCTCGGCCTTCGCCACACCCTCGATCGCCCCAGCGCGCTCGACGATCTCCTCGGCGAGTTCGCGAGGGTTCGTGCCGATCCGCTTCGCGAACTTCATCGCAGCGTTCGAGGCCCAGTCGCCGTGATCCCGGTTCTTCGGGCGCTCCACCTGCGTGTCCTGCTCGGTGACCTCGATATCGGCACCGCGAGCGGCGACGATGTCGGTCAGGATGCGGGCGAGGGCGAGGGCGAGTTCTTGTGGCGTCACAAGCGACCAGTCTACTCCGCCCGCCTGCGGGGGCGAATTCACTGAGAAATACGGAAGGCCCGGCCAGAAACTCGTTCTGACCGGGCCTTCTCTGTTGCTTTCGTGCCCCCGGAGGGATTCGAACCCCCGACCTACGGTACCGGAAACCGGCGCTCTATCCCCTGAGCTACGGAGGCGAGCACTGGCAACGCCGACTAGCCTAGCGCACTTCCGGGGGTGCGCCGTGCCACCCCGGGGTCTCCTTCAGCGGGGACGCAGGACGGGAGTGAGCAGCCGGCACGCATCTTCACCCGGCACAATGGATTCTGCGATCCGGATCGATCGCGAGAACGTCGATCGAAACCCCGAAGGAGAACCACCATGTGCCAGCGAGTGACCTGCCAGAGCTGCAACAAGCCGACCTGGGTGGGCTGCGGCGAGCACGTCGAGGAGGCCCTGGCCGGGGTGCCCCAGGCCGAGCGTTGCCGCTGCAGCGACTGATCGCGGCGCCCGGCGTCCTCCGCGGCGCTGGCTGATTGCGGCGCCCGCGCTGCAGCTCTGACGGCGTGCGTGGGTTGACGACAGCGCAGTCGGTCGGGGAACGTGACGCTCGCCGACTACCGATCGTCGAGGGCCTCGCCCCGGCGATCAACGAGGCCCCAGGTCGCCCCGGCCGCGACCACGAAGAACACCGCGAACACCGCGAAGGTGAGCCCGGCCCCGCCCGCAGCCAGCATGAGCGGCACCAGCAGCGGAGCGACGATCGAGGCGATGCGCCCCACACCCGCGGCCCAACCCGCCCCCGTACCCCGCAGCGAGGTCGGGTAGATCTCGGGGGTGACCGCGTAGAGCGCGCCCCAGGCTCCGAGGTTGAAGAAGGAGAGCGCCATGCCCGAGGCGATGATCGCACCCTCCGCGTGGACCGTGCCGAAGATCACGGCCGAAACCGCTGACCCCATGAGGAAGAGCGACAGCGTCAGCCGCCTGCCCCACACCTCGATGAGCCACGCCGCGACCGCGTAGCCGGGGAGCTGCGCGAGCGTGATGATCAGCGTGAATCCGAACGAGCGCACGAGGTCGAAGCCGGCGTCGACGAGGATGCTCGGGATCCAGATGAAAGCGCCGTAGTAGGCGAAGTTCACGCAGAACCAGACCAGCCAGATCGAGGCCGTGCGCAGTCGGAACTCCGCCGACCAGAGTCCGCCGAGCCGTGAGCGAGCGCCGAGCCGATGCGCCGGTTCGCGCGCTTCAACCGGTTCGGCATGCCCACCGGGCTCGGCATGCGAACCGGGCTCGACAGCCTGACCGGCCCTGACCGCAGACGACTCGAACTCGCCCACGATCCGCTCGGCTTCGGCCGCACGCCCGCGTCCGGCCAGCCACCGCGGCGACTCTGGCAGGCCCCAGCGCACGATCAACGCGTACACGGCGGGGATCGCCCCGAGCGCGAAAGCCCAGCGCCACCCGTTCTCCGAGGCCGGCACCACGAAGTAGCCGATCAGCGCCGCAGCGGTCCACCCCACAGCCCAGAAGGCCTCGAGGATCACGATGAGCCGGCCGCGGATGCGCGCCGGCGCGAACTCACTCACATAGGTGGACGCCACGGGCAGCTCGGCGCCGAGCCCCAGCCCGACGAAGAACCGCAGTACGAGCAGCAGAGCGATACCGCCTACGAGTGCGCTCGCCCCCGTGGCCGCGCCGTAGACCAGCAGCGTGAGCGCGAACACCTGGCGCCGGCCGAACCGGTCGGCGAGCAGACCGCCGAGGCTCGCGCCGATCGCCATGCCCAGGAAGCCGATCGAGGCGATCAGGCCGCTCTCCCCCTTCGAGATGCCCCAGTGCTCGACCAGCGCCGCGATGATGAACGAGATGAGGCCGACATCCATGGCGTCGAGCGCCCACCCGAGGCCCGATCCCGTGAGCACGCGCCCGTGCTTGCGGGTGAAGGGCAGCGCGTCGAGACGCTGCGACAGGGAGGGATGGGTTTCGCTCATGGTTCACATGTTAGAGCGGGCCTCCGCCATTCAATGGGAGCGGGCCCCGGACATTCATACGCGGAGGTAGTTCAAGTCCCGGATCTGGCGCCCCTTCTCGGCGCCCTTCTGCTCGAAGGCGGTGAGCACGCGTCCGTCGAAGCGATCCGCCCACTCCCCCTCGAAACCGCGCTCGAAGCCGTCGGCGGCATCGAGCACCTCGCGCATCTGCACGGCGTAGTCCTCCCAGTCGGTCGCGAGTCGCAGCACGCCCCCGGGCTTCAGCGCGCGGTGCGCGATGCACGCGAAGTCGGCGCTGACGAGTCGCCGCTTCTTGTGGCGCTCCTTCTTCCAGGGATCGGGGAAGAACACCCAGATCTCGTCGACCGAACCCGCCGGCAGATACTTCTCGAGCAGCTCGGGCGCGTTGACCTCGGCGAGGCGGAGGTTGTCGAGCTTCGCGAGCTCGGCGCGGATCATGGTGCGGGCGAGCCCGGCACGGAACACTTCGATGGCGAGGAAGTCGGTGTCGCGACGGTGCTCGGCGGCGTGCAGGATCGCGTGGCCCTGTCCGGATCCGACCTCGACCACGAGCGGCGCCTTCCTGCCGAAGATCTGCTCGGGATCGCCCGTCACCCCGTCGGCCACGCTCGTCGCGGCCGGCCCGTGCGCGATGTCGAGCACGTACTTCTCGCGGTACTCCTCCCACGCCCGCGTCTGCGAGGGCGTCATGCGCCCGCTGCGGCGCACGAAAGACACCGGCTTATCGCGGAAGGTGGTGGGGTCGAAACTCTTGTGAGGCAGGGGCTGCTGGTCGGTCACCCGTCTACGGTAGCCCACGGTCGGCGATCCCGGATTCTCCCCGCATCCGCATCGCGAGAACGACTGACCGCGAACAGTCCTGCGGCGGTACCATGGGTAGAACACTTCGAAGCGGAGGGAACGACCCATGTCCAGACGACTTCTCCTGGTGAACGGCCCGAACCTCAACCTGCTCGGCACGCGCGAACCCGAGATCTACGGCGAGGAGACCCTCGAAGACGTCGAGGCGCTCGTCTCACGCATCGCGTCCGACTTCGGCTTCGAGGTGCGCGCGATCCAGAGCAACCACGAGGGCGAGCTCATCGACGCCATCCACGCGGCCCGCGAGGACTGCACCGCGATCATCATCAACCCCGGAGCCTTCACGCATACCTCGATCGCGCTGCGCGACGCGCTGACAGGGGTCGCGCTTCCCGTCGCCGAGGTGCACATCTCCAACGTGCACGCGCGCGAGGAGTTCCGCAGCCATTCCTATATCTCGGGCATCGCGCAGTGCGTGATCGTGGGCTGCGGGGTGCAGGGCTACGAGTTCGCGGTGCGACGACTGGCGGCGCTGACGGCGGGCTGATCCGGACGTCTCCCGCGCGGGCGGTGGCTTGAGGATCGAGGCGGCCCATTCCTATCGAACCAGCCCGAAAGTTGCGTGAATCGTAGGCCGGCTCGATAAGAATGGGCTGTCTCACTCGAGCGAGCAGCGGGATCGGGCCCACAATCCGTTACGGCACCGTCACGAACACATCGAACAGCTGCGGATTGTGGGCGTGGACCAATACCGCGAACACGACCGCGTCGAACAGCAGGTGCACCGTCACGACATAGGCGAGCGAGTGCGTGCGCAGGAAGATGTACCCCTGCACGAGCGCGAACGGGATCGTGAGCAGCGGCCCCCAGGCGCGGTAGCCGAGCTCCCAGAGGAACGACACGAAGACCACGGCCTGCAGCAGGTTCGCGGTCCACGCCGGGAAGTGCCGCAGCAGCACGGCGAATACGGTGCAGATGAAGAAGAGCTCGTCCCAGATGCC
Source organism: Leucobacter holotrichiae (assembly GCF_055791005.1). Taxonomy (NCBI): domain Bacteria; kingdom Bacillati; phylum Actinomycetota; class Actinomycetes; order Micrococcales; family Microbacteriaceae; genus Leucobacter; species Leucobacter holotrichiae. The sequence continues at coordinate 212,560 of NZ_JBVUAC010000005.1, forward strand.
GACCGCTCCGACGCCGACGAAGAGTCGGGCGATGAGGTCGGCGTCATCGACGTCGGGCCAGTTGAGGTAGACACCCGAGCTGATGAAGTACCAGGGCAGGATCAGCCAGCCCAGCACGAGCACCGCCGCGAGCCATGACCAGTGCAGCAGGCCCCAGCGCCTGCCCCCGCCACCTCTCGCTTCGCTCCGTAGGCTGCCGCCGTGTGCGGCACCGCGGGCGCGCCCGCGCCAGGGGAACCCGGTCGCGCGATCCCGATACACCCACCGGGAGACGACGTACGGCACCGCGACCGCCCCGCCGAGGGCGAGCGTGAACTTCACCATCGACCAGTCGTCGAGCTCGGCTGCGAGCGGGATGCTGCGCACGATCGCGAGGCCGATCGCGATGAGCGAGAGGTCGCGCAGCAGACTCGGCGGGCGCGGTGCGGATCGGGATCCCGATCCGGATCCCGATCCCAGCGCGGCTCCCGCGGGTCCGGATCCCGCCCATGGTCCCGATCCCGCAGCCGATCCTCGCTCAGCGCCCGTGACCGCCACGCCCCGCGACCCCGTCCATGCGACGAGCAACCCCGCGGCCAGCAGGGCGAAGCCGAGCAACGGCAGTTCGAGCACGAAGAACGCCGGGGCCGCGAGCACGACGAGGAGCGCCGCGGCCAGGCTCAGCGGCTCGATCGCCCGCGAGCGTGCCGGCTGCACCGATCCTCCCCCTGCGTTCACCCTCCCAGCGTAACGGCGCTCCGTCCCCTGGGTCATGTCGCAGTCACGTCGCCGGCTCGCCCGAGACCCGGGCACCCTGCTCGAGATACGGATCTCGCAGCTCCTTCCGCGTCCAAGGGTGCGAAATTCGTATCTCGAGGAGGATCGGGGCCGGATCCTGCGTTCGCTTCGACCAGCTCAGGGTGCGATCGACCCGCCCCTCGAGAGGCCGCGCCGAAAGGTCGAAAAGGGCTCCGATCCACGTGGATCGGAGCCCTTTTCGACCTGTCAGGCGGACCGCCGCAGACGCAACCAGCCCCCGCCGCAGACGCAACCAGCCCGCCGCAGCCCGCGCGCCCCTCAGCTCACCGACGCGAGCTGCTTGGCACGGCGCCGCTCGACCACCTTGCCGCGCACGGCGAACGCGATCACGAGCAGCAGCAGGGCGTAGAGGGTGATCGGAATCGGCCCCTGCACCAGCACCGAGAAGTCGCCGTTCGCACTCATCGCGGCGTCGCGCAGACTCGTCTCGGCGAGCGGGCCGAGCACCATGCCGATGATGAGCGGCGCGAGCGGGAAGTCGACGGCGCGCATCACGAAGCCGACGAGGCCGACCGCGAGCAGCAGCATGAGGTCGAAGGTCTTGCCCGAGGTGGCGTAGATGCCGAGGGCGCAGACCATCGTGATGCCCGCGTACAGGTAGGGTCGCGGGATCAGCAGCAGCTTCGCCCACACCATCGCGAACGGCAGGTTGAGGATCAGCAGCACGATCATCGCGATGAAGAAGCTCGCGAGCAGCGCCCACACCAGCTCGGACGAGCGCTCGAACAGCAGCGGGCCCGGCTGCAGCCCGTACTGGCGGAAGGCCGCGAGCATGATGGCCGCGGTCGCCGAGATCGGCAGGCCGAGGGCGAGCAGCGCGCCCATCGCCATGCCCGTCGTCGAGTTGCCCGCGGCCTCGGGGGCTGCGAGACCGCGGATCGCGCCCTTGCCGAACTGCGGGTTCTTGCGGCGCGCATCGAGCTTCTTCTCGAGGCCGAAGGCCAGGAAGGTCGGGATCTCCGACCCGCCGGCGGGCACGACGCCGAAGGGCATGCCGATCGCCGTACCGCGCAGCCAGGCCGGCAGCGCTTCGCGGAACTCGCGGCCCGACAGCCACGGGCGGCCCTTGGGCCTGATGAGCTTGCCGCCGCCGATGTGCCGCTCGAGGCACGCGACGTAGATGACCTCGCCGAGAGCCAGCACCGCCACCGTCACCGTCACGAGGGAGACTCCGTCGAAGAGGTTGGGCGAGTCCATCGTGAAGCGGGGCGCACCCGAGATGCCGTCGACGCCGATCACCGCGATCCCGAGCCCGATGAAGAGCGACGAGAGGCCCTTCACGGGGTTGTCGGTGACCACCGATGAGGTCGCGACGAAGGCGAAGAGCGCGAGCGCGAAGAACTCGGCGGGGCCGAACTGCGTCGAGAAGTCGGCGAGCGCAGGCGCCATGAAGACGACCGCGATCGACGCGAGGAAGCCTCCGACGAACGCGCCGATCGCCGCAGTGGCAAGCGCTTGGGCGGCTCTGCCGTCGAGCGCCATCTTGTGTCCCTCGAACGTCGAGGCGATCGCCGAGGCCTGCCCGGGCATGTTCATGAGGATGCTCATCGTCGAGTCTCCGAAGAGCCCGCCGAAGTACACTCCGGAGAACATGATGAAGGCCGCAGTGGGCTCGAGTGCGAAGGTCATGGGCAGCAGCAGCGCGACCGCCATCGACGATCCGAGGCCGGGCATGACGCCGACCGCGGTGCCGAGCAGGCAGCCGATCACCACCCAGAGCAGGTTCTGCCAGGTGAGGGCTCCCGCGAAACCCTCTGCCAGGAGTTGCAGCGTATCCATGTCAGAACCCCCAACCGAGGATGCCGGACGGCAGCGTGAGGCCGAGCAGCATGTCGAACGCGATGTAGGCGAGCGAGCTCGCGGTCAGACCGACGACGAGGTTGAAGATCGGTCGTTCGGACCCGAAGGCGCGTGCCACGCACCAGAACAGCAGCGCGGCCCCGACGATCCATCCCAGGAAGGGCAGCAGCAGCGCGAATCCGATGAACGAGCCGACGATCCACGCCATGGAGCGCCAGTCGATACCGACTCGTTTCGAGGCCTGCGCTTCGAGCGCGGCGATCTCCTCGTCGGTGAGCAGCTCGATCTCCGCGGCCGAGCGCTCGACGGACGCGGCGGCCTCGGCGCGATCCCGCAGGGCCCGCACGACCAGCAGCACTGCGAACAGGTAGAGCCCCGCGGAGATGATCGACGGGAAGAACCGGGGTCCGGGGAAGACAACGCCCTCGGGTACCCGCATCGTGAGGATGCCGATGAGCAGATAGGTGGCGAAGGCGACGAGGATCGCCGGCATGACGAGCTGCTTGAGCAGCGCGGCGCCGGGATTCTCCCGCCCGATCTCGAGCTCTTCGCCCATGACCGCCGAGACGGCGGTGGGATTGTTCGAGTGCGTCATTGCCCCATCTCCCTGTACAGCTGCGCGATGCGTTCGTGCTCCTCCCCGAGGAACTCTTCGAGTTCGTCGCCGGTGAGCAGCTTCTCGGTCCAGTGGTAGCGCTCCATCGCACCGTCCCACTCGGGGGTCTCGACGGTCTCGAGCACCAGGTCGACGAGCGCCTCGCGGTCGTCGTCGCTCAAACCCGCCGGCGCGGAGAGCGAGCGCCAGTTGGTGAGGGTGATGTCGTAGCCCTGCTCGCGGGCGGTCGGGATATCGATACCGTCGACCCGCTCGGGGGCGACCAGCGCGAGCGCGCGGAGACGGCCCGACTCGATCTGATCGATGTTGTCGGGGTAACCGCCCGCTGCCGCCGCGACGGTGCCGTTGAGCATGGCCTGGATCGCCTCGCCGCCGCCGTCGGACGGGATGTAGGTGAGGTCGACCGGATCGATGCCCGCGGCGAGCGCGAGATCGGTGATCACGAGCTGGTCGAAGGATCCGCCGCCCGACCACGGCAGGGCTTTCGGATCGTCGCGCCAGGCCTCGACCAGGTCGCCGAGGGTCTCGTAGGGCGAGTCGGCCGGCACGACGATGACGTCGTACTCCTCGACGATGGTCGCGAGCGGCGTGACGTCGTCGAGGGTCGCGGCCGAGTCGAACTGGATCGTCGCTGCGAGCAGGCCGGTGCCGCCGACCATGATGTTGTTCGGCTGTCCCGAGAGCACCGAGAGGTTTCCGAGCGCGATGGTGCCGCCGGCGCCGGGCATGTTGACCACCTGCACGTTGTTCACGATGCCGTTCGCCTTCATGGCCTGCTGCATCTCGCGGGCCACGCCGTCCCATCCGCCACCGGCGGCTGCGGGCGCGATGACGGTCATCGAATTGCGGATGTCGGATCCGAGCGCCGCCGAGCTGATCGACCCGTACGAGGCGAAGCCGACGGCGGCCACCGCGATGGCCCCGCCGATCACCCTCCCGATGACTCTGCCCGTGCGCTTCCCCGTCCGCTGTTCCGGGGGCGGTGCCTGAGCGGGCTCCGCTGATGCTGCCGTCATTGATTTCACTCCTCTGTGCAGACTCCGTTGTCATCTGACGTAGTCACTAGAATGTACAGACGGTCCGGCCGGTTCACCCCGGCACCGGGCCTTTGTGCTCATTGATGCTCACGATCCGAGCCGCGGACTCCGAGGAGGTGGCCTGGTGTCGACACGGGTGAGACCCGTCGCGATGCGAATCGCGATCCTGCTGCTGCCGAGCCTCATCGTGCTCGCTTCGGTGGGCATCACCACGGCCATAGCCGTGTCGGTGCAGGAGCGGAGCCTGCGCACCGCGACGGGCGAGCGGGTGAGGGAGGTGGCGGTCACGCTCGCCGAGCTGAGCCAGGTGCGGGAGGCGCTGAGGATCGCGACGGCCGATCCCGAGAGCGGCCGTGAGCGCGCCACTGCGGAGTTGCAGCCGCTGGCCGATGTGGTGGAGCACGCCTCGGGCGTCGACTACATCGTCATCACCGATGCATCCGGGATCCGGATCACCCACCCCACCCCGGCCGAGCGCGGCAGGCCCGTGTCGACGGACTCGTCCAGGGTGCTCGCGGGCGAGGAGTTCCTCGGAACCGAGACCGGAACTCTCGGAACGACGCTGCGCGCGAAGGTGCCGGTGCGCGAGGGCGGAGACGGGAGCAGGGTGATCGGCACCCTCTCGGTGGGCATCCTCGAGTCGCACATCTCGGCCGAGCACGACGAGTCCCTGGGGCAGCTGCTGCCGTGGGCGCTCGGCGCGCTGGTGCTGGGGACCCTGGCGAGCTCGCTGCTCGCGGCGGGCCTGGAGCGACGGTTCCGCCGTCTCGCCGACGCCGCCCGCGAGCACGAGCGGGTGCGGCGCACGGCGGCGGCGCTCCGCGAGCAGACCCACGAGTTCCACACGCGCCTGCACGTGATCCACGGCCTCGTCTCGCACGGCGATGTGCAAGAGGCGCTCGACTACATCGATGACGCCGCCCCCGTGCTCACCGAGGGCGGTGGCGACGGAGTGCTGCCCGGGCAGCCGCTGCTGCGCGCGACCGTCGAGGCGCTGCGGGCCGAACTCGGGGCGCTCGGGGCGCGGATCGAGACGCGGATCGAGGTCTCCGAGGAGATCGATCGCGATGCCGTGCTCGTGATCGCGAATCTCTGCCGCAACGCCGGCGAGGCGGGTGCCTCACGCGTGCGCTGCTCGCTCGTGCAGCGCTCCCGGCGCCTGTTCGGTGCGGTGGACGACGACGGTCCGGGCGTGGACCCCCGAGCCGCGGAGCGGATCTTCACCCGCGGGTACTCCTCGAAGCCCGACCCTTCGGGGGTCGGCCGCGGGCTCGGGCTGGACCTCGTGCGGCGAACAGTCGCTTCGCGGGGCGGATCGGTCGAGCTCGGGAGGTCGGAGTGGGGCGGTGCCCGCTTCTCGTTCGAGATGGACATGATGAAGAGCGGAGGGCGCGATCATGGCAGCTAAGCCGATCCGCGTGCTCGTCGTCGACGACGATCCGGGCGCACGCTCCCTGCACGGGCGCTTCGTCTCGGGCACGCCCGGATTCGCGCTGGCCGGCACGGTCGGGCTGGGCGAGGCCGCGATCGACCGCGGACTGCGCGGGGGCGTCGACCTGATCCTGCTCGACATGCGCCTCCCCGACATCAGCGGCATCGAGGTCCTGCACCAGCTGCGCACATTCGGATCGCGGTCCCCCGATGTACTCGTGATCAGTTCGTCCCGGGATCAGATCACCGTGCGCCAGGCGCTCGCGGCGCACGTCGTCGGGTATCTGGTGAAGCCCTTCACGCAGGAGGCCCTGCAGGAGCGGTTGCGGGTCTACCGTGCCGAACGGCGGGCGCGCGAGCACAACGAGCGGGAACGGCCCCTCGGCCAGGGCGAGATCGACCGGCTGCTCTCGACGGGTAGGATCCGGCTGCCGGCCGCATCGGCGCGCAGCTCGCGGAGAGCCGCCGGATCCGCGCCTCCCCTGCCCTCGACGACCCCGCCCAGACTGCCGAAGGGGCTCTCCGAGGTGACGCTCACGCGCGTCGTCGAAGCCCTCGACCCCGTCTCCGCGATCTCGGCCGCGGAGCTCGCCGAGCGCTGCACGATCTCCCGGGCGACCGCGCGGCGCTACCTCGACTACCTCGTCTCGGAGGGCACCATCGACCTGGCGCATCGCTACGGCAAGCGCGGTCGACCGGAGGTGCTCTACCGGCTGGCCCCCTCCCCCGTCGGGGACGATCAGGAATGAAGAAGTGCGATGTCGGCGGCTCGCGCTAATCTTTCCCCATGACCGACGAGCACGCCGCACCGCAGCCTTCGACCCACCCTGCCGACAGCCACGATCGCATCCGCGTGCAAGGCGCCCGCGAGCACAACCTGAAGAACGTGAGCGTCGACCTGCCGAAGCGCAGGCTCACCGTCTTCACCGGTGTCTCCGGCTCCGGCAAGAGCTCGCTCGTGTTCAGCACGATCGCCGCCGAGTCCCAGCGCCTCATCAACGAGACGTACAGCGCGTTCGTGCAGGGGTTCATGCCCTCGCAGTCGCGACCCGACGTCGACGTGCTCGAGGGGCTCACGACCGCGATCATCGTCGACCAGGAGCGCATGGGGGCGAACCCCCGCTCGACCGTGGGCACCGCGACCGATGTGAACGCCATGCTCCGCATCGTCTTCTCGCGACTCGGGCGGCCGCACATCGGCTCTCCCAACGCGTTCTCCTTCAACGTGGCGTCGGTGAGCGGGGCGGGGGCCGTCACGCTCGAGAAGGGCGGCAAGAAGGTCAAGGAGCGCCGCAGCTTCGAAGTGCTGGGCGGCATGTGCGCGACCTGCGAGGGGCGGGGCACCGTGAGCGACTTCGCGCTCGACGAGCTCTACGACGCCGACAAGTCGCTGTCGGAGGGCGCGCTGAAGGTGCCCGGCTACAGCATGGACGGCTGGTGGGGGCGCCTCTTCTCCGATCTCTTCGACATGGACAAGCCGATCCGCGACTTCACCGAGCAGGAGCTCGACGATCTGCTGCGCAAGGAACCGACCAAGATCAAGGTCGAGGGGGTGAACCTCACCTACGAGGGCCTCATCCCCCGCATTCAGAAGTCGATGCTCTCGAAGGATCGCGAGGCCATGCAGCCTCATATCCGGGCGTTCGTGGATCGGGCGATCGTCTTCCGCCCCTGCCCCGAGTGCGACGGCACGCGTCTCAACGCCACGGCCCGATCCTCGAAGATCGACGGCCGGTCGATCGCCGACGTGTGCGCGATGCAGATCTCGGACCTCGCCGAGTGGGTGCGGAGCATCCACGATCCCGGCATGGCGCCGCTCATCGGCAAGCTCAGCGATACGCTCGACTCCTTCGTGCAGATCGGTCTCGGCTACCTCAGCCTCGACCGGCCGACGGGCACGCTCTCGGGCGGCGAGTCCCAGCGCACCAAGATGATCCGCCACCTCGGATCCCCCATCACCGACGCCACCTACGTGTTCGACGAGCCATCCGTCGGCCTGCACCCGCACGACATCCAGCGTATGAACCAGCTGCTGCTCAAGCTGCGCGACAAGGGCAACACGGTGCTGGTGGTCGAGCACAAGCCCGAGATGATCGCGATCGCAGACCACGTCGTCGATCTCGGCCCCCGGGCCGGCACGAACGGCGGCGAGATCTGCTTCGAGGGCACGGTCGAGGCGCTGCGCGCCTCGGAGACCCTCACCGGCAAGCACCTCGACGACCGGGCGCAGCTCAAGGAGAGCGTGCGCTCGGCGACCGGCTCCATCGAGGTGCGCGGGGCGGATCACCACAACCTGCAGAACGTCGACGTGGACGTGCCGCTCGGCGTGCTGTGCGCGGTCACGGGCGTCGCCGGCTCGGGCAAGAGCTCGCTCATCCACGGCTACGTCTCGAACCGCGAGGGGGTCGTCGCCGTCGATCAGGGGGCGATCAAGGGTTCGCGCCGCTCCAACCCCGCCACGTACACGGGCCTGCTCGATCCCGTGCGCACCGCCTTCGCGAAGGCGAACGGCGTCAAGCCCGCGCTCTTCAGCGCCAACTCCGAAGGCGCATGCCCCGAGTGCAAGGGCGCGGGCATCATCTACACCGATCTCGGCATGATGGCCACGATGGAGAGCGTCTGCCAGGTCTGCGACGGCAAGCGATACGATTCCGAGGTGCTGCAGTACACCCTCGGCGGCAAGAACATCGCCGAGGTGCTCGACCTGTCGATGTCGGAGGCTCGCGAGTTCTTCTCGGGGCGCTCCGACGCCGGTGCTGAGGCGAAGATCCCGAAGGCCGCCAAGATCCTCGACCGCCTCGTCGACGTCGGCATCGGCTACCTGAAGCTCGGGCAGCCGCTCTCGACGCTCTCGGGCGGCGAGCGGCAGCGCCTCAAGCTCGCCATCCACATGATCGACGACGCCGAGGTCTACGTGCTCGACGAGCCCACCACCGGCCTGCATCTCGCGGACGTCGAGCAGCTGCTCGAACTTCTCGATCGCCTCGTCGACGCCGGCAAGAGCGTGATCGTGATCGAGCATCACCAGGCCGTCATGGCGCACGCCGACTGGATCATCGACATCGGGCCCGGGGCCGGCCAGCAGGGCGGCACGATCGTGTTCGAGGGTTCGCCGCGCGAGCTGGTCGAGGCGAGGTCGACGCTCACGGGCGAGCACCTGGCCGAGTACGTGGCGGGCTGACCGGACCGTGGCCCTCCCGCTCTGGCGGGCTATCGTTCCGTCGGACCCCGGCGCGCCGCCTTGTCCCGATACATCTCGCCATCGGCGTTGGCGATCGCGTGGGAAAGCTCCTCGTCGGCCCGCCACTCGACGAGGCCCCACGACCAGGGGTGCGAGGAGTGCCCGTTGAGGCGCTCCATGACGCCGCGCCCCGTCTCGGCGTCGGTGTCGGGCAGCACGACCACGAACTCGTCGCCGCCGAGCCGCGCGATGATGTCGCTCTCGCGCAACCGCGTCTTCCACTGCCCCGCCAGAGCGCGCAGCACGTGGTCGCCGGCGCTGTGGCCCCGGGTGTCGTTGATCTGCTTGAAACGATCGAGATCGATCATCGCGACGCTGATCGGGCGCTCATTCCGGCTGGCGCGCGCACGCTCGACGTAGGCGCGGTCGAGGAGGCCCTTCCGGTTCAGCAGGCCGGTCAGGCTGTCGACATGGGTCTCGCTCCTGAATCGTTTCCGAGCGTAGATCCCTGCTTCAAGACAGACCCAGACGAAGACCATGGTCTTGAGCAGGTTCCTCCCCCCGTAGAAGACGTCGGTTCCCGTGTGCCCCAGCACAGCGGCGGAGAGCACGGCCAGTAGCACGCCGGCCTCCATGACCCGCGCCGCGAGCGGGCGCAAGAAGACGCCGAGGTAGAGCGCCAGCACCGGCAGCTGGATCAAGGATCCGATGGTGTTGGTCGGCACGCGCAGCAGGGTGAAATCGAGCACCATCATGACGCCATTGGCGGTGGCGACCGCGAGGGCCGGCCAGAATCCGAGCCTGTCGCCCAGCACGAGAAACACGAAGGCGGCGACGGCTGACAGGAGCATGAGCGCGACCGCGATCGGGTAGCCGAGCCGAGGTCCGCCCGGCAGGAACAGGTCGGAGAACAGCAGCACGGTGAACACTGAGCAGAGGGTCGCCGTAGCGATCGAGTACATCGTGCTCCGCTTGCGAATCCACGCGAGCACGCCTTCAGCATCTCCCGATCTGACCACCCGCACCCCTCACACAGCTGTATATCAACTCCAGTCTATGTGACCGCATGATTCTTCGCGGCGAGCTCATTGCACGCGCGGATCAGAGTGTGCAGAGATCCGATCGCGCGCGGCTTCGGCACGAACGAGATCCGGGCCAGCTCGAGGCGATCCCGATCCGCCGCCTCCTCGGGCGCAGGATCGGCGAGCTCGATGCGTCCGCTCTCGATCAGGTCGGCGAAGCGCTCGTTCAGCTCCGCGATCTGCTGCTCGTTCGGAGCCGTGCGCAGCCGCAGCACGAGACGGTCGTACCGCACCCCCGCCGCAGGCGGCGCCGGCCTACCGGGGCTCGCCCCTGCCGAGCCGCGATCCGGCACCCAGCGCAGAGAATCGTAGTTGCTCCAAAATCCCGCGATCTCCGAGACCGCGGCATCGACCGAGTCGGTGATGAGCACCCGGTCGAGATCACCGGCCGACACCATGCCGTACTCGGCGAGCTGCTCCCGCACGAACCCTTCGAATCCGCGCCAGAATGTACCTCCGGGACGGTCGAGCAGCACGATCGGCGTGGGCGCCATCTTGCCCGTCTGCTGCAGCGTCAGCAGCTCGAAGGTCTCGTCGAGCGTACCGAACCCGCCCGGCAGGCAGACGAAACCGCTCGACTCCTTGACCAGCATGAGCTTGCGCGTGAAGAAGTACTTCATCGCGACGTGGTTGCCGTCCTGGTTGATCATGTCGTTCGGCTTCTCCTCGAAGGGCAGCCGGATCGAGACGCCCAGCGATTGCGCCGGGCCCGCACCCCTCGCCGCGGCCTCCATGATGCCCGGCCCCGCGCCGGTCACCAGCATCCAGCCGAGTTCGGCCAGGCCCTCTGCCACGGCCTCGGCCTGCTCCCAGAGAGGATCCCCGAGTCGCGTGCGGGCCGAGCCGAAGATCGTGACCTTGGGGGTGCCGTCGTGGGCCGCGAAGATGCGGAACGCGCGTCGCATCTCCGTCAGGGCCGCCGCCGACAGCTTGAGATTCGCACGGTTCGTGCCGTCCTGCCCGAGACCGACGCTCGTCTCGACCAGCTGGGTGATCAGCTTGCGCTGCCCTCGCACTCCGGCCTCGTCGAGCAGCTCGGCGATCCGCCCCCGCAGCGCGTCCAGTTCCTCTTCCGCTCGCCCCTCAGTCATGCTCTCGAGTCTAGAGGTCGCGAGGCGCGGCTCAGGTCTCGAGCATCCTCGCGAGATTGGCGAGCGACGATGCAAGGCCGACCGCGTGCTCCGCCGCGGAGATCCCCGATGGTACGTTCTCCGCCCGGATCTCGACCCGGCTGCTGTTCGGGCCTCCGGTTCCGGCCGACACTCGCCACGTCATCCGCATGGTGCCGCGGTAAGCCGGATCGGGCGACTCGAAGTCGATATCCTGCACCACGCGCTCACCGGGAACGAGTTCGACGAAGCGCGCCTCCACCGCATCGGTGCCGTCGCCGCGCTTGCCGGGCGAAGCGGCGGGATCCTTATAGCTCAGCACCATCCGGTACGAGCCGCCCGGCCGCGCATCGAACCGCTCGAAGGTGGCGCGCATGCCGGCCGGCGGCAACCAGACGAGCAGTGCGTCGGGGTCGACGAACGCGGCGTAGACGCGGTTCGGCGCAACGGCGACCTCGCGGGCGGCGGTGTCTGTGCGCGGCATGATGCGGGCCTCAGACCGTGATGACCTCGGGCGCGCCCGTGCCGGCCGTGTGGCCCATCTCGTCGGCGATCCGGTTCGCCTCCTCGATGAGCGTGGCGACGATCTCGCCCTCGGGGACGGTCTTGATGACCTCGCCCTTCACGAAGATCTGACCCTTGCCGTTGCCGCTCGCCACACCGAGATCGGCCTCGCGGGCCTCACCCGGACCGTTGACGACGCAGCCCATCACCGCCACCCGCAGCGGCACGCTCATGCCCTCGAGGCCCTTCGTGACCTCATCGGCGAGCGTGTACACATCGACCTGAGCACGGCCGCACGAGGGGCACGACACGATCTCGAGCTTGCGCTCGCGCAGGTTGAGCGACTGCAGGATCTGCAGGCCGACCTTCACCTCCTCGACGGGAGGCGCCGAGAGCGAGACGCGGATCGTGTCGCCGATGCCCTCGGAGAGCAGGATGCCGAACGCGGTGGCGCTCTTGATGGTGCCCTGGAAGGCGGGCCCGGCCTCGGTCACACCGAGGTGCAGCGGCCAGTCGCCGCGCTCGGCGAGCTGACGGTAGGCCTTCACCATGACGATCGGGTCGTTGTGCTTGACCGAGATCTTGAAATCGTGGAAGTCGTGCTCCTCGAAGAGCGATGCCTCCCAGACCGCGCTCTCGACGAGCGCCTCGGGGGTGGCCTTGCCGTACTTCTGCAGCAGACGAGGATCGAGCGAGCCGGCATTCACGCCGATGCGGATTGAAACTCCCGCAGCCTTGGCGCGCCTCGCGATCTCACCGACCTGATCATCGAATTTGCGGATGTTACCGGGGTTGACGCGCACTGCCGCGCAGCCGGCGTCGATGGCCGCGTAGACGTAGTTCGGCTGGAAGTGGATGTCGGCGATCACCGGGATCTGGCTCTTCTTCGCGATGATGGGCAGCGCCTCGGCGTCGTCGCGCGACGGGCAGGCCACACGCACGATGTCGCACCCCGACGCCGTCAGCTCGGCGATCTGCTGCAGGGTCGCGTTGATATCGGTGGTGGGCGTCGTGGTCATCGACTGCACCGAGACGGGGGCGTCGCCGCCCACCATCACCGAACCGACCTTGATCTGCCGGGACTTGCGCCTGGGGGCGAGGACCTCGGGGACCTTCGGCATTCCTAGATTCACTGCTGCCACGCACGAGAGTCTACCGCTGCCCGCTGTGCGCCGCCCGATGATGAGCTCGAGCGGGGTGGGCTCCGCGGGCCTCAGTAGTTTGGCGCGGCGGGCAGCCCGAAGTACTCCTCGAGATTCTTGATCCCGCGCTCGTGCATGTCGCCTGCCACCTGCGTACCGATGTATCGGAAGTGCCAGGGCTCGTAGATGAAACCGACCACCGGCCCCTGACCGGCGTCGTAGCGCAGGATGAAACCGAAGCGGTGCGCGTTCTCGCGCAGCCACTGCCCCGTTGCCGTTTCGCCGAAGCAGCTCTCGAACGCGCATCCTGAGCCGTCGTCGAGGTCGACGGCCAGCCCCGTCTGATGCTCGGAGTGCCCCGGTCTGGCCGAATAGGCCTCGGCGGCCGCGACGCCGTCGCGCGCGGCGTAGCTCTCGAACAACGACACCTGCAGGCCGTAGCTGCGGTAGGCGCTCGTGATCGTGAACGGCAGCCCCGCAGCCGAGGCCTCGGCGTACATCGATTCGAGCGCGGTCGCGGCTTCGGCGCGCACCGGTTGTCCGTTGGTGTTCGGGATCCCGGCGGGCATGCGCAGGTCGCCCGGTTCCCAGGAGATCGGGTTCAGCGGCCGCTGCTTGTTCACCACGACCGTGATCGAGGCGGGGTCACCGGAGTCCGCTCCTGCTCGGGCTTCCTCCTGCGCCTTCTCGGCTTCCTCGGCAGCAGCGGCCATGGCCGCGTCGTGCTCGGTTCTCACCGTCTCGAACGCGGCGGTGAGAGCCGCCGCGGACGCGGCTGCGTCCGGGAGCGCGGCAGCGACCACGGCTCCGCTCGCTTCTTCGAGTGCCTGTCTCGCCTCCGGCGAGGCCTCCGTCAGAGACTCCGCCTGCTGGGCCGCCGCCGCGGCCAGAGCCTCCACTGCAGTGTCGGCGGCGCTCACGACCGCTGACCGCTGCTCGGTCACGACGGCAAGGGAGGCCTCGGCGGTCCGCTCCTCACCGGCGCGCTCCTCGAGCGCCGCTTCGATCTCTTGAGCGGCGGCCCTGAACTCGTCGGGGCTCCGGGGATCGCTGCTCCGCACCGGGCTCTCGCTCTCGACCGCGACGTCGTGCTGCTCGGCCGCCTCTCGCGCTGAGGCCACGGCCCCGTCGAGCGCGGTCTTCGCCTCCGTTCCGACCAGGGGCTCCGGCAGCGCCTCGGAGAGCGCCTGCGCCGCGGCCGTCTCACTGTCGAGGCCGTCGAGTGCTTCACTCAGACGAGCATGGGCAGCATCCTCCGTCGACGCATCCCAGCGCTCGACTGCCGCCCGGTACTCCTCTCGGGCGCCTCGCTCATCGATCCAGCGGACCGTCCCGGCAACGCCCACCGCCAGGACGAGCACGGCGGCGAGCGTCGCAAGGCCCCAGACCCAGTTCCGGCGTCTGCTCCGGCGCGGGCGCGGCTCCGATTCGGGGTCGAGCACGGACGGGGTGTTGCTCTGCTCGTTCACGCGATCCAGTCTAAGAGCAGCCGCGAGCGCCCTCACCCGAAGAACGAGACCGGTTTCACGATGTCGGCGTACATGAGCAGCAGCGACATGGCGCCGAGCGCGACCACCACCACGAAGGTCACCGGAACCATGCGAGCGGTGTCGACGGGGCCCGGATCCGGTTTGCGCCGGATCCGCGCGATCCCGCGCTTCGCGCCCTCGTACAGCGCGCCGGCGACGTGACCGCCGTCGAGCGGCATGAGCGGCACTAGGTTGAAGACGAAGAGAGCGACGTTGAGGGATCCCAGCAGCCCGATGACACCCGACGCGCGCGTGGCGATCGGGGCTTCGTCGAGACTCACGATCTCGCCCGCGAGCCGACCCACGCCGACCACGCTCATGGGTCCGTTCGGGTCTCGCTCCTCTGCTCCGAACGCGGCGTTCCAGATGTCGACCATGCGCTGCGGCAATCGCACGATCACCCCGGCGACCTGCTGCACGTTCTCGCCGACGAACGCAGGCACGGCGGTGACGGGTTGCGAGACGGTCTCGGTCGCGGCGATGGCTCCGATCATGCCGACCGTCTCGGTGACCGGGTCGCCCTGCGCATCGAGCACGGGCTGTCCCGCTCCGTCGACGACGATGCGGGCGTTCGGCTGCGGCGTCAGGGAGAGTGCGCGCTCGGCCCCGTCGCGCTCGATCAGCACGCGGAGGCTCTGCCCCGGAGCGTCCGCGACGATACCGCGGAACTGTTCCCAGCTGTCGATGCTCGTCCCGTTCACCTCCAGGATCCGGTCGCCGGGCAGCATCCCCGCAGCGGCCGCGGGGGCCGCCGGGTCGCCCTGCTTGCACGACGTCGCGGTGCTGCCCACGGGCAGCAGGCACTCGCTCACGCTGCCGAGCGTGGTGCTCGACTGCGGCACGCCGAATCCCACGAGCACGATGCCGAAGAACACGAACGCCAGCACGAGGTTCATGAGGGGTCCGCCGAGCATGATCACGATCTTCTTCCAGACCGGCAGGCGGTAGAAGGAGCGGTGATCCTCGCCCGCGGCGATCGTCTCACCGCTCGCGATCCGGGCGTCGTCGACCATCCCCGCGATGCCGCGACGCGCCTCGCCCGGGTGGGAGCCGGCGGGCGTCTCGGTGGTGGTCGTCGCGGCGGGCTCGGGATCCCCGATCCGCTCGATCTCCGCGACCGCATCGCTCGTACCGGATCGATGACCGAGCGCCGGTCGCTCCTCCACCACGGTGTTGAGGAAGCCGGTCGTCGATTCGCGCGCCGCATCCCCCGGCTTCTGAGGCGGATACATGCCGATCATCGCGACATAACCGCCGAGCGGGATCGCTTTGACTCCGTACTCCGTCTCGCCCTTCTTGCGCGACCAGAGGGTCTTGCCGAAGCCGACCATGTACTGCGTCACCTTCACGCCGAACAGCTTCGCGGGCAGCAGATGGCCGATCTCGTGCAGGCCGATCGAGACCGCGAGCCCGACCAGCACGATCAGGATCCCGAGCACGTACAGCAGCACCTCAATCACCCGCTCAGGCTACTGCGCCGCGCTGTGGAATCTCGGGGAGCCGCGGGCTTTCCCCGCGCCCCGCTGCCCCCGCGCCCCGCACCACGCCGCGCCCGCACCCCGCGCCCGCGGTCGTCTCATTCGCCGCGCACAGATCGACGTTCAAACACATCGAGTCCCGCAAAATCTGTGTTTGAAGGCCAATCTGTGCCTGAAGGCAATCGATGCCGCACGCTAGCACCGATGCCGCCGGCCAGCGGGAACCAGCAGGATCAGCGAGCGGGAACCGGCAGGATCAGCGGGCGGATCGCGCCGCGATCACCTTCTCGGCTCGATCGCGCGCCCAGCGCTCCGCCTCCGCGAGCGATTCGAGGGTGAGCTGCTCGGGCGCGCTGTGCGCCTCGAGCACGTCGCGCACCGTGTCGACGATGTCGAGGAAGCCGATGCGGCCCGTGTGGAACGCCTCGACCGCCTCCTCGTTCGCGGCGTTGTAGACCGCCGGGT
Organism: Leucobacter holotrichiae; assembly: GCF_055791005.1. NCBI lineage: Bacteria > Bacillati > Actinomycetota > Actinomycetes > Micrococcales > Microbacteriaceae > Leucobacter > Leucobacter holotrichiae. Next base: position 228,732 of record NZ_JBVUAC010000005.1, read on the forward strand.
AGGTGCGCCGCGCCCGGCCGACCTCCTTCGCGAGATCGACGGCGGGGAACGCCTCGGTGTCGAGCGGCTCGAACTCCCAGGAGGTCGCGCGGGTCCAGTCGAGCGGTGCCCCGACGTTGCCGACCCGGTTCGGCCAGCTGAGGCCGAGCGCGATCGGCAGCCGCATATCGGGCGGGGAGGCCTGCGCGATCGTCGAGCCGTCGATGAACTCGACCATGGAGTGCACGATCGACTGCGGGTGCACGACCACGTCGATGTCGCCGTAGGAGACGCCGAAGAGCAGGTGCGCCTCGATCACCTCGAGCCCCTTGTTGACGAGGGTGGCCGAGTTGGTGGTGACGACGCGCCCCATGTTCCAGGTGGGGTGCGCGAGCGCCTGCTCCGGGGTCACGTCGCGCAGCGAGTCGCGGCTGCGGCCGCGGAAGGGCCCGCCGGACGCGGTGAGCACGAGCCGCCGCACCTCGTCGGAGCTGCCCGACCGCAGCGCCTGGGCGATCGCCGAGTGCTCGGAGTCGACCGGTACGATCTGTCCGGGTTTCGCGAGCCCGGTGACGAGGTCTCCGCCGACGATGAGAGACTCCTTGTTGGCGAGCGCGAGCGTGCGGCCGGCCTCGAGCGCGGCGATGGTGGGGCCGAGGCCGATGGAGCCGGTGATGCCGTTGAGCACGACATCGGCGGGTACGTCGCGGATCAGCCTCGTTGCATCGTCGGCGCCGAGCGCGGTGTGCTCGACGTTGAACTCGTCGGCCTGATCCCGAACCCGATCCGCCTGCGACCCCGCGACCAGACCGACGACCTGGAACTTCGAGGGGTTCTTGCGAACGACGTCGAGCGCCTGCTCTCCGATCGAACCGGTGGACCCGAGGATGACGATGCGCTTCATGATTCCCATTCTGTCGGTTCGACGGAGACGACGCAGCCCCGCCGGCTCCTTGTCGAGGGGAGCGGGCGGGGCTGCGAGCGGGTAGCGGGCTACTTCGCCGAGTCGTCGGCGTGCACGGTGCCGAGGATGTCGAGCACGAAGACCAGGGTGTCGTCGTTCGTGACGTCGAAGTCGGGGTTCGAGCGCTTGAGGCTCGCCTCGGTCTGATCACCGTAGCCCTCGGCCGGCGGCACGACCGAGATGATCTGCGAGCCGACCTTCTGCCCCTCGAGCGCCTTCGTGAACCCGGGAATCACCTGATTCGTGAGGAACGGAACGGGCTGCCCGCCCTTCCAGCTCGAGTCGAACTCCTCGCCGGTGCGCCAGATCACGCCGCGGTAGTGCACGTAGACGCGGTCGCCGGGCTGCACCTCTTCGCCGTCGCCCTCGATGAGCGTGGCGACCTCGAGCTCCGAGGGCGCCTCGACGCCCTCGGGCATGGTGATGGTCGGGGATCCGTCGTCGGCGAGCTTCACGCTCGGGAACCCCTCGGGGGCCTTCTGCGCCTTGCCCTCCGCCTTCTTCAGCAGCTGGTCGGGCTCGAGCGTGCCCGGCTCCCCTGCCGGCCCGTCGGTGACCTCGCCGAACTGCATGACGACGACGATCGAATCGTCCTCGCTCAGGTTCTCGATCCCGCTCTGCTCGGGCGGAACGTCGCCGAGCACATCGGCGTAGGGCGCGACGATGGCGGACTGCTCCCCCGGCACCGCGCAGCGGATGCCCTCGTTCGCCCACGGCACGAGCTGTCCCTCGTCGAACGGCACGGCGGTCTCGGGGAACTGCTGCAGCACGGATCCGTCGGAACCGTTGAACATCGTCATCGCGACGCCGATGCTCTGCCCGTTCTCGACGACGTCGCCCTCACCCTTCTTGAGCACCGACCGCTGCATGTCCTCGACGGAGACAGGGGTCTTCGACGTCAGCTCCAGGTCCGTACCCACGTCACCCTTCACCGCGATGCTCTTGCTCGCGTCGCCGGCGGGCACGCAGTCGGCTCCCGAGGAGTCCTTCCCGGCACCACCCCCCGCACAGCCGGACAAGAGCAGAGCCCCGGCGAGAGCCGCGGGCAGGAGAACGGAGGAGAGCTTCACGAGTACCTGACTTCCTGACACCTGATGAGGTATTGGCGCAACCGGTTCAGTATTTCGCACCCGGCTGCCCGTCACCTGAGAGCGGCGACCGGAGCGGGGCGCGGCTCAGCGCGTCGGCTTCGGGGGCAGCAGCGCCCGGACCGCGCCCATCGCGACCACGACGAGCAGCACCATGGTGGCAAGGTCGCACACGATGTAGACGTAGTGCCACGGCGACTGCCCCGGATCCGCCCCCTGCAGCACGAGATCGGTGCGCGCGTTCAGCGGCGGCCGCACCACCGTGAGCTTGAACACGAACACGAGCAGCAGAGCGATCCACGTCCAGAGGCGGGCTCCCGCGATACGGGTCGCTGCCGGCCAGAAGCAGAGCAGGGTGTAGGCGAGCAGGATCGCGGCCTCGACGAGGTTCAGCACCGCGAACACGAGCCGCCCGATCCCGAGCCCCAGCGGAATCGTGATGCCGGGCGCCTGGAACTTGAGCGGAGCCTCAATGAACGAGATCGCCGCGACCATGCCGAACCACAGCACGGGCAGCACGAGCCGCCACAGCTCGATCGTCATCCGGCCGCGCTCGGTCGCCGTCTCCCGGCTCATGCTCGTCCTCCTCCAGTGCGGGCGTCGAGCGCCGCAGCGTACAGTTCGCGCGCCGAGAGCCCGGTCGCCTCGGCGACGGCGCGGGTCGCGTCTTTGAGCCGCTCGCCCTCCTCGACGCGCTGCTGAACCTCGGCGAGTGCCGTCTCGGCCGACACCGCCACCTCGGGTGCGCCGCCGACCACCACCACGATCTCGCCGCGCACGCCCTCGGAGGCCCATTCGGCGAGCTCTCCGAGCGATCCCCGACGCACCTCCTCGTGCAGCTTGGTCAGCTCGCGGCAGACGGCGCCGGGGCGATCCGCCCCGAAAGCGGCGGCGAGATCCATGAGTGAGGCCGCGAGCCGAGTCGGCGCCTCGAAGAACACGAGCGTGCGGCGCTCGGCTGCGAGCGCCGCGAGCGTGCGGGATCGCTCCCCCGCCTTGCGCGGCAGGAATCCTTCGAACGCGAAGCGGTCGGTCGGGAGCCCGGCGACGGCGAGCGCGGTGATGACCGCGCTGGGACCGGGGATCGCGCTGACCTCGACGCCCCGCTCGGCCGCGAGCTGCACCACTCGGAAACCGGGATCCGAGACGGTCGGCATGCCCGCGTCGCTCACGAGCACGACGTCCTCGCCCGCCGCACGCTCCACGAGGGCCGCGGCCTTCTCGTGCTCGTTGTGGTCGTGCAGCGCAAGCAGCTCGGGGCGGTTGCCGATGCCGAGCAGGCGCAGCAGGTGAGCGGTGTGGCGCGTGTCCTCGGCCGCGATCACGGTCGCCGTCTCGAGCGTCTCGCGGAGGCGGGCCGATGCGTCCCCCAGGTTGCCGATGGGCGTTGCCGCGAGGAGGATCATGCGTCAATCGTAGCCCCGCCGGATTGACAGGGAGCGCCGCTGTCAGGGGGTGCTGCCAGAATGTGGGGCATGAGCGAAACGTCTGCCCCGGATCCCCAGGGGTCCCAGAATCCCCTCGACCCTCGGGAGCCCGAACGCCTCGGAGCCCCGCCGGCGAACCCCTTCGCTGACGCGGAGACGGCGGGTCGAGGGGATCGCGGGCAGAAGCGCGCGATGATCTGGATCGCCGCCGCACTCGTCGCGCTGCTGTTCACGGGGCTCATGGTCTGGTACGTCTCGGCGAAGCTCGGGTCGGGCGCGGGCGGCGACCGACCGGCCGCCGCGCCGCTCGAGGAAGACGACTCGCGCGCTGAGGCCCCGGACGACGGTTCGTCGGAGAGCGGGGCGGTCGAGTGGCCGGCGAACATGGTCACGGGCGGCGTGCTGTTCTCGGGGGATGACGAGGGTGACGGGATCGGCGTCATCGCTTCGGAGGCACCCGAGGACAACGCGCTGCCCGTGCCGCTCGACGCCTCGGAGATCGGGGCGCAGCACCACATCCGCGTCTACCTCGACTACCGCTGCCCCTTCTGCGCGCGCTTCGAAGACGCGAACGCGGCCACGCTCGAGCGGGCGGTGCAGGGAAGCGGTGCGGTGCTCGAGCTGCACCCGCTGACCTTCCTGGATCGAGTGTCCCAGGGCAGCTACTACTCCTCGCGGTCTGCCGGCGCCCTCGCGTGCGTGGCCGATGCGCAGCCGGAGGTGGCGTGGCGGGCGCACAGCGCGCTGATCGACCCCGATTTCCAGCCCGCGGAGAACGGACCGGGGCACGACAACGCGGCGATCCTCGACGAACTCGACCGCGCGACCGGCGGCCTGAACGGCGATGCGAGCTCGTGCATCGAGCAGGAGCGCTTCGTGCCGTTCACGCAGGCCCTCAACGACTGGGTGTTCGCGAACCCGGTGCCGGGAGCGGTGGATCCCGAGCTCATGGTCACCGGTACCCCGCTCGTGCTGGTCGACGGCGTGCCGTACCCGGGCGATCCGGGCGACAGCGCGAGCTTCCAGGCGTTCCTCGAGCAGCAGGGCGTCGAACTCGGCTGACCGCTGCTAGACTCGGTCGGCTATGCATGCACCCCCTCGGCAGAGCCCTCCGCAGCCCGCTCCCACGCTGACCTCGCGCACCGGCATCCTCTACTACCCGGTCGCGCTGGTGGCGAGGCTGCCCTTCGCCATGATGGTGATCGGCGTGCTCACCCTCGTCGTGTCCGCGCGCGGTTCCGTCGAGCTCGGCGGTCTCAACTCGGCGATGGTCGGCCTCGGCATCGCCGTGATCGGCCCGCTGATCGGTGCCGCCGCAGACCGCTTCGGGCAGCGCCCCACGCTGCTCATCGCCGGAGCCGTGAACAGCGTCATGCTCGGCGCGCTCGCCTGGGTCGCGTTCAGCCCGGCTCCGACCTGGGTGCTGTTCCTCACATCGTTCGCCGTCGGTGCGACCGTGCCGCAGATTTCCCCGATGTCGCGCTCCAGGCTCGTCACGATCATCTCGAACGACCTGCCGCGCGAGCGCCGGCCCCGCCTGTTCTCGACGGTGCTCGCCTACGAGTCGGCCGCCGACGAGGTCATCTTCGTGTTCGGCCCCGTCGCCGTCGGAGCTCTCGCCACCACGCTGGGGGCGTGGGCTCCGATCGCCGGAGCCGCGATCCTCACCCTCTGCTTCGTCACCGCCTTCGCCGCGCACCGCACGAGCGCCCCCGCGAAGACCGCCGAGGAGCGCGCCGCCACACTCCGCCCCGTCTCGGAGCTGTGGCGGCCGGCGCTGCTCATCACGGTGTTCGGGATCGTCACGGTGGGCTTCTTCTTCGGCTCGATGCTGACATCGCTCACGTCGTTCATGCAGGATCGCGGCGACGCCGAGAGCGCCGGCCTCGTGTACGGCGTGATGGGCATCGGATCCGCGATCTTCGCCATCGGCGTGGCGCTGCTGCCCCCGCGCTTCACGCTGCGAGCGCGCTGGTTGGTCTTCGCGCTGATGATCCTGGCCGGCACCGCTCTACTGCAGACCGCGGAGGACCTGCCGCGCATGCTGCTGAGCCTCGCGATGATGGGAATCGGGATCGGCCCGCTGCTCGTCACCCTCTACAGCTTCGGCGCGCGGCGCAGCCCCGAGGGCCGCTCGGCGACGGTGATGACCATGCTCGGATCCGGGCTGATGGTGGGCCAGTCCATCGCGGCGGCGGTGACGGGGGTCGTCTCGGCGGAGGCCGGCACGCGGGCCGCGCTGCTGCTGCCGCTCGTCTCGGCGGTGCTCGCCGTGGTCGCCGGTGCGGTGAACTGGATGCTCACGCCCGCCGGACCCGAGCCCTCGCTGAGCACCGGTCCCGTCGACCTCGACTGAGCCTTCGTCGGCCTCTGAGGCGCCGGGCCCGCGGTCCTCAGCGCTGCTCAGCCCTCTCCGGGAGCCTCCTGCGAGTCACCGGGGCTCCGCTCCCGGCCGATGCGCGGTTTGGGCAGGTGCCACCCGCGCGCGACCGAGGTGAGGCGCAGCAGGATCGCCGCGGCTCCTCCCACCAGGGATGCCAGGCCGTCCCCGCCGCCGAGCGCCATGATCGCCACCGCGATTCCCGCCCCCAGCAGAGCCGACACGGCGTAGAGCTCACGCGTGAGCACACCGGGCACGGTGTTGACGAGCACGTCGCGGATCACGCCGCCGCCGATCGCGGTGATCGTGCCGACGAGGATCGCGGTGAGCGGAGTCTGGCCCGCGGCGAGCGCGGTTGCCGCTCCGTTCGCCGAGAACAGGCCCAGACCGAACGCGTCGAACACGACCTCGAAGTGGCGGATGCGCGTGATGCCGGGGTGAACGAAGAAAACCGCGAGCGACCCCGCTACGGCGACCGCGAGGTTCGGCCAGTGCGTGAAGGACACGGGCGGGTGCACTCCCAGCAGCATGTCGCGCACGATCCCGCCGCCGACACCGGTGAAGGAGCCGACCACCACCACGCCGAGGATGTCGAGTCGTCGGCGCACACCGACGAGGGCACCGGAGATCGCGAATGCGAGAATGCCGGAAAGCTGCAGGATCTCGTAGACGACGTCGCTCGGCACGGGCCGATTCTACCGGCGAACACGGTTCGGACGTCGGCTCGCGTCTGCCGGCCACGGCCCCATCTGTTGGAATATCGGATCGGGCGTCGACGTTGTACCGGTTCCACGGGCATGTGCCCGGGTGGAAGAATGGAGAACATGTCTGCTCTCACTCCCGCGGAGGTCGCCGAGTTACGCGCGGCCTTCCCCTACTTCGCGCTGCAGGCGGGGAGCCCGCGGCCGCCCGCCTACCTCGACGCCGCCGCCACCTCGCAGCGCCCGACTGCGGTGCTCGACGCCGAACGGCGCTTCCTCGAGACCGCGAACGCCGCGGTGCACCGCGGCACGAGCGGCGCCGTCGGGGCCGCCACCGAGGCCTTCGAGGGCGCGCGCGCCGCGGTCGCGCGCTTCGTGGGTGCGGCGACCCCCGAGCAGATCGTGTGGGCGGAGAACGCGACCGACGCGCTGAACATCGTGGCGCTCGGGATCGGCGAGGCCAGCGCGAGTCCCGAACTCGGAGTGCCGGGCAGCGAACGATTCGCGATCGGACCCGGCGACGAGATCCTCGTCACCGAGGCCGAGCACCACGCCAACCTCATTCCGTGGCAGCGGCTCGCCGCCCGAACCGGGGCGTCCTTCCGCTACATCCCCGTGCGCGAGGACGGCACCTGGACCGTCGACGACGCGCGCGAGGCCCTGAACGAGCGCACCCGCGTATTCGCCTTCGCGCACGTCTCCAACGTCACCGGCTTCGTCGCCCCGGTCGCCGAACTCGCAGACCTGGCTCGCGGCGTCGGCGCGATCACGGTGCTCGACGCCTGCCAGTCGGTGCCGCACATCCCGGTCGATCTCGACGCCCTCGGGGTCGACTTCGCGGCCTTCTCGGGCCACAAGATGCTCGGGCCGAACGGCATCGGCGTGCTCTACGGACGACCCGAACTGCTCGCTGCGCTGCCGCCGTCTCGCACCGGCGGATCCGCGATCACCCGCGTGACGATGGAATCCGCGCAGTTCATGCCGCCGCCGATGCGCTTCGAGCCCGGCACGCAGCCGGTTTCGCAGGCGGTCGGCCTGGGCGCGGCGGTCGGCTTCCTGACGGAAGCGGGTATGGAGCGGGCCGCGGCGCGCGAGCACGAGCTCGTCGAGCGACTCGTCGACGGGATCGAGGCGACGCCCGGGGTGCGCCTGCTCGGACCGCAGGATCCGGCGCAGCGGATCGCGCTCGCGTCCGTGTCGGTCGAGGGCCTGCACGCGCACGACGTGGGCCAGTTCCTCGACGAGCAGGGCGTGCTCGTGAGAGTCGGGCACCACTGCGCCCAGCCGCTGCACCGGGCGTTCGGCATCGCCTCGTCGACCCGCGCGAGCGTGCATCTGACCACGACCGAGGACGAGATCGATCGCTTCCTCGACGCGCTCCGCGGCGCCCAGCGGTACTTCGGAGTGGAGGCTGCGGCATGAGCGCGCTCGACGGACTGTACCAGGAGCTGATCCTCGATCATTCGAAGCGGCCCGTGGGCAAGGGCGCACTCGAGGCCTCGGAGGGCGCCCTCACCGCCTCGCACCACGAGTTCAACCCGAGCTGCGGCGACGAGATCGATCTCTCGATCGCGGTCGACCCCGAGAGCGGCCGCATCGAGCGACTCGCCTGGGAGGGTCAGGGCTGCTCCATCTCGATGGCCTCTGCGTCGATCCTGTCTCAGTTGGTGCGCGACGAGCAGCTGACGATCGAGGATGCGCAGGAGCGCATCGCCGCGTTCAGGGAGATGATCCAGGCCCGCGGAGAGGGTGAGCCCGACGAGGAGCTGCTGGGCGACGCCGTCGCGCTGCAGGGCGTCGCGAAGTTCGTGATGCGGGTGAAGTGCGCCATGCTCGGCTGGGTCGCGCTCGAGGCCGATCTGCGCCAGGTCGAGGGGCAGCGGGCGTGAGCACCCCCGTCACGATCGACAGCACCGCCGCAGAGGTGGTCGCGGCGCTCGAGGCGCTCGAGGATCCGAAGGTGCGCGCCGTCAACGAGAAGCACGGTGACGACCACGGGGTCAACCTCACCCGGCTGCGCGAGGTGGCCAAGCCGCTGAAGAAGAACCAGGATGTCGCCCTCGAGCTGTGGGCCACGGGATACACGCCCGCTCGGCTCGTCGCCACTCTCATCGGCAAGCCCCGCGTGTTCACGCAGGCTCAGCTCGACTCCATGCTGCGCGAGGCATACGTTCCGAAGGTGCACGGCTGGCTCGTGAACTACATCGTGAAGAAGAGCCCGCACGCCGAGGCGCTGCGCCTGATCTGGCTCATGGACGACGACCCCGTGGTGGCGAGCGCCGGTTGGGAACTCACGACCGAGCGGGTCATGAAGCAGCCGGACGGCGTGGATCTGCCCGGGCTGCTGAACGTGATCGAGTTCGGCATGGGCAGCGCTCCGGATCGGCTGCAGTGGGCGATGAACTGGTGCCTCACGCAGATCGGCGTCTGCCACGAGGAGTACCGCGAACGGGCCATTTCGATCGCCGAGCGCCTGGAGGTGCTCAAGGATTACCCCACCCCGCCCGGCTGCACGTCGCCGTACGCTCCCCTCGCGATCGCCGAACTCGTGTCGCGCCGGGAGGGTTGATCCCGAGTCTCACGCACGGGCCAGGAGATCCCCCTCGGCGTCGGCGAGCCGGTCCGCGACCTGACGGATGCTGACCTGCATGGCGGCGGCAGCATGCGTGGGCGTCATGTCGCTGCGACGCGCGATACTGATCGTGCGCGTGAGGCCGTCGCCCTCGAGGGTCGTGACGCGCAGCTTGGCGCGATCCGCCGCCACCATCGCCGGGACCACGGCGGCCCCCACGCCCCGCTCCGCGAAGCTCAGAGCCGCGTCCATCTCGGCGCCCTCGACGGCCACCGCCGGAGCGAGCCCGGCGCTGCGGAAGGCTGCATCCATCGCGACGCGCAGATCGTAGTTCTCGGGGAACACGATCTGCGGCACGTCGGCCAGCGCTTCCAGGTTCACGGGAGCAGCACCGGCGAACGGATCCGGCCCGTCCGCCGCCGAGACCGCGACCAATCGCTCCCGCAGGATCGGCTCCCGCTCCAGCACCGCCCGTGCCGCCCCCGAGGAGACGCTCGTCACGATGAGTGCGAGGTCGAGCGCGCCCTCCATGAGCGCGGTGATGAGGCTGCGCGATCCGCGTTCCAGAATCTCGATGTCGACGCCGGGATGCCTCCCTCGGAACTCGGCGAGCACCTCCGCCACGAGGCTCGTGCACAGGGTCGGGGTCGCGCCCAGCCGGATACGACCGCGTTTGAGACCCGCGAGCTCGGCCATCTCGCTGCGCGCCGTGTCGGCGTCGGCGAGCATGCGCCGCGCGAACGGCAGCAGGCGCTCCCCCGCGGCGGTCAGCGCGACGTTACCGCGAGCGCGATGGAACAGTTCCACCCCGAGCTCCTGCTCGAGGCCGGCGATCTGGCGGCTCAGCGACGGCTGAGCGAGATGGAGGCGCTCGGCGGCGCGCGTGAAGTGCCCGGTGCGGGCGACCTCCGCGAAGCCGCGCAACTGGTCGAGATTCATATCCCATAGCGTACCTGCATCGTTATGATCAGATCTATTCATTGGAGTAATCGAACGCGGGTGCCTAGCGTGGTCCGCATGAACACCATCGCAGCAACCACCGACATTCCTGCTTCTGCGCGCTCCGAGCGCCTGCTCTCGACCTCCGTGCTCGTCATCGGCACCGGAGGCGCCGGCCTGCGAGCCTCGATCGAGCTCGCCGAGCGGGGCGTGCAGGTGCTCGCGGTCGGCAAGCGCCGCAAGCACGACGCCCACACCACGCTCGCAGCCGGGGGCATCAACGCGGCCCTCGGCACGGTCGATCCCGAGGACAGCTGGCAGCAGCACGCCGCCGATACCCTGCGCGAGTCGTACTTCCTCGGCGATCCCGCGATCATCGAGGTCGTCGCCAAGAACGCGGCCCGCGGCATCGAGGATCTCGAGCGCTGGGGCATGCCCTTCGCGCGCGAGGCGGACGGGCGGATCAGCCAGCGCTTCTTCGGAGCCCACAAGTACCGCCGCACCTGCTACGCGGGCGACTACACCGGCCTCGAGATCCAGCGCACGCTGCTGCGCCGCGCCCGCGAGCTCGAGGTGCCGATCGTCGACACGATCTACATCACCCGCCTGCTGGCCGCGGACGGCAGGATCTTCGGCGCCTACGGCTTCGACGTCGTCGACGGCACCCCGGTGCTCATCCACGCCGACGCCGTGATCCTCGCAGCGGGCGGGCACAACCGCATCTGGCGCAACACCTCCTCCCGACGCGACGAGAACACCGGCGACTCCTTCCGTCTCGCGGCCCTCGCGGGCGCCAGGATCCGCGATGCCGAGCTGGTGCAGTTCCACCCCTCGGGCATCCTCGAACCCGCCGACGCCGCCGGAACCCTCGTCTCCGAGGCGGCGCGCGGAGAGGGCGGCATCCTGCGCAACGCCCTCGGCGAGCGCTACATGGAGCGCTACGACCCCGAGCGGATGGAGCTCTCGACCCGCGATCGCGTCGCACTCGCGAGCTACACCGAGATCATCGAGGGGCGCGGCACGACGAACGGCGGCGTCTACCTCGACGTCTCGCACCTGCCGCGCGAAACCATCTTCGAGAAGCTGCCCCGGGTATACCGCACGCTCATCGACCTGCAGATGCTCGACATCACCGAGGAGCCGATCGAGATCGCTCCCACGGCGCACTACTCGATGGGAGGCGTCTGGGTCGACGCCGAGAGCCACAGCACCGGCGTCGACGGCTTCTACGCCATCGGGGAGGCGTCCTCCGGTCTGCACGGCGCGAACCGTCTCGGCGGCAACTCGCTCATCGAACTGCTCGTGTACGGGCGCATCACCGGCACCGACGCGGCCGAGTACGTCTCGGGGCTCACGAGGGTGACGCGCTCGGCAGAGGCCGTTGCCGAGGCGCGGGCCGAGATGCGGGCGCTGCTCTCGAGCAAGGGCACCGAGACCCCGCGCCTGCTGCAGCGGGCCGTGCGCGACCTCATGACCGAGCACGCGGGTGTGGTGCGCAGCGAGGCGGGGCTGCGCGAGGGTCTTGAGAAGCTGGGGGCGATCGAGGATCGCGCCTCCGGTCTCGGGGTGCACCCCGACATCGCGGGCTTCGACGACCTCGCCCACGCGTTCGATCTCGACGGTTCACTTCTCGCCGCCCGCGCCACCCTCGAGTGCGCGGTCGAGCGCCGCGAGACCCGGGGATGCCATAACCGATCCGATTTCCCGGAGCAGGACGAGGCGCTGCGCGGCAGCTTCGTCTGGACCCCGGAGAGCGGCGTGACCTTCGAGCGCGTGGCGGAGGCACCTGATTCATTCCGCAAGCTCGCCCACGACGACATCGACACATCGGTCGAGGGCAAGCTCGTGGAGTAGGGCGAGGGCGCTCCGCTCCTCTTCTCGTCCCTCGATGCTCCTCTCTCCGTCTCTCGATACTCCTCTCCCCGTCCCTCGATGCTCCTCTCCCCGTCCCTTCGTTCGGATCTCACCCGTTCTTCGGATGAAACTCCAACGATCCGATCCGAATGAGTGGCAGCATCCGAAAGAAGGGACACGCGCACCGCGCCGGAGGACGGATCGGAACTTCGCTCACAATCGGCCGATTCGGGTGAATCTCACCCGAATCGGCCTGGCGCCTGTGCATAACCCGATACCTCCGCTCCCCGCGACGCATGATCGGTGCATGAACCGAACCGACTTCCCCTCCGATTCGCCCCGTGTGCTCAAGTGCCGCAGCACCGCAGACTTCCTGGCAGCGCTGCCGCACTTCATCGGGTACACGGCCACCGACAGCCTCTTCGTCATCCTGTTCTCCGGTTCGCGCACCGGCCGGGCGATACGCATCGATCTCCCGCAGGACGAGAGTGCCGAGCAGGTCGATCCTCTGCTCGACTTCATCTGCGACATCCTGCACGAGCTCGATGTCACGAGCGAGTCGGCGCCCGCGATCGCGATCACCTGCTCCCGCACCTTCGCCGAGTGCGGCGGCCCTCCGTGGAGCGCCCTCGCGCGGCGGATCGAACGCCGTCTGATCGACGAGGAGATCGGCCTGCGAGAGCTGTGCTGCCTCGCGCCCGACGGATGGATCGGCTTCCTCGATCCTGCAGCCCCGCGAGCGGGCCGCCCGCTCAGCGAGATCGCGGAGAGCCCCATCAGGCTGGATGCCCAGCTGCGCGGCGAGGTTCCGCGCGATCTCGCCGAGTTCGGCGTGGTGCCTGAAGCGGAGCAGGATCGATGCGAGGAGGTGCGGGAGGCGCTCGACGAGATACCGCCCTTCGCTCCGGCCCGGGTCCCTTCGACGTTCAGGTTGAAATCTCCCAAGCTTCGGAGGAGCAGCGCTCTCGGCCGCCGCGACTTCGAGACGATCATGGCCGAGCAGGCGAGGCATCCGGCGCCGCCCGAGGCGTACTCCTGGATGCTCGATACAGCGGAGGTGACCGAGGCGCTGCGGAGCACCGCTCAGGCCGAGAAACTCTCACCCGACATGTCAGCACGTCTGATCCGCTGCGCCCAGCTTCCCGATCGCTGGCTGCTGCTCGCACTGGGAATACTCACTCGACCGCTCTTCCCTGTCGAGCTCGCAGAGGAGATCGGACCGTCGCAGTTCATCGATATTCCTATCGATCTCGATTCCGGCCCCGAGGCCGCCCTCGCTCCCGGCTGGTCGGTGTGGCGCGTTCTCGCCACCGTCTGCCCGGATTTCACCGAGCGAGACCGCCTGGGGCCACTGCGCGACCGACTGCTCGAGGTGCTGGCCGAGACCCCGCGGCCGCTGAAGCCGGCGCTCTTCGCTCTCAGCGCCTGGCTGTGGTGGTTGAGCGGTTCGCAAAGCGTCGCTCTGCGTCAATTGGATGAGGCGCTCGAGATCGAACCTGGAAACGAGCTCGCGCTCATGGCACGGCATCTCGTCTCGGATCTCCGCTCGATCCACCCGGCTCTCCTTGCGAGCGCGGCCTGATGCGCCGGAAGGCGGGCGCGTTCCACCGGAGCGCGGATTCAGCGCACCCGGACCTCGGCCCGAAGCACCGCGACGATGCGATCGATAGCGCCCTCGCCGAGGGGCGACGCGAGAGTGAATCGGATCGCCGTCTGCGCGAGCCCGGGAGAGAACCCCATCGCGAGCAGCGTCGGCGAGACCTCATCCCGACCCGCCGCGCAGGCCGAACCCGACGAGACCGCGAAGCCGGCGGCATCGAGCGCGACCAGCAGCGACTCCCCGCTCGCGGAGGCGATCACGAACGAGGCGTGACCCGGCAATCGTTCGCTGGGGTGACCGGTCAGACGCGCCCCCGGCACCTCGGCGAGCACCCGCTCGACCAAGCGGTCCCTGCTCTCGGCCAGAGCCAGAGCGCGGGTGCCGATCTCGGCGGCGGCGGATTCGGTGGCAGCGGCGAAACCCGCTGCCGCAGCCACGTTCTCCGTTCCCGAACGCCGCCCGCCCTCCTGCCCGCCTCCGTGCAGCAGCGGCTCGAGGGGCAGACGCGCGCGCACGAGCAGTGCTCCGGCACCCTGCGGCCCGCCGAATTTGTGCGACGCCACGCTCATCGCGTCGACCGCGGCGCCGGGCCAGGCGGGACTGAGGTCGGCATCGGAGCCGCCTTCGCTCGCGAACGATACGGGCAGAGACGCCGCGGCCTGCACCGCGTCGGTGTGCACCCGCACCCCGAGAGCGCGGGCGTGCGACGCGATCTCCGGCAGCGGCTGCACCGTGCCCACCTCGGCGTTCGCGAGGCCCACCGTGAGCAGCGTCGTGTCCTCCCGGAGGGCGGCGGCGACATCCGCCGGATCGACGCGCCCGTCGGTATCGACGGGCACCAGGCTCAGCTCGAACCCGTGCAGGCGCTGCAGGAAGCGGCAGCTCTCGAGTACGGAGGGGTGCTCGATCGGCGTGGTCACGATATGGCGCCCGCGCGGGCCAGCGAGCGCGAGGCCGATCACCGCGAGGTTGTTGGCCTCCGTGCCGCCAGAGGTGAGCACCACCTCGTCCGTGCGCGCGCCGAGGGCGTTCGCGATCCCTGCGCGAGCGGCGTCCAGGGTCTGCTGCGCGCGGTATCCGGCCTGATGCACGCTCGACGGGTTGGCTTGTCCAGCGTCGAGAACCGAGAGCATCGCCGCACGGGCTTCCGGGCGCAATGGCGCAGTGGCCGCGGCATCGAGGTATCGCGAGTGCGACTCGTCGAGGTTCACGGGGTATCCAGGCCGAGATCGAGCGCCTGCGCACCGTGCGTCAGCCGACCGACGGAGATGATGTCGACGCCGGTCTCCGCGATCTGCGCGACGGTCTCGAGGTTCACACCTCCGCTCGCTTCGGCGACCGCTCGGCCGTCGATCATCCGCACCCCCTCGCGGAGGTCCTCGATCGAGAAGTTGTCGAGCAGAATGCCGGTCGGAGCCGCTGCGAGCACCGGCGAGATCTGCTCGAGTCGATCCACCTCGACCACGATCGAGACGGTGTGGCCCGCCCGACTGCGCAGCTCCCGCAACGCCGCTGTGGTCGATTCATCGTCCATGGCGCCGAGAGCGGCGAGGTGGTTGTCCTTCACCATGATCGCGTCGGAGAGCCCGAAGCGATGGTTCGTTCCTCCGCCCGCGCGCACCGCGTGCTTCTCGAGTGCGCGCAGTCCGGGCGTCGTCTTGCGGGTATCGGCGATGCGGGCACCGGTGTGGGAGACGGCAGCGACGTATCGCGCGGTGAGCGCAGCGATACCGCTCAAGCGCTGGCAGAGGTTGAGAGCCACCCGCTCGCCCGTCAGCACGCCGCGCGCGGGTCCGGCGATGCGCGCGAGCGACTGGCCCGCGCTGAACACCTCCCCCTCCGCGGCGAGCGCGGTCACCTCGATCCGTGTGTCGAGCTGCCGGAACGTCTCGACGACGAGGGGGCCACCCGCGAACACCCCGGACTCCCTGGCCACAAGCCGAGTGTCGATGCGCGCCCCCTCGGGGATCGCGAGCTCGACGGTGAGGTCGCCCCAGGGGGCGTCTTCGGCGAGAGCGGTGCGCACGACCGACTCGATGATGCGGGGGGTCAGCATTGTGCGAGGCTCCTCTGCTGGGCGGGTTCGATGGTCGGCGGTGCGGCGAAGGCCAGGGCGAACCCGCGTCGGCGGGCCTGGGCGGGATCGGTCTGCGGGGCGTCGCTCCTCTGGTGCGCCCCACGCGATTCTGTTCGTGCAGCGACGGCGAGGGCGATCATGTCACCGAGAGGGTTCGATCCCGGGTCGGCGGCGATCACCCCCGGTACAGCCGCTGAGACCAGGTCGCGCATCCCGCGTCCGTCGAGCTTCCAGGCATCGCGCTTCCCGGCGAAGGCGGCCGCCGCCAAGCCGGCGCGACGCCCGAAGACGAGGCCCTCGAGCAGGGAGTTGGAGGCGAGCCGGTTGGCCCCGTGCACGCCGGTCGACGCCGTCTCCCCGGCGACGAACAGGCCGGGCACCGTGCTGCGGCCCCGCAGGTCGGCGGCCACGCCTCCCATCGTGTAATGGGCCGCGGGTGAAACGGGAATCGGCTCGCGCGTCCAGTCGAGGCCGCGCTCCGCGAGGGCGGCGTTGATCCCGGGGAACCGTGCGGCGAGCGCGCCCGAGCCTCCCTCTCGTTCGATACCGGTGGCGTCGAGCCAAAGCCGGGATTCACCGCGCAGCCGCATCGCTCGATGCATCTCCCTCGACACCACGTCCCGCGGCGCGAGCTCCGCGAGCGGGTGCCGGCCCGCCATGAAGCGGGATCCCGACCCGTCCCGCAGCACGGCCCCAGCACCGCGCACCGCTTCCGAGATGAGGAGACCGGAACCATCCAGCACCGTCGGGTGGAACTGCACGAACTCGAGATCCGAGACCACTGCGCCGGCTCGGGCCGCGAGCACCACGCCCTCCCCGCGAGACGAGGCGGGATTCGTCGAGCGCTCGTAGAACGCGGCGTACCCACCCGTCGCGAGCACCACGGCGTCTGCGCGTCTGCTCTCGAGGGCGCTATCCCCCGAAAGAGACCGCAATACGACGCCCTGCGCCGCCCCCGAACCGCTCGTCAGCGCGACGGCGGTGCGGTTCTCGATCAGTTCGATCCGCCCCGCCTCCGCATCGGCGAGCACCCGCGCCGAGAGGTGGGCGTGCAGCACCGCCCCGGTGCGATCACCGCCCGCGTGCATGATGCGAGCGCGCCCG
This sequence comes from Leucobacter holotrichiae, assembly GCF_055791005.1. Lineage (NCBI taxonomy): Bacteria > Bacillati > Actinomycetota > Actinomycetes > Micrococcales > Microbacteriaceae > Leucobacter > Leucobacter holotrichiae. The sequence goes on from NZ_JBVUAC010000005.1 coordinate 245,417, forward strand.
TGCGCGGCTTCGAGCCCGAGCGCCGGGCGGCCCGCGGCGTCGAGGTCAGCGGCGAACCCGTCGCGCAGCAGCCCGCGCACGATCCTCGCGCCCTCGTCGACCAGCACTCCCGCCGCCTCCGCATCGACGAGTCCGACTCCCGCGGCGACGGTGTCGGCGAGGTGCTGCTCGGGGGAATCATCCGCACCGAGTGCAGCGGCGATGCCTCCCTGTGCGAGCACCGTGCTGCCGCCCGCGCAGCCGAGGCCCGCCGCAGAATCCTCGAGGCCCGCCGCAGCACCCTCGAGGCTCGGGCGCAGCCAACCCGGCACGACGAGGGCGACCTCCGCGCCCGCCGCAGCCGCGGCGAGCGCGGACGAGAGGCCGGCGACCCCCGCGCCGATGACGACGATCACGGCCGTGCCGCGAGCATGCGCTCGAGGGCGATGCGTGAATCGTCGGCCACGTCATCGGAGACGGTGATGCGATTCGGCACCGCTCCCTCGACGAGCGCCTCGAGCGTCCACGCGAGATACGCCGGATGAATGCGATACATGGTCGAGCAGGGGCACACGACGGGGTCGAGGCAGAACACGGTCAGCTCCGGGTGCTGCTCCTGCAGCCGGTTCACGAGGTTGATCTCGGTGCCGACCGCGATCACATCGCCGGGCGCGGCCGCCTCGATCTGCTTGCGGATGTACTCCGTCGAACCGGCTCCGTCGGCGGCCTCGACGACGGCCGCGGGGCACTCCGGGTGCACGATCACGCGCGCACCGGGGTACTCCGATCGTGCCCGCTCGATCTGCTCGACGGTGAAGCGCTTGTGCACCGAACAGAACCCGTTCCAGAGGATCACCCGGGCCTCGCGCAGTTGCTCGACGGTGTTGCCGCCGAGCGGCAGGTGCGGCCGCCACAGCGGCATCAGGTCCTCCGTGATGCCCATCGCCTTCGCGGTGTTGCGGCCGAGGTGCTGGTCGGGGAAGAAGACGACGCGCCGACCTCGCTCGAACGCCCACTCGAGCACGGTGCGCGCGTTCGACGAGGTGCAGACGATGCCCCCGTTACGGCCGCAGAACGCCTTGATCGCAGCCGAGGAATTCATGTAGGTGACGGGGATGACGGGCTCGAGCCCGTCATCTGGATCGGTTCCGAGCGCCGCGGTCAGATCCTCCCAGCAGCGCTCGACCTGCTCGATCGTCGCCATGTCGGCCATCGAGCAGCCCGCGGCGAGGTTCGGCAGCACCACGGCCTGCGACGGCTCCGACAGGATGTCGGCGGTCTCGGCCATGAAGTGAACCCCGCAGAACACGAACGCCTCGGCTTCGGGGTGGGCCTTCGCGGCCTGCGCCAGCATGAAGGAGTCACCGACGAAATCGGCGTGCTGCACGATCTCATCCCTCTGATAGAAGTGCCCGAGAATCCGCACGCGGTCCCCGAGCGTCTGCTTGGCCGCCGCGATCCACTCGTGCAGCTGCTCCTCGGAGGCGTCGGTGTAGCGAGCGGGAAGCGGCCCCTGGCGCGGAGCGTCCCCGGGAGCCGTATCCTCCACCGAAGCGCCCGGTCCGTAACCGGGAGCCCGGTCGATCGCCCACGGGTCCCGAGCCAGCCCCGAGTCGCAACTCGACAGCCCGGTCGCGCGCAGCGCGATGGGTCGGCGGTGAGACGCCTGCGCGCCCTCCGGCTTCTGCGGGGGCCGCGTCGCGCTCTCGCGCTCAGCAGCCGCCCGGATGAGTTCCTGCACGCTCGTCATTATGCGCTCCTCGGTAGCGGTTCGTCCGGCAGAGCACGCCCTCCCGGCTGGGTCGGCTGCACCGAGCCACGAGGCCCGGCGAGCCGATCAGAATGTTCGAGGTGCCCCGGTGATGGGCTCCCTCGGAATCGATAGAGGCGGGCGGGCCGGTGCCGCCCGCCGGTCTCGACCTCGCCGGTATCGACGAGGTTGCCCTGCGCCAGCGCCTGGCGGCGGAAGTTGGCTGGGTCCACGGTTTCCCCGAGCACCGCCTCGGTCACGGCCCGGAGCCTGGTGAGGGTGAACGTCGACCCGAGGAAACGGTGGGCGAGGGCCTCGTACTCGGTCTTGGAGCGCAGGCGCGCGAGGGCGTAGGCCACGATCTCGGCGTGATCGAACGCAAGCTCCGGCAGCCTGTCGGCCGAGAACCAGGCGACATTGGGGTCGGGATCGCCCGGCGTGGTGTCCCCCGGCGTGGTGTCCCCCGGCTCCGGCGACGCCGGCGGAGACGCGGGATCCGGATCGTCCCAGCGCCGCGAGCGGTCCCCGTTCTGCGCAGCAGCGCCGGGCTCAGGAACCGGGGTGGGCGACTCGGCGAGGTCGCTCTCGCCGTACAGCGCCCAGTAGGCGATGGTGACGAGACGTTGCGCCTCGGCGGAGCGCTCGACTCCCCCGAAGGAGTAGAGCTGTTCGAGGTATCCGGGATCCCGCAGCACCGCGGCTCGCAGCGTTCGCAGCGCCGTGTCCGAGAGGGTCTCGTCCCAGCGAGTCGGGCCCCCGGGCAGCGCCCACCTGCCCCGAAACGGAGCGCGGGTCCGGCGCACGAGCGGCAGCCAGAGCGTGATCGCTCGGCTGGGCGGCGCGTCATCCGCGTGCGATACGTCATCCGCGCAAGACCCATCGCCGATGAGCGACCCCTCCGGAGGGCGCAGGGCGAAGGCGACCGTCGAAACCGCGACCGCGGGCGGCATCGTACGCCGCTCGCTCACGCTCGCGTTCTCGTAGAGCACCGTTCTCCCCCTTCGGCCGGGCACGGAGGATTCCGAGCCCCGTCCAACTTATGGTCATTGTGACCATAAGTCAATTTCCTCCGAAACACCACCGAAGAAGACACAAGAAGATCACAAAAGCACCACGGAGAAGACATCTGGGATAGGCTCACCTACAAGACCAGTAATGCCGAACGTTGGAGCAGTCCAGACACGTTTTATCGCCGCGGTTCACCGCAGCACGCACCACCAGTCTCCACGTCGGCGCCGTCGCCGTGGCATCCCGGTCGCTTTCAGCGGCCAGCAACACACAAAGGAAACACAGTATGACCACCGGCACCGTGAAATGGTTCAACTCCGAAAAGGGCTTCGGCTTCATCACCCCCGACGACGGAGCATCCGACGTCTTCGCGCACTTCAGCGCGATCCAGGGCAGCGGCCGTCGCGACCTCTTCGAGAACCAGCGCGTCGAGTTCGACGTCGAGCAGGGCCCCAAGGGCCTGCAGGCCAGCAACATCGTCGCGCTCTAACGAGCAGGCGACACCCGGCGGGGTGCGGGGCTTCGGCCGCGCACCCCGCTTTTGCGTGTCCGCGCTGCAGAAGCATCCCCGTCCGCGCCGTCGTTTTGTGCATTCACCACACCGGGTTCGACAGAGACGCCCCGACCTCGTACATTCGGGTCACCGCGACCGACCGAAACAGGGATCAATGTCACCGCAGACCTACCCGCACCTCTTCGCTCCCCTCGACCTGGGCTTCGTCACGCTCCCCAACCGGGTGCTCATGGGCTCGATGCATCTCGGGCTCGAGGAGGCCCCGGGCGGCGCCGAACGCCTCGCCGCCTTCTACCGCGAGCGGGCCCGCGGCGGCGCCGCGCTCATCGTGACGGGCGGCATCGCGCCGAACCCGGCGGGGCGCCTCACTCCCGGCGCGGCGACGCTCGAGACCGAGGATCAGCTGCCGCACCATCGCGTCATCACGGACGCCGTGCACGAGGAAGGCGGGAGGATCGCGCTGCAGATCCTGCACGCCGGACGTTACGGGGCGCACCCCGACATCGTCGCACCGAGCCCGATCCAGGCCCCGATCTCCCCGATCACCCCGCGGGAGCTCGACGAGGCCGAGATCGAGCGCACCATCGACGACTTCGCCCGCACCGCCCGCCTCGCGCAGCGCGCCGGCTACGACGGCGTCGAGATCATGGGATCCGAGGGATACCTCATCAACCAGTTCACCGCGCGCCGCACCAATCACCGCGAGGATCGATGGGGCGGCGATCTCGACGGTCGTCTGCGCTTCCCGGTCGAGATCGTTCGCCGGGTGCGCGAGGCGGTCGGCGAGCGCTTCATCGTGATCTACCGCTTGTCGATGCTCGAGCTGGTGCCGGAGGGAGCTTCGCTCGAAGAGGCGCTGGAGCTCGCGCGACGCGTCGAGGCGGCGGGCGCGACGATGATCAACTCGGGCATCGGCTGGCACGAGGCGCGCATCCCGACCATCGCCGGCTCGGTGCCCCGCGGCGCCTTCGCCTGGGTCACCGACCGCTTCGCGGGCGCGGTGTCGATCCCGCTCATCACGACCAACCGCATCAACACGCCCGACACCGCGGAGCGCCTGCTCTCCGAGGGCCGGGCCGCGATGGTCTCGCTCGCCCGCCCTTTCCTGGCGGATCCCGAGTTCGTGAGCAAGGCGGCCTCCGGCGCGCCGCAGCGCATCAATACCTGCATCGGCTGCAATCAGGCGTGCCTCGATCACACCTTCTCGGGCAGGCCGGCATCGTGCCTCGTGAACCCGCGAGCGGGACACGAGACCGACCTCGTCATCGCTCCGACAGCCGTCAGGAAGCGAATAGCGGTGATCGGCGCGGGGCCGGCGGGTCTCGCGTGCGCCACGACCGCGGCCTCGCGGGGCCATGACGTCACGCTGTTCGAAGCGTCGGATCGCATCGGCGGGCAGTTGAACGTCGCGCTGCAGGTGCCCGGCAAGAGCGAGTTCCGGGAGACGCTGCGCTACTTCGGGGTGCGGATCGAGGAGACCGGACTCGAACTGCGACTGAACCACCGCGTCACGGCCGGCGAGCTCGCGGAACAGGGCTTCGACGAGGTGGTCGTCGCCACGGGCGTCGTGCCGCGGCGCCCCGACATCCCGGGCCTCGACCACTCGAGTGTGCTCGGCTATCTGGACGTGCTGCGCGAGAAAGCACCCGTGGGCGAGCGGGTCGCGATCCTCGGGGCCGGCGGAATCGGCTTTGATGTCGCCGAGTATCTGACGGCGCCCTCGGACGACTCTGGATGGAGCGACGCGAGTGCCGAGGATCCCGAAGCGCTCCGGGCCTTCCTGGCGCACTGGGGCGTGGACCGCGACTACGCGCGCGCCGGCGGACTGCAGCCGCCGGCGCAGGAGCGGCCCGCCCGCGATGTCGTCATGCTGCAGCGCAAGGCCGGGAAGCTCGGCGCCGGCCTCGGCAAGACGACCGGGTGGATCCACCGCACCGAACTCGCGCGCCGCGGAGTGCAGATGATGCCCGGCGTCGAGTACCTCGGCATCGACGACGCGGGGTTGCGGGTGAGGATCCCGTCCGCGTCGCCGGCCGCCGGGGCGCCGGAGTCCGATCCCGCGCACGAGGAGCGCATCATCGAGGTGGACACGGTCGTGCTCTGCACGGGCCAGGAACCGGCGCGGGAGCTGCACGGGGAACTCGCGGAACTCGGGATCGGCGCCCACCTCATCGGCGGGGCCGACGTGGCCGGCGAACTCGACGCCAAACGGGCGATCGATCAGGGGACACGGCTCGCGGCGTGGCTGTAGGGTCCGACGCGATCCCGCTCAGCAGGGGCAGGATCGGGGTCCCACGACTCGCGGGCCGACCCCAACTTCGGATCTCACCCGTAATTTCGGATCGGATCGCTCGGGTTTCGTCCGAATGACGGGTGAGATCCGAAATATGGGCCGCGGGCCCCGCCCCGACCGCCTAGGCGAGCACGCCGCGCGCGACGGCGAGCGCATCGGCCAGCATCAGGTCGAGCCTGTGGCGGCCGGCGCCGCGATCCGCCCACCGCCACACGGCGGAGACGAGCGCAGCGGCGTAGCAGGCCCCGATCACGTCGGCGCGTACCGCCTCGACGCCGTCGCGCTCGAGGCGGGCCGCGATCGCGGCTCCGATGCGCAACTGCCGCGCGGCTCGCCCCGCCTCGAGCTCCTGCTCCACATCCATGGTGCGGGCGTCGACGATCGCGAGCGCGAGCGTATCGGGCGCTTCACCGAGCGCGAAGGCCGCGAGCGCATCGGAGAGCGATCGCGCGGGATCGGCGAGCGCGTCGACCAGCGCCGCGATCCTGCCGTCGAACACGAACCATAGGATCTCGGACTTGCCCGAGAAGTAGTTGAAGAAGCTGGATCGACTCACCCCGGCCCGCCGCGCGATCTCCGTGATCGAGGTCGCTTCGTACCCCTGCTCGAGGAACAGCTCGCACGCCGCGTCGGCGAGCACCTCGCGCGAGGATGCCGGCGGGCGTCCGCGAGTGGGTGAGCTCATGCCAATACCCTACTCACCGGAGCCGCGGCAGCATGCGGGGTGCGCTAGAATCGCATAGTTGAACTCGATCTAACAAAGCGGCTGCAGCGGCGGCGCGCAACAACGGCGCCGCCACCACCGCAACTCCCTCTCCAGCCCCGACCCGAGGAGCCTCGCGCACCCATGACCCGACACCTGCCCCGTTCGCTCTCGCTGCTCGCACTGGCCGCGGTCGGCGCCCTCGCCCTCAGCGCCTGCAGCGCCGAGACCGCGGATGACCACGCCGCCACGCAGGAGGGCGGCACCCTGGTCTACGCGACCGGCGACGCCGAGCCGACCTGCCTCGACCCGCACGTGGGCGGCAACTACCCGCAGGCGCTGATCTCGACGCAGTACCTCGAGCCGATGGTCGGCCGCGACGCCGACGGCAAGATCCAGCCCTGGCTCGCGACCGAGTGGGAGACGAGCGAGGACGGGCTCACCTGGGACTTCACACTGCAGGAGGGCGTCACCTTCACCGACGGCACCCCGCTCGACGCGGAGGCGATCAAGGCCAACATCGAGCACCTGCAGGATCCCGACACCCAGTCGTCGACCGGCTACCTGGCCGTGCAGAAGATCGCCGAGATCGAGACCGTCGACGACACGCACGTGCGCTTCCACCTCTCGGCCCCGGACTCGGCGCTGCTGGAGTCGCTGAGCCAGCAGTGGACGGCGATCCAGTCCCCCGCCGGCATCGCGCGCGGCATGGAGGAGAACTGCCAGTCGCCCATCGGCACCGGTCCGTTCATCGTCGAGAACTGGACGCCGCAGCAGCAGGTCGACCTCGTGCGCAACGACGACTACCGCACGCCCGGGCCCGAGGCCGAGAACGACGGCCCGGCCCACCTCGAGCGCATCGAGTGGCGCTTCATCCCCGACGCCGCCACCCGCAACGCGGCCCTCACCTCGGGCGAGGTGCACGTCATCGACAACCCGCTGCCCGCCGACATCGTCGCGGCCGAGCAGGGCGACGGCATCGAGCACATCGACGCGCCCCGCCCCGGCGCCGTCAACCGCATCGAGCTGAATTCGGGCCAGGCCCCGTTCGACGACGCCCGCGTGCGCGAGGCGTTCATCCGCGTCGCCGACCCGAACCCCGGCATCGAGTCGCTCTTCCAGGGCGTCGCGAGCCGCACCTACTCGCCGCTCGCGAGCGTCGAGCCAACCGCGGTGAGCGATGAGAGCCTGTTCGAGACCGATCCCGACGCCGCTGCGAAGCTGCTCGACGAGGCAGGGTGGACCGAGGGCGAGGACGGTGTGCGCGAGAAGGACGGTAAGAAGCTCACCGTGCGCTTTCCCGTCAGCACCAACCAGTCGACCGCGGCCGAGCAGTCGCTCTTCGAGCAGATCCAGGCCAACGCCGCGGCCGTCGGCTTCGACGTGGTGATCACGCCCGTGGATCTCAGCAGCTGGTACGGCGCGCTCGCGGCGCACGAGTACGAGGCCGTGAGCGCCCCGTACACCAAGGTCGGCCCCGACGTGCTGCGCATCCTCTACCACTCCGACGGCACGCTCCCCGCGCCCTCGGGCTACTTCGCGAACAACGCCCAGCTCAAGGATCCCGAGCTCGACGCCGTGCTCGAGCAGGCCTCGGCCACACTCGACGAGGCGGCGCGCGCGGAGCTGTACGCCGACGCCCAGCAGCGCATCCTCGAGAGCTACACCGTGCTGCCGCTCTACGACCAGCAGAACCACTTCCTGGTGAACGGGGTCGAGGGCGTCACCACGCTCGGCACGGTCGCCACGCCGACCTTCATCGACGCGCGGCTCCGCTCAGACTGACCGGTCGAGGGGCAGCAGTTCACGTGAGAGGCAGGAGGATCGCGCGGGCCGCAGCGCAGAGGATCGGCGCTGCGCTGCTCGTCGTCTGGTTGACGGCGACGGTCGTGTTCTTCGCGCTGCGGCTGTCGGGCGATCCGCTCGAGGCGATCATGGGCGGCCCCGGATCGCAGGCGGGCCCCGAGGCCACGGAGCGGGCACGGCAGATGTACGGGCTGGATCAGCCGCTCGTGCTGCAGTACCTCGCTCAGCTGTGGCGCACCGCCACGCTGCAGTTCGGCGACTCCTACGCCCGCAAGCAGCCGGTGGCCGATCTGCTTGCCGCGAATCTGCCGCCCACACTCTTGATCGCGACCCTCGCGCTGCTGCTCGCCTGGGCGCTCGTGGTGCTCGGCGCGCTCGTCTCGGCGGTCGCTGGGAGGGGCAGGATCGGCCGCGCGATCCGCGCCGCGCTCGCCGGCGTCGAGACGGTCGCCTCGGTCGCGCCGCAGTTCTTCGTGGGCGCGGTGCTCATCCTCGTCTTCGCGAGCGGACTCGGGATCCTGCCCGCCACGAGTGGCTCATCGCCCGCCGGCCTCGTGCTGCCCGTGATCACCCTCGCGGTGCCGATCGCGGGCTACCTCGCCCACGTGCTGCAGGGCTCGCTCGTCGAGGCCGACGACGCGCCCTTCGCGGTGACGGCCCGCTCCCGCGGGGCCTCCGAGACGCGGGTGCTGTTCACGCACACGCTGCGGCACGCCGCGCTGCCCGCCCTCGCGCTGTCGGGGTGGGCGTACGGTTCGCTGCTGAGCGGGGCGGTGGTCGTCGAGGCGCTGTTCGCGCGCCAGGGGCTCGGGCGTATGCTGCTCGAGGCCGCCACCGTGCGCGACGTGCCGGTGGTGATCGGGGCGGTCGTGGTCATCGCGCTGCTGTACGTGGCGATCATGCTGATCTCCGATCTGCTCGAGCACCTCGTCGATCCGCGCCTGCGTCGCCGGGTGATCGCCGCATGACGCGCCGCGCACTCGGGAGCGGGCGGATCGGCGCGAACCCGCTCGGTTGGTCGGGCTGGGCCGCTCTCGCGATCCTGCTGGTCGCCCTCATCGCGGTCTGCGCGCCGCAGCTGCTCGCCCCGGGCGATCCGCTCGCGGTGCACCCGGCAGAGGGTTTCCGCCCGCCGTCGTTCGAGCACCCCTTCGGCACCGACGAGTCGGGCCGCGACCTCTTCACCCGGGTGATGCACGGCGCCGGAGCATCCGTGGGCATCGGCCTCGCCGCCACGGGCATCGGGATCGGGATCGGCGCCGCGCTCGGCTTCGCGGCCGGTCTCGGCCCGCGCTGGCTTGACGGCTCGCTCGGCCGCGTGTTCGAGGTGCTGTTCGCCCTGCCGACCCTCGTGATGGCGCTGCTCTTCATCTCGGTGATGGGTTCGGGGCCGGCGGCTTCGATCCTCGCGATCGGCCTTGCCACGATTCCCGGGTACGCGCGCATGCTGCGCGCCCGCGTGCGCGGCATCGCCGCGAGCGGCTACGTGGAGTGGGCACGGCTCGACGAGGTCGGACCCGTGTGGGTGTTCATGCGGCACGTCGCCCCGAACTCGCTGTGGCCGCTGGTGTCGGCCGCGACGCTCGGGATCGGCCAGGCCATCGTGTGGGTGTCGGCGCTCGGCTTCCTCGGTCTCGGGGCGCTACCGCCCTCACCGGAGTGGGGGGCGATGTTGAACGCGGGCCGTGTGTACCTCACCACGGCCTGGTGGATGACGGTGATGCCAGGCCTCGCGATCGTGCTGGTGGCGGGGTCGTTGACGGTGCTCGGCCGGCGACTGGGAGGTTCTCGTGGCTGAGCGCAAGGGTGTACTCGAGGTCGAGGGGCTGCGCGTGGAGCTGCGCGGCGCCGCCTCGCCGGTGCTCGAGGGGGTGTCGCTGCGGGTGGAGCGCGGCGAGTGCCTCGCCGTCGTGGGCGAGTCGGGGGCAGGCAAGTCGGTGCTCGCGCGCACGCTCCTGGGTTTGACGCAGTCGGATCCGCAGTGGGCCGTGCGATCCGACTCCTTCGAAATCGCGGGCAGCGACGCGCGCGGGCTCGGTCGTCGGCAGTGGCGAGGGCTGCGCGGCCGCTCCGTCGCGCTCGTGCTGCAGGACGCGCTGCAGTCGCTCGACCCGCTGCGCGCCATCGAGGCCGAGGTCGGGGAAGCCCTCGCGGTGCGCGGGATCGGACGTCGCGAACGGCGTGCCGCCGCGATCCGGGCCCTCGAAGCCGCGGGCCTCCCGCACGCCGCGGCCCGCCTGCGGCAACGACCGGGCGAGCTCTCGGGCGGGATGCGGCAGCGGGCACTCATCGCGTCCGCGCTCATCGACGAGCCGGAGCTGCTGATCGCCGACGAGCCGACCACGGCGCTCGATCCGACCACGGCCGCCCGTGTGCTGGGTCTGTTCGACGAGATCCGGGGGCGGGGTACCGCGATCGTGCTCATCAGCCACGACCTCGCGAGCGTGGCCCGCGTCGCCGATCGCATCGCGGTGCTCGACCGCGGGCGCATCGTCGAGCAGGGCCCGACCGAGCAGGTGCTGCACCGCCCCGCCCACGCGGTCACCCGAGCGCTGGTGGCGGCGATCCCGAGCGGCCCGAAACCCCTCGCGAGCCTGGCACCCGCCGATGCCCCGGAGCTGCTGGCGCTGCGCGGCGCCGCCCGCCGCTTCCCCGCCCCCAGCGGCGGCACGACCGGCTTGCAGGGAGTCGATCTCGCACTGCGGCGGGGCGAGGCCGTGGGAGTCGTCGGCGAATCGGGAGCGGGCAAGAGCACCCTCGCGCGCGTGCTCGTGGGCGCCGAGCAGCCGGACTCGGGCGCCGTCGAGCGGGTCGATCCGCACGTCCGGGTGCGCCTCATCCCGCAGGATCCGCTCGCGACCTTCGACCCGCGCTGGCGGGTGGGCAGGATCCTGACCGCCTCGCTCCGCTCCCCCGATCGCACCCCCGCCGAACTGCTCGCCCAAGTGGGCCTCGGCCCCGAGTATCTCGGCCGCAGGCCGGCGACGCTCTCGGGCGGGCAGCGCCAGCGGGTCGCGATCGCCCGCGCACTCGCGGCAGACCCCGACGTGCTCGTGTGCGACGAACCCGTGTCGGCGCTCGACGTCACCACGCAGGCCGGCATCCTATCGCTGCTGCGCGATCTTCAGGAGAAGCAGGGTCTGACCCTCGTCTTCGTCTCGCACGATCTCGCGGCGGTGCGCACCGTGTGCGACCGCGTGCTCATCATGCGAGACGGTCGGGTGGTCGAAGAGGGCGGGACGGAGACGGTGCTGGCGGATCCCTGCGACCCGTTCACCCGGGAACTCGTCGCGAGCGCGGCCATCGGCTAGGCACCCGCTGCTCCTTCACCCTTCGCCCCACGCCACACCGTTCACCCCTCACCTTCATCTCGCACCCCGCACCCCGCACCTCCACTCCCCACACTCCCCCGAAACGCGGAGTCCCGAATTGCTGCTTCATCGTCTCGGTAAACAGCAGTTCGGGACTCCGCATTGCGCACACAACGGTCAGCGCGAACTCTCGCGATAGAGGCCGATGAGTCCCTCGAGACCCTCCGCATCGAAGCGTTCGAGCTGGCGCCGCGCCGGCCCGCCCGTGCGCCGGAGCCGGTCGATATAGTGGGAGACCCGATCGTGGTCGCCTGTGCGCCGCAGCTCGTTCTCGACTGAGGCGACCATTCGCTCGAGCGTGTCGAAGGCCGGCTCGGGGCGGGCGGTGAGCGGATCGATGAGCTGCGCCGCGAGCCCGTCACGAGCCGCCATCCAGATCGCCCCGTTCACGAGGCCGTGGGCGATGCGCGGTCGCGGCTCTCCCGCCTCGGCGTCGCTCAGCGCGCGATCCACGAGCGCCCGCACCAGCACCGCGAAGCACACCGCATCCTCGGCCTCCAGCTGAGCATCGGCGATCCGCAGCTCCATCGTCGGGAAGTTCTGCGAGAGCCGCGCCAGCCAGGTCACCACCCCGGAGTCGAGCAGCACCCCGCTCTCGACCAACTGCTCGACGGAGCGCGCGTAAGCCTCACCGCTGTCGAACTCCGGTGGGAACCCGGCCACCGGCCACGACATGTTCATGACGTGGCGCCAGCTGGCGAACCCCGTCGGCTCGCCGCACCACAGCGGAGAGTTCGCCGTCATCGCGAGCAGCGCCGGAGCCCACGGGGCGAGACGCGCCAGCACCTCGACGCCCGCGTCGGGCGAGGGGATCTCGACGTGCACGTGCGTGCCCGTCACGTACTGGTAGGCGGCAGCGTTGCGCAGCTGCTCGCCGAGTTCGCGGTAACGCGACTTCGGAGTGACGGTTCCGGCGGCCTCACCGCCCACGGGCGGCAGACCGCTGCCCGCGAGCACGATACCGCGATCCGCCGCCTCTCGAGACAGCGCGGCGCGGAACCCCGTGAGGGTCTCCAGCGCCTCATCGGCGGTGCGGCACACCTGCGTCGCCGTCTCCAGCTGGCTCGAGAAGAACTCCCGCTCGGCCGGTGCAACGGAGTGCGGAGCCGACCGCACCATGTCGGCAGCGAGATCGGTCGGGGTGCCCTGCGAGGCGTCGAGCAGCAGGTACTCCTCCTCGACCCCGAAACTGCGGAACTCGTCGGTTGCGAGTCCGCCGGTGTCGCGCGTGCCGTCGGTGTGGCTCATATCGCCCTCCTTCGTGTTCGGCCGTCGCGTCACGGCCCGGGGTTCGAGCGTAGAGGTTCGCGGGACGAGCTGTCACCGGGGTTGATTTCGCAGGCGCCCACCGGGTAGGCGATGACCCTCACTCCGAGCCGATGATGATCCCGGTGCGCAGCTCCGCCAGCAGTGCGAGCACCGCCGTGGCCGTCTCGGGATCGGGCACCCGCTCCATGGCCGCGGTGTCGCCCTCCCCCACCTTGATCCCCAGGTCGTCGTGACTGAGGGTCGTGAACACGTCCTCGTCGGTCACGTCGTCCCCGAGGAACAGCACGGGCGCGTCGGGCAGGGCCGCGCGGATGCTGCGCAGCACCGATCCCTTGTTCGAGTCCCGCACCGAGAACTCCCGCACCTGCTTGCCCTCGCGCACGTGCATGTCGGCCGCGAGGCCCAGTTCGACGGCCGCGGCCATCAGCTCCTCCGCCTGCTCGGGATCGGCGACTTGCCTCGTGTGCACCGCGATCCCGAACGGCTTGCGCTCGAGCCGCACGCCCGGCTCACCGCCGAGCACGCGCTCGAATCGCCGCCCGACGCGCTCGAGCCTTTCGCTCTCCTCATCGGTGAGCGGGCTTCCGAGCGGCGGGCCGTCACCGCCCTCACCCGCAGGACCGATGTCGAGCCCCGTCAGCTCCGAGCCGTGGGAGCCCGACACGATCCATCCGTCGCTCTGCAGACCCGTCTCGGCCAGTCCGCCCAGCGAGCGCCCCGTCAGCACGGCGACGTAGGTGTCGGGCGCGTTGCGCAGCACCTCGAGCGCCTGGCGGGCCCTGGGGAGGATTCTGGCGTCTTGCGGCCTCGGAACGATCGGTGCGAGCGTGCCGTCGAAGTCGCTCGCCACGATGAGCCGGGGAAGCGCGGCGAGCCGGCGCACGCGATCGTCGATGCTGCGCGGCACGAATGCCGTGCTCACCTGGATCGGCTCGGTACGGTGCCCGGTGGGGCTCGGGCGCTGCGCCTCCGCGGTCGCCCGCACTGCTCCCAGGTAGCCGGACGCCCAGTGCGCGACGTCATTGTCGTAGACGGTCCGGCGCAGCGACCGCATGCGTCGGCGCTGCTCCTCGCGCGGCATGTGGGCCGCACGCACGATCGCGGCCTTGAGCCCCTCGATGTCGTGCGGGTTGACGAGCAGCGCGTCCCGCAGCTCGTCGGCAGCGCCCGCAAACTCGCTCAGCACCAGAACGCCCTGCTCGTCGGTGCGGCACGCGGCGTACTCCTTCGCGACGAGGTTCATACCGTCGCGCAGCGGAGTGACCAGCAGCACGTCCGCGGCCAGGTAGAGCGCCACCATCTCGTCGCGTGTGTGCCCGCGATGCAGATAGACGAGCGGCGCGTGCCCGATGCTTCCGTACTCGCCGTTGATGCGCCCCACGGTGAGCTCGACCTCGTCGCGCAGCTGCCGATAGGCGTCGACGCGCTCCCGGCTCGGGCTCGCCACCTGCACGAGCACCGTCTGCTCGGCATCGATCTCGCCGTCCGAGAGCAGCTCGTCGAACGCCTTGAGACGGTGCCTGATCCCCTTCGTGTAGTCGAGTCTGTCGACGCCCAGCATGACCGTCTTCGGGTTGCCGAGTTCGGCGCGGATCTCCCTCGCCCGCTCCTGGATCTCGGGGCGGGCGGCCACCTCGGCGAAGGCCGCGGCATCGATCGAGATCGGGAATTCCTGGGCGAGCACCGTGCGCGACGGCTCACCGGCGGCGCCGGGCACGACGATCGTATTGCCGAGCGCGGGCACGCGGGTGAATCGCTCGGCCGTCATACGGAACGCCACGGCGTCGGTGACCTGCTGGAATCCGATCACGTCGGCTCCGAGCAGGCCCTCGACCACGCGCTTGCGCCACGGGAGCTGCGCGAAGAGCCGGCTCGGCGGGAACGGGATGTGCAGGAAGAAGGCGATCGTGAGGTCGGGGCGCAGCTCGCGCAGCATCGCGGGCACGAGCTGCAGCTGGTAGTCGTGCACCCAGACGATCGCGCCCTCCGCCGCGTGCTGCGCGACGCGCTCGGCGAAGCGCTGGTTCACCTTCTGATAGCGGTCCCACCACACGCGGTGGAACTCGGGGCGCGCGATGACGTCGTGGTAGAGCGGCCAGAGCGTGCCGTTCGAGAAGCCCTCGTAGTAGAGCTCGATGTCGTCCTCGCTCAGTTCGACGGGTGCGAGGCGCATCGAGCCGATCTCGAACGGGTCGACCGCCTCGTCTGCAGAACCGACCCACCCCACCCAGAGGCAGCCGAGCTGCTCCACGATGGGGGCGACCGCCGTGACGAGGCCTCCCGGTGAGGTGCGCCACGAGGTGGATCCATCCTTCTCGACGACCCGGTCCACCGGCAACCGGTTGGACACCATGACGAGTTCGCGCCCGCCCGTCATGTCCTTCATCTCGGTCATGGCACCCCCTTGCGAGTCTCTGTTATCGCAGTCTACGAGACCTGCGCGGCCGCTGCTGCCCGTTGCGGCCGTATCCCGGCTGATGCTAGTGAGCGGCGCGTTTGCCTCGAGCGAACAACAGTTAGCACTCTACCCGAGAGAGTGCTAATATTTTCTCAAGTTGAGTGATATGCACTCAACTTTCACATCTTGAATCGTCAGTTCAGAGAAAGGTGAGAAACATGGCAACCTACACCCCTTTCCGTGAGATGGAACGCCTCGCCGACACGCTGTTCAACGAGCCCCTGCGCGGGCCGCGGCAGATGCCCATGGATCTCTATCGCGACGGCGACCACTACCTGCTGACCGCTGATCTGCCCGGCATGGATCCGGGCTCCGTCGACATCGATGTGGACGGCCAGTTGCTCACGATCCGCGCCGAGCGCACCCTGCCGAGCACCGAGAACGTGAAGTGGATCACCCGCGAACGCACATCGGGCAGCTTCCTGCGCCAGCTCAGCCTCGGCCAGGGCATCGATACCGAGCGCATCAGCGCCAGCTACGACAACGGCGTGCTGTGCGTGACGATCCCGGTCAGCGAGCGGGCGAAGCCGCGCAAGGTGGAGGTCACCAGCGCGAACGGCGGCGCAGCATCGCAGACGCTGGAGGCAGACGGCGGGGCGAAGCCGCAGCAGCTGGAGAACAGCCCCGCGTAAGGGCTGACCCGCCGCTGAGGCTCGGGGCGGGGCCGCAGACCGGCGCCCGCCCCTTCCCTCCTCGGCTCCACCGGCCTAGAGTTGAGCGATCGGACTGCAATCGCCCGGAGGCGTCATGGCTCGCGCTCGCATACACAACCAGTTCGTGTCCCTCGACGGCTTCTCGGCCGGCGAGCACGTGACGTTCGACCGTCCGATCGGAGACGCCGGTGCGCTCTTCGGCTGGTTCGACGGCCGCGTCATCGAGGGCGTTCACCGGGTCGCTGATCCGGTGACGCTGGATCGTGCCCTGTTCAGCATGTGGGGGCAGGGCATCGGCGCGGAGATCATGGGGCGCCGCAAGTTCGGGCCGCAGAACGGGCCCTGGCCCGATGACGGGTGGCGCGGATGGTGGGGCGAGGAACCGCCCTTCAAAACCCCCTGCTTCATACTCACGCACCACCCGCGCGAGCCCATGGTGTTCGCGAACGGCACGAGCTTCCACTTCATCGACGCCGACCCGGCGGAGGCGCTGCGCCGCGCGAACGAGGCCGCCGACGGCAAGGACGTTCGCATCGGGGGCGGGCCCTCGACGATTCGCCAGTTCCTGCGCGACGACCTCGTCGACTTCATGCACGTCGTGGTCGTGCCGATCACGCTGGGTCGCGGCGTGCGCCTCTGGGACGACGTCGTGGGGATCGAGGATCGCTTCACGATCGAATCGGTCAGCAGTTCGAGCGGGTTGACCCACCAGCTGTGGAATCGGAAGCGGTAGCCTCCGCGCCCTGGCCGCTCGCTAGGCCCGATGCCCGCTCGAGTCGAGCTCGAGCTCGATGAACGCGGCGATGAGAGCCCGGTACGCCGCTTCGACGACCTCGGGCGACGCCCCCGCGTCGGTCGCGAGCGCACGCACCTTGCGGATCAGCTGCTCCACCCGGTCGGGCGCCCGCACCGCCTGCGCGTCCTGCTTCAGCGAACCAGCGATCAGCACCTGCTCCTGGCGCTCGGCGATCAGCTCGACGATCCGGCGATCCAGCGCGTCGATCCGCTGCCGCACCGCCTCCAATTGCGGCTGTGTCGACTCGTTCATCACGCCAGCCTAGCAGCGCAGATCTGCCGTCGAGCACACCGGACCCCGGATTTCGGTGTGCTCGACGGCAGATCTGCGTAGTTGCAGCGGGGACGGCGGCGCGGGGACGGGGCGTGATGCAACGAGGAGCAGCACCCGCTCCCGTCTCAGCCCCCCGGCTGGTAGATGCGGGTCAGGATCAGCCGCTCCCCGAGCGTCCACGCCGTCGTCGTGAGCAGGTACAGCCCCGCAGCGAGAGGGACGAACGCCGCGATCACGGCGGTCATGAACGGCATGAAGCTCAGCACGCGCATCATGCCCGTCAGATCCGGCATGCCGGTCGCCTGCTGGGGCTGCGCCTGCATCCCGGTATCGGGTTGGGGCTGAGCGAGCAGGCGCCGCGAGGCCTGCGCGACGACGGCGATGAGCACCATGATCGTCAAGAAGACCGCCGTCGATCCCCATGACACCGTCCCCGCACCGATCCGCCCGATGAACCCGGCATCGAGCGGAACGCCGAAGAACGTGTGCGAGAGCAGCTCGTTCGGGTGCCCGTCGATCTCCGGCAGGATGAACAAACCGTACACGGCCATGAGCACGGGCATCTGCGCGAGCACGGGCAGGCATCCGGCGAACGGGGAGGCCTTCTCCGCCGCATAGAGCTCCATCGTCTTCCGCTGCAGCACCTCGGGATTCTTCTGGTAGCGGCGGCGCAGCTCGGCGATCTGCGGCGCGAGCCGCTGCCTCATGACGTTCGCCTTCACCTGCGAACGGCCGACCGGGATGAGGAGCGCGCGGATCACGACGGTGAGCACGATGATCGCCATCGCGGCGCTGTACGCGCCAGCCACCGGTTCGAGGATCTCGCTGAGCGAGGTGACGACCCAGTAGGCGGCATTGATCAGGATCTTGATCGGCGGGAACTCGTAGATGCTCATCGGGCCGCCTCCCGACGCTCCGTGGTCAGAGGGGCGGTCGCAGTCGAGGGGTCAAGGGACAGGTGGTGTTCGGGGTGCATGGTGTTCTCGTTTCAGTCGCGGGTATCGAGCGTGTGCACGCCCTGCGAGAACGAGAGCACCGAGGGGACCGAAGGAACACCGACCGCAAGGATCGGTTGATGCGAAACGTCGTTCAGGCAGAGGCGTGAACGAGACGCGACGGCGCACGCGCGAGCGCGGTCCCCGGCATACCGGCATCGCCGGGTACGCGGAACTCGCGAACCTCGGGCACATGCGATCGACTCGGCGGAGCATTGGGAGCCAGCGCCAGGGCCCGCGTGAGAGCTCGCGCGATCGCCGGAAGGACCGGCACCAGGATGAGCGCACCCACCGCGAGCACCAGCACCGCCTGGATCATCGGCTGCGGGAGATGCGGCGTGAGCGCGACGGAAAGCGTGAACAGCACCAGCTGCGCCATCAGCCACAGCGATATCAGCATGCTCTGCACCTCCGCTCCCTTGGAGTGTATCCGACCACCGCATCTTCCACGACCGCACTCGGCCGAACGCACGCCGCCCTTGTGCCGGCGAGCCCCGATCGAGAGGCGATTTTTGCATGAGGATCGCGGATCCCGAGTGCAGAAATCGCCTTTCAACAGGGATGGAGAAGCAGGATCGGGTCAAGCACCCGAGGATCGCGGGGTGCCAGCCGATCGCCCCCTCCGACTTTTGCGCTTCACCCCGGCTAAGCTCTCATGAACCGACAACGATGGAGCTTCTGCCGGTCTCGAGGTCGAGCTGGCAGATGCGGAGCGGAGAAGGATCGTGTCCAGCAGCACCCAACAGGCGGTGGAAGCCTGGCTCCGAGAGATGTCCGATGACAGGCTGCCGCTCCTCGTGGAACTGTGCAGGTCAAGTCCCGGGTGGTGGTGTAACGGTTGGTCCTTCGTGGTGATGGGGTCAGGCGCTGAGCTCGAGAACGGTATC